>NZ_JABBXF010000229.1 GCF_013030945.1 Streptomyces morookaense | reverse complement strand
GAGCGCGCCGCCCTGAAGCCCGCCAAGACCGAGGCCAAGGCCGAGGCCGCCGCTCCGGCCCCCAAGGCCTACGGCAACAACCTGGACGGCTGGATCAACCAGGCCCTGGACATCATGAAGGCCAAGGGCATCCCGGGTTCCTACGAGGGCATCAAGCGCAACATCATGCGCGAGTCCACCGGCAACCCCCAGGCGATCAACGACTGGGACGTCAACGCCGCTGCCGGTGTCCCCTCCAAGGGTCTGCTGCAGATCATCGACCCGACGTTCAAGGCGTACCACGTGGACGGCACGTCCTGGGACATCTACGACCCGGTCGCCAACATCGTCGCCTCCTGCAACTACGCCGCCGACAAGTACGGCTCCATGGACAGCGTCAACTCCGCCTACTAAGAG
>NZ_JABBXF010000228.1 GCF_013030945.1 Streptomyces morookaense | reverse complement strand
GCCTACTGGAACGACCTGCTCGCCGACTTCCATCCGGGTGACCGGTTCACCGCCGGGGCCGGTGCAGCGCACGCCGAACAGTTCGTCCTGGGCGAGCAGGACACGCGGGACCTGCTGGGTCCGGCGCACCGCGCGTACCACACGCACATCGACGACCTCCTGCTGACCGCGCTCGGCTGCGCCCTGGAGGCCGTCGACGGTGGGCGCACCCACCACGTCCTCGTCGAGGGCCACGGCCGCGAGGACATCGACCCCGCACTCGACGTCTCCGGCACCGTCGGCTGGTTCACCACGCTGTACCCGGTACGGCTCCCCCTGGGCGCCGAGCTCGGCGAGAGCATCCGGGCCGTCAAGGAGAGCCTGCGCACGGTCCCCGACAAGGGCATCGGCTACGGGCCG
>NZ_JABBXF010000227.1 GCF_013030945.1 Streptomyces morookaense | reverse complement strand
GCCTACTGGAACGACCTGCTCGCCGACCTGGACGAGGCACCGGTCCTGCGACAGGACACCGGCACCTCTGTCGAGGTCGGGATCTCCTTGGACGCCGAGCGCACCGCTCTGTTGCTGGACAGCTGCCAGCGCGCCTTCGGCACGCGCATCGACGAGTTCCTGCTCGCCGCCTTCGGGCAGGCACTGACCGGGCTGACCGGCCGGTCCATCAGTCATCTGATGGTCGAGGGGCACGGGCGCGAGGAGTTCGACGCGCAGACGGATGTCAGCCGCACCGTCGGCTGGTTCACCACGCTGCACCCCGTACGGCTTGAGGTGTGTGACGACCCTGCCGACACTCTGAAGTCCGTCAAGGACGGCCTGCGGGCGGTTCCCGACAAGGGCATCGGCTACGGGCCG
>NZ_JABBXF010000226.1 GCF_013030945.1 Streptomyces morookaense | reverse complement strand
GCGGGCTGCGTGCACCCGGTCTCATTCAACGACTCCGCGTCCACATCCACCGGCGCGTCCAGATGCGCACACACCTCGTCATACGCAGCCGCAAACACCGGGTACGCCGCGTACAACTCCCGCCCCATACCGAGCCGCTGCGACCCCTGCCCCGAGAACAGGAAGCCGGTCTTGCCTCCGACACCCGGCTCGCCCATGGCGACGCGGGCGGACGGGGAGCCGGCGGCCAGCGCACGCAGGGCAGCCAGGAGTTCCTCGCGGTCCTCCCCCACCACGACCGCCCGGTGTTCCATCGACGAGCGTGTCGTGGCCAGCGAGAACGCGACGTCGGCCAGCGGCGCGTCAGCGTCCGCGAAGGACAACAGCCGCTCCGCCTGCGCCCGCAGCGCCGCCTCGCTCTTCGCCGACA
>NZ_JABBXF010000225.1 GCF_013030945.1 Streptomyces morookaense | reverse complement strand
GTCCTTGAGGTGGATGACGCCCAGCACACGGGCGCCCTTCTCGTCCTCCAGCGCCACGAGCAGCGGCGTGCCGCCCGCCTGGGAGATCTCGTCGGTGAGCGTGCGGGCGTCCTCGGCGACGCTGCCGCCGCGCTCCTCGACCCAGGCGATCACCGAACCGGTCGCGCCCTTGCGGACCTTGCGCCCGTCGACGTCCACACCCGACATACGGGTCTGGGCGGTGAACGGGATCCACTCGGCGCCCACCAGCTCGCCCTCGTGGCGCTCGCGCAGGCCGTACTTCTCCTTGGCGAGGACGACGATCGAGCGGCCCTCGGGCGTCTCGTCGGCGAGCGACGAGAGCTGGGCGGCGTCGGCCACCTCGGCGGCCATCGTGCCCTTGACCGGGACGAACTCGGAGGCGCGGCGGTTGCCGTAGGTGATGGTGCCGGTCTTGTCGAGCAG
>NZ_JABBXF010000224.1 GCF_013030945.1 Streptomyces morookaense | reverse complement strand
GGTTGTTCCTGCCTCTGAACTTGCTGCCGCCATGAAGCAGATTAAAGAACTCCAGCGCCTGCTCGGCAAGAAAACGATGGAAAATGAACTCCTCAAAGAAGCCGTTGAATATGGACGGGCAAAAAAGTGGATAGCGCACGCGCCCTTATTGCCCGGGGATGGGGAGTAAGCTTAGTCAGCCGTTGTCTCCGGGTGTCGCGTGCGCAGTTGCACGTCATTCTCAGACGAACCGATGACTGGATGGATGGCCGCCGCAGTCGTCACACTGATGATACGGATGTGCTTCTCCGTATACACCATGTTATCGGAGAGCTGCCAACGTATGGTTATCGTCGGGTATGGGCGCTGCTTCGCAGACAGGCAGAACTTGATGGTATGCCTGCGATCAATGCCAAACGTGTTTACCGGATCATGCGCCAGAATGCGCTGTTGCTTGAGCGAAAACCTG
>NZ_JABBXF010000223.1 GCF_013030945.1 Streptomyces morookaense | reverse complement strand
GTGGCCTTGCCGTACTTCTCCAGCAGCCGCCGGTCCAGCGAACCCGCGTTCACCCCGATCCGGATCGGGGTACCCGCCTCGGAGGCCGCCTTCGCGATCTCCTTGACCTTGTCGTCGAACTGCTTGATGTTGCCCGGATTCACCCGCACCGCCGCACAGCCCGCATCGATCGCGGCGAAGACGTACTTGGGCTGGAAGTGGATGTCCGCGATGACCGGGATCTGCGACTTCGCCGCGATCACCTTCAGCGCATCCGCATCGTCCTGCGTCGGACACGCCACCCGCACGATCTGGCAGCCCGAAGCCGTCAGCTCCGCGATCTGCTGCAGCGTCGCACCGATGTCGGAGGTACGCGTCGTCGTCATCGACTGGACCGACACCGGGGCGTCACCACCGACGGCCACGGACCCGACCTGGATCTTCCGGCTGACACGACGGTCGGCCAGCTTGG
>NZ_JABBXF010000222.1 GCF_013030945.1 Streptomyces morookaense | reverse complement strand
TTTGCGTTCTGCCCAGGACAGGTGCGTCAGGCCGTGGCAGTGATGCCCCTTGCGGCGAAGGTTCTCAAACAGGTGATGGTGAATACCGGAGGGAACAAAAGGCAGGTCCCCGCAAAACGTCAAAACCGCGGCTCCCGAAACTCAACAGATGATGGGGGCTGAAAACATCAGATACAGGAGGAATTATGAGCGCATTTTCTTTTAACACCACTTATCAGCCAACAGGCGATCAGCAGAAAGACGCAATCGCACAAATCGGGATCATGCAGAATCGTGCTGTTCAGGCAAATCTTGCATATCAGAGCTGCCGGGATTCTGGTGCACTCTTTAAGGTGCTCCACCAGGTCAATAATGAGCTGCATGACTTACTGGATAGCCTGGAGAATCATACTCCTCTTGTCAGAAAAAACGCTGATGAGTTGATCGGGCACTGTTGCAAATAGTCGGTGGTGA
>NZ_JABBXF010000221.1 GCF_013030945.1 Streptomyces morookaense | reverse complement strand
CGGGACGGCCTGCGCCGCCGCCGGGACCGCGACCGCCGCCGCCGGGGCCCGGACGCGGGCCGGCAGCCGGACGCTGCGGCATCATGCCCGGGTTCGGACGGTTGCCGCCGGGAGCGCCACCGGGGCGCGGAGCGCCGCCGGGAGCACCCTGCGGACGAGGCATGCCGCCGGGGGTCGGACGGGGACCCTGGCCCTGCGGGCGCGGGGCACCGCCGGGACCGCCCTGCGGACGGGGAGCACCGGGGGCACCGGGAGCACCCGGACGCGGGGCGCCACCCGGACGGGGGGCCTGCGGACGGGCCATGCCGGTGGAGCCACCGGAGGTGAAGGGGTTGTTGCCCGGACGCGGGCCGGCCGGACGGCCGCCCGGACGCGGGGCACGCTCGCCCGGGGCACCCGGACGCGGGCCGCCGGGACGGCCGCCCTCACGCTGGCCGGCGGGACCCGGACGGGCGCCGGGG
>NZ_JABBXF010000220.1 GCF_013030945.1 Streptomyces morookaense | reverse complement strand
GGTAGCAAACAAGATAGAGAACAGAATGCAGTCGCTCATCAGGTAGATCCAAAATCCGAAGATTTTGGTTCCGCCTGCATCGTGGTGCCCGTGTTCGTGCGCGTGGGCAGTCGCGTGCGTCAAAGTATCAGTTGCCATTTTTCAGCCCTGCCTTAGTAATCTCATCGAAATGCTGGTTTTCCAGTTTTTCGATTTCTGCCACCGGCACGTAGTAATCCACGTCCTCGTCGAAGCTTTTCACGATCCAGGTGATGATCAT
>NZ_JABBXF010000022.1 GCF_013030945.1 Streptomyces morookaense | reverse complement strand
GACCGCGGCCGCCACCTGGGCCGTCCTCGGCGGCACCTCGCTCGGCCGCGAGGCGCGGGCCGTCGGCGCCGCGCTCGGTGCGGGCGACCTGGCGGCCGCCCGGGAGCGGCTGCCGCACCTGTGCGGGCGCGACCCGCAGGCCCTGGACGAGCAGCAGATCGCGCGGGCGGTCGTGGAGTCCGTCGCCGAGAACACCTCCGACGCGGTCGTCGGCGCCCTGGTGTGGGGCGCCCTCGCCGGGGTGCCCGGCCTGGTGGGTTTCCGCGCCGTGAACACCCTGGACGCCATGGTCGGTCACAGGTCCCCGCGTTACCGGCGCTTCGGCTGGGCCGCGGCCCGGCTCGACGACGTCGTCGGCTGGCCCGGCGCCCGGCTGACCGCCGCGCTCGCCGTCCTCGCCGGCCCCGACCCGCGCGGTGCCTGGCGGGTGGCCCGGCGCGACGCGTCCCGGCACCCGAGCCCCAACGCGGGCCCGGTGGAGGCCTCGTTCGCGGGGGCCCTGGGGGTGCGCCTCGGCGGCACCCTCGCCTATGCGGGGCGCGTCGAGCACCGGCCGGTGCTGGGCGCGGAGAACCGCCCGGTGGAGACCGCCGACATCGAACGGGCCGTCCGGCTCTCGCGCCGGGTGTCGCTGCTGGCCCTCGGGGTGGCTGTCGCGGGGCGCGCCGTGGGCAGTGTGTTGGTGAACAGGACCGTCAAGAGGAGCTGCACGGGTGGGTAAGCGGGGTGGGGGCCTGCTGATCGCGGGGACGACCTCCGACGCGGGCAAGAGCGTGGTGACCGCCGGGATCTGCCGCTGGCTGGTCCGCAAGGGCGTCAAGGTCGCGCCGTTCAAGGCGCAGAACATGTCGCTCAATTCGTATGTGACGCGCGAGGGCGCCGAGATAGGCCGGGCGCAGGCCATGCAGGCGGCCGCGGCGCGCGTCGAGCCGAGCGCGCTGATGAATCCCGTGCTGCTCAAGCCCGGTGGCGACCGCAGCAGCCAAGTGGTGCTGATGGGAAAGCCGGTGGGCGAGCTGAGCGCCCGCGGCTACCACCAGGGCCGCCAGGAGCAGCTGTTCGGCACCGTGACGGAGTGCCTGGAGGAGCTGCGGCGCACGCACGACGCGGTGATCTGCGAGGGCGCCGGCAGCCCCGCCGAGATCAATCTGCGCCGCACGGACATCGTCAACATGGGCATAGCCCGGGCCGCGCGGCTGCCCGTGGTGATCGTCGGCGACATCGACCGGGGCGGGGTGTTCGCCTCGTTCTTCGGTACGACGGCCCTGCTGTCCCCGGAGGACCAGGAGCTCGTCGCGGGCTATCTGGTCAACAAGTTCCGGGGTGATGTGTCGCTGCTGGAACCCGGCCTGGAGATGCTGCGCGGCCTGACGGGCCGGGCGACGGTGGGCGTGCTGCCGTTCGCGCACGGGCTGGGCATCGACGAGGAGGA
>NZ_JABBXF010000219.1 GCF_013030945.1 Streptomyces morookaense | reverse complement strand
CGTGTTCGTGCGCGTGGGCAGTCGCGTGCGTCAAAGTATCAGTTGCCATTTTTCAGCCCTGCCTTAGTAATCTCATCGAAATGCTGGTTTTCCAGTTTTTCGATTTCTGCCACCGGCACGTAGTAATCCACGTCCTCGTCGAAGCTTTTCACGATCCAGGTGATGATCATGCCTGCGAAGCCAACAATCGCCAGCCACCAGATAT
>NZ_JABBXF010000218.1 GCF_013030945.1 Streptomyces morookaense | reverse complement strand
GCGGTGCGCGACGCCCTCGACCCCAAGTTGCGCTGAGGAGCGGGGAGATGGAACAGGCGGAGCAGGACGTCCTGCTCGACGTGCGGGACCTGCACGTCGAGTTCCGTACCCGGGACGGAGTCGCCAAGGCCGTCAACGGCGTGAGCTACTCGGTCGCCGCCGGGCGGACGCTGGCCGTGCTGGGGGAGTCCGGCTCCGGCAAGTCCGTGACCGCCCAGGCCGTCATGGGCATCCTGGACTCGCCGCCGGGGTACGTCACCGGCGGCCAAGTCCTCTTCCGCGGAACGGACTTGCTGGCGGCGGCGGAAGACGATCGCCGCCGGATCCGCGGCGCGAAACTGGCCATGATCTTCCAGGACGCGCTCTCCGCCCTCAACCCCGTGATGACGGTGGGCGCACAGCTCGGCGAGATGTACGAGGTCCACCGGGGAGCGACCCGCAAGGACGCCCGGGCGCAGGCGGTCCGGCTGATGGACCGGGTCCGTATCCCGGC
>NZ_JABBXF010000217.1 GCF_013030945.1 Streptomyces morookaense | reverse complement strand
TCCATCGCGCCGCCGTCCCGGAGGTCCAGCGCGTCGGCCTTCATCCGCTGCTCGAAGGACGGTTTCTTCGGCGCTGCCGCCACTGCCGCGTCGAGCTTCGTCTTCGCCTCGCCCGCCGCCGTGTTGCGCTGCTTGCGGGCCTCGGACAGGAGGCGCTCCGCCTCCTTCATGTCCGCCTTGCCCGGTTCACCGGGGTCGGCGGGGCGCGGGCCGGGGTCCTGGTTCGCTTTCAGCTTCGCGTTGTACGCGTCCGCCTTCGCGTGGTAATCGTCGGCGGCCTTCTTGTTCGCCTCCTTGCCCTTCTTGTAGAGGCGGACGGCCTCCTTGGCCTGGCCCTGGGCCCAGGCCACCGTGTGGGCGTACGTCTCCAGGACGCCGGCCGCCGACTCGCACGCGTCCGCAGCCTGCGCCCAGCCCTTCGGGTGTTCCACGAACTTGGCGGTGAACGCGTCCGCGCCCTTGCCCTTCCAGTCCGTGGCGCGGACCTTCTGCAGGCCTGCGTG
>NZ_JABBXF010000216.1 GCF_013030945.1 Streptomyces morookaense | reverse complement strand
GCGGTCAAGGGCGTGAGCTTCACGGCCTACCGCGGCCAGGCCATCGGCCTGATCGGCTCCAACGGCTCCGGCAAGTCGACCCTGCTCAAGGCCATCGCCGGCCTGCTCCCCACCGAGAGCGGCAAGGTCTACACGGACGGCCAGCCGTCCCTGCTGGGCGTCAACGCCGCCCTGATGAGCGACCTGACCGGCGAGAAGAACGTCATGCTCGGCGGCCTGGCCATGGGCATGACGCGCGAGCAGATCCGCGAGCGCTACCAGTCCATCGTCGACTTCTCCGGCATCAACGAGAAGGGCGACTTCATCACCCTCCCCATGCGCACCTACTCCTCCGGCATGGCCGCCCGCCTGCGCTTCTCCATCGCCGCGGCCAAGGACCACGACGTCCTGATGATCGACGAGGCCCTCGCCACCGGTGACCGCGCCTTCCAGAAGCGCTCGGAGGAACGCATCCGCGAGCTGCGGAAGGAAGCCGGCACCGTCTTCCTCGTCAGCCACAACAACAA
>NZ_JABBXF010000215.1 GCF_013030945.1 Streptomyces morookaense | reverse complement strand
GACAGATGATCCCGTCTCCCGGTTCCCGGGAGGCGGGATCGTTGCTGTTCCCGGGGGCCTCCGTGGCAGAATCGGACGTCCGGGTCCGGACGGGGCCGAAGGGGAGGGAACGGGCTGACCCATGGGTGCTCACAGCCGGAAGTGCGACTGGTGCGGCAGCGGGACGCCGATCGTGCGCGACATGGAACCGCTCAACTCCGCTTACCAGTACTGGTGCGTGGAGTGCGCGCGGGCGCTGATCATAAAGGGCGACCCCATCGAGACCTACCGCGAACTCGAGGGTGAACCGATCTACGGGCGGCTGCTCGACGAGCACTGCACCCTCAAACGCTTCTACTCCTTCGCCACGGCCTGACGCACGAGCCCGACGGGCAAAACGGACAAAAGCTGCCTCCCGTCAACCGATTTGGCAGATGGGGGGGAGGGCCGTGTAATGTAATCCATGTCGCCGGGGAGACCGCAAGGGAAACCGGCGGGAAAAACAAAACAAGGGGCTATAGCTCAGTTGGTAG
>NZ_JABBXF010000214.1 GCF_013030945.1 Streptomyces morookaense | reverse complement strand
CGATGAAGCTCGCCGAGCAGATGGAGACACAGGGCACCGCCTCCGGGCCGCCCGCCGTCACCGTGGTCTGAGCGGGGAGCCCGAACGAGCAAGGCCGACAGAGGAGGAGGGGGCCGCCGTGTCGTTGCTGGAGAACATCCGCAGTCCGCGGGATCTGAAGGCGCTGGACACCGAGGACCTGACCGAACTCGCCGAGGAGATCCGCCACTTCCTGGTCCACGCCGTGGCCAGGACCGGCGGGCACCTCGGCCCCAACCTG
>NZ_JABBXF010000213.1 GCF_013030945.1 Streptomyces morookaense | reverse complement strand
AGATCCGCCACTTCCTGGTCCACGCCGTGGCCAGGACCGGCGGGCACCTCGGCCCCAACCTGGGCGTGGTGGAGCTCACCATCGCCCTGCACCGCATCTTCGACTCGCCCGCCGACCGCATCCTGTGGGACACCGGACACCAGTCGTACGTGCACAAACTGCTCACCGGCCGCCAGGACTTCTCCAAACTCCGCGGCAAGGGCGGTCTGTCCGGCTACCCGTCGCGCGAGGAGTCCGAGCACGACGTCATCGAGAACAGCCACGCCTCGACGGTC
>NZ_JABBXF010000212.1 GCF_013030945.1 Streptomyces morookaense | reverse complement strand
CAGTGCCTGCCGGATCACGCGCTGCTGCGCGGGACCGTTCGGCGCCGTCAGACCGTTGGACGCGCCGTCCTGGTTGACCGCCGTGCCGCGGACGACCGCCAGCACCTGGTGTCCGTTGCGGCGGGCGTCGGAGAGCCGTTCCACGAGCAGCATGCCCGCGCCCTCGGCCCAGCCCGTGCCGTCCGCGCCGGCGCCGAACGCCTTGCACCGGCCGTCGGCCGAGAGCCCGCGCTGGCGGCTGAACTCGACGAAGACCGCCGGGC
>NZ_JABBXF010000211.1 GCF_013030945.1 Streptomyces morookaense | reverse complement strand
CGCTGGCGGCTGAACTCGACGAAGACCGCCGGGCTCGCCATGACGGTGACACCGCCGACCAGGGCCATCG
The DNA here is from genome assembly GCF_013030945.1 of Streptomyces morookaense. GTDB lineage: Bacteria > Actinomycetota > Actinomycetes > Streptomycetales > Streptomycetaceae > Streptomyces > Streptomyces morookaensis. The sequence goes on along the minus strand of NZ_JABBXF010000211.1, from coordinate 212 downwards.
AGCACTCGCCGCTGCGCAGCGACTGCACCGCCAGGTGCAGCGCGACCAGCGACGACGAGCAGGCCGTGTCCACCGTGACCGCCGGACCCTCCAGCCCGAACGTGTAGGACACACGGCCCGAAGCGACGCTGCCCGCGCTGCCGTTGACGAGGTAGCCCTCGAGCCCGGCCGGGGAGGTGTGCACGCGCCCGCCGTAGTCGTGGTACATCACG
>NZ_JABBXF010000210.1 GCF_013030945.1 Streptomyces morookaense | reverse complement strand
GCGGTCAGCGAGTCGAAGCCGAGGTCCCGGAACGCCAGGTCCGGTTCCACCGCCCCCGAGCCGCTGTGCCCGAGCACCGCCGCGGCGTGCGCGCACACCGTGTCGACGAGCAGCCGTTCCTGCTCGGCCTCGGACAGCCCGGACAGCTTCTCCACCAGCGCCGACGGTTCCCCGGCGGCCTGTTCGGCGGGCTCGTCGGCCAGGGCGCTCCTGACCTCGGGCAGTTCGCCCAGCAGCGCGCTCGGCCTGCTGAGGGTGAACGGGACGGCGAACCGCCCCCAGTCCACGTCCGCCACAGTGACCGCGGTGTCCCCGCTGCTCAGCACACCGTGCAGCGCGGAGACCGCCTGGGCCGGCCGCAGCACGGTGAGACCGCGCAGCCGCAGCCGCTCCTCCTCACCGGCGTCGACCATGCCGCCCCCGCCCCACGGACCCCAGGCGACCGCGGTCGCGGCGAGGCCGCGGGCCCGCCGGTCCTGGGCGAGGCCGTCGAGGTAGGCATTGGCGGCCGCGTAGGCGGCCTGGCCGCCGCTGCCCCAGACACCG
>NZ_JABBXF010000021.1 GCF_013030945.1 Streptomyces morookaense | reverse complement strand
TGCTGCCGTTCGCGCACGGGCTGGGCATCGACGAGGAGGACGGGCTGGGGGCACCTCCCAGCGGTAGCTGGGGGAGGGTGTCCCTGCGGGGAGCCGTGCGGGAGTCGGTGGTGGCGCCGCCGCACGGGCGCGACGTGCTGCGGGTCGCGGTGTGCGCGGTCCCGCTGATGTCCAACTTCACGGACGTGGACGCGCTGGCGGCCGAACCCGGCGTGATCGTCCGCTTCGTCGACCGCCCGGAGGAACTCGCCGACGCGGACCTGGCCGTGGTGCCCGGCACGCGCGGCACGGTGCGCGCGCTGGCCTGGCTGCGCGAGCGCGGCCTGGCCGACGCCCTCGCCCGGCGGGCGGCGGAGGGCCGCCCGGTGCTGGGCGTCTGCGGCGGCTTCCAGGCGCTGGGCGAACGCATCGAGGACGAGGTCGAGTCGAAGGCCGGGACGGTCGAGGGCCTGGGCCTGCTGCCGGTACGGGTGCGGTTCGCCGTCGAGAAGACGCTGGCCCGTCCGGTGGGCGAGGCGCTGGGCGAGCGGGTGGAGGGCTACGAGATCCACCACGGCGTCGCCGAAGTGCTGGGCGGCGAACCGTTCTTGGACGGCTGTCGGGTGGGGTCGGTGTGGGGTACGCACTGGCACGGCTCGCTGGAGAGCGACGGCTTCCGCCGCGCGTTCCTCCGCGAGGTCGCCCGCGCCGCGGGGCGGGACTTCGCCCCGGCACCGGACACGAGTTTCGCTGCGCTGCGCGAGGAACAGCTGGACCGCCTGGGCGACTTGATCGAGGAGCACGCGGACACGGATGCGCTGCTGCGGCTCATCGAGAAGGGGGCTCCGGTCGGGGTCCCGTTCATACCGCCGGGGGCGCCGTGAGCACCCCGACAGGGGCGCTGGGGGCACCTCTGGGGGTCCCCCCAGCGGTAGCTGGGGGAGGTAGCTGGGGGAGGAACTGCGCGAGCGACCCCGAACGACCCGCACCGTCCGTACAACCGCCCCCACGCCCCCGAAGGGAGCGCCAGCTGATGCCCTACCCGTTCACCGCCATCGTCGGCATGGACGACATGCGACTCGGCCTCCTCCTCAACGCCATCTCGCCGTCCATCGGCGGCGTCCTCGTCCGCGGCGAGAAGGGCTCCGCCAAGTCCACGGCCGTGCGCGGCGTCGCGGCCCTGATGCCGGCGATCGACGTCGTCACCGGCTGCCGCTTCTCGTGCGACCCGGCGGCACCCGACGCCGGGTGCCCGGACGGTCCGCACGGGGCCGGCCCCGCGGGCACCCGACCCGCGCGGGTGGTCGAACTGCCCGTCGGCGCCTCCGAGGACCGTCTCGTCGGTGCCCTCGACATCGAACGCGCACTGTCCGACGGTGTGAAGTCGTTCGAGCCCGGCCTGCTCGCCGACGCGCACCGCGGCGTGCTCTACGTGGACGAGGTCAACCTCCTCCACGACCACCTGGTCGACCTCCTTCTCGACGCCGCCGCCATGGGCGCCTCCTACGTCGAGCGCGAGGGCGTCTCCGTACGCCACGCGTCCCGCTTCCTCCTCGTCGGCACCATGAACCCCGAAGAGGGCGAACTGCGCCCGCAGTTGCTCGACCGGTTCGGGCTGACGGTCGAGGTCGCGGCCTCCCGGGAGACCGACGAGCGCGTCGAGGTCGTGCGCCGCCGCCTCGCGTACGACGAGGACCCGGCGGCCTTCGCCGCCAAGTGGGCCGCGGAGGAGGACGCCTTGCGCGAGCGCATCGCCGCCGCGCGGGCGCTGCTGCCGGACGTGCGGCTCGGGGACGGCGCGCTGCGCCGGATCGCGGCCGTGTGCGCCGGCTTCGAGGTGGACGGCATGCGTGCGGACATCGTGACCGCGCGGACCGCGACGGCCCTGGCCGCCTGGGCGGGGCGCACGGATGTCACGACCGAGGACGTGCGCCGGGCGGCGCTGCTGTCGCTGCCGCACCGCAGGCGGCGCAACCCGTTCGACGCGCCGGGTCTGGACGAGGACAAACTCGACGAGATCCTGCGGCAGTTCGAGGACGAGGACGAGGAACCGGACCCCGAGCCGGAGGGCCCGGAGGGCGGGCCCGAGGACGGCGGCCCGGACGGCGGCGGCCCGGACAACGGCCCCGACGGCGGCCCCGACGGCGGCGGGCAGCCCCCGCAGGACGTGCCGCCCCAGCGGCAGGAGGAGTCCGCCCCGCAGAACTCCCCCGCCCCGCAGGAGGGTTCGGCACCGGCCGCGGAACCGGCACCCGGCGAGAGTGACACCGCCCCCGAGGCCCCCGCCGTCGCCGCGGCGGAGCCGTTCCGCACCCGCCGGTTCGACGTGCCCGGCCTCGGCGAGGGCGCCGACGGGCGCCGTTCGCGCGCGCTCACCGCGCACGGCAGGACAACAGGGGCGCGCCGCCCACGCGGTGCGCTGTCCCGGCTGCACCTGGCGGCGACCATGCAGGCCGCCGCCCCGCACCAGCGGGCGCGCGGGCGCAGCGGCCCGGGCCTGGTGATCCGCCGCGACGACCTGCGGGAGGCAGTGCGCGAGGGACGCGAGGGCAACCTGGTGCTGTTCGTGGTGGACGCCTCCGGCTCGATGGCGGCCCGGAAGCGGATGGGCGCGGTCAAGGGCGCGGTGCTTTCGCTGCTGCTGGATGCCTACCAGCGCCGCGACAAGATCGGCATGATCACCTTCCGCGGCGCGGAGGCCGAGGTGGCGCTGCCCCCGACCTCGTCGGTGGAGGCGGGCGCCGCCCGGCTGGAGAAGCTGCCGACCGGCGGCCGCACCCCGCTGGCCGCGGGTCTGCTGCAGGCCCACGAGGTGCTGCGCGTGGAGCGGATGCGCGATCCGTCGCGGCGCCCGCTGCTGGTCGTGGTGACCGACGGCCGCGCGACGGGCGGCCCGGAGCCGCTGCCGCGGGCGCAGCGGGCGGCGGGGCTGCTCGCGGCCGGGGGCACGGCCTCGGTGGTCGTGGACTGCGAGTCCGGGCCCGTCCGGCTCGGCCTGGCGGACGAGTTGGGCAGGACCCTGGGCGGCCCGGTGGTCACCCTCGACGAACTGCGCGCGGACAATGTCTCCGCGCTCGTGAAGACCGTACGCAACAGCAACAGCAGGAGGGCCGCGTAATGCCGCAGGGACAGCCGACCGTCGTGCCCGACGACGGGCTCACCACGCGCCAGCGCCGCAACCGGCCGCTGGTCTTCGTCCACACCGGCACCGGCAAGGGCAAGTCGACCGCCGCCTTCGGCCTGGCGCTGCGCGCATGGAACCAGGGATGGCCCATCGGGGTGTTCCAGTTCGTGAAGTCCGCGAAGTGGCGCGTCGGCGAGGAGCGGGCGCTGCGCGTGCTCGGCGACTCGGGCGAGGGCGGCACCGTGGCCTGGCACAAGATGGGCGAGGGCTGGTCCTGGGTGCAGCGCGACCTCGCGTCGAGCGAGGAGGCGGCGCGCGAGGGCTGGGAGCAGGTCAAGCGGGACCTCGCGGCGGAGACGTACAAGCTGTACGTGCTCGACGAGTTCGCCTACCCGATGCACTGGGGCTGGATCGACACCGACGAGGTGATCTCCGTGCTGCGCGACCGTCCCGGCACCCAGCACGTGGTCGTCACGGGCCGCAACGCCCCGGAGAAACTGGTCGAATTCGCCGACCTGGTCACCGACATGTCCAAGATCAAGCACCCGATGGACGCGGGGCAGAAGGGCCAGCGGGGCATCGAGTGGTGAGTGTGAACGTCCCCCGGCTCGTCATCGCCGCCCCGTCGTCCGGCAGCGGCAAGACGACCGTGGCCACCGGCCTGATGCGGGCCTTCGCGGACGCCGGGCTCAGGGTGTCCCCGCACAAGGTGGGGCCGGACTACATCGACCCCGGCTACCACGCGCTGGCCACGGGCCGGCCGGGCCGCAACCTGGACGCGTACATGTGCGGCCCGGAGCGGATCGCCCCGCTGTTCCTGCACGGGGCGGCGGGCTGTGATCTCGCCGTCCTCGAAGGCGTGATGGGGCTGTACGACGGGGCGAGCGGACAGGGCGAGCTGGCGTCGACGGCGCATGTGGCGAAGCTGCTGAAGGCGCCGGTGGTGCTGGTGGTGGACGCGTCGTCGCAGTCGCGGTCGGTGGCGGCGCTGGTGCACGGCTTCGCGGCCTGGGACCCGGAGGTCCGGGTGGCCGGGGTGATCCTCAACAAGGTCGGCTCGGACCGCCACGAGGCGCTGCTGCGCGAGGCGTTGACGGAGTCCGGGGTTCCGGTGCTGGGCGCGTTGCGCCGGGTTGCGGGGTTGAACACCCCGAGCCGGCACCTGGGGTTGATCCCGGTGGCGGAACGCCGGGCGGAGGCGGTTTCCGCTGTCGCGGCCCAGGCGGCGCAGGTGCGGGAGGGGTGCGACCTGGAGGGGTTGCTGGCCTTGGCGCGGAGCGCGCCGCCGGTGCCGGGCGGGGCGTGGTCCGACGGCTGCGGGCCGTCCGTGGCTGATCGCGCAGTTCCTCCCCCAGCTACCGCTGGGGGAGCCCCCAGCGCCCCTGCGGGGCGCGGTCGCCCCGTGATCGCGATCGCCGGCGGTGCGGCGTTCACGTTCTCGTACGCCGAGCACGCGGAGTTGCTGACGGCGGCGGGAGCCGAAGTCGTCACCTTCGACCCCCTACGGGACGAGTCCCTTCCCCCCGGCACCGCCGCCCTGGTGATCGGCGGCGGCTTCCCCGAGGTCCACGTGGCGGACCTGTCCGCCAACGTCCCCCTCCGCAAGGAGGTCGCCGCCCTCGCGGCGACCGGTGCGCCCGTCGTCGCCGAATGCGCCGGCCTCCTCTACCTCTGCCGCACCCTCGACGGCAAGGAGATGTGCGGCGTCCTCCCCGCCGACGCCCGGATGTCCGAGCGCCTCACCCTCGGCTACCGCGAAGCCGTCGCCCTCGCGGACAACTCCCTGGCCGTCGCGGGCACCCGCGTCCGCGGACACGAGTTCCACCGCACGGTGGTCGAACCGTCGGCCGCGGCCGACACCCCGGCGTGGGGGTTCACCCTCCCCCATAGCCTGAACGGCATGGGAGGTACCCCCACCACGCGCCGCGTCGAGGGCTTCACCCTCGCCGGTGTCCACGCCTCCTACCTGCACACCCACTGGGCAGGCGCCCCGGCCATGGCCCACCGCCTCGTCGCGCAGGCGGCGGCCCGCGCATGACCGCCCTCTACCTCGGCGTCGGCGCCCGCCGCGGCACGACGGCCGACGAGATCCTCGCGCTCGCCGGGCGCACCCTGGCCGAGGCCGGCGACGCCGCCGGCACCGTCGCGGCCCTGGCCACCGTCGAGGCCAGGGCGGACGAGCCCGGCATGCTCGCCGCCGCGGAGCGGCTCGGCGTGCCGCTCCGCGTCTACTCCCCCGACGAGCTCGCCGCGCAGGCGACCCCGCACCCCTCGCAGACCGTCCTCGCCGCCGCCGGGACACCGGCCGTGGCCGAGGCCGCCGCGCTGCTGGCCTCAGGCCCCGACGGCGTCCTGCTGGTCGGCAAAAGGAAGTCGGCGCGGGCCACCTGCGCCGTGGCCGTCGCCGCTCCCCGCCCCGTCTCACCGAAGGCCCCCATGCACGAACCCGATCTGCGGCACCACGGCGACGCGGAAGTACGCGGCGCGGGTGCCGGGTTGACCGACCTCGCGGTCAACGTGCGCTCCGGCACGCCCCCGCAGTGGCTGCGCGAGCGCATAGCCGACTCCCTCACGGGCCTGGCCGCCTACCCCGACGGGCGTGCCGCGCGGCGCGCCGTGGCCGCGCGGCACGGGCTGCCGGAGGAGCGGGTGCTGCTCACGGCGGGCGCCGCCGAGGCGTTCGTCCTGCTGGCCCGGGCGCTCGGCGTGCGCCGGGCCGTCGTCGTGCACCCGCAGTTCACCGAGCCGGAGGCGGCGTTGCGGGACGCCGGGCACGCGGTGGAGCGGGTGGTGCTCGACGCGGCGGACGGTTTCCGCCTGGACCCGCGGGCGGTGCCGGGGGACGCGGACCTGGTGGTCGTGGGCAACCCCACCAACCCCACGTCCGTGCTGCACCCGGCGTCGGCGCTGGCCCGGCTGGCCCGGCCGGGCCGGACCCTGGTCGTGGACGAGGCGTTCATGGACGCGGTGCCGGGCGAGCGCGAGTCGCTGGCGGCACGGACGGATCTGCCCGGGCTGGTCGTGCTGCGCAGCCTCACGAAGACGTGGGGGCTGGCGGGTCTGCGCATCGGCTACGTGCTCGCCGCGCCGGACACGGTGGCCGCGCTGGAGCGGGCACAGCCGCTGTGGCCGGTGTCGTCGCCGGCGCTGGTGGCGGCCGAGGCGTGCTGCCTGCCGGCGGCGGTGGCGGAATCGGGGCGGGCGGCGTGCGAGGTCGCGGCGGACCGGGCCTATCTGGAGGCCCGGTTGACCGAGTTCCCGTCCGTGACGGTGTGCGGCCCGGCGGCCGGCCCGTTCCTGCTGCTGCGCCTGCCGGGCGCATCACTGGTCCGCGGTCGCCTGCGGGGGCTGGGTTTCGCCGTACGCCGCGGCGACACGTTCCCGGGCCTGGGCCCGGAGTACCTCAGGGTCGCGGTGCGGGACAGGGAGACATCGGACCGCTTCGCGGAGGCGCTGTCGTCGGCACTGACCCCGTAAGGGATGCTGCGCCCCGTAAGGGGCGCCGGGGGCACCCCCTACCCCACCACCCGCCCCCGCAACACCACCCGGCGCGGAGCGCCCAACACCCGTACATCGGCGCGGGGATCCTCCTCGTACACGACGAAGTCGGCGGGCGCCCCCTCCACCAGCCCCGGCCGCCCCAGCCACTCCCGCGCCCCCCACGACGCCGCCGCCAGCGCGGCCCCCGCAGGGAGCCCCGCCTTCACCAGTTCCGCGACCTCCTGGGCCACCAGCCCGTGCGGCAGCGAACCGCCCGCGTCCGTGCCCACGTACACCGGGATCCCCGCGTCGTACGCCGCCCCCACCGTCGCGTAGCGGCGCGCGTGCAGGGCGCGCATGTGCTCCGCCCAGCGCGGGAACTTCGCCTCCCCGCCCTCCGCCAGCCGCGGGAACGTCGCGATGTTGACGAGCGTGGGGACGATCGCCACGCCCTTCTCCGCGAAGAGCGGGATCGTCTCCTCGGTCAGCCCGGTGGCGTGCTCGATGCAGTCGATCCCGGCCTCCACCAGCGGCGCGAGCGTCTCCTCCGCGAAGCAGTGCGCGGTGACGCGCGCCCCCAGCCGGTGTGCCTCGGCGATCGCGGCCTCGACCGCCCCCCGCGGCCAGCAGGCGCCGAGGTCGCCGGTCTCGCGGTCGATCCAGTCGCCGACGAGCTTGACCCAGCCGTCCCCGCGCCGCGCCTCGCGCGCGACGTAGGCCACGAGGTCCTCCGGCTCGATCTCGTGGGCGTAGTTGCGGATGTAGCGGCGGGTACGGGCGATGTGGCGGCCGGCGCGGATGATGCGCGGCAGGTCCTCGCGGTCGTCGATCCAGCGGGTGTCGGAGGGCGAGCCGGCGTCGCGCAGCAGCAGCGCCCCGGCGTGCCGTTCGGTCAACGCCTGCTTCTCCGTGGTCGATTCGTCGACCGCGCCGTGCGCGTCGAGCCCCACGTGGCAGTGTGCGTCCACCAGTCCGGGCAGCACCCACCCGGTGATCGTCGTGACGTCCGCCGTCCCCGTCGGCCGGTCGAAGGTGATCCGTCCGCCGACCACCCACATCTCGTCACGCACCCCGCTCAGGGGGTCCGGGCCGACCAGTATCCGTCCCTTGATGTGCAGCACCGCACTCGCGTCCATACGTGCACTGTACGAGGCCCGCGCCACGCGCAGGCGATCACCGTCGACCCGGTGCCGAAGGGTTGCGCGCCGGAGGGCGGATCCGGTCCTCCGTCCTGAGGACGGGGCACGGCCCGGCCGTCTCCGCCCTGCGGCCGAGAGACTCTGCCGGTCAGGCCGACGCGCCGGACCTTGGCCAGATCAATTCTGTACGTATGAACTCGATTCAGGACGACCACGCCACCAAATGACGTACCGAGCACGGCGGTTCTACGCTGTGATCATGAATGCACTGACCGGCGGGCGGGCCCGGCTGCGCTGGGTCCACCTGCTGCTCGGCGGCGCGCTGCTGATGCCGTACTACCTGCTGGCCAACGTCCTGGTGTCGTTCCTGATCACCGCTCGGGGAATCTTCTCCTCGACCGGCGCCACGTTCCTGTCCTTCGCCGTGGCGCTGCCCCTGGCCGCCGTCTCGACGGCGGTCTTCCCCCAGCTCCGCCCGCTGGAGTGCGCGGCGGCGCGCACCCTGCTGCGGGTGCCGGAGGCCGAACTGGCCACCGGCACGGCCGGGTCGTGGGGCTCCCGCGGGCGCACGGCCGCCTACTACGGCCTGCACCTCGCGGCGGGAGGCGTCGTCAGCGGCATGTCGCTGGCGGCTCCGCCGTTCGCCCTGTTCCTGATGACCATGCCGGTCACCGGCGTGCACGCCCCCTGGACCTGGCTCGGCCCGCTCGAACACACACCGTGGTCGTGGCTGGCACCCCTGGCCGGCGCGGCGCTGCTCCTGCTGGTCCTCGCCACTTCGTGGGCCGCGGGGGCCCTGCTGTCCCGCTGCGCGCCCGCGCTGCTGGGCCCGTCGACGGCCGAGCGGATCGCGGCGGCCGAGGAGCGCGCCCTGCGCCTCGCCCTGCGCAACCGGCTCGCGCGCGAGCTGCACGACTCGGTCGGTCACGCACTGAGCGCGGTGACCCTCCAGGCGGGTGCCGCCCGCAGGGTCTTCGACAGCGACCCCGCGTTCGCCCGCCAGGCGCTCGCCGCGATCGAGGAGACGGCACGGGACGCGGTCGGCGAACTCGACGCGGTTCTGGGCCTGTTGCGCGAGGAGGGCCCGGCGCCCACGGCGCCGGCCCCCACCCTCGCCGCCCTGGGGGCCCTCGTGGAACGCACCCGCGCGGCGGGCAGCACGGTGACGCTCGCCGCGCCGGATCCGCCGTCGCTGGAAGCGGTGCCGCCGGTCGTCTCGCGCGAGGCGTACCGCATGGTGCAGGAGGGCCTGACGAATGCACTGCGGCATGCGGGACATGTGCCGGTGAGCCTGCATCTCGCGCTGGACGAGGAGGTGTTGTGCGTCACGGTGGAGAACCCGGTGGCGGAGCGTGCGGCGCGGCGCACCGGGGGCGGCCGCGGTCTGCCGGGCATCGCGGAACGGGCGCGGCTGCTGCGCGGCAGCGCGGAGTGGGGCGAACGGGAGGGGGTGTGGCGGCTGTCGGCGCGGCTGCCGCTGGGCGGAGGGTGAGGCCCCGGGTGCGGCGCCCTACGCTGACCTCATGTCACCCATACGCATCGTCCTCGCCGACGACGAACGCCTGGTCCGCACCGCCCTCCGTGCCGTTCTCGGCGCGGAGGGCGGCATGGAGGTCGTCGGCGAGGCCGCCACGGGGGCCGAGGCCGTGGCGGTGGTGCGTGAACTGCGCCCCGACGTCGTCCTCATGGACGTGCGCATGCCCGAGGTCGACGGACTCCGTGCCACCGAGCGCATCCTGGCCGGCATGGACGAGCCGCCCCGGATCGTCGTCCTCACCACCTTCGAGAACGACAGCTATGTCTACGACGCGCTCCGCGTCGGCGCCTCCGGCTTCCTCCTCAAGCGCTCCGGTGCCGACGAACTCGTCCAGGCCGTGCGGATGGTGGCGCGCAGCGACTCGCTGCTCTTCCCCGCGGCCGTCCGCGCCCTGGCCGCGGCCCATATGGACGGACGGGCCGGGCGCGGCGCCGCGGAACGGCTGCGCGAGCGGCTGTCCGAGCGGGAGGCCGAGGTGCTGCGGCTGATGGCAGCCGGGCTGTCGAACGCCGAGATCGCGGAGCGGCTGACCGTCGGCGCAGCGACGGTCAAGTCGCATGTGGCGGCGATTCTGGCCAAGTTGGGGGTGCGGGACCGCACCCAGGCCGTCATCGCCGCCTACGAGTGCGGTTTCGTCAGCCCACGCTGACGGCGGCCCGGCGCACGGCCTCGGCCAGCCGCTTCGACTGGGCACGGGACGTCGCCGGGAAGCCGAAGCGGCGGCGCGTGTAGCCGAAGCCGAGGCGGGCGCTCGGGTCGGCGAAGGCCTGCGAACCGGGGGCGCCGCCGTGCCCGAAGGACCGCGCGCCGAGGAACGGCAGCATGTCCGCCATGGCGATGAAGCCCACGCCGAAGGAGTAGTGCTCACGGAACACCAGGTCGCGGCCCGTGGACTGGACCTGCGCGAACCGTGCCGCGGTCTCCGGCGTGAGCAGCGGCGCCCGCCCGTCGACCTCGCCGATGGCGGCCGCGTACATCCGGGCCAGACCGCGGGCGGAGCCCACACCCGCCGCGGAGGCGTTCCCGCCCGCGCGCACGGCACGGGAGTTGGGGAAGGTCTGGATGTCGGTGGGGTGCACGGGGTGGTTGCGGTTGCCGGCGACGCCGGTCAGGCTGTCCGGCCCGGCCGCCCCCTGCTGCAGCAGCAGCGCCTTCTGCTCCGGGGTCGGGTCCATGGGCTGGGTGGTGAGGAAGCGGTGCTCCTGCTCCTCGGGCAGGCGCATGTAGAGGTCGAGGCCGTACGGGGCGCGGATCCGGGACTCGTAGAGCTCGTGCAGGGTCCGGCCGGTCGCACGCAGGACGACCTCGCCGGTCAGGGCGGCGATCACGAGGCCGTGGTAGCCGAAGGCGCTGCCCGGGTGCCAGAAGGGGCGCTGTCCGGCCAGCCGGGCGGCGATCGCACGGTCGTCCGCCATCTCCTCCGGCGTGAAACCGCCCTCGACGCCGATCACGCCGGCCCGGTGGGCCATGAGCTCGCGCAGCGTGATGTCCTCCTTGCCCGCGCTGCCGAACTCGGGCCAGTAGTGGGCGACTTTCTCGTCCAGCTCCAGGACGCCCTCCTGGACGAGGAGCGCGACGACGAGGTGGGCGGCGCCCTTGATGGCGGAGTAGACGCCCACGAGCGATTCCCCGGTGATGCCCGGTCCGCCCCACAGGTCCACGACGCGGCGGCCGTCGACGTAGGCCGCGAGCTGGGCGGAGTGCCCGGCGCGCTCCTCGGCGAGCGTCTCCTCGAACACCTCGCGCACCCCCTCGTAGCCCTCGGCCACGGTGCCCTGGGCGAGACTTTCCGGCGTATTCGTCCCGTTGGACATGAGCCCCCCTGTACAGAATCGATCTTGTGACGGGGGATGCAGCATCAGCCACAGGTTCGAATATTCCCGGCCACCTTCGGACTTCAGGTCATGGAACCGTAAAGCCCGGCCGGTCGTTGGCAGTGCATGACCGCTATGACACCCGGCTCGAACATCCCGCTCTCCGTCCCGCGCGTGACGGTGGACGTCACCGCCCCGGTGCGGCTCGACGTCTCGGGCCTGCTGCTCACTCCCGACGGCAAGGTGCGCTCGGACGCCGACTTCGTCTTCTACAACCAGCCCGCGGGACCGGGCGTGACCCACCGCGCCGCGGCCGCCGGCACGCCCGACGCCATCACCGTCGACACCGCGGCCGTCCCGGCGGACATCGACAAGGTCGTCGTCACCGCGAGCCTCGACGCACCGGGCGCCACCTTCGCCGGCACCGAGCCGACCGCGACGGTGCGCAGCGCGGACGACGGCTCCGTGCTGGCCGTGTTCACACCGCCGCAGCTGGGCACGGAGACGGCGCTGGTCGTCGTGGAGGTCTACCGGCGCAACGGCGCCTGGAAGGTCCGGGCGGTGGGCCAGGGGTATGCGGACGGACTGGCAGGCATCGCCACGGACTTCGGGGTGAGCGTGGAGGAGCCCGCACCGCAGCCGGCGGCGCCCGCGGCGCCGGTGCCCGCGGCGCCGCCCGTGCCGCCGATGCCGCCGACGCCTCCCGCAGCCGGCAAGGTCAGCCTGGACAAGGGCCGGGTGAACCTGCAGAAGAACCAGTCGGTGTCCCTCGTCAAGGGCGGGCAGCCGCTGCAGCGTTCGGTCGACATGGGCCTCGGCTGGGAGCCCGCGTTCCACCGCCGGGCGATCGACCTGGACGCCTCGGTCATCGCCTACGGTCCCGACCGCAACATGATCGACGCCTGCTACTTCGGCCGTCTGATGATCCTGAACGGCGCCGTCCAGCACTCCGGCGACAACCTCACCGGCGAGGGCTCCGGCGACGACGAGAGCATCACCGTCCACCTTGGCGGCCTGCCGCCGGAGGTCACCGGCCTTGTCTTCACGGTCAGTTCGTACAACGGCCAGAAGTTCACCGACGTCGCGAAGGCGTACTGCCGGCTGCTCGACGCGCAGACCGGCGAGGAGCTGGTCCGCTTCGACCTGACCGGCTCGGAGCCGAAGACCGGTGTCCTGATGTGCAAGTTCGTCCGGCAGTTCTCGGGCGAGTGGGAGATGACTGCCGTCGGCGAGTATGTGAAGGCGAGGACTGTGCGGGACATGGTGAAGCCGGCCGCCATGGCGCTGTAGCGCGCCATGGCGGGGAGTGCGGTTCGTCTCAGCTGCGGGCCGGCTTTGGCTGGTCGCGCAGTTCCTCCCCCAGCTACCGCTGGGGGCACTCCACTATGCGATCGCGCCCCGTAAGGGGCGCGGGGAACTGCGCGACCAGCCACGACGAAGCCCGCAGTTGACGCCCCGCACTCCCCGCGGAGCGCTCAGTGGCGTGAACGGGCCTTGAACGCCGCCTTGCGGGCTTCCTTTGCCGCCTTCTTGTCCGGGTGCAGGCGGCCCATCGCCTCCAGGACGTCCGCCGTCGCCGGGTGGTCCACCCGCCACGCCGCGTCGAAGAAGCCGCTGTGCCGGCCGACCAGGCCCTCCACGAGCGCGCGCAGCTCCTCGGAGTCGCCGTCGGCCGCCAGCTGTGCCGCGATCGTGTCGATCGTCAGCCAGAAGACCATCTCCTCGCCCGGCTCCGGGACGTCCGTCGCGCCATGCTCGGCCAGCCAGACGCGGGCCAGGCCGCCCAGTTGCGGGTCGTCGAGGACCTCGCGCAGCGCGGGCTCCGCCTCGGTGTCCAGCAGGGCGAGGGTCTGCTGGCAGGCCAGGCGCCGGGACGGCGCGTCCTCGTCGTCGCCGTGGGCGGCGGCGAGCAGTTCGCGTGCCGCACCCGCCGGTTCCCGCCGGGCGAGCCAGAGTTCGGCCTCCGTGCGGGTGGCGTGCGCGGGGTGGCCGGGAAGGGCGGCGAGCAGGGTGGCCGCGTCCTCCTCGGCGAGGTCGCCGACGGCCGGGGCGTCCACGCCCGCGTCCAGCATCCGGGCCCGCACACCGAAAAGGCCGAGCGGGGTCAGGGCGACCATGCCGTAGCGCGTGACGTCCTCCTCCTCGGGCAGCTCGGAGGCGATGCCGTCGACGGACTCGCGGATGTGGCCCTCGCCGTCGACCTCCTCGATGAGCGCCTCGTCGACCGGCTGGTACTCGACGAGCCCGGTCGGCGCGAGCATCCGGAACTGGTCGTCGAGCCGCATCATCGCGTCGGAGACCTCTTCGAGGACGTCGTCCGTGGGCTCGTCCATGTCGTCCGGGACGATCATGGAGGCGGCGAGCGCCGGCAGCGGCACGGGCCGCTCGGCCGCGCCCTCGCCGAGCGCGGTCAGCAGGTAGAGGTTGCCGAGGACGCCGTCGAGGAAGTCGGCCTCCTCCTCGGGGTTCCAGTCGAGCGCGTCCAGGTCGAGCTCGCCGTCCTCGGAGAGCTGGTCGACGAGGTCGGCCAAGTCGGGCGCGGCGGCGTCGGCCAGGACGGTCTCCAGACCGCCGAGCCACAGGTCGAGAATGTCCTGCGGGCTGCCGGAGGTGACCGTGGCGAGCTCCTCGCCCGCGACGGCGGTACCGGAGGGCTCGTCGGAACCGGCCTCCTCCGCCTTCTCGTCCTCGGTGAACTCGACGAGCCCCGTGTCCAGCGCCAGCTGCCAGGCCTCGGCGGCGTACGCGGGCCCGTCCTCCTCGTCCGCCATCCCCAACAGCCCGGCGGCCTCGGCGAGTTGACCGGACAGCAGCTCCCCGCCCGCACCGACCGGCGTGCCCTCCCCGGCCCAGCGTGCGAGCTGCACGGCGCGGGAGAACAGCGGCGCGGACAGCGCGTCCCGCGCGAGCTCCGCGTCGGAGGGGAGCCGCACCGGCGGCATGGTCGGGCGGTCTCCGGACATCAGGGGGCTGTCTCCTCGCTCGTGCGGAACAGCGTCACGGGCCGTCGTGGACCGGACGCACAGTGCCCCAGCCTAGACGGGTTTCGACCTGCTCCGCCCGCTGTAGCGTCGCTAAGCAATCAGTGGAGAACATTTCAATGGACCTGCACGGCCGGGGTGCCCAGAATCGACGCACCGCCCTCGATTCCTCCCACGTCAGGAGTGCGCCGCGATGACCGCACCCACCGTCCCTCCCGTCCCTCCCTTCGGCCGCACCGTCTGTGCCATGGTCACCCCCTTCACCGCGGACGGGGCCCTCGATCTCGACGGGGCGCAGCGCCTCGCCGACCATCTCGTCGGAGAGGGCGGCTGCGACGGGCTCGTCCTCAGCGGCACCACCGGTGAGTCGCCGACCACCAGCGACGCGGAGAAGAGCGCCCTGATCCGCGCCGTCGCCGAGGCCGTCGGCGACCGGGCGCGCATCACGGCCGGGGTCGGCTCGCCCGACACCCGGCACACGGTGGAGCTCGCGCGGGCGGCCGAAGCGGCGGGCGCGCACGGGGTGCTGGTGGTGACGCCGTACTACAACCGCCCGCCGCAGGAGGACATCGCGGAGCACTTCCTGACGGTGGCCGACGCGGTCGGCCTGCCGGTCATGCTGTACGACATCCCCGGGCGTACGGGGACGCGCATCGAACCCGCGACGATGCTGCGGCTGGCCGGGCACCCGCGGATCGCGGGCGTGAAGGACTGCGCATACGACCTGCTGGGCAGCTCAAAGGTGATCGCGCAGACGGGACTTGCGTACTACTCGGGGTGCGAGGAGCTGAACCTCCCGCTGCGCTCGGTGGGCGGCACGGGCTATGTGAGCACGGTCGCCAATGTGGCGGGCCCGCTGCTGGCGGCGGCACTCGACGCGTTCGACCGGGGTGCGCATGCGGAGGCGCTGCGCTGCCACCAGCGGGTGCTCCCGCTGGTGGAGGCGATGATGGCGGCGGGCCTGCCGGGCACGGTGACGGCGAAGGCCCTGCTGACCACACTCGGCCTGCCGGCGGGCCCGGTACGGGCGCCGCTGCGCGGGGCGGGGGCGGAGCGGGTGGCGGGGCTGGTACGGGCGTACGAGGGGGCGGTCGGCGCCCCGTAGGGGGTAGCGCCCCGTCATGGGCCGCGCCCCGTAAGGGACGTCAGTTCCCCCAGCCCTCCACCCGCGCCAACCGCCCCTGGAACCAGTCCAGTCGCGCCTGCAACAGCGCGGCCTCCGCCATCAGCTCGGTGACGCTCGCCGGCGCCGCATCCCGAACCCCCGGTTCGGTGACCACCGTCACCGAACCGGCCCGCTCGGCGAACTCCGCGAACGTCACGCTCGGCCGCCCCAGCCCGGCCCCGCAGCCGCCGCAGTCGGCGGCCGCCGTCCACCAGCCGGGCCGCCCCCACCCCGCGTCGGAGAGCCGGATGGCGGTCCGGCCGCAGCCGCACGGCCCGACGCGCACGGTGCGCACCCGCTGGCGCGCGTAGCGCAGCCCGCGCTCGTAGCGGATGTAGGCGCCCAGCACGGTGACTTCGAGCAGCACGGCCCGCCGGTGCGCCCCGGTGCACGTCAGGCCGAGCGCCTCGGCCGGCGAGTGCAGGCAGTGGAAGCCGCAGTCGCAGAAGCGCGCCGGGCTGCGATGCCGCCGCCCGTACGCACAACGGGCGTCGTCCAGCACGCCGTACGGGGAGCCGCCGCCGAGGGAGACCCCCGTGAAGCCGGCCCGGGTGCCGTCGTGCGAGAGCACCGGGTAGGCGATCTTGTAGCCGGTGGGCGGCGCGGCGGGACGTTCCTGCGGAAGCCTCAGCCTCATCGCCCGGCGAGCACCTCGGGAGCCGGGACCTCGGCGGGGGCGGTCTCCGCAGCGACCTCTTCCGCAGCCGGAACCACGTCCTCCTCCGCCTCTTCGGCAAACCCCACGGCGAGTGCCTTGCCGAGCCTCATGACGCCTCCCGTTTGTCCGGTTCCGGCATCCGCTTCCGGTGGATGCCGGACCCGTCCATGGTGGCGCAGTACGCCGGGTAAGCGCCAGAGTGGCTCAGTTGTGGCTGTGCAGAACCTCGTTGAGGCCGCCCCAGTTGGACTTGTAGGGGCGCGCCTCGACGGCGCCGCTGGTGGAGTTGCGGCGGAAGAGGATGTTGTCGGCGCCGGAGAGCTCCAGGGCCTTGACGACCTCGCCGTCGGGCATGGTCACGCGGGTGCCCGCGGTGACATAGAGGCCCGCCTCGACGACGCACTCGTTGCCGAGGGCGATGCCGATGCCGGACTCGGCGCCGAGCAGGCAGCGCTCGCCGATGGAGATGATCTGCTTGCCGCCGCCGGAGAGGGTGCCCATGGTGGAGGCGCCGCCGCCGATGTCGGAGCCGTCGCCGACGACTACGCCCGCGCTGATGCGGCCCTCGACCATGGAGGTGCCCAGGGTGCCGGCGTTGAAGTTGACGAAGCCCTCGTGCATGACGGTGGTGCCGGGGGCGAGGTGGGCGCCGAGGCGGACGCGGTCGGCGTCGGCGATGCGGACGCCGGACGGGGCCACGTAGTCCGTCATGCGCGGGAACTTGTCGATGCTGGTGACCTGGAGGTGCAGCCCCGCGGCGCGGGCCTTCAGGCGGACGGTCTCGACCTGGTCGACGGCGACGGGGCCGAGCGAGGTCCAGGCGACGTTGGCGAGCAGGCCGAAGATGCCGTCGAGGCTCTGGCCGTGCGGCTTGACCAGGCGGTGCGAGAGCAGGTGCAGCCGCAGGTAGGCGTCGTGCGCGTCCAGGGGCTTGTCGTCGAGCGAGGCGATGACCGTCTTGACGGCCACGACGCCGACGCCGCGCCGCGGGTCCGGACCGACGGCGGCGAGGGCCTCCTCGCCCAGCAGCTCGGCGGTGAGCTCGGCGCTCAGCACGGTGGTGCCGGCCGGGCCGGGGACATCGAGCAGCTCGGGGGCCGGGTACCAGGTGTCGAGGACGGTCCCGTCGTCGGTGATCGTGGCGAGGCCGGCGGCAACGGCGCCGGTGGTGCGGGGGGCAACAGCATCGGTCATGCCCGAAAACCTAACCGGACGGGGCCGCTCAAGGCGAACCGGCTGCCGCTCCGCGGCGGGATCCGCCCGGCCGCGCGCCGCTCCGCATCATTGACGCAAGGTTGACCAACTCACCGGACAACGCTGACGAACCCCGAATGTATGGTCGGCCGCATGGCACCCGCGCTCCCCGTCCTCCCCTACCGCAAGCCCACCCGGGGGCGGGACTACTGGATCCTCGACGACGTCCTGCCCGACCCGGACTCCGTGCGGGCCCGCTGCCTGGCCAAGGACGACTGGGTCGAGGGCTATCCGCACAAGCCCGAGAGCTGGCCGGGCCTGCGGACCATGCCCGGGCTCGAACCCGACGAACTGGCCTGCGTCGAACGGCAGGTGCGGAAGGCGACCGGGGCGCGCAGGCTGTGGGTGGAGAGCACGCCCAACGGCGGCACCCTCAACCACAACTGCATCCAGGTCGTCGGCGAGGGCGAGTCCGAACTGCGCCCGCACACCGACTCGCGGGCGCTGTGCCGCTACGCCGCCGTGCTCTACCTCAACCCGCACGTGCCCAAGGACTGCGGCACCAGCTTCTACCGCCAGAGCCTCCCCGGCGGCCGGCTCGGCGGCAACATGGTCACGGCGCCCCACAACAACCTGGTCGACGCCCTGGGCACCCGCTTCGTCCCGCCGGACTCCTTCACCGAGGACGTGCGCGTACCGCACCGCTACAACCGGCTGCTGCTCTACACCGCCAACATGATGCACAGCGCGACGGGTTACTGGGGCGGCACGCTGGAGGAGAAGCGGATGACGGCGGTCTTCTTCTGGATGGCGTGACACCCGCGTACACGGCAACAGCCCGTCCCCTGGACCAGGGGACGGGCTGTACGCGTACCGGACGGACTCAGACGTTGAACCCGAGCGCCCGCAGCTGCTCGCGGCCGTCGTCGGTGATCTTGTCGGGGCCCCACGGCGGCATCCACACCCAGTTGATGCGGAGCTCGTTGACGATGCCCTCGGTCGCCGACTTCGCCTGGTCCTCGATGACATCGGTCAGCGGGCAGGCCGCGGACGTCAGGGTCATGTCGAGGGTGGCGATATTGGCGTCGTCGATGTGGATGCCGTAGATCAGGCCGAGGTTGACGACGTCGATGCCCAGCTCGGGGTCGACCACGTCGTAGAGGGCCTCTCGGACCTCCTCCTCCGTGGCCGGCTTGGTCGTCGCCGGGGCGGACTCCGCCGCGGCGTCGGTCACGTTCTCGCTCATGCGGTCTTCCCTTCGGACAGCGCCTTCGCCGTCGCGTCCTTCCACGCCATCCAGCTCAGCAGAGCACACTTCACCCGGGCGGGGTACTTGGAGACGCCCGCGAACGCGACGGCGTCCTCCAGGACCTCCTCCATCGCGTCGTCCGGCTCGATGCGGCCCTTGGACTGCATCAGTTCCAGGAAGGTCTCCTGGATCCGCTGCGCCTCGGCGAGCTCCTTGCCCACGAGCAACTCGTTGAGCACGGAGGCGCTGGCCTGGCTGATGGAGCAGCCCTGGCCCTCGTACGAGACGTCCTCGATCTTCTCGCCCGCCAGCCGGACGCGCAGCGTGATCTCGTCGCCGCACGTCGGGTTGACGTGGTGCACCTCGGCGTCGCCATCCCGCAGACCCCGGCCGTGCGGGTTCTTGTAGTGGTCCAGGATGACGTCCTGGTACATCGAATCAAGCTTCACAGTGAGCGCCCATTCGTCAGCCGAAGAAGTTCCGGACGTGCTCCAGGCCCTCGACCAGCGCGTCGACCTCGGCAGGCGTGGAGTACAGGTAGAACGACGCCCGCGTGGTCGCAGGAATTCCGTACCGCAGGCAGACGGGGCGGGCACAGTGGTGGCCGACCCGGACCGCGATGCCCTGCTCGTCGAGGACCTGGCCCACGTCGTGCGGGTGGATGTCGCCGAGCGTGAAGGAGATCGCGGCACCGCGGTCCTCGGCCGTGACGGGGCCGATGATCCGCAGGTCGGGGATCTCCTGCAGGCGCTGGATGGCGTACTCGGTGATCGCGTGCTCGTGGCGCGCGATGCGCTCCATGCCGATCGAGGTGAGGTAGTCCACCGCGGCGCCGAGGCCGACGGCCTGGGCGATCGGGGGCGTACCGGCCTCGAACTTGTGCGGCGCGGGGGCGTAGGTGGAGGAGTGCATCGAGACGGTCTCGATCATCTCGCCGCCGCCGAGGAACGGCGGGAGGTCCTCCAGCAGCTCCTGGCGGCCCCACAGCACACCGATGCCGTCCGGGCCGCACATCTTGTGGCCGGTGAAGGCCACGAAGTCGGCCTGGAGCGCCTGGACGTCCAGCGGCATGTGCGGCGCGGCCTGCGAGGCGTCGACGACGACGAGCGCGCCGACCTGCTGGGCGCGGCGCACGATCGCCTCGACCGGGTTGAGCGTGCCCAGGATGTTGGA
Source organism: Streptomyces morookaense (assembly GCF_013030945.1). Classification (GTDB taxonomy): domain Bacteria; phylum Actinomycetota; class Actinomycetes; order Streptomycetales; family Streptomycetaceae; genus Streptomyces; species Streptomyces morookaensis. The sequence goes on along the minus strand of NZ_JABBXF010000021.1, from coordinate 145,835 downwards.
GACCAGCACGAAGGAGACGACCTTGGTCTTCTCCGTGATGATCTCGTCGATGTTGGACAGGTCCAGGCGGCCGTCGTCGGTGAGGCCGAACCACTTCAGCTTCGCGCCCGTGCGCTGCGAGAGCAGCTGCCAGGGAACGATGTTGGAGTGGTGCTCCATCTCCGTGATGACGATCTCGGTGTCGTGGTCGACCCGGTAGGGCTCGTCGGCCCAGCCGAGCATGTTGGCCACGAGGTTGAGGGACTCCGAGGCGTTCTTGGTGAAGATCACCTCGTCGCGGCTCGGCGCGTTGATGAACGCGGCGATCTTGTCGCGCGCGCCCTCGTACAGCGCCGTGGCCTCCTCGGCGAGGACGTGCACACCGCGGTGGACATTGGCGTTGTGCTGCTCGTAGTGCTCGTTGAGCACGTCGAGCACCTGGCGCGGCTTCTGGGAGGTGGCCGCGTTGTCCAGGTAGACGAGCTTCTTCCCGCCGTGGACCGTGCGGTCCAGGATGGGGAAGTCCTTGCGGATCGCGTCGGTGTCGAGCAGGCCCGGCAGCAGTATGGTCACGCCGTTACGCCACCCTTCACGTACGCCTCGTAGCCCTCGTTCTCCAGCTTGTCGGCGAGCTCGGCGCCGCCGGACTCGACGATCTTGCCGCCGGCGAAGACGTGCACGAAGTCGGGCTTGATGTAGCGCAGGATGCGCGTGTAGTGGGTGATCAGCAGGGTGCCGACCTCGCCGGTCTCACGGACCCGGTTGACGCCCTCGGAGACGATGCGCAGGGCGTCGACGTCGAGACCGGAGTCGGTCTCGTCGAGGATCGCGATCTTCGGCTTGAGGAGCTCCAGCTGGAGGATCTCGTGGCGCTTCTTCTCACCGCCGGAGAAGCCCTCGTTGACGTTGCGCTCGGCGAAGGCGGGGTCCATCTGGAGCCGCTGCATGGCCTCCTTGACCTCCTTCACCCAGGTGCGCAGCTTGGGGGCCTCGCCGCGGACGGCGGTGGCGGAGGTGCGCAGGAAGTTGGAGACCGAGACGCCGGGGACCTCGACCGGGTACTGCATGGCGAGGAAGACGCCGGCGCGGGCGCGCTCGTCGACGGACATCTCCAGGACGTCCTCGCCGTCGAGGGTGACGGTACCGCCGGTGATCGTGTACTTGGGGTGACCGGCCAGCGAGTAGGCCAGGGTGGACTTGCCGGAGCCGTTGGGGCCCATGATGGCGTGGGTCTCGCCCTGCTTCACGGTCAGGTCGACGCCACGCAGGATCTCCCGGGGGCCGTTTTCGGCGTCGACGGAGACGTGCAGGTCGTGAATCTCAAGCGTTGCCATGGGGAACTCAGGACTCCTGGGTGACGGAGACGAGCACGTCGTCCCCTTCGATCTTGACGGGGTATACGGGGATGGGCTGCGTCGCGGGGAGGCAATCTGGCTTGCCGGTGCGCAGGTCGAAGCTGGAGCCGTGCAGCCAGCACTCGATGTGGCAGTTCTCCACCTCGCCCTCGGAGAGGGAGACGTTCGCGTGCGAGCAGATGTCGTTGACCGCGAACACCTCGCCCTCGGTGCGGACGACGGCGACCGGGGTGCCGCCGAGCTCGACCCGCTTCGGAGTGTCCTCCTCGAGCTCGCTCAGACCACAGGCGCGGACGAAGTCGTTCATGCGACCGACGCCTCCAGCTCCGTCTCGATCTTGGCGAGGAGGCGCTCCTCCAGGTCGGGGATGCCGATCTGCTGCACAAGCTCGGCGAAGAAGCCGCGGACCACCAGACGGCGGGCCTCGTCGGCCGGGATGCCGCGGGCCATCAGGTAGAACAGCTGCTCGTCGTCGAAGCGGCCGGTGGCCGAGGCGTGGCCGGCCCCGACGATCTCGCCCGTCTCGATCTCCAGGTTGGGCACGGAGTCGACGCGGGCGCCGTCGGTGAGGACGAGGTTCCGGTTGAGCTCGTAGGTGTCGGTGCCCTCGGCCTCGGCGCGGATCAGCACGTCGCCGATCCAGACCGCGTGGGCGTCCTTGCCCTGCAGCGCGCCCTTGTAGGCGACGTTGCTGCGGCAGTGCGGGGTGTCGTGGTCGACGAAGAGGCGGTGCTCCTGGTGCTGGCCCTGGTCGGTGAAGTACAGACCGTAGAGCTCGGCCTCGCCGCCCGGGGCGCCGTAGACGACGCGGGGGTGCAGCCGGACCAGGTCGCCGCCGAAGGTGACGATCACGGACTTGAAGGAGGCGTCGCGGCCGACGAGCGCGGTGTGCTGGCCGGCGTGCACCGCGGTGCCGTCCCAGTCCTGGACGGAGACGACCGTGAGCTTGGCGCCGTCGCCGATCAGGAACTCGACGTTGGCGGCGAGGGTGGCGTCACCGGTGTGGTCGATGACGACGACGGCCTCGGCGAACGCGCCGACCTCGACGACCTGGTGGCCGAAGGCGACCCCGCCCTCTCCGTGCACGGAGATGCGGACGGGCTCGGTGAGCACCGTCTCCTTCGGGACGGAGACGACCGAGGCCTTCTCGAAGGAGCTGTAGGCCTGGGCGGCGACCCGGTCGACCGGCTTGCCGGCCCTGCCGAGGCGGGCGTCGTCCCGGCCGACGGTCTCGACGGTGACGCCCTCGGGGGCCTCCACCTCGACCTTGACGCCGCCGTCCGCCACGGCCGTGCCGTCGTGCAGACCGCGCAGGCGCTCCAGCGGGGTGAACCGCCACTCCTCCTCGCGGCCGTGCGGCACGGGGAAGTCCGCGACGTCGTACGAGGCGGGGGCGCTGACCCGGGCGTCGATGGGCTGGCGGGGGCCGCCCACCTGGATGGCGCCGTCGGTCGTGCTGCCGGCGGGAGTGTTGTCAGCCATGGCTGTCGTCGTGCTCTCTTCCTGTCACAAAGGGTTCGCTGCGGTCCGGGAGGTGCGCCGGGGCTAGCCGACCGCGCCTTCCATCTGCAGCTCGATCAGCCGGTTGAGCTCCAGCGCGTACTCCATGGGGAGCTCGCGGGCGATCGGCTCGACGAAGCCGCGCACGATCATCGCCATGGCCTCGTCCTCGGAGAGACCGCGGCTCATCAGGTAGAAGAGCTGGTCCTCGCTGACCTTGGAGACGGTCGCCTCGTGGCCCATGGAGACGTCGTCCTCGCGGACGTCGACGTAGGGGTAGGTGTCCGAGCGGGAGATGGTGTCCACCAGCAGGGCGTCGCACAGCACGTTGGACTTGGCGCCCTTGGCGCCCTCGCCGATCTCGATCAGACCGCGGTAGGAGGTGCGGCCGCCGCCTCGCGCCACCGACTTGGAGACGATGTTGGAGGAGGTGTTCGGCGCCATGTGGACCATCTTGGCGCCGGCGTCCTGGTGCTGGCCCTCGCCGGAGAAGGCGATGGACAGGGTCTCGCCCTTGGCGTGCTCGCCCATCAGGTAGACCGCGGGGTACTTCATGGTCACCTTGGAGCCGATGTTGCCGTCGACCCACTCCATGGTCGCGCCCTCGTAGGCCACGGCGCGCTTGGTGACCAGGTTGTAGACGTTGTTCGACCAGTTCTGGATCGTCGTGTAGCGGCAGCGGCCGCCCTTCTTGACGATGATCTCGACGACGGCGCTGTGCAGCGAGTCCGAGGAGTAGATCGGGGCGGTGCAGCCCTCGACGTAGTGCACATAGGCGTTCTCGTCGACGATGATCAGGGTCCGCTCGAACTGGCCCATGTTCTCCGTGTTGATACGGAAGTAGGCCTGCAGCGGGATGTCGACGTGGACGCCCGGCGGGACGTAGATGAAGGAGCCGCCGGACCACACGGCGGTGTTCAGCGAGGCGAACTTGTTGTCACCGACCGGGATGACCGTGCCGAAGTACTCCTGGAAGAGCTCCGGGTGCTCCTTCAGGGCGGTGTCGGTGTCCAGGAAGATGACGCCCTGCTCCTCCAGGTCCTCGCGGATCTGGTGGTAGACGACCTCGGACTCGTACTGCGCGGCGACACCGGCGACCAGGCGCTGCTTCTCCGCCTCGGGGATGCCCAGCTTGTCGTAGGTGTTCTTGATGTCCTGGGGCAGGTCCTCCCAGGTGGCGGCCTGCTTCTCCGTGGAGCGCACGAAGTACTTGATGTTGTCGAAGTCGATGCCGGAGAGGTCGGAGCCCCAGGTCGGCATGGGCTTCTTGTCGAAGAGCCGCAGGCCCTTGAGACGCAGCTTGAGCATCCACTCGGGCTCGGACTTCTTCGCCGAGATGTCGCGGACGACCTCCTCGGAAAGGCCGCGCTTCGCCGCGGCACCGGCCTCGTCGGAGTCGGCCCAGCCGTATTCGTAGGTGCCCAGGCCCTCGAGTTCGGGGTGGGCAGTCTCCGTGGGGAGAGTCATGCGGGGTTCCTCCCGGCCGTGCTGGTGGATGCTTCGGTGGTCTTGGGGGTGCTGCTCTTGGGAATGAACGTCGTGCACACTCCGTCGCCGTGGGCGATGGTGGCCAGACGCTGCACATGAGTCCCGAGCAGGCGGGAGAAGACCTCGGTCTCCGCCTCGCACAGCTGCGGGTACTGCTCGGCGACATGGGCGACCGGGCAGTGGTGCTGGCAGAGCTGTTCGCCGACCGGTGCGCTGCGCGCCGTAGCAGCGTACCCGTCCGCGGTCAATGCCCCGGCCAGGACCTGTGCGCGGTCCTCGGGGCCGGCCGCCGCCAGGGCGGCCTGCCAGTTCTCCGCCTGCGCGGCCAGTCGCGCGCGGGCGAAGGCGGCCACGGCGGCCTCGCCCCTGGCCCCGCCGCCCGCGGACTGGGCGATCCAGCGCAGGGCGTCCTGCGCGAGCTTGTCGTAGGCCTGGTCGAAGGCGTCGCGCCCGCAGTCGGTGAGCGCGAAGACCTTGGCGGGGCGGCCGCGTCCGCGCGCTCCGTAGACCCGCTTGTCCCGGGCCTCGACGACGCCCTCGGCGAGGAGGGTGTCGAGGTGGCGGCGGACGGCCGCAGGGGTGAGCTCCAGGCGCACCGCCAGCTCGGCCGCGGTGGACGGGCCGTGGTCGAGGATGGACCGGGCGACGCGGTTCCGCGTGCCGCGCTGCTCGTCGAGAGCATGGACGCGGGGTACGTCGCGTGCGGGTACGGGCATGCCCTGCCCGGCGGCCGGGCCGTCCGGCCTGGCCACGGGGCTGTGAGGAGCCTTGCCCGCGTATTTCACAACACCATTGTTGCGTAATTGCCGGGACGGCGACAAGCGGCGTCCGGGGGACCCGGCGGTGGTCTCGATCACTAAGGGTCACCTAACCAGCACCGATGTGGATCACTGCGGAGGCGGGTTCCGCACACCCCGGCGGGGTCCGCGGCGGCTCCGGGTTCGTAGACTTCCCGCCATGCGCAGCGCCAGCTCAGAGCCCGCCGTCGAGGTCCGCGGCCTCGTCAAGCGGTACGGGACGAAGACCGCCGTGGACGGGCTCGACCTGACCGTCGCGGCCGGCGGCCTCACCGCCGTCCTCGGCCCCAACGGGGCCGGGAAGACCACCACCATCGAGATGTGCGAGGGCTACCGCCGCCCCGACGCCGGCACCGTCCGCGTCCTGGGCCTCGACCCCGTCGCCGACGCGGCCGCCCTGCGCCCGCGCGTGGGTGTGATGCTGCAGAGCGGCGGGATCTACGCGGGCGCCCGTGCGGACGAGATGCTGCGGCACATGGCGTCGCTGCACGCCCACCCGCTGGACGTGGACGCCCTGGCCGAGCGCCTGGGCCTCGGCTCCTGCGGCCGCACCCCCTACCGGCGGCTGTCCGGCGGGCAGCAGCAGCGGCTCTCCCTCGCCATGGCCGTCGTCGGCCGGCCCGAACTGGTCTTCCTCGACGAGCCGACCGCGGGCCTGGATCCGCAGGCCCGGCACGCCACCTGGGACCTGGTGCGGGACCTGTGCGCGGACGGTGTGACGGTCGTGCTGACCACGCACCACATGGAGGAGGCCGAGGCGCTGGCCCGCGACGTCGCGATCGTCGACGGCGGCCGGGTCGTCGCCCAGGGCAGCCCCGAGGAGCTGTGCCGCGGCGGCGCCGAGAACACCCTGCGCTTCAACGGCCGCCCCGGCCTGGACCTGGCCGGCCTCCTCAAGGCCCTGCCCGCCGAGTCCGCCGCCGTCGAACTGACCCCCGGCAGCTACCGCGTCAGCGGCGAGGTCGGCCCCCAGCTCCTGGCCACCGTGACCACCTGGTGCGCCCAGCACGGCGTCATGCCGGACCGCATAACGGTGGAACGGCACACGCTGGAGGACGTCTTCATGGAGCTGACCGGCAAGGAGCTGCGCAAGTGACCGCCACCGGAACCTTCGCCCCGAAGCCCGGCGCCGCCCCGCTCCCCCGGATGATCCGGGCGCAGGCGGCGCTGGAGACGCGGATGCTGCTGCGCAACGGCGAGCAGCTGCTGCTCACCGTGGTCATCCCCACCCTCCTGCTGACGCTCTTCAGCAGCGTGGACATCGTCGACACCGGCAAGGGCAGGTCCGTCGACTTCCTCGCCCCCGGCATCCTCGCGCTGGCCGTGATGTCCACGGCCTTCACCGGCCAGGCCATCGCGACCGGCTTCGAGCGGCGGTACGGCGTGCTCAAGCGGCTCGGCACGTCGCCGCTGCCGCGCTGGGCGCTGATGACGGCGAAGACCTGCTCGGTGCTCGTCACCGAGGTCCTGCAGATCGTCCTGCTGACCGCGATCGCCTTCGCGCTCGGCTGGTCGCCGCACGGCAACCCGCTGGCCGTCCTGCTGCTGCTCGTCCTCGGCACGGCCGCGTTCTCCGGCCTCGGCCTGCTGATGGCCGGCACGCTCAAGGCCGAGGCGACGCTGGCCGCGGCCAATCTGGTCTTCCTGCTGCTGCTCGTCGGCGGCGGTGTGATCGTGCCGCTGGAGAAGTTCGGTGCCGCCCAGGAGGTCCTCCGGCTGCTGCCCGTGTCGGCCCTGTCGGGCGGGCTGCGGGACGTCCTGCGCGACGGCGCGGGCATGCCGTGGGCCGACCTCGGCATCCTCGCGGGCTGGGCGGTCCTGGGCCTGGGCGCGGCGGGACGGCTCTTCCGCTGGGAGTGACGGCCGGGAGCGACGGCCGGGAGCGACGCCACAACCGGGGCCCTCGTGAATCCGTGCACAAGCAGGCCTCTACGATGAGCTCGTGCCGAACATGCCGAATCCCCTCCAGATCATCGCCGACCGCTGGCAGCCCTCCGCACGCTTCGTCCGGCAGGCCGCACTGACCTCCGTCGTCATGGCCGTGATCATCGTCGTGACGGGCGGCGCGGTCCGGCTCACCCAGTCCGGGCTCGGCTGCCCGACCTGGCCGACGTGCACGGACCAGAGCCTCACGCCGACCCCGGCGATGGGCATCAACGGCGTGATCGAGTTCAGCAACCGCATGCTGACGTATGTGCTGTGCGCGGTCGTCGGCGTGGTGATCATCGCGGCACGCGCGCGTGCCCCGTGGCGCCGCTCCCTCACCCGGCTCGGCTGGGCGCAGTTCTGGGTCGTCATGGGCAACGCCGTGGTCGGCGGCGTCACCGTGCTGACGGGTCTGAACCCGTACATCGTCAGCGCGCACTTCCTGCTGTCGACCGCCCTGCTGACGGTGGCCGTGCTGACCTGGCAGCGCTCCTGCGAGGGCGACGACGAGCCGCGCGACCTGGTGGCCCGTCCGGTCCGGGAGCTCAGCCGGGTGCTGGTGGCCGCCACCCTGCTGCTGATCGTGGTCGGCACCGTGGTCACCGGCGCGGGCAAGCACGCGGGCGACGCCTCGGCCGGTGTGCGCCGCATCCCGCTGGACTGGCACGAAATCACCCAGCTGCACGTGGACTTCGTCTACATCGTGATCGGCCTGACGGTCGCCCTGTGGTTCACCCTGCGCGCCGTGCAGGCGCCCGAGGGGCCGCGCCGCCGTGTGGTGGAGCTGTTCGCGGTCCTGATGCTGCAGGGCGTCGTGGGCTACGTGCAGTACTTCAACGACTCGCCCGAAGTCGTCGTCGGCGTCCACATGTTGGGCTCCTGCCTGGTCTGGATCGCCGCGCTGCGCGTCGCCCTGTCGCTGCGCGAGCGCGGCGAGGCGGCCGCGGTGCCGGCGCCGTCCGCGCCCGTGGCGGACGCGGACGCCGGTCAGCCCGCGGCCACGTCCAGCCGGTAGACCCGGCGGGCGGTGCCGGCCGCCACGAGCGAGACGATCCGCCCCGCCTCGGCCAGCCGGCACCAGCCGTCCGCGACCCAGTCGCCCATCAGCTTCTCCATGGCCCGCACGAACAGCCGCGCGGCCACCACGTACAGCTCCGCCAGGGCGCGGGCGCCGGTCGAGAACAGCAGTTTGCCGAACGGCGCTTCGCGCAGGGTCTCTTCGGGGCGCGTGCCCACGTCCGCGTAGACATGCGGGAAGACGGCGGCCAGCCGGGCCGCCTGGCGGTGCCGCCAGGGGTCGGGCAGCAGCACCAGATCAGTGCCCGTACCCGCGGTGGCCCGCAGGAAGCCGGTCAGCCGCTGCGGGTCGGGGCAGTGCAGCTGGACGGGCAGGCCGACGGCCACCGCACTCCACAGCAGATGCCGGGCCAGGATCTGGCCGGCCGGCGGCGCGCCCCTGCGACGTGTCCGCAGCCAGTTCCCCGCCGCATCGCGCACCTCGGCGGCGCCGGGCGGGCTCCCGTCGCAGCCCGCGGCACCGGAGGCGAACGCGGTGGCGGTGCGGGCAGCCGCGTGGAGCGCCTCGGCCGTGCGGGCGAGGAAGGCGTCGGCGCCCTCACAGCTGTCCGCGATCCGGGCGGCCAGCTGTTCGAGCCGGACGACCTCGTGGGCGCGGCCTTCCGCCGCGCAGGCGAGCTCGGCGGGCGAGGTGATTTCACCCGGACGGCCGGACTCCAGCAGGAACGTACCGATCCCGGCACCACGCAGCAGCAGCTGCCCGGACCGGTAGGCGCCCAGCTCGCGGCGCCGGGCCAGGTAGTGGACGGGCGGGCAGTGGGGCTCCAGGCCCAGCAGCGGCGGGCACCAGCGGCGCACGGCGAGGCCGGCGCGGCTGTCGAAGAAGCTGGTGCCGGGCGGGGCCGGCCCGGTGGACCCGGCAGCCTCCGCCAGATGCCGCTCGAACACCCCGATCCCCAGTTCGCCGTGGACGGCGCCACGGCTGTACTGGTCCACGAGCGGCGGTATGCCGTCCATGCGCGCCCTCCCCTCCCGTCGCTTCTAACGGGTGAAGGGCGGCGTCAGTTATTGGCGGGACCGCCGAGCTGGATGCCGGCCATCCGGGACCACTCGTACGGACCGGTGCGGACCTTGGCGGCGAGCTCGCCGTCGAAGGTGTCCTGCAACGCCAGCCCGGCGGCCTCGGCGGCCTGCTGGGCCGTGTCGTAGGAGCGCGCGACGAGGGTGCCCCAGGCGCCGTCGGCGCCCACGAGCGCGATCCGGGTGGTGCCCCGCCCTATGTGCGCCAGCTGCCCCTCCGCGCTCCCGCCGTGGGCTTTGGCGAACGCGGTGATCTGCTTCGCGAGGCGGGACGCTTGGCGCTGTGCCTGCTTGGTGTCTGCCATGGACTGGATGCTACCGGCGAGTAGGGCGCCCCGATAGGGGCGCGGGGAACTGCGCGACCAGCCCAAACCGGCCTTCAGCCGAAGAACTACCTGAGGAACGGGTCGATCGCCACCGCAGTGAACAGGAGCGACACATAGGTGATCGACCAGTGGAACAGCCGCATCTCCTTCAGCTTCGCCCCGGTGATCCCGGCCTTGGCGCGAGCCTGAAGCGCATGCGCCTCCTTCAGCCAGAAGCCGCCGCACAGCACCGCCACGGCCGTGTAGAACCAGCCCGTGTAGCCCAGCGGCTGGAGCAGCAGGGACACGCCCACCATCACCCAGCTGTACAGGACGATCTGCCGCGCCACGGCCTTGTTGCCGGCCACCACGGGCAGCATCGGCACGTTGGCCCGCTCGTAGTCGTCCTTCACCTTCATCGACAGCGGCCAGTAGTGCGGCGGCGTCCAGAAGAAGATGACCAGGAAGAGGATCAGCGAGGCCCAGGAGACCTCGTTCCGCACCGCGGACCAGCCGATGATGACCGGCAGGCAGCCCGCGATGCCGCCCCACACGATGTTCTGCGCGGTACGGCGCTTGAGGATCATCGTGTAGACGACGGTGTAGAAGAGCGACGCGCCGAGGGAGAGCATCGCCGACAGCGGGTTGACCAGGAACCAGAACCACACGGTCGACACGACGGTGAGCGCCGTGGCGAACACCAGGCACTCGCGGGGCGAGACCATGCCGGTGACGAGCGGGCGCTGGGACGTCCGGTCCATCAAGGCGTCGATGTCCCGGTCGTAGTACATGTTGAACGCGCCCGCGCCGCCGGCCGAGAGGTAACCGCCGATGCACGTGGCCAGGACCAGACCGAGGTCCGGAACGCCCTGTGCGGCGAGGAACATCACCGGCACCGTCGTCATCAGCAACAGCTCGATGACGCGCGGCTTCGTCAGTGCCACGAAGCCCTTGACGCGAGCCCCGAAGGGCCTGCGCACAGGACTCTCAGAAAGCACCCCCGCCGGACGGGATTCGACGGCCGTCACGCACACCCCTGACAGAGATAAGGCCAGCAAGCACATCCGGGCAGGAAACCCCGTAAAGACTTGCGCGTACCACGCCACTTTAGACGCAGGCGATACCGCGGCCTCCGCCGGGGTGGGCTCGTGTTGGCGGGGCGGCGGAACATGACAGAACGGTCTCGTTCGGGAGGCGGGCCCGTCGCGCACCCGTCAGGCTGGAAACAGTGGACGGTCTCGCCCGACGGGAATGTCCGCCCGCGTCATCCGGTTGCGGGGAGCGAGTGCCGGGCAGCCGACTGCACGTCGAAAAGATGCGCGTCCCGACGGGGGTAGGCTCGACAGCGCCGCGTCGTGGCGGAATACCGCCCCCGGCAAACAGAACATGTGGAGAGGAGCCCTGACCGAGGGTGAGCAACAAGCCGACCACCACAGACCTCGAATGGACCGAACTGGACCAGCGGGCCGTTGATACCGCCCGAGTCCTGGCCATGGACTCCGTGCAGAAGGTCGGCAACGGCCATCCGGGCACGGCCATGAGCCTTGCTCCGGCCGCCTACCTGCTGTTCCAGAAGATGATGCGGCACGACCCGAACGACGCCGGCTGGACCGGCCGTGACCGGTTCGTGCTCTCCCCCGGCCACACCAGCCTGACGCTGTACATCCAGCTGTTCATGGCGGGCTACGGCCTGGAGCTGGCGGACCTCAAGGCGTTCCGCACCTGGGACAGCAAGACCCCCGGCCACCCCGAGCACGGTCACACCCGCGGCGTCGAGACCACCACCGGCCCGCTGGGCCAGGGCATCGCCAACGCGGTGGGCATGGCCATGGCCGCCCGCTACGAGCGCGGTCTGTTCGACCCGGAGGCCCCGCAGGGCGAGTCGCCGTTCGACCACACCATCTGGGCGATCGTCTCCGACGGCGACCTGGAGGAGGGCATCTCCGCCGAGGCGTCCTCGCTGGCCGGGCACCAGAAGCTGGGCAACATCGTCGCGCTGTACGACGACAACCACATCTCGATCGAGGGCGACACCGAGACGGCCTTCTCCGAGGACGTCCTCAAGCGCTACGAGGCCTACGGCTGGCACGTCCAGCGCATCGAGCAGGCCCCCAACGGCGACTTCGACATCCACGCCCTGTACGCGGCGCTGAAGGCCGCTCAGGAGGAGACCGAGCGTCCGTCGATCATCGCGGCCCGCACGATCATCGCCTGGCCCGCCCCGAACGCCCAGAACACCGAGGCCTCGCACGGCTCGGCGCTGGGTGCCGAGGAGGTCGCCGCGACCAAGAAGGTCATGGGCTTCGACCCCGAGCAGCACTTCCAGGTCGAGGACGAGGTCTTCGCGCACGTCCGCAAGGTCGTCGACCGCGGCCGCGAGGCCCACGCGAACTGGGACAAGCGCATCCTGCAGTGGCGCGAGGCCAACCCGGAGCGCGCCGCCGAGTTCGACCGCATCGTCGCGGGCGAGCTGCCCGACGGCTGGGAGAAGGCCGTTCCGGTCTTCCCGGCGGGCAAGGACGTCGCGACCCGCAAGGCGTCCGGCGAGGTCCTCAAGGCGCTGGGCGGCGTGATCCCCGAGCTGTGGGGCGGCTCCGCCGACCTGGCCGGCTCGAACAACACCACGATCGACGCGTCGTCGTCCTTCCTGCCGAAGGGCAACCCGCTGCCGGAGGCCAACCCCTACGGCCGCACCATCCACTTCGGCATCCGCGAGCACGCCATGGGTTCGACCATGAACGGCATCGCGCTGCACGGCAACACCCGTGTCTACGGCGGCACCTTCCTGGTGTTCTCCGACTACATGCGCCCGGCCGTGCGCCTGGCCGCACTGATGAAGCTGCCGGTCACCTACGTGTGGACGCACGACTCCATCGGCCTCGGCGAGGACGGCCCGACGCACCAGCCGGTCGAGCACATGGCCGCGCTGCGCGCCATCCCGGGCCTGAACATGGTCCGCCCGGCCGACGCCAACGAGACCGCCATCGCCTGGCGCGAGATCACCAAGCGCCACGCCACCAAGCCCGCGCCGCACGGTCTGGCCCTCACCCGCCAGAACGTCCCGACGTACGAGGCCAACGAGGGCACGGCCAAGGGCGGTTACGTCCTGTTCGAGGCCGAGGGCGGCCGTCCGCAGGTGATCCTGATCGGCACCGGCTCCGAGGTCCAGCTGGCCGTCGAGGCCCGCGAGGCGCTGCAGGCCGAGGGCATCCCGACCCGTGTGGTCTCCATGCCCTCCGTCGAGTGGTTCGAGGAGCAGGACCAGGCCTACCGCGACGGCGTGCTGCTGCCCGACGTCAAGGCCCGGGTCGCGGTCGAGGCGGGCATCGGCCTGACCTGGCACCGCTACGTCGGCGAGGCCGGCCGCATCGTCTCGCTGGAGCACTTCGGCGCCTCCGCCGACTACAAGGTGCTCTACCGCGAGTTCGGCCTGACCTCCGAGGCCGTGGTCGAGGCCGCCCGCGAGTCGCTCGCCGACACCGCCCGCCGCTGACGCCCCTTTATCTATCTGTAGGAGATGCAAGACCCATGACAGACGCACTCAAGCGCCTCTCCGACGAAGGCGTCGCGATCTGGCTGGACGACCTGTCCCGCAAGCGCATCACGTCGGGCAACCTGTCCGAGCTGATCGACCAGAGCCACGTCGTGGGCGTCACGACGAACCCGTCGATCTTCCAGAAGGCGATCTCCGGCGGCGACGGCTACGAGCAGCAGCTCACCGACCTCGCGGCCCGCAAGGTGACCGTCGAGGAAGCCATCCGCATGATCACCACGGCGGACGTCCGTGACGCGGCCGACATCCTGCGCCCGGTCTTCGACGCCACCGACGGCCAGGACGGCCGGGTCTCCATCGAGGTCGACCCGCGGCTGGCCCACGACACCGTGGCGACGGTGGCCGAGGCCAAGCAGCTGGCGTGGCTGGTGGACCGCCCGAACACGCTGATCAAGATCCCGGCGACGAAGGCGGGCCTGCCGGCCATCGCCCAGGTCATCGGCAAGGGCATCAGCGTCAATGTCACGCTGATCTTCTCCCTCGAGCGCTACCGCGCCGTGATGGACGCCTACCTGACCGGTCTGGAGAAGGCCAAGGCCGCCGGCCTGGACCTGTCGCTGATCCACTCGGTCGCGTCCTTCTTCGTGTCCCGCGTGGACACCGAGATCGACAAGCGGCTGGACGCCCTGGGCACCGAGGAGGCCAAGGCGCTGCGCGGCAAGGCCGCCCTCGCCAACGCCCGTCTGGCGTACCAGGCGTACGAGGAGGTCTTCTCCTCGGACCGCTGGCTGGCCCTGGAGAAGGCCGGCGCCAACAAGCAGCGTCCGCTGTGGGCGTCGACCGGCGTCAAGGACCCGGCCTACAAGGACACCCTGTACGTGGACGACCTGGTCGCCCCGAACACGGTGAACACCATGCCGGAGGCCACGCTGGAGGCCACCGCGGACCACGGGCAGATCACCGGCGACACGGTGCGCGGCACCTACGAGCAGGCCAAGGCCGAGCTCGACGCCCTCGCCAAGCTCGGGGTCTCCTACGACGAGGTCGTCCAGCTGCTCGAGGACGAGGGCGTCGACAAGTTCGAGCAGTCGTGGAACGACCTGCTCAAGTCCACGGAGGCGGAGCTCAAGCGCCTCGCACCGGAGGCGTGAGTTGACCAGCAGCAATCCGCTGCGTGACGCTTCGGACCGACGGCTCCCGCGCATCGCGGGGCCGTCGGGCCTGGTGATCTTCGGCGTCACGGGCGATTTGTCACGAAAGAAGCTGATGCCGGCGGTCTACGACCTCGCCAACCGGGGTCTGCTGCCGCCGGGCTTCTCGCTCATCGGATTCGCCCGCCGCGACTGGGCGGACGAGGACTTCGCGCAGATAGTGCACGACGCGGTCAAGGAGCACGCGCGCACGCCGTTCCGCGAGGAGGTCTGGCAGCAGCTGGTGCAGGGCTGCCGGTTCGTCCAGGGCGACTTCGGCGACGACGAGGCCTTCGAGACCCTCAAGGACACCATCGAGGAGCTCGACAAGGCCCAGGGCACGGGCGGCAACTTCGCCTTCTACCTGTCGGTGCCGCCGAAGTTCTTCCCCACCGTCGTCCAGCAGCTGAAGAAGCACGGCCTGGCCGAGCAGTCCGAGGGCTCCTGGCGGCGTGCCGTCATCGAGAAGCCCTTCGGCCACGACCTGAAGAGCGCCCAGGAGCTCAACCGGATCGTCCACGAGGTCTTCCCGGCCGAAGAGGTCTTCCGGATCGACCACTACCTGGGCAAGGAGACGGTCCAGAACATCCTGGCGCTGCGCTTCGCCAACCAGATGTTCGAGCCGCTCTGGAACCGTTCGTACGTCGACCATGTGCAGATCACGATGGCCGAGGACATCGGCATCGGCGGCCGGGCCGGCTACTACGACGGCATCGGCGCCGCGCGCGACGTCATCCAGAACCACCTGCTGCAGTTGCTCGCGCTGACCGCCATGGAGGAGCCCGCCTCCTTCGACGCGGACGCGGTGGCGGCCGAGAAGACCAAGGTGCTGGGCGCCGTCCGGCTGCCCAAGGACCTCGGCAAGGAGACCGTGCGCGCCCAGTACGCGCACGGCTGGCAGGGCGGCGAGCAGGTCGTCGGGTACCTCGAGGAAGAGGGCATCGACCCCAAGTCGAAGACCGACACCTACGCCGCGGTCAAGCTGGAGATCGACAACCGCCGCTGGGCGGGCGTCCCCTTCTACCTGCGCACCGGCAAGCGGCTCGGCCGCCGCGTCACCGAGATCGCGGTCGTCTTCCAGCGCGCCCCGCACTCGCCCTTCGACCACACGGCCACCGAGGAGCTGGGGCAGAACGCCCTGGTCATCCGGGTGCAGCCGGACGAAGGCGTCACCGTGCGGTTCGGCTCCAAGGTGCCCGGCACCCAGATGGAGGTCCGGGACGTGTCGATGGACTTCGCCTACGGCGAGTCCTTCACCGAGTCGAGCCCCGAGGCGTACGAGCGGCTCATCCTCGACGTGCTGCTCGGCGAGTCGAACCTCTTCCCGCGCCTCAAGGAGGTCGAGCTCTCCTGGGAGATCCTCGACCCGATCGAGGAGTACTGGGACAAGCACGGCAAGCCCGCGCAGTACCCGGCCGGCACCTGGGGTCCGGCCGAGGCTGACGCGATGCTGGCACGAGACGGACGGAGCTGGCGCCGGCCATGAAGATCGATCTCACGGACACCACGGCGAGCAAGATCAACAACGCCCTGGTCCAGGGGCGCCGGGCCCTCGGCGCCCCCGCCGTCGGCATGGTCCTCACCCTGGTCATCGTCACCGACGAGGAGCACGCCTACGACGCGCTCAAGGCGGCGGACGACGCCTCCCGCGAGCACCCCTCGCGCAAGCTCGTCGTCATCAAGCGGGTCAGCCGCTCGCCCCGCGACCGCGCCAAGGCCCGCCTGGACGCCGAGGTCCGCGTCGGCGGCGACGCGGGCACCGGCGAGACGGTGGTGCTGCGCCTGCACGGCGAGGTCATAGACCACGCCCAGTCGGTCGTGCTGCCGCTGCTGCTGCCGGACGCCCCCGTGGTGGTCTGGTGGCCGGTGGGCGCCCCGGCCGACCCGGCCAAGGACCCGCTGGGTGCCCTCGCGCAGCGCCGTGTCACCGACACCTACGCCTGTGAGGACCCGGTCGCCGAGCTCGAGCGGCGCGCGGCCACCTACGCCCCCGGCGACACCGACATGGCCTGGACCCGCATCACCCCCTGGCGCTCGATGCTGGCGGCGGCGCTGGACCAGCAGCCGGGCGTCCGGATCACCGCGGCCGAGGTCGCGGGCGAGGCCTACAACCCGAGCGCCGAGCTGCTCGCCATGTGGCTCGCCGACCGCCTCGGCGTGCCGGTGACGCGTTCCGTCTCCAACGGCCCCGGCCTCACGGCCGTCCGCCTGGAGACCGCGAACGGGCCGATTGTGCTCGACCGCGTCGACGGCTCGCTGGCCACGCTCACCATGCAGGGCCAGCCGGACCGTGCGGTCGCGCTCAAGCGCCGCGACACCTCGGAGCTGATGGCCGAGGAGCTGCGCCGGCTCGACCCGGACGACACGTACGCGTCCGCGCTGAAGTACGGGGTGGCCAGGCTCGGCACGCCGGGTGCGGCGGCTCCCGCCGCCGAGGCCGCCGAGGAGAAGCCGGCTCCGGCTCCGGCGAAGAAGGCCGCCGCCACGAGCAAGAAGGCAGCGGCCAAGTGAGCACGCCCCAGGTCGTCGTCCACCGGGACAAGGAGCTGATGGCCCAGGCCGCGGCCGCCCGGCTGATCACCCGCATCGTGGACGCGCAGGCCGCCCGCGGCTCCGCCTCGGTGGTGCTCACCGGCGGACGCAACGGCAACGGCCTGCTCGCGGCCCTGGCCACGGCTCCCGCGCGGGATGCCGTCGACTGGTCGCGGCTCGACCTGTGGTGGGGCGACGAGCGGTTCCTGCCGGAGGGCCACCCCGACCGCAACGAGACGCAGGCCCGCGAGGCCCTGCTGGACGCGGTGGACCTGGACCCGGCGCGGGTCCATGCGATGCCGCCCTCGGGCGGGGCGCACGGCAACGACGCGGATGCGGCGGCCGAGGCGTACGCGGCCGAACTGGCCGCCGCCGCCCGGCCCGAGGACCATGGCTCCGTGCCGTCCTTCGACGTCCTGCTGCTGGGCGTCGGCCCCGACACGCACGTGGCCTCGCTCTTCCCCGAGCTGCCGGGCGTGCGGGAGACCGAGCGCACGGTCGTCGGCGTGCACGGCGCGCCGAAGCCGCCGCCGACCAGGGTCTCGCTGACCCTGCCGGCGATCCGGGCGGCCCAGGAGGTCTGGCTCCTCGCCGCGGGCGAGGACAAGGCCGGGGCCGTTGCACTCGCGCTCGGGGGTGCCGGGGAGGTACAGGCCCCGGCGGCCGGGGCGTACGGGCGGCGCCGCACCCTGTGGCTGCTGGACCAGAGCGCTGCCGCGCAGCTGCCGCGGGGGCTGTACCCCCCGGCTTCGGCCTGACGGTGCCTCACGGCAATGGCCCGGTCCCCTGGGAAGGGGACCGGGCCATTGCCGTACGCCCCGTAAGGGGCGCGGGGAACTGCGCGATCAGCCACCGAGGAGCCCGCAGGCGGCGCACTGCCGGGTCCGGGGGCGGAGCCCCGGGTACGCCGGCTGCGGGCGCGTCGTGGCTGGTCGCGCAGTTCCCCGCGCCCCTGTCGGGGCGCGGGTCGGGGCTACCGCCCCCGCAGCTCGCGGTACCGGCGCACGAGCGCAGCGGTCGACGCATCGAGTCCCGGCACCTCAGAGCCGGCCGTCAAGGCCGGCTCGACCCGCTTCGCGAGGACCTTCCCCAGCTCGACACCCCACTGGTCGAACGAGTCGATGTTCCACACCGCCCCCTGTACGAACACCTTGTGCTCGTACAGCGCGATCAGCTGGCCCAGAACCGACGGAGTCAGCTCGCTCGCCAGGATCGTCGTCGTCGGGTGGTTGCCGCGGAACGTCTTGTGCGGGATCAGCTCCTGCGGGACGCCCTCCGCCGCGACCTCCTCCGGGGTCTTGCCGAAGGCGAGCGCCTGGCCCTGGGCGAACAGGTTGGCCATCAGCAGGTCGTGCTGGGCCACCAGCCCCGGCTCCAGGTCGTCCACCGGCTTGGCGAAGCCGAGCAGGTCCGCGGGGATCAGCTTGGTGCCCTGGTGGATCAACTGGTAGTACGCGTGCTGCCCGTTCGTGCCGGGCGTGCCCCAGACCACCGGGCCCGTCTGCCAGTTGACGCGGTTGCCGTCGCGGTCGACCGACTTGCCGTTGGACTCCATGTCCAGCTGCTGCAGATAGGCCGCGAACTTCGACAGGTAGTGGCTGTAGGGCAGCACCGCGTGCGACTGCGCGTCGTGGAAGTTGCCGTACCAGATGCCCAGCAGGCCCAGCAGCAGCGGTGCGTTCTGCTCCGGCGGGGCCGTGCGGAAGTGCTCGTCGACCAGGTGGAAGCCCGCCAGCATCTCGCGGAAGCGGTCCGGGCCGATGGCGACCATCAGGGAGAGGCCGATGGCCGAGTCGTAGGAGTAGCGGCCGCCGACCCAGTCCCAGAACTCGAACATGTTGGCCGTGTCGATGCCGAACTCGGCGACCTTCTCCTCGTTCGTCGACAGGGCGACGAAGTGCCGTGCGACGGCCTCCTCGCCGGCCCCCAGACCGGCCAGCAGCCAGTTCCGCGCCGAGGTGGCGTTGGTGATGGTCTCGATCGTCGTGAACGTCTTCGAGGCGACGATGAACAGCGTCTCGGCCGGGTCCAGGTCGCGCACGGCCTCGTGCAGGTCCGCGCCGTCGACGTTGGAGACGAAACGGAACGTCAGTTCGCGGTGGGTGAAGGCGCGCAGCGCCTCGTACGCCATCGCCGGACCGAGATCGGAGCCGCCGATACCGATGTTGACGACGTTACGGATGCGCTTGCCGGTGTGGCCCTTCCAATCACCCGAACGGACGCGGTCGGAGAAGACCTGCATCTTGCGCAGGACGGCGTGCACGGCGGGGACGACGTTCTCCCCGTCGACCTCGACGACGGCCGACTCGGGGGCACGCAGCGCGGTGTGCAGCACGGCGCGGCCCTCGGTGGTGTTGATCTTCTCGCCGCGGAACATGGCGTCGCGCAGCTCCGCCACGCCCCGGGCCGCCGCGAGTTCGCGCAACAGGCGCAGGGTCTCGTCGGTCACGAGGTGCTTGGAGTAGTCGAGATGCAGGTCGCCGACGGAGAGCGTGTACTTCTCCGCCCGGCGCGGGTCGTCGGCGAAGAGCCTGCGCAGCTGCACCTCCCCCAGCTCGTCCCGGTGCTTGGCCAGCGCATTCCACTCAGGCATCTGATCGACGTTCATCTCAGCCCATTTCTCCTTCTCGCTGCGGTATGCACCAACCTAGCCGACCAACGCGAGCGGCCCGTCCGCACACCCCCGCAGGGGAGTACGGACGGGCCGTCGGTCAAGGGTTCCGGCTCAGATCTCGCCGCGCAGCTTGGCGAGCGCCTCGGCGAGGATGGCCTCGCCGTCCGCGTCGCTGCGCCGCTCGCGGACGTACGCCAGGTGCGTCTTGTACGGCTCGGTGCGCGGGGGGTCCGGCGGGTTGTCCCGGTCCTGGCCGGCCGGGAAGCCGCAGCGCGGGCAGTCCCAGGTGTCCGGGACCTGTGCGTCGCTGGCGAAGCTCGGCTGTGTTTCGTGCCCGTTCGAGCACCAGAAGGAGATGCGGAGACGCGGCGCGGACTCGCCCCGCTCGGCCTCCCCCATCGGCCCCGCCCCGACCCGGCTCCCCCGGATCGCGTTGCCACTTGCCACGGTCGTAACTCCCTGCGTGATGGTGCCGCGGAGCGTGACAGTCCACTCCGCTGCGGGCGCCCCAGTCTACGTAAGGCCCAACGCGCGTCCAGTGGCAGGAGTTACAGCCCGGCCGCGAAGACGCGAGTCTCCATCATAGGCCGCTGATACGACGGTACGTCAGCTCTTGAGCTTCATCAGGACACCCAGCGCGACGATGCACGCGAACCACAGCAGACCGACCACGATGGTGATCCGGTCGAGGTTGCGCTCGGCGACCGAGGAGCCGCCGACGGAGGACTGCATGCCGCCACCGAACATGTCGGACAGGCCGCCGCCCTTCCCCTTGTGCATGAGCACCAGCATCATCATCAGCAGGCTGAAGACGATGAGGGCGATCGAGAACCCGATGACCACGGCTGGACCAACTCTCTCGGACTGAATACGACACGGGGCCGGGGGCGCAGATACGCCGGTCCCGGCCCCGACAGGGTACGACGAGGGCCGCCCCTCGTCCTAGTCGCTACTGATCGCGGAAGCGGACGATCTTGACGAACTCGTCCGCGTCCAGCGAGGCACCGCCGACCAGCGCGCCGTCCACGTCGGGCTGCGCCATGATCGCCGCGATGTTGCCGGCCTTGACGGAACCGCCGTACTGGATACGGACCTTGTCGGCCGTCTCCTGCCCGTACAGCTCGGCCAGACGGCGGCGGATGGCCCCGCAGACCTCCTGGGCGTCCTCGGGGGTGGCGACCTCGCCGGTGCCGATGGCCCAGACGGGCTCGTAGGCGATGACGACGGACTCGGCCTGTGCGGCCGGGACGTCCTTCAGGCCGCCGTCGACCTGGGCCAGGGTGTGCGCGACCTGGTTGCCCGCCTTGCGGACGTCCAGACCCTCGCCGACGCACAGGATCGGCGTGATGCCGTGCTGGAAGGCGGCCTTGACCTTGGCGTTGCAGAGCTCGTCCGACTCGCCGTGGTACTGGCGGCGCTCGGAGTGGCCGACGGCCACGTAGCTGCACTTGAGCTTGGCCAGCATGGTGCCGGAGATCTCGCCGGTGTAGGCACCGGAGTCGTGCGCCGAGATGTCCTGGGCACCGTACTTGATCTTCAGCTTGTCGCCGTCGACCAGCGTCTGCACCGAGCGCAGGTCGGTGAAGGGGGGCAGGACCGCGACCTCGACGGCCTCGAAGTCCTTGTCGGCGAGCGCGAAGGCGAGCTTCTGGACGTGTGCGATGGCCTCGAGGTGGTTGAGGTTCATCTTCCAGTTGCCCGCCATCAGCGGGGTGCGTGCAGTCACAGCGGTTCAGTCCTCCAGTGCGGCGAGGCCGGGGAGCGTCTTGCCCTCGAGGTACTCGAGGCTCGCGCCGCCACCGGTCGAGATGTGGCCGAAGGCGTTCTCGTCGAAGCCCAGGATGCGCACGGCCGCGGCCGAGTCGCCACCGCCCACGACGGTGAAGCCGGGCGAGTCCAGCAGGCCCTGGGCCACGGCCTTGGTGCCGTTGGCGTAGTCGGGGTGCTCGAAGACGCCCATCGGACCGTTCCAGAAGACGGTGCCCGCGTCGGCCAGCTTCGAGGCGTACAGCTCCCGCGTCTTCGGGCCGATGTCCAGGCCCTCCTTGTCCGCCGGGATGGCGTCCGAGGCGACGAGCTCGGGGTTGGCCGGAGCCTTGGTCTTCAGGTCCGGGAAGTCGGCGGAGACCAGGACGTCGAGGGGGAGCAGGAACTCCACGCCGCGCGCCTCGGCCCGGGCCAGGTACTCCTGGCAGACGGGGATCTGGTCCTTCTGCAGCAGCGAGATGCCGACCTCGTGGCCCTTGGCGGCCAGGAAGGTGTAGGACATGCCGCCGCCGATGAGGATGCGGTCGGCCTTCTCCAGCAGGTTGTCGATGACACCCAGCTTGTCGGAGACCTTGGCGCCGCCCAGCACGACCACGTACGGGCGCTTGACGTCCTCGGTGAGCTTCTTCAGGACGCCGACCTCGGTGGCGATCAGGTCGCCGGCGGCGTGCGGGAGCCGCTTGGGGAGGTCGAAGACCGAGGCGTGCTTGCGGTGCACGGCACCGAAGCCGTCGCCGACGTAGAGGTCGGCCAGCGACGCGAGGGCGTCGGCGAAGGCGCCGCGCTCCGCGTCGTCCTTGCTCGTCTCGCCCGCGTTGAAACGGAGGTTCTCCAGCAGCGTGACCTCGCCGTTCGCCAGAGCGGCAACGGTGGCCTTCGCGCTGTCGCCGACCGTGTCGGCGGCGAACGAGACGTTCTTGCCCAGGATCTCGCCGAGCCGCTTCGCGGCCGGGGCCAGGGAGAACTGCGGGTCCGGGGCGCCCTTGGGACGGCCCAGGTGGGAGGCGACGATCACCTTGGCGCCCGCCTCGGCGAGCTTGGCGATCGTGGGCGCGACGGCGCGGATGCGGCCGTCGTCGGTGATGGTCGTGCCCTCCAGGGGAACGTTGAGGTCGGCGCGGACGAAGATCCGCTTGCCCTCGACGCCGCCCTCGATGAGTTCGTCGATCGTCTTCATACGGTGACTCCGGTGACTTCCGTGAGTAACAGCCATGCGACAGGGCCCGTACTGCGCGCCAGTGCGCCGTACGAGCCCCGTCCTTTACATCGCTCGGATCAGAGCTGGCCGCCGACGAAGACGGTCAGGTCCACCAGGCGGTTGGAGTAGCCCCACTCATTGTCGTACCAGCCGACGACCTTGACCTGCTTGCCCTGGACCATCGTCAGCTGCGAGTCGAAGGTGCAGGAGGCCGGCCAGTTGACGATGTCGGAGGAGACGATCGGGTCCTCGGTGTACTCGAGGATGCCCTTGAGCTGGCCCTCGGCGGCCTTCTGGAAGGCGCCGTTGATCTCGTCCTTGGTGACCTCGCGGTCCAGCTCCAGGACCAGGTCGGTGACCGAGCCGGTCGGGACCGGGACGCGCATGGCGATGCCGTCCAGCTTGCCCTTGAGCTGCGGGAGGACCAGGGCGGTGGCCTTGGCGGCACCGGTCGAGGTCGGGATGATGTTCTCCGCGGCGGCGCGGGCGCGGCGCAGGTCGGAGTGCGGGAAGTCCAGGATGCGCTGGTCGTTGGTGTACGCGTGGACCGTCGTCATCATGCCCTTGACGATGCCGAAGTTCTCGTCGAGGACCTTGGCCATCGGCGCCACGCAGTTGGTGGTGCAGGAGGCGTTGGAGATGACGTGGTGGTTGGCCGCGTCGTACTTGTCCTGGTTGACGCCCATCACGATGGTGATGTCCTCGCCCTTGGCGGGGGCGGAGATCAGGACCTTCTTGGCGCCGGCGGCGAGGTGCTTGGCGGCGTCCTCGCGCTTGGTGAAGATACCGGTGGACTCGATGACGATGTCGGCACCGAGCTCGCCCCACGGGAGGGCGGCCGGGTCGCGCTCGGCCATCGTCTTGAAGGTCATGTCACCGACGGTGATCGTGTCGTCGGTGTGGCTGACCTCCTGCTGCAGACGACCCAGGATCGAGTCGTACTTCAGCAGGTGCACCAGGGTGGCGTTGTCGGTCAGGTCGTTGACACCGACGATCTCGATGTCCGCACCCTGCTCCAGGAGCGCGCGGAAGTAGTTACGACCGATACGGCCAAAGCCGTTGATGCCTACGCGGATCGTCACGAACCGATCTCCTCGTTGGTGTGCCGGGCTGTCCGCCGGCGGTGTATTGGGATGTCCCCGACCACCACCGACCCTACCTCCAACAGGGCGGGGACGTGACATTGGCATCGCTCGTCCCGTAACCCTTGACAAAGCGGCTTGGAGCCCGTTTGTGCATGGGTCTGCTCACTCGCGCGAGGCGTATGAATCGGCTCATCATCACGCACAGTGACGACAGGGGGCGATGCGGCCCCTGATCGCCCCAACTCCCTTGCCTGTAACCGACATTGAAGCGCCCCCGCCCGGTCGGACCGGTGCGGGGGCGGCTCGGAAGAACGGGGGACGGTCAGCCGACCATGCCCTCGGCCATCTCCTCGGTCAGCTCGGCGAGGTTCGACTCGGTGCCGGGGATGCCCAGGTCCTGGGCGCGCTTGTCCGCCATGGCGAGCAGCCGGCGGATCCGGCCGGCGACCGCGTCCTTGGTGAGCGGCGGGTCGGCGAGGGCGCCCAGCTCCTCCAGGGAGGCCTGCTTGTGCTCCATGCGCAGCCGGCCGGCGGCCGCGAGGTGCTCGGGGACCTCCTCGCCGAGGATCTCCAGCGCGCGCTGCACACGGGCGCCCGCGGCGACGGCCGCCCGTGCCGAGCGGCGCAGGTTGGCGTCGTCGAAGTTGGCCAGGCGGTTGGCGGTGGCCCGCACCTCGCGGCGCATCCGCCGCTCCTCCCAGGCCAGCACGGACTCGTGCGCACCGAGCCGGGTCAGCAGGGCGCCGATCGCGTCGCCGTCGCGGACGACCACGCGGTCGACCCCGCGCACCTCGCGCGCCTTGGCCGCGATCTGCAGCCTGCGGGCCGCGCCGACCAGGGCGAGGGCCGCCTCCGGGCCGGGGCAGGTCACCTCCAGGGAGGAGGAGCGGCCGGGCTCGGTGAGGGAACCGTGGGCCAGGAAGGCGCCTCTCCAGGCGGCCTCCGCATCGCAGGTGGCACCCGAGACGACCTGCGGGGGCAGCCCGCGGATCGGCCGGCCGCGGCCGTCGACCAGGCCGGTCTGGCGCGCCAGCTGGTCACCGCCCGCCACCACCCGCACCACGTACCGGCTGCCGCGGCGCAGCCCGCCGGGGGCCATCACCACCAGGTCGGAAGCGTGTCCGAAGATCTCCAGGATGTCCTTGCGCAGCCGCCGTGCGGCGATGCCGGTGTCCAGCTCGGCCTCGATCACGATGCGGCCGCTGACCAGGTGCAGCCCGCCGGCGAACCGCAGGATGGCCGAGACCTCCGCTTTCCGGCAGCAGGTCCGGGTGACGGGGAGCCGGGAGATTTCGTCCTTCACCGCTGCCGTCATCGCCATGGGCCGATCCTTCCATGCATCCGAAAAATACGGTCGTACGCGGCGGCCAGCAGCTCGGGGTCGTGCACCGCCGAACTGCCGGGCGCGGCGACCGCCGCCAGCTCCACCGCGGCCCCGAGCCGCTTGGCGGCGTCGGTCAGGCTCTCGCGGTCGGGCACGGCGGCCTCGTCGGCCAGCACCACGTCCAGGGCGAGTTTAGGGGCGTGTCGGGCCAAAACCTCCAAATGACGCTGCGGTGAGAAGCCATCGGTTTCCCCGGGCTGCGGCGCGAGGTTCAACGACAGGACGCGCCGGGCCTTCGTCTCCTGCAGGGCCTGCAGCAGCTCGGGCACGAGCAGGTGGGGGATGACGGAGGAGAACCAGGAGCCGGGGCCGAGCACGACCCAGTCGGCGTCGAGCACGGCCTCGACGGCCTCGGGCACCGCGGGCGGGTCCTCGGGGACGACGTGCACGGACTGCACCTCGCCCGGGGTGAGCGCCACGGTGGCCTGGCCGCGGACGGTGCCGATCTCCTCGGGCGCGGCCGGGTCGTGGCCCTTGACGAGGGCCTGGAGCTCCAGCGGGACCGCGGACATGGGCAGCACCCGGCCGTGCGCGCCGAGCAGCTTGCCGACCAGGTCCAGGGCCTGGACGTGGTCGCCGAGCTGCTCCCAGAGGGCGACGATCAGCAGGTTGCCGACGGCGTGGCCGTGCAACTCGCCGCGGCTCTCGAAGCGGTGCTGGATGACCCGGGACCAGGTCTGGCCCCAGTCGTCGTCGCCGCAGAGGGCGGCGAGGGCCTTGCGCAGGTCGCCGGGGGGCAGCACGCCGAGCTCGTCGCGCAGCCGGCCGCTGGAGCCGCCGTCGTCGGCGACGGTCACGACGGCCGTCAGGTCGCCGGTGATCCGGCGGAGGGCGGCCAGGGAGGCGGACAGCCCGTGGCCGCCGCCGAGGGCGACGACCTTGGGCTGCGCGCCGGAGCCGCCGCGGGGCCGGCCGGGGACCCGTACGCGGCGGAGCCGGAAGGTGCGGCCGGTCACTCGCGCCCCATGTCGCGGTGCACGACGACGGTCTCGACGCCCTCGGAGACCAGGCGGTGGGCGAGCTTCTCGGACATCGCGACGGAGCGGTGCTTGCCGCCGGTGCAGCCGACGGCGATGGTCACGTAGCGCTTGCCCTCGCGGCGGTAGCCCGCGGCGATGAGCTGGAGCAGCTCGGTGTAGCGGTCGAGGAACTCCTTGGCGCCCGGCTGGTTGAAGACGTAGCCGGAGACCTCCTCGTTGAGCCCGGTGAAGGGGCGCAGCTCGGGGACCCAGTGGGGGTTGGGCAGGAAGCGGCAGTCGACGACGAGGTCGGCGTCGACGGGCAGGCCGTACTTGAACCCGAAGGACATCACGGTGGCGCGCAGCTCCGGCTCCTCCTCGCCGGCGAACTGGGCGTCCAGCTTGGCGCGCAGCTCGTGGACGTTGAGGCTGGAGGTGTCGATGACGAGGTCGGCGTCGCCGCGCAGCTCGCGCAGCAGGTCGCGCTCGGCGGCGATGCCGTCGACGATGCGGCCCGAGCCCTGCAGGGGGTGCGGGCGGCGCACGGACTCGAAGCGGCGGACCAGGGCGTCGTCGGAGGCCTCCAGGAAGATCACCCGCCGCTTGACCTTCTTCGCCTCCAGGTCCGCGAGGGACTCGCGGAGGTTGTCGAAGAAGCGCCGGCCGCGGACGTCCACGACGACGGCGATGCGGGCGACATTGCCCTGCGAGCGGGCGCCCAGGTCCACCATGGTGGGGATCAGGGCGGGCGGCAGGTTGTCGACGACGAACCAGCCGAGGTCCTCCAGACACTTGGCGGCGGTGCTGCGGCCCGCCCCCGACATACCGGAGATGATCACCAGCTCGGGGATGCCCGCCGCCTCAGCGGTCGCATCCGCCGTCGTGCCCGTACTCACCTGTGCTCCGTCCCGTTCGGTGCCGTTCATGCCGTCTTCCCCCGTTTCCCTGACGCGCCGCAGGTGCGGTCACGTCTTCCATACTGCGGTCTCGCGGCGTGCGCGGCATGGACCGGCGTACGCCACGCCCCCATCATTCCTCTGTGTCGTCCATGATCTCGCCAGTTGCCATGTTGACCGCGGGGGCGGGGGCCGGGGCCGCCGCCAGGGCCGCGGCGATCGTCTCGGCGGTCTTGCGGCCGATACCGGGCGCGGCGCACAGTTCCTCGACCGTGGCGGCGCGCAGCCGTTTCACCGAGCCGAAGTGCTTGAGCAGCGCCTTCCTGCGGGTCTCCCCCAGGCCGGGGACCGCGTCCAGCGCGCCGGCCTTCATCGTCTTCGAGCGCTTGCCGCGCTGGTAGGAGATGGCGAAACGGTGGGCCTCGTCGCGGACGCGCTGCAGCAGGTAGAGGCCCTCGCTGGTGCGGGGCAGGACGACCGGGTCGTCCTCGCCCGGCAGCCAGACCTCCTCCAGCCGCTTGGCGAGGCCGCACACGGCCACGTCGTCGACCCCGAGCTCGTCGAGCGCGCGCCGGGCCGCCGCCACCTGCGGCTGCCCGCCGTCGACGACGACGAGCTGCGGCGGGTAGGCGAAGCGCTTGGGGCGGCCGTCGTCGTCGAGGCGGCTGTCCTCCGCCTCCACCGCGTTCTCCTCGGACCACTCCCCTTCCTTCTGCTTCTCCTGCAGATAGCGGCGGAAGCGGCGGCCGATGACCTCGTGCATCGACCGGACGTCGTCCTGTCCCTCGAAGCCCTTTATCTGGAAGCGCCGGTACTCGCTCTTGCGCGCCAGGCCGTCCTCGAAGACGACCATCGACGCCACCACGTCCTGCCCCTGGAGGTGGGAGATGTCGAAGCACTCGATGCGCAGCGGCGCCGAGTCCAGACCGAGGGCCCCGGCGATCTCCTCCAGGGCGCGCGAACGGGTCGTCAGGTCGGAGGCGCGCCTGGTCTTGTGGAGCACGAGCGCCTGCTGGGCGTTGCGCTGGACCGTGGCCATCAGGTCCTTCTTGTCGCCGCGCTGCGGGATGCGCAGGCTGACGGCCGCGCCGCGGCGCTCCGTGAGCCACTGCTGGACGGGCCCGACGGGCTCGGGCAGGGCGGGGACGAGGACCTCCTTGGGCACCGCGTCGCCCCGCTCCTCGCCGTAGAGCTGCTGCAGGGCGTGCTCGACGAGGCCCGCGGTGTCGACGGCCTCGACCTTGTCCGTGACCCAGCCGCGCTGGCCGCGCACCCGGCCGCCGCGGACGTGGAAGATCTGCACGGCCGCCTCGAGTTCGTCCTCGGCGACCGCGATGAGGTCGGCGTCGGTGGCGTCGGCGAGGACGACGGCGTTCTTCTCCATGGCGCGCTTGAGCGCCTCTATGTCGTCGCGCAGCCGGGCGGCCTTCTCGTACTCCATCTCCTCGGCGGCCTCGTGCATCTGCCGTTCCAGACGGCGGATGTACGCACCGGTGCGCCCGGCCATGAAGTCGCAGAATTCCTCGGCGAGTTCGCGGTGCTCCTCGGGGCTGACGCGGCCGACGCAGGGGGCGGAGCACTTGCCGATGTAGCCGAGGAGGCAGGGGCGGCCGATCTGGTGCGAGCGCTTGAACACGCCTGCGGAGCAGGTGCGGACGGGGAAGACCCGCAGCATCAGGTCGACGGTCTCGCGGATCGCCCAGGCATGGGCGTACGGGCCGAAGTAGCGGACGCCCTTCTTCTTGGGGCCGCGCATGACCTGCACGCGCGGGAACTCCTCGTTGAGCGTGACCGCCAGGGACGGGTAGCTCTTGTCGTCGCGGTACTTGACGTTGAACCGGGGGTCGTACTCCTTGATCCAGGAGTACTCCAGCTGCAGCGCCTCGACCTCGGTGGAGACCACGGTCCACTCGACGGAGGCGGCCGTGGTGACCATGGTGCGGGTGCGCGGGTGCAGGCCCGCGAGATCCTGGAAGTACGAGGAGAGCCGCTGGCGCAGGCTCTTCGCCTTCCCGACGTAGATCACGCGGCCGTGCTCGTCCCGGAATCTGTAGACCCCCGGCGAGTCGGGGATCTGTCCCGGCTTGGGTCGGTAGCTGCTGGGGTCGGCCATGCCACCAACCCTACTTGCGGGCACCGACAATCGGGGGCGCCGGTTCCCCACGCCCCGTATCCCCGCGCCCCGTGAGGGGCGCGGGGAACTGCGCGATCAGCCACGCACAACCGGCGGCCGACGACGAACCCTGCGCACCGTCACCGCACCGAGCCCGAGCACCAGCGCCGCCCCGCCGGCGGCCGCGACGGGAGCGAGGCCCGGCGACGAGGAGCCGCGCTCCGCGGCGGCCGGCGCCGCAGCCTCGCCGTACCCACCGGCAAACCCCTTCTCCGCGTAGGCGGAACCCGGCAGCTTGTCGCCATAGGCCTTGTGGACCCGGTCCCGATAGGCGGCCACCGTGGTACCGCCCGTGCCCACGGCGCGCACGGCGTCCTGGTCGAGCGGCAGCACCCGGTCGCCGCGCTGGACGTACCACGCGTTGATCTGCGGCTCGCGGAAGACCGTGCCGCCGCTGAGCTTCTTCGCCCCCTCGGCCGCGTAGCGCGTCTCGTCGTCACCGGTGGCGATGTTGACGACCTTCCAGCTGCCGCCGCTGCGCACCGTCCACACCGAGGCCTTCTGCCCGTCCGACGACACGGCCGTGCTGGCGAGGTACTCGAGTTTGGCCACCGGCGCATCCGCCTTGCCCGCCACGAACTCCGGGGACAGCGTGTACACCGGCACGGTCGCGCCTTCGATCCTCGGCTGTACCGCACTCCTGGCGACTGCGCTGTGCGCACCGTCGCGGGTGAAGAAGCGGGAGAGCGTGTCGAGCGTCGAGGGCGCCGCGGCGGCGTTGTGCGCGGCGGCGATCCCGGCGGCCGGCGGCGGGGCCGGGGCCTGGGCGGCCTGGGCGAGGGGCGTCAGGCAGAACAGTCCGGCGGTGAGGGCGCCGGCGGCCGCTGCGCGCATGACGTTCCTGCGGGGGTACGTGTGATCGGTCATCGCCCTCACGCTCCGATCCGGTAGAGCGAGTGGGTCCAGGAGAACTGGTCGTTGTTGACGTACCAGTCGTGCGAGGCCCAGTTGTAGCGGTCGTTGGACGGCCACGGGTCGCCCCAGTAGACCCAGCTGTTGCTGTCGTCATAGCCGTAGAGGACGTGCATGTGCCCGCCGCCCGACGACCACTGGATGCGCGTCTCGATCGGACGGTTGTTGTCGATCTCCGTCTGCACGGTCGAGTAGCGCAGCCAGCCGCTCACGTACGAACCGGAGTTGATGCCGGCCCAGTCGAGGGCGTTCTGCACATTGCCCAGCGTGGCCTGGTTGTTGGGGCACGTGGTGCCCTGCTGGCGGTTGAAGGCGGCGTTGCAGAACTGGTTCTGGCTGTAGTTGCGCCCGAACCAGGTCGCGATGGTGTTGCCGGAGCCCGCCCAGCACCAGTTGCTCTTCTGCTGGGCCTGCATGCTGATGTTGAGCTGCTTGGACGCGAGCAGAGCGGGGTGACTGTCGCTCGCCGCGCTCGCCGTGGTGGGGACGGCGAGCAGTGCGGAGGCGATCAGGGCCGCGACGGACAGCCTTCTGCCGCGTATCCGAGGTCTGGAGTGCTGTGCTGATGGTGCCGATGCCGAGGCACGGGTCATGGCGTTCCTCCCGTGGCGGGGGGTTGTGGTGGAGGAGCGCGTCCGGACGCTGCTGAGGAGCATCAAGTGTTGTCGGGTGCTGGTCAACAGGCTTCAATGCTCTGTGAAACCGCGGTGTGAACAGACGGCGTTGCCTGTGAACAGCCTGTGCCCGCCCAGGAGGAATGCGGCGCTCCTGTCCGCCGGCCCCTCTGCCACCGTTGTGAATATTCACAGAGGAGCGGCGGATGGCACGTACACCCACCGGCACCGGGACCGCCGAGGCCGAACTGGCCCAGGCCCTGCGGACGGGACCGTTCCACCTCGCACTGCGCACCGCGCTGTCGGCGCGCGGACTGGCCCTGCACCGGGTCCAGCACCGGCTGGCCCAGCGGGGCGTCAAGGTCGGGGTGACAAGCCTGAGTTACTGGCAGCAGGGAGCCCGGCGGCCGCGGCGGCCCGAGTCGCTCAGGGCGGTGCGAATGCTGGAGGAGGTCCTGGAGCTGCCCGCGCAGGCGCTCACCCGGCTGCTCGAACCCGTGCCGCGGACGGACCCGGGCCGGCCCGCCGGCCGGTCGTTCCGCTCGCTGGTGGAGGAGTCGCGGGCCCTCGAACGGCTGCTGGCCGAGCTGGAGTCACCGGCCGACGGCGGGCTGCACACGGTCTGCCACCTGGAGCACGTCCGCATCGGCGCGGGCCGCGAGCTGCGCGGGCGCGCCTCGCACCACGTGGTGCGGGCGCACCGCGACGGGGTGGACCGCTACCTGGCCATCCACCACGGGGACCCGGGCTGCGACCCGGAGCGGGTGACCGTCCGGGCGGACGAGAACTGCCGGGTGGGGCGCGTCCGTTGGCACACCGCGGCCGGGGTGCTCGTCGCCGAGCTGCTCTTCGACGTGCGGCTGCGCGCCGGGGAGACCCATGTCTTCGGCTACGGCTTCGAGGACGGCACCGCGGGGCCGAGCACCGAGTACGTGCGCGGTTTCAGCTTCGCGGCCGGGCAGTATGTGCTGCAGGTCCGCTTCGACGAGGCCGCGCTGCCGGTGCGCTGCCGCCGCTTCGTCCAGGCGTCGGCATCCTCGCCGCGCACCGGGCAGCAGGAGCTGACGCTCTCGGGGCGGCACCACGGCGTACACCTGGCCGAACAGGCGGTGCGGCCGGGGATCCTGGGGATCGCCTGGGACTGGTCGTGACGGTCGGTCCTGACCCGACGGTCACGACCGACGGGTCAGGACTCCGGGCCGGCGACGAGCTTGCCGCCGGACTCCTTGACCGGGACGGCGGGCAGCGGTGCGCCCGCCGGGCCCTGGAGGACCTTGCCGGTCTGCGCGTCGAACTTGCTGCCGTGGCACGGGCAGCTGACCTTGCCGTCCTCGACCTTGTCGACCACGCAGCCCGCGTGCGTGCACACCGCGCTGAACGCCTTGTACTCGCCCTTGGCGGGCTGCGCGACGACCAGCTTCTGCTCGCGGTAGAGCTTGGCGCCGCCGACCGGCACGTCACCCGCCGCGCCGAGGTCCACCGGAGCGGTCGGCGTGGCGGGGCCCTTGGCCCCGGCGCTGGAGGGGTCGCAGCCGGTGACGCCGAGCCCCGCGGCCCCGGCCAGTGCCGCTCCGCTGAGGAGCACGGTGCGACGGGATGCGGACTGGCTGGTCATGGGGGCTCCAGGGGGTACGGCGGTGCTGTCGGACCGACGATACTGGGGCTCCCCCGGCCCGCCGACGGGGACCCGCCCACCCGCATCGATCGGGTGGACGGGCCGGGGTGTCAGGCGCGGCGCGCCCGCGCCGTCTTCTTGGCGGCACCCGTCTTCGCGGAGACGGTGCGCTTGGCCGGCGCCGCCTTGGCGGCAACCGCCTTGGCCGAAGCCGCCTTCTTCCTGGTCCGCGCCGGAGCCGCATCGCTGACGCGGTTCCCCAGCATCTCCCGCAGGAACTTGCCCGTGTGGCTCGCCGGGATGGCGGCCACCTCCTCCGGGGTGCCCTCGGCGATGACCAGGCCGCCGCCGCTGCCGCCCTCGGGACCCATGTCGATCACCCAGTCGGCAGTCTTGATCACATCGAGGTTGTGCTCGATGACGATCACGCTGTTGCCCTTGTCGACCAGGCCGGACAGCACCGAGATGAGCTTGCTGATGTCCTCGAAGTGCAGGCCCGTCGTCGGCTCGTCGAGCACGTAGACCGTGCGGCCCGTCGAACGCTTCTGCAGCTCGCTCGCGAGCTTGACGCGCTGCGCCTCGCCGCCGGACAGCGTGGGCGCGGACTGGCCGAGCCGCACGTACCCCAGGCCCACCTCGTGGAGCGTGCGCAGGTGACGGGCGATCGTCGGCACGGCCTCGAAGAACCCGAGCGCCTCCTCGATCGGCATGTCCAGCACCTCGGCGATGGACTTGCCCTTGTAGTGCACCTCCAGCGTCTCGCGGTTGTAGCGCGCACCGTGACAGACCTCGCACGGGACGTACACGTCCGGCAGGAAGTTCATCTCGATCTTGATGGTGCCGTCGCCGGAGCAGTTCTCGCAGCGGCCGCCCTTGACGTTGAAGGAGAAGCGGCCGGGCAGGTAGCCGCGGACCTTCGCCTCCATCGTCTCCGCGAAGAGCTTGCGGATGTGGTCGAAGACACCGGTGTACGTGGCCGGGTTGGAGCGCGGCGTGCGGCCGATGGGCGACTGGTCGACGTGGACGACCTTGTCGACCAGGTCGTCGCCGTCGACGCGGGTGTGCCGGCCGGGGACGGCGCGGGCGCCGTTCAGCTCGCGGGCCAGGTGCGTGTAGAGGATGTCGTTGACCAGGGTCGACTTGCCGGAGCCCGAGACGCCCGTGACGGCCGTGAGCACGCCGAGCGGGAAGGACACGTCGATGTCCTGCAGGTTGTTCTCCCGGGCACCGCGCACGGTCAGGCGACGCTTCGGGTCCGCGGGGCGGCGCTGCTCCGGGATGGCGATCGACTTCTTGCCGGAGAGGTACTGGCCGGTCATCGAGCTCTCGGTGCTCAGCAGCTCCGCGAGGGGACCGCTGTGCACGACCTTGCCGCCGTGCTCGCCGGCGCCGGGGCCGATGTCGACGACCCAGTCGGCGACCTTGATCGTGTCCTCGTCGTGCTCGACGACGATGAGGGTGTTGCCCATGTCGCGCAGGCGGACGAGGGTCTCGATCAGTCGGTGGTTGTCGCGCTGGTGCAGGCCGATGGAGGGCTCGTCGAGCACGTAGAGCACGCCGACCAGGCCGGAGCCGATCTGGGTGGCGAGCCGGATGCGCTGGGCCTCGCCGCCGGAGAGGGTGCCGGCGGCGCGGTTGAGCGAGAGATAGTCCAGGCCGACGTCGACCAGGAACTTCAGGCGCTCGTTGACCTCCTTGAGCACCCGCTCCGCGATCTTCTTCTCACGGCCGGTGAGCTTCATGCCGCGCAGGAAGTCGGCGCACTCGCTGATCGACATCGCGGAGACCTCCGCGATGGACCGGCCCTGCACGGTGACGGCGAGGACGATCGGCTTGAGGCGCGTGCCCTCGCAGGTCGGGCAGGGGACCTCGCGCATATAGCCCTCGAAGCGCTCCCGGCTGGAGTCGCTCTCCGCCTCGGAGTGCCGCCGCTTGACGAAGGGCACCGCGCCCTCGAAGGCGGTGGTGTAGGCGCGCTCGCGGCCGTAGCGGTTGCGGTAGCGCACCTCGATCTGCGTCCTGTGGCCGTTGAGCAGGGCCTTTCTGGCACGCTGCGGGAGACCGGCCCAGGGGATGTCCGTGCGGAACCCCAGCTCGTCGGCCAGGGCGCCGACGAGGCGGCTGAAGTAGTCCTTGGTGTGGCCGTGCGACCAGGGGCTGATCGCGCCCTCGTCCAGCGACTTGTCCGGGTCGGGGACGATCAGCTCGGGGTCGACCTCCATGCGCGTGCCGATGCCGGTGCAGTCCGGGCAGGCGCCGAAGGGCGAGTTGAAGGAGAAGGAGCGCGGCTCCAGCTCCTCGAAGGACAGGTCGTCGTACGGGCAGTAGAGGTGCTCGGAGAACATCCGCTCGCGCTCGGGGTCGTCCTCGGCGAGGTCGACGAAGTCGAGGATGACCATGCCGCCGGAGAGGCCGAGGGCCGTCTCGACGGAGTCGGTGAGCCGGCGCTTGGCGCTGTCCTTGACGGTGAGGCGGTCGACGACCACCTCGATGGTGTGCTTCTCCTGCTTCTTCAGCTTGGGCGGGTCGCTGAGCTGGATCGTCGCCCCGTCGACCCGGGCCCGGCTGTAGCCCTTGGTCTGCAGGTCGGAGAAGAGGTCGACGAACTCGCCCTTGCGCTCGCGCACCAGCGGGGAGAGCACCTGGAAGCGGCTGCCCTCCGGGAGCTCCAGCACCCGGTCCACGATGGCCTGCGGCGACTGCCGGGAGATCGGGCGGGCGCACTCGGGGCAGTGCGGCTTGCCGATGCGGGCGAAGAGGAGACGGAGGTAGTCGTAGACCTCGGTGATGGTGCCCACGGTCGAGCGGGGGTTGCGCGAGGTGGACTTCTGGTCGATCGAGACGGCCGGGGAGAGGCCCTCGATGAAGTCCACGTCGGGCTTGTCCATCTGGCCGAGGAACTGCCGTGCGTAGGAGGAGAGCGACTCCACGTAACGGCGCTGCCCCTCCGCGAAGATCGTGTCGAACGCGAGGGACGACTTGCCCGACCCCGAGAGCCCGGTGAAGACGATGAGGGAGTCACGCGGGAGGTCGAGCGAGACGTTCTTGAGGTTGTGCTCGCGTGCGCCACGGACGATGAGACGGTCTGCCACGCCGGTCGGCACCTTTCTTGAGAGTCGGCTCCGGAGGGAGCTGCGGGGGTGGGCCGCGCCCCACCGATCCAGAGTACGGGGAGCGTCTGACACACGGACGCCGTCGGCGATGCCACCTCCGACGATATAGCACGCACATTCGATTTAGGGCGTGAGTCCACATCCTTCACCCGAAGGAGTGGCGGCGCTAGGGTCGGGCCATGATCGATCATGTGCACGACCTGGCCGCTGTGCGTGACGCGACGGAGCGCCTCCTCGCCGCGGTCGCCCGCCTGGACAACGCCGCCGTGGCCGCCCCGTCACGGCTCCCCGGCTGGAGCCGCGGCCACGTCCTGGCCCATGTCTCCCGCAACGCGGACGCCCTCGTGAACGTCCTGGCCGGCCGCCCCATGTACGCCAGCGCCGAGCTCCGCGACGCGGACATCGAGCGCGACGCGCCCCGCGCCCTGGACGCCCAGCTCACGGACCTGGCGGAGAGCTCGGCCCGGTTCCTGGAGCAGGCCGCCGCCCCCGCCGACTGGTCCCGCACGGTCACCATGCGCAACGGCGTGACCGACAGCGCGTCCCGCATCCCCTTCCGGCGGCTCGCCGAGGTCGAGCTGCACCACGTCGACCTCGGCATCGGCTACGAACTCGAGGACCTCCCGGCCGAGTTCACCGACCGGTACATCGCCTTCCTCGCCCGGCGCTTCACCGGCAACCCCGACGTCCCCGCCTTCGCCCTGACCGCGACCGGAGGCGGCCGGTGGACGACCGGCCGCACCGAGGGCACCCCGGTCGCCGTCGCCGGCCCCGCGCCGGCCCTCCTCGGCTGGCTCGCCGGCCGCCGTGACGGCGCCGGACTCCACACCGACGCCAACCCGCTGCCCGCCCTGCCCCCGCTATAGGGTTGACGGCATGACATACAGCGGAGTGGTCGAGGTCGGCGGTCCTGCGGACGTACACGAGTTGACCGATCTGATGATCTCGAAGGTCGCCGTCGGCCCGATGAACAACAACGCCTATCTGCTGCGGTGCCGGGCGACCGACGAGCAGCTGCTGATCGACGCCGCCGCCGAGCCGCACACGCTGCTCACCCTGATCGGCGACAGCGGGATCGCCTCCGTGGTGACCACCCACCGGCACGCCGACCACTGGGGCGCGCTGAGCGAGGTCGTGGACGCCACCGGCGCCCGCACCTACGCGGGCCGGTACGACGCCGAGGGCATCCCCGTCCCGACGGACGTACCGGTCGAGGACGGCGACGTCATCCGCGTCGGCCGCGTCGAACTGACCGCCCGTCACCTGGTCGGCCACACCCCGGGCAGCATCGCCCTGGTCTACGACGACCCGCACGGGCACCCCCATGTGTTCACCGGCGACTGCCTCTTCCCCGGCGGCGTGGGCAACACCCACAAGGACCCGAAGGCCTTCGCCAGCCTGATCGACGACGTCGAGACCAAGATCTTCGGGCAACTGCCCGACGAGACCTGGGTCTACCCCGGCCACGGCAACGACACCACCCTCGGTGCCGAGCGGCCGCACGTCGCGGAGTGGCGCGAGCGCGGCTGGTGAGGCCCCGGGGGTAGCGCGCCGTCCGCACACCGGGCGGACGGCGCGGTTCCGCCACGCCCCCGGCAACACCCCAGTACGCCCCGGGGCCCCCGTTGCCCGCGCCCCCGAGGGAAGTTGGGCACTACATGAACCGTGCCCGTCCTCCGGCCATGTTCCGCCTGGCGGCCGCCTCCATGGCCGGCACCGCCATCGAGTTCTACGACTTCTTCAGCTACGGCACCGCGGCGGCGCTCGTCCTCGGCCCGCTCTTCTTCCCCACCGTCTCCCCTCTCGTCGGCACCCTCGCGGCCTTCGGCACCTTCGGCATCGGCTTCGTCGCCCGCCCCATGGGCTCCGTGCTGTTCGGGCACATCGGCGACCGGCACGGGCGCCGGCCCGTCCTCATCGCCTCCCTGCTGCTGACCGGCGTCGCCACCGTGGGCGTCGGCCTCGCCCCCACCTACGCCGACATCGGCCTCGCCGCCCCTCTGCTCCTCCTCGCGCTGCGCTTCCTGCAGGGCCTGGGGCTCGGCGGGGAATGGGGAGGCGCCGTGCTGCTCACCGCCGAGCACGCCCCCGCCCACCGCCGCGCCCTGTGGACGAGCCTGCCCCAGACCGGCCCCCCGGTGGGCTTCCTCCTCGCCAACGGCATCACCCTGACCCTGTCGGCCACCCTCACCGACGACGAATTCCTCGCCTGGGGCTGGCGGGTGCCGTTCTGGGCGGCCGGGGTCCTGGCCGCGGCCGGGCTGCTGCTGCGCGCCCAGGTCGCCGAGACACCGGAGTTCCTCGCCCTGGCCGACCGCGAGGAGCAGGCCTCGCTGCCGCTGGCCGAGGTCCTGCGCGGCGGCCGCTGGCGCCTCGTGCTGCTCACCGCCGGCGGGGTGTCCGTCGGCTACTCCGTCTTCTACGCGGTCACCACCTGGTCCCTCTCCTACGGCACCGGGCAACTGGGCGTGGACCGCACCGTCATGCTCGCCTGCATCATGACGGCCGTCGCGGCCCTCGGTCTGGCCACCCCGCTGATGGCCCTTCTCGGCGACCGCCGGGGGCGCCGCTCGCTCTGCCTGGCCGGCTGCTCGGCCGTGGCGCTGTGGATGTTTCCGATGATCGCCCTGCTGCGCACCGGGCGCCCGGCGCTGATGCTGCTGGGCTTCGTCGTCGCCATGCTGGCCTTCGGGCTCGCCTCCGCCGTCGTCGGCGCGTATCTGCCCGAGCTCTACGAGCCCGAGGTGCGCTGCACCGGCGCCAGCGTCGGCTACAACCTGGGCGGTGTGCTGGGCGGTGCCGTCACCCCGCTGGTGGCGACGGCCCTGGCCCGGGGCGACCGGCCGCCGTGGGCGGTCGCCGTCTACCTGACCGGGGTCGCCCTGCTCAGCCTGGCCTGCTTCTTCCTGCTGCCCGAGACCCGGCCCACGGCCACGGCCCGCGCCGCCGCCGATCCGACGCCCGCCTGAGACCGCTCACGCCCCGGCGGCGGCGCCGTTCAGGCGCTGATGCCCTCGCGCTCCTCCGCCGGGGCGGCTGCCGCCGCCTCGGCCTGCTCCTGCCTCCGGGACGCCCGCAGGCTGGTGACCGTGGTGACGGCCAGCACGGCGCAGATGACGCCGAGCGAGACCGGGATGCTGATCTCGGGGACGTTCACACCGCTCTCGTGCAGGGCGTGCAGGACGAGCTTGACGCCGATGAAGCCGAGGATGACCGACAGGCCGTAGGAGAGGTGGACCAGCTTCGTCAGCAGCCCGCCTATCAGGAAGTACAGCTGCCGCAGCCCCATCAGGGCGAAGGCGTTGGCGGTGAAGACGATGTACGGGTCCTGGGTCAGGCCGAAGATCGCCGGTATGGAGTCGAGTGCGAAGAGGACGTCGGTCGTGCCGATGGCCAGCATCACGATCAGCATCGGCGTCATCAGCCGCTTGCCGTTCTCCACGATGAACAGCCGGGTGCCGTGGTAGCGGTCCGTGGACGGGAAGCGGCGCTCGACCGCCTTGAGAAAGCGGTTCTCCTCGAACTCGTCCTCCTCCTCGCCCGCGCGCGCCTCCTGGATGAGCTTCCAGGCGGTCCAGACGAGGAACGCCCCGAAGAGGTAGAAGATCCAGGAGAAGTTGGCGATGATCGCCGCGCCCGCGCCGATGAAGACGGCCCGCAGGACCAGGGCGATGAGGACGCCGACCATGAGCACCCGCTGCTGGAACACCCGGGGCACCGCGAACTTCGCCATGATCAGGACGAAGACGAAGAGGTTGTCGACGCTCAGCGACTTCTCCGTGATGAAGCCCGCGAAGAACTCGCCGGCCGGCTTGCCGCCACCGAAGAGCAGCAGCCCGAGCCCGAAGAGCACGGCCAGGGCGACCCAGACCGCCGTCCAGACGCCGGCCTCCTTGACGGAGACCTCGTGCGGCTTGCGGCCGCCGATGAAGAAGTCGGCGGCGACGAGGGCGCACAGGCCGGCGATGGTCAGCGCCCACACGGTCAGGGAAACGTCCACCGGTCCTCCGGCTTCTCGTACGGCTACGGCGGCAGCGGCGACAGGTGTCGCCGCTACGACAACGGTACAAGAAAACCCAAGGAAAGGTAAAGAGAAAACCAAGAGCTTCCTCTACAGCACCGCCTGGATCTGCGACAGCAGGTCCTGGAACGTGCGGCCGTCGGCCGGGGTGCCGATGGCGGTCATCTGCCAGCCGCCGCCGTTCCGGTGCACCTTGGCCATGATCTGGGCGGTGTACGGACCGCCGCCGTCGAGGGTGTAACGGGCCAGCTCCCGGCCGGTGTTCTCGTCGACCAGGCGGCAGAACGCATTGCGCACCTCGGCGAAGGTCTGGCCGGTGAAGGAGTTCACCGTGAAGACGATCTGGTCGATGTGCGCGGGGACGCGCTGGAGGTCGACGAGGATGGCCTCGTCGTCCTCCCCCTGGCCCGCGCCGCCCACGAGGTTGTCGCCGGTGTGCCGCACCGAGCCGTCCTTGCTGACCAGTTGCTGGAAGAAGGCCACGTCGACCGGCTGCCCGGCGGCGAAGAGCACAGCCGACGCGTCGAGGTCGATCTCCCTGGTGCGGGAACCGAAGAGCCCGCGGCGGCGAGGGGCCGCCTGCCAGCCGAGCCCCATCCGCACCGCGGTCAGGCTTCCCCCGTCGGCCTTCTGCAGGCTGATTCCCTGGCCCTTGGACAAGTTGACCGTCACGCGCAGCCCCTCCTCGTACGTGCCCGTGGCCGCGCAGGCGCGCGGCCCCCGCAACGACCCTATGCACCGGTGCCGCAGGCGGGCGCCCGAGGAGGGCGGTTTGTGGCGGTCCTGCAACATGCCGTCAGGCGATGCCCGCCTCCTTCATCTGCCGCAGTTCCTTCTTCAGTTCGCTCACCTCGTCGCGCAGCCGGGCCGCCACCTCGAACTGCAGCTCCGCGGCCGCGGCCCGCATGCGGTCGGTCATCTCCTCGATCTGCTGGGCGAGTTCGGCGGCCGGACGGTCCGTCGGCACGGCCGCCGCCTTGGCCTTCCCCTTGCCCTTGGCCTTCGCGGGCGTGGGGGCCTTGCCCTTCTTGCCCTTGTCCGCGGCCTGGCGGTAGCCCGTGCCCAGCAGCTCCTCGGTGTCGATCTCCTCGCGGGCGAGCGTGGCGACGATGTCGCC
Source organism: Streptomyces morookaense (assembly GCF_013030945.1). Lineage (GTDB taxonomy): Bacteria > Actinomycetota > Actinomycetes > Streptomycetales > Streptomycetaceae > Streptomyces > Streptomyces morookaensis. The sequence goes on along the minus strand of NZ_JABBXF010000021.1, from coordinate 105,705 downwards.
GATCTTCTTGCGCAGCGGCTGGGGGTCGATCCCCCGCTCCTTGTTGTAGGCGATCTGCTTCGCCCGGCGGCGGTTGGTCTCGTCGATGGCCTTCTCCATCGCCGGGGTGACCTTGTCCGCGTACATATGGACCTGGCCGGACACATTGCGCGCGGCACGTCCGATGGTCTGGATCAGCGACGTGCCGGAGCGCAGGAAGCCTTCCTTGTCGGCGTCGAGGATGGCGACGAGCGACACCTCGGGCAGGTCGAGGCCCTCGCGCAGCAGGTTGATGCCGACCAGCACGTCGAACTCGCCCGCGCGCAGCTCGCGCAACAGCTCGACGCGGCGCAGCGTGTCGACGTCGCTGTGCAGATAGCGCACCTGGATGCCCAGTTCCAGGAAGTAGTCCGTGAGGTCCTCGGCCATCTTCTTGGTCAGCGTGGTGACCAGGACGCGCTCGTCCTTCTCCGTGCGCTTGCGGATCTCGTGGACCAGGTCGTCGATCTGCCCCTCGGTCGGCTTGACCACGACCTCCGGGTCGACCAGGCCGGTGGGCCGGATGATCTGCTCCACGAAGCCGTCGCCGCGGGAGAGTTCGTACTTGCCCGGGGTCGCCGACAGGTAGACCGTCTGCCCGATGCGCTCGGTGAACTCCTCCCACTTCAGCGGCCTGTTGTCCATGGCCGACGGCAGCCGGAAGCCGTGCTCGACGAGGGTGCGCTTGCGGGAGGCGTCGCCCTCGTACATGGCGCCGATCTGCGGGACGGTGACGTGCGACTCGTCGATGACGAGCAGGAAGTCGTCGGGGAAGAAGTCCAGCAGGGTGTTGGGCGGGGAGCCGGGCTCACGGTCGTCCATGTGCAGCGAGTAGTTCTCGATGCCCGAGCAGGAGCCGACCTGGCGCATCATCTCGATGTCGTACGTGGTGCGCATCCGAAGCCGCTGCGCCTCCAGCAGCTTGCCCTGCTTCTCCAGGGTGGCCAGCCGCTGCTCCAGCTCGGCCTCGATGCCCGTGATGGCCTTCTCCATCCGCTCCGGGCCCGCGACGTAGTGGCTGGCGGGGAAGACGTAGAGCTCCTGGTCCTCGGAGATGACCTCGCCGGTGAGCGGGTGGAGCGTGGAGAGAGCCTCGATCTCGTCGCCGAACATCTCGATGCGGACGGCCAGTTCCTCGTAGACCGGGAAGATCTCGATGGTGTCGCCGCGCACCCGGAACGTGCCGCGGGTGAAGGCCAGGTCGTTGCGCGTGTACTGGATCTCGACGAAGCGGCGCAGCAGCTGGTCGCGGTCGATCTCCTCGCCGACCTTGAGCGGCACCATGCGGTCCACGTACTCCTGCGGCGTGCCCAGGCCGTAGATGCAGGACACCGAGGCGACCACGACCACGTCGCGCCGGGTGAGCAGCGAGTTCGTGGCGGAGTGGCGCAGCCGCTCGACCTCCTCGTTGATCGAGGAGTCCTTCTCGATGTAGGTGTCCGACTGCGGGACGTAGGCCTCGGGCTGGTAGTAGTCGTAGTACGAGACGAAGTATTCGACGGCGTTGTTGGGCAGGAGCTCGCGGAACTCGTTGGCGAGCTGGGCGGCGAGGGTCTTGTTCGGCGCCATGACCAGGGTGGGCCGCTGGAGCTTCTCGATCATCCATGCCGTGGTCGCCGACTTGCCGGTGCCGGTCGCACCGAGGAGGACGACGTCCTTCTCGCCTGCGCGGATGCGCCGCTCCAGCTCCGCGATGGCCGCCGGCTGGTCACCGCTGGGCTGGTAGGGGCTGACGACCTCGAAGGGCGCCACCTTGCGTTCGATCTGGGAAACGGGCCGCATGAGACCACCGTACGGCCCACCACCGACAACGGGCCGCCCGCCCGCTTCCCGCCCCGGAATTCCGGGCCCCGGGCCGCCGGAAGGGCTCCGGGGCCGGGCGTCCCGGCGTGCCGGAGCGGCCCGTATCGCGTACGTCTGGGGTGTCCGTGGAGGCGTGCCCCGCGCCCTCCCTCCGCCGGCCCTCGGTACCCAGGCCGTCACGCCTCTCGTACACAGGACCGGACACCGCAGGGCTCCGCCCCGGACGCCCTGACCGCCCGCGAGGAGCTCCCGATGCGCATCCGCCCCGTCCCCTCCGTGACCGGCGCACTGCTCGTCCTGGCCCTCGCCCTGCCCGCACTCGGCACGCCCCACGCGCACGCCCGTGCGCGCCAGGAACTCCCCGTCACCATCGGCCACCGCGGAGTCCCCGCCCAGGCGCCGGAGAACACGCTCGCCTCGATCGACAGGGCGGCCGCCCTGGGCATCCGGTGGGTCGAGAACGACGTCCAGCGCACCCGGGACGGGCAGCTGGTCGTCCTGCACGACACCACTTTGGAGCGGACCACGGACGCCCGGCGGCGCTTTCCCGGGCGCGCGCCCTGGAAGGTCGGCGACTTCACACTCGCCGAGATCGAGACGCTGGACGCGGGCAGCTGGTTCGACCGCCGCTTCGCCGGTGAGCGGGTGCCCACCCTGAGCAGCTACCTGCGCCGCGTCGACCACAACCACCAGCGGCTGCTGCTGGAGCTGAAGGCGCCCGAGCTCTACCCGGGCGTCGAGCAGCAGACGGTGGACGCACTGCGGCAGGCCAGCTGGCTGGACCGGCGGCACGTCAAGGACAGGCTGGTCGTCCAGAGCTTCGACGCGGCGTCGCTGCGCACGCTCCACCGGCTGCGCCCGGACGTCAAGAAGGGCTTCCTGGGCGCCCCGAAGACCGCCGACCTGCGCTCGTACGCCGCCTTCGCCGACCAGATCAACCCCGACCACGGGAACGTCACCGCCGACTGGGTCCGTGCCGTGCACGCGCTGAACGGTCCCCACGGGCACCGGCTGGAGATCGCCGCGTGGACCGTCGACGACCCCGCGCGGGCCGTCCGGCTCGGCCGCCTGGGCGTGGACGCCATCATCAGCAACGCGCCGCACGTCATCCAGGCCGCACTCGCCGAGGAGTCCGGCGAGGACCCCTTCGCGGGCGTCCCGCCCGAGCCGGCCGCCCTGTGACCCTCGGACACGTCCTACGCTGGGCACCGTGACGGATGCACCCGAACGGCCCTGGTCCTGGACGACGCTCGGCACCCCCATAGGCCCGCTGGGCCTCGCCGCGACGCCGGACGGCCTGGTCAGCGTCGTCTTCGGCGCCGACGCACAGGTCTCGGCGCGCGCCGTCGAGCGCCTCGCCGGGCGTCTGGGCTCCGCCCCCGCGGCCCCGGGGGCCCTGCTCGACGAGGTCTCCGCCCAGCTGGAGGCCTACTTCGCGGGCCGGCTGCGGTCCTTCTCGCTTCCCCTGGACTGGTCCCTGACCTCGGGCTTCAACCGCCGCGCCCTGCGCGAGCTGCACTCCGGCGTCCCCTACGGCAGCGTCGTCGCCTACCAGGACCTCGCCGACCGCCTCGGGGAGCCCGGCGCCGCCCGGGCCGTGGGCATGGCCATGGGCAGCAATCCCATCCCGGTCGTCGTACCGTGCCACCGCGTCGTCGAGGCCGGCGGCGGGCTGGGCGGCTTCGGCGGCGGCACGGAGACCAAGCGGGCGCTGCTGGCGCTGGAGGGGATCCTGCCGGAACCGTTGTTCTGAGCCCTGTTCCGGAGCGCGCCGCCGAGGGATCCTGGCAGCAGGAGATGGTGCGCCATGATGCGTACGGGCAACGAACCGATGACCGCCCGCAGTCCGCTGCGCCTCAGGTGCGGTCTCGCCGCCTGGGGAGCTCTCGTCACCGCGGCCGGCACCGCCGCCTTCGCCCTCGCGGGGCGCCCCGGCTGGGCCGTGGCCTGCGGGGTGCTGATGCTGGTGACCCTGGTGGACCTCACCATGATCATCCGGCATATCCGGCAGGGGCCGCACTACCAGCCGGGGCGGGACGTGCCGCCGTACGAACCCGTCGACGAACGCCCCGTGGATCTCGAGAACGTCAAGGATCTCAAGGACCCTCGCCCGGGAGAATGAACCGCCCGGCCCTCACTTCTCCTCGCTTCTCCTCACTTCTCCCCGAAGCGCGCCGCCTCCACGAAGTCGGGACGGGGATCGAGTGCCGCGGCGAGCCGGAAATGCCGGAGGGCCTCGGCGGGGCGGGCGGCGCGCTGGAGTGTGCGGCCCAGGGCGAAGTGGGCGAACGCGTTGTCGGGCTCGCGCTCGATGACGAGCTGGAATTCGAGCTCGGCGGGCCGGAGTTGGGCCGCGGCGAAGAACGCGCGGGCCCGCAGCAGCCGGGCCGCGGTGTTCTCGGGATGGGCGGTGATGACCGAGTCGAGGAGCTTGATCGCACCCCGCGGGTCCTGCGCGGCCAGCAACTGCTCCGCCGCCCGGAAGTCGATCACGTGGGTCTCGGGCGCCTGCTCGGACACGTCCGCGTTCCTTCCCTCGGTACAGCACGCACTCGGCAGATGCGTACGCACGGCGCATGCGCGTACGTACGACACCGCCTCGGAACGTCGCAGGGCGACGTCCTATTCCTGCCCGCGCTCCCCCGCACCATGTGCGGCCCGGCGGCGCAGTTCCGCCCAGAGCTCGCGCACCTGCGGTTCCAGGGCGTCGAGGGTGCCGTCGTTGTCGATGACCAGGTCGGCCACGGCCAGCCGTTCCTCGCGGGTCGCCTGGGCGGCCATCCGGGCACGGGCGTCTTCGGCGGTCATGCCGCGCAGCCGGACGAGCCGGTCGAGCCGGGTCTCGTCGGCCGCGTCCACGACGACGACCAGGTCGTACAGCGGGGCCAATCCGTTCTCGGCCAGCAGAGGCACGTCGTTGACGACGACCGCGTCGGGGCCCGCGGCCGCCTCCAGTTCGGCGGAGCGCGCCCGGACCAGGGGGTGCACGATGGCGTTGAGGGCGGCCAGGCGCTGTTCGTCGGCGAAGACGACCGCGCCGAGCCGCGGCCGGTCCAGGCTGCCGTCCGGGGCGAGGATCTCCGGCCCGAACTCCGCGACGACCGCGGCCAGTCCGGGAGTGCCGGGTCCGACCACTTCGCGCGCGATCCGGTCCGCGTCGACGATCACCGCTCCGTAGGAGGCGAGCAGCCGCGACACCTCGCTCTTGCCCGCGCCGATTCCGCCTGTGAGGCCCACTGTCAGCATGGGCCCCACGCTATCCGCCGGGCGGTCAGCGACCGCCGTCGCCCTCCCGGTCGGCGAGGAACCGCTCGAATTCGGCGGCCAGTTCGTCGGCGGAGGGCAGGTCGACGGGCTCGGCGACCAGGTTGCCGCGGGTCTCGGCGCCGGCCACCGCGTCGTACTGGTGCTCAAGTCCCCGTACGAGCGCGACGAGTTCCCCGTCGCCCTCGGCGATCTGGCGCTCGATCTCCTCCTGTGCGCGCAGTGCCGCGGTCCGCAGGCCGTGCGCGGTGTCCGGCAGGACGAGCCCGGTGGCGGCGGTGACCGCCTCCAGGGCGGTCAGCGCGGCGTCGGGGTAGGCGGAGCGGGCCAGGTAGTGCGGGACATGGGCGGCGACGCCCAGGACGTCGTGGCCCGCCTCGGCCAGCCGGAACTCGACGAGGGCCTCGGCGCTGCCGGGCACCTGGGCCTCGTCGAAGTGGCTGCGGTGGCCGGGCATGAGGTCGACGCGGTTGCCGTGCGGCGTGATGCCGACGGGGCGGGTGTGGGGGACGCCCATGGGGATGCCGTGGAAGTTGACCGACAGCCGCACCCCGAGCCGCTCCACCAACTGCCGTACGGCCGCGGCGAAGAGCTCCCACTCCACGTCCGGCTCGGGACCGGCGAGCAGCAGGAAGGGGGCGCCGGTGGCGTCCTGCACCAGGCGCAGCTCGATCGCCGGGGGTTCGTAGCCGCTCCAGTGGTCGCGACGGAAGGTCAGCAGGGGCCGGCGGGCGCGGTAGTCGACGAGCCGGTCGTGGTCGAAGCGGGCGACCACCTGGTGCGGCAGCCCGTCCAGGAGCCGCTCGGTGATCTGCGCGCCGGTCTCGCCTGCGTCGATGTAGCCGTCGAAGTGGTAGAGCATGACCAGACCGGCCGTGTCCTGGGCAAGAGCCAGGTCGGCCACGGCGAGCCCCTGGGGCTCCCATTCGTACAAACCCTGCGGATCCAACACGGTGACCGTTCCTCCTCATGTTCCGTACAGGGGAACGTCCTTGGCGGGCGCGGCCATTCCCGCGGAGGGCGAGGACAAGCAGAAGGGCCCGTTCCCCTCGCGGGGAACGGGCCCTTCCTCAGTCAGCTGTCAGCAGCTGCGGTCCCGAAGGACCACGGCTCACTGGCCGCCGGCGAGCTTCTCGCGCAGGGCGGCGAGAGCCTCGTCCGACGCCAGGGCGCCGGAGTTGTCGGCCGACTCCGAGGAGTACGAGCCACCGGAGACCGGGGCCTGCGCAGCGGCCTGGTCGCCAGCGGCGGCAGCCTCGGCGTCCGCCTCGCGGGACTTGATGACCTGCTGCTGGTGCTGCTCGAAGCGGGCCTGCGCCTCGGCGTACTGGCGCTCCCACTCCTCGCGCTGCTTCTCGTAGCCCGGCAGCCAGTCGTTGGCCTCGGGGTCGAAGCCCTCGGGGTAGATGTAGTTGCCCTGGTCGTCGTAGGACGCGGCCATGCCGTACAGGGTCGGGTCGAACTCGACCACGGACGGGTCGGCACCGAAGGACTCGTTGGCCTGCTTCAGCGAGAGGCTGATGCGGCGGCGCTCGAGGTCGATGTCGATGACCTTGACGAAGATCTCGTCGTTGACCTGGACGACCTGCTCCGGGATCTCCACGTGGCGCTCGGCCAGCTCGGAGATGTGGACCAGGCCCTCGATGCCCTCGTCGACGCGGACGAACGCACCGAACGGAACGAGCTTGGTGACCTTACCCGGGACGACCTGACCGATCTGGTGGGTCCGGGCGAACTGCTGCCACGGGTCTTCCTGGGTGGCCTTGAGCGACAGGGAGACGCGCTCGCGGTCCATGTCGACGTCCAGGACCTCGACCGTGACCTCCTGGCCGACCTCGACGACCTCGGACGGGTGGTCGATGTGCTTCCAGGACAGCTCGGAGACGTGGACGAGACCGTCGACGCCGCCCAGGTCCACGAAGGCACCGAAGTTGACGATGGAGGAGACGACGCCGGAGCGCACCTGGCCCTTCTGCAGGGTGGTGAGGAAGGTCTGGCGGACCTCGCTCTGGGTCTGCTCCAGCCAGGCACGGCGGGACAGGACCACGTTGTTGCGGTTCTTGTCCAGCTCGATGATCTTGGCCTCGAGCTCCTTGCCCACGTAGGGCTGCAGGTCGCGGACGCGGCGCATCTCGACCAGGGAGGCCGGGAGGAAGCCACGGAGGCCGATGTCGAGGATGAGACCACCCTTGACGACCTCGATGACGGTACCGGTGACGATCCCGTCCTCTTCCTTGATCTTCTCGATGGTGCCCCAGGCACGCTCGTACTGGGCGCGCTTCTTCGAGAGGATCAGGCGGCCTTCCTTGTCCTCCTTCTGGAGAACCAGGGCCTCGATCTCGTCGCCGACCTTGACGACCTCGTTCGGGTCGACGTCGTGCTTGATCGAGAGCTCGCGGGAGGGGATGACACCCTCGGTCTTGTAACCGATGTCGAGCAGGACCTCGTCCCGGTCGACCTTCACGATGACGCCGTCGACGATGTCGCCGTCGTTGAAGTACTTGATCGTCTCGTCGATCGCGGCGAGGAAGGCTTCCTCGTTACCGATGTCGTTGACCGCAACCTGCGGGGTGGTGGCGGTGGTCTCGGTGCTGCTCGTCATGTGGGAAAGGGCTCCGGTACGGACATTGAAGTCGTAGGTACTGCTACGCCGAGAGCCCGTATCGCACCGCCGAAGCCGGACAGCCTTGGAAGCGCACTTTCCGGGAGGCCGGGGGCCGCCGGAAGCGCCTCTAAACCGAGGGGACATACAACAAGTGCGAGCGCGGCCTGCTCCGTCTGAGGCGCGCAGGCCCGCAGCGCAACTTGTAGCATACGGGGGCAGCCGGAGACGGTCAATGCGCGAAGGCGCACACCCGGCACGAATCGCCACTTATCCGGCACAACTCGGGTTGTGCGAGGCCACGGCTGCCCCGGAGGCACACATCCGCGGGGCGGTCCGGGAGCGGACGCGAGCGAAGATTACGTCATGATCCAAGAATACGAGTCCGGTCCGGAACCGGAGGCCACCCGCCGGGACAGCGGCGTCACCGAGAGCAGCCGGGCCAGCCGCGGCTGGTGGGACCGCAACGCCGACGAATACCAGCAGGAGCACGGCGGCTTCCTGGGCGACGACCGCTTCGTCTGGGGCCCCGAGGGCCTCGACGAGGCCGAGGCCGGGCTGCTCGGCCCGGCGGCCGGGCTGGCCGGGCTGCGCGTGCTGGAGATCGGCGCCGGCGCGGCCCAGTGCTCGCGCTGGCTGGCCGCCCAGGGGGCGCACCCGGTCGCCCTGGACCTCTCCCACCGGCAGTTGCAGCACGCGCTGCGCATCGGCGCGGACTTCCCGCTGGTGGAGGCCGACGCGGGCGCCCTGCCCTTCGCCGACGGCTCCTTCGACCTGGCCTGCTCGGCCTACGGGGCCATTCCCTTCGTCGCCGACCCGGTGCTCGTGATGCGCGAGGTGCACCGGGTGCTGAGGCCCGGCGGGCGCTGGGTCTTCTCGGTCACCCACCCCGTCCGCTGGGCGTTCCCCGACGAGCCGGGTCCCGAGGGCCTGTCGGTGGCCGCCTCCTACTTCGACCGCACGCCCTATGTGGAACAGGACGAGACGGGCCGTGCCGTCTATGTGGAGCACCACCGCACCATCGGCGACCGGGTGCGCGATGTGGTGGCGGGCGGCTTCCGGCTGCTCGACCTGGTCGAGCCGGAGTGGCCCGACTGGAACCGGCAGGAGTGGGGCGGCTGGTCCCCGCTGCGCGGGCATCTGATCCCGGGGACGGCGGTCTTCGTGTGCGAAGCGCTCCGCGGGTAGTTCCGCGGGGAGTGCGGTAGGTCGTCTGCGGGCCGTCTGTGGCCGGGCGCGCAGTTCCCCGCGCCCCCTTCGGGGCTCGGTACTGCACGGGCTCCGCCGGGCCTGGGCGAGACTGGGGCCGTGATCCGTACCGAATCGCTGCAGCAGCTGCCCGTCCACGCCGCGCTCCCCGCCCTCGGGGAGGCGCTGGACGAGCGGGGCGTGGCGGTGCTCAGCGCGCCGCCCGGCACCGGCAAGACGACCCTGGTGCCGCTCGCCCTGGCCGGGCTCGTCCCGGGATGCGGCGACGGGGCGGCGCGCCGCGTGCTCGTCGCCGAACCCCGGCGCATGGCCGCGCGGGCCGCGGCCCGGCGCATGGCGTGGCTGCTCGGCGAGGAGCCGGGCGGCGCGGTCGGCTTCACCGTGCGGGGCGAGCGCCGGGTCGGCCCGGGCACCCGGGTCGAGGTCGTGACCACGGGCGTCCTCCTGCAGCGGATCCAGCGGGACCCCGAGCTCACCGGCGTCGACGTGGTGCTGATGGACGAGTGCCACGAGCGGCACCTGGACGCCGACACCGCGATGGCCTTCCTCGTGGACGTCCGCGCCACCCTGCGGCCGGACCTGCGGCTGATCGCGGCCTCCGCGACCTCGGACACCGCGGCCTGGTCGCAGCTGCTGACCGTGCTGGACGGCACGGGCCCCGCGCCGGTGGTCCACGGCGGTGGCCGGGGCCACGCGGTCGGCGTCGTCTTCGCCGCCCCGCCGCCGGGCATCCGCCCGCCGCACGGCACCCGGGTGGACCCGGCGCAGCTGGCCCACGTGGCGGCCACGGTGCGGCGCGCGCTGAGCATGCGGGACGGGGACGTGCTGTGCTTCCTGCCCGGCGTGGGCGAGATCGGCCGGGTGGCCGGGCTGCTCGCGGACGTGGACGCGGAGGTGCTCCAGCTCCACGGGCGGGCGCCGGCCGCCGTGCAGGAGGCGGTGCTGCGCGGCCCCGGTCGGCGGCGGCGGGTGATCCTCGCGACGTCCGTGGCGGAGTCCAGCCTGACGGTGCCCGGGGTGCGCATCGTCGTGGACTCGGGCCTGGCCCGCGAGCCACGCATGGACCATGCGCGGGGGCTCGGTTCGCTGACGACCGTGCGGGTCTCCGAGGCGACCGCGACGCAGCGGATGGGGCGGGCGGGCCGCGAGGCCCCGGGGCTCGTCCTGCGCTGCTGGGCGGGGGCGGAGGACGGCGGGCGGCCGCGGTTCCCTGCGCCGGAGATCGCCGTCGCGGACCTGGCGGCGTTCGCCCTGCAAGCCGCCTGCTGGGGTGATCCGGACGCGTCCGGGCTGGCCCTGCTCGACCCGCCGCCCGCGGGCGCGCTGGCGGCGGCCCGGGCGGTGCTGACGGCGACGGGTGCCGTGGACGCGTCGGGGCGTCCGACGGAGCGCGGCCGGGCGATGGCACGGATAGGTGTGCATCCGCGCCTGGCGCGTGCCCTGCTGGACGGCGCGCGCGAGGTCGGTGCGCGCCGGGCGGCCGGGATTGTCGCACTGCTGAGCGAGGAACCGCCGCGCGAGTACGGCGACGACTTGGCGGCGGCGTGGCGCGCGGCCCGGCGCGGCAACGACGCGTACGGGGCGCGGTGGCGTACGGAGGCGCGCAGGCTGGAGAACGCGCTGCAGGGCGAGGGGCACAGCGGCAACGGCGTCCACCGGCTCACGGACGATGCCGCGGCCGGGTTCGTCGCCGCCCTCGCGTTCCCCGAGCGGGTGGCGCGGGCGCGGGGCGAGGGCTCGTACCTGATGGCTTCGGGGACGCGGGCCGAGCTCGGGGACGGCACGCAGCTGCGCGGCGCACCATGGGTGGCCGTGGCGGTGGCGGACCGGCCCGTGGCGTCCGCATCGGCGCGGGTGCGGCTCGGCGCCGTCATCGACGAGGACACGGCCCGCGCCGCCGCCGGGGCCCTGCTGGTGCAGGGCGAGGAGGTGCACTGGTCCGAGGAGCGGCGCGACGTGGTGGCCCGGCGCGTGGAGCGGCTGGGCGCGGTGGAGCTGGGCTCCGGCACCCTGGCCGCCCCGGACCCGGACCTGGTGCGGGCCGCGCTGCTGGACGGGCTGCGGCGCGAGGGCCTGGGGCTGCTGCGCTGGACGGCGGAGGCCGCCGGGCTGCGGACGCGGATGGCGTTCCTGCACCGGGAGCTGGGCGGGCCGTGGCCGGACGTGTCCGATGCGGCGCTGCTGGACGGGGCGGAGGACTGGCTCGGCTGGGAGCTCGGGCGGGCCCGAAGGCGGGCCGACCTGGAACGGCTGGACGCGGGCAAGGCGCTGGAGCGGCTGCTGCCGTGGGCCTCCGGCGACGCGGCGCGGCTGGACGAGCTGGCTCCCGAGCGGATCGGGGTTCCGAGCGGTTCGCGGATCCGCGTGGAGTACGGGGAGGGGCAGCCCGTGCTGGCCGTCAAGCTGCAGGAGCTGTTCGGGCTGCGGGAGACGCCCCGGGTGGCGGGGGGCCGGGTGCCGGTGCTCGTCCACCTGCTCTCGCCGGCCGGGCGGCCGGCCGCCGTGACGGCCGACCTGGAGTCCTTCTGGCGGGACGGGTACCGGGCGGTGCGGGCCGAGTTGCGGGGGCGGTATCCGCGGCATCCGTGGCCGGAGGATCCGGCCGCGGCGGTGGCGACGCGGCGGGTCAACCCGCGGCGCGGGTGACGGCGCCCCGTCAGGGGCGCCCCGTAGGGGCGCCTAAGACTTACGGCAGGTACCGCTCCAGTGCTGCCGCGCCCTTTTCCTCGATGTGGCGCCTGGCCAGTTCGACCCGTTCCGGGGTCACGTCATGGCCCGACGCCATGACCAGGTCTTCCGGGTCGAACGGACGCTCACTGCCGGTGAAGAGCCGGCTCGGCCCGGACGCGGCGTTCTTGTCCTCGGGTGTCTCCTTCACGGCGAGCCTCCTCTGCTCAGCGGCCCTCGGGGGCCGGCCGTGCGGTTTTCCCTCCATCGTGTGACAGGTCGCCCGAATGTGCACGCCGGTTCCGGGCGCGGATCTCCAGCACCAGGGCGAGCGCGAGCAGTGCGGCGCCGAGGACCGGCAGGCCCCACGGGAGGTAGGTCGTGAGCAGCAGGACGAGCTGCCGCTGCGACGACACGAGGGCGACGGTGGAGTCGACATAGTCCGGCCGCATCGCCACGTGCCCGGCGAAGGCGGTGATCGGCTGCTTCTCCGGGTGCCCGGTCCAGCGGAGCTCCTCGCGATGGTCCTCCTCGCCGTTGACCGGGGCCCCGGTGACGGGGTCGACCCAGAACATGCGGGTGGTGGTGTACCAGCGCTCCAGGCCCAGCTGCCGGACGGTGTCGGGGGTGACGCCCAGCGGCAGCGTCCTGGGGACGGGGACCTTGGTCCACGGGATCGTCTGCTCGAAGCAGTAGACCTCCAGGCCGTGGAAGGTGCGGGTGCCCCGGTAGTGGATGGGGGCGGAGGTGCGGGTCTGCATGTCGAAGTAGCGGTAGTCGTGCTTGCGGACCAGGAAGGGCCACTTGTACTCGATGCCGTCGCGGCGCACGGGCGTGCCGTCGACGCTTTCGCCGCCCGCGTGCAGCGGCTGCTGGGTGTGGGCGTCGAAGACATAGCGCTCGGGGATGCGGGAGACCATGGCGCCGTCGGGTCCGGCGACGTAGGTGAGGGTGTCCCAGACGACGGCGTCCCGTCCGGTCTCGGCCCTGACCCTGGCGGCCTGTTCGGTGTTGCCCTTGAGGGTCTCGATCATGGTGACCTTGGAGACCCGGCGCGGTTGCAGGGTGGCGTAGTCGACGAGGGTGGCGTCCTTGGCCTCCAGCACGACCGCCTGGTAGCGCCCGGCGGGGACCTCGGCCAGCCGGGGGAAGGCGTACCAGCGCAGCAGCGGTGACAGGGCGGTGCAGAACACGGCGAGGGCGAGCAGGACCAGGCTCGCTCGGCGGCGCACGGCGCGTTCCCCGGCCTACGGGTGCGCGGGCGGCGAGGTCAGCAGGGGCCGGGGCGAGGTGTGGCCGCGGGGCGGGCCGATGGCGGTGACCGTGACGACGAGGACGAGGGCGGCGGCCAGTCCGATGACCGCGGCGGCCAGTGCGCGCATTGCTCGGCCTCCCTTGCTCCGGCAGCGAATTGACGAAGCGTCAGAAAAACGGGAGGGGCACGCTAGCAACACGCGGCGAAGAGGGGAACAGGCAGAGCGCTCCTGCCCGCCCTGCGCCAACAGGCAGGGCGGGCAGGGGCGTTCGCGTCAGTGCGCCGCGGACTCCCAGTCGGCGCCGACGCCGACGGAGACGTCCAGCGGGGCGCGCAGCTCCGCGGCCCCGGCCATCTCGCGGCGGACCAGCTCCTCGACCTGCTCCCGCTCGCCGGGGGCGATCTCCAGCACGATTTCGTCGTGCACCTGGAGCAGCATCCGCGAGGAGAGGCGCTCCGCCTCGATCGCCTCGGCCACGCGCAGCATGGCGATCTTGACGATGTCGGCGGCGGTGCCCTGGATCGGCGCGTTGAGCGCCATGCGCTCGGCCATCTCGCGGCGCTGGCGGTTGTCGCTGTTGAGGTCGGGCAGGTAGCGGCGGCGGCCGAGGATGGTCTCGGTGTAGCCGGTGGCCCGGGCCTCCTCGACGACGCGCTGCAGGTAGTCCCGGACGCCGCCGAAGCGCTCGAAGAAGGTGTCCATCAGCTTGCGCGCCTCGTCCGGCGCGATGTTCAGCTGCTGGGACAGGCCGAAGGCCGACAGCCCGTAGGCCAGGCCGTAGGACATGGCCTTGATCTTGCGGCGCATCTCCGGGTCGACCTCGGACTTGGCGACGCCGAAGACCTGCGAGGCGACGGTGGTGTGCAGGTCCTCGCCGGAGGCGAAGGCCTCGATCAGGCCCTCGTCCTCGGAGAGGTGGGCCATCACGCGCAGCTCGATCTGGCTGTAGTCGGCCGTCATGAGGGACTCGTAGCCGTCGCCGACGACGAAGCCGCGGCGGATGGCGCGGCCCTCGTACGTGCGCACCGGGATGTTCTGCAGGTTGGGGTCGGTGGACGACAGCCGGCCGGTGGCCGCCACCGTCTGGTTGAAGGTGGTGTGGATGCGGCCGTCGGGGGCGATGGCCTTGATCAGGCCCTCGACCGTGGAGCGCAGCTTGGACTGCTCGCGGTGGCGCAGCATGATGACCGGCAGCTCGTTCTCCGTCTGGGAGGCGAGCCAGGCCAGGGCGTCGGCGTCGGTGGTGTAACCGGTCTTGGTCTTCTTCGTCCTGGGCAGGCCCAGTTCGCCGAAGAGGACCTCCTGCAGCTGCTTGGGCGAGCCCAGGTTGAACTCGCGGCCCGCGGCGGCGTGCGCCTCCTGCACGGCCTGCTGCACGGCGGCGGCGAACTGCTGCTCCATGCGCTCCAGCCAGCCGCGGTCGGCGGCGATGCCGGCCCGCTCCAGGCCGGCCAGCATGGTGCTGGTGGGCAGCTCGACGTCGGTCAGCAGACCGGCGGCGCCCACGTCCTTCAGGCGGGCGGCGAACGCCTCGCCGAGGTCCAGGACGGTGCGCGCGCGGCCCATCAGGGCGTCGGCCTCGGCCTGTTCGTCGGCGCCGAAGGCCAGCTGCCCGTCGCCCGCGGCGGCGGTGGCCAGTTCGCGGCCGAGGTACTCCACGGACAGGACGTCGAGCGCGAAGGAGCGGCGGCCGGGCTTGACCAGGTAGGCGGCGAGGGCGGTGTCCATGGTGACGCCCTCGACGCGCCAGCCGTGGTCGGCGAAGACGCGCATGACGGCCTTGGCGTCGTGCATCACCTTGGGGCGGGCGGCGTCCGCGCTCCAGGCGGCGAACGCCTGCTCGTCGGCCTCGTCCAGCTCGGCCGGGTCGAACCAGGCGGCCGGGCCCTCCGCCGTCGCCAGGGCGATCTCGGCGACCCGGCCGCTGCCCTGCGACCAGCTGTCGACGATGGCCACGCCCAGGGCGCCCGCGCCGTACTCGGCGAGCCAGGGGGCGAGCTCGCCCGTGCCCAGCACCGCGCCGTCCACCTCGGCACCGGCGGCCGGGGCCGGCTCCTCGGCGTTCTCCGCACCGGGGTCGGCGGCGAGCAGCCGGTCGCGCAGGCCCTGGTTGCGGATCTCCAGCTTCTCCAGGAAAGCGACCAGCGCCTGCCGGTCGTACGCGGCCCGGACCAGGCCCTCGGGGCCCGTGGGCAGCTCGACGTCGCGCACCATCTCGGTGAGACGGCGGTTGAGCTTGACCGCCTCCAGGTGGTCGCGCAGATTCTGCCCGGCCTTGCCCTTGACCTCCTCGACGCGCTCGACCAACTCGGCGAACGAACCGAACTGGTTGATCCACTTCGCGGCCGTCTTCTCCCCGACGCCGGGGATGCCGGGGAGGTTGTCCGAGGGGTCGCCGCGCAGGGCGGCGAAGTCCGGGTACTGCTGCGGGGAGAGGCCGTACTTCTCCTGGACCTTCTCCGGGGTGAAGCGCGTGAGCTCGGAGACGCCCTTGGTGGGGTAGAGCACGGTGACGGCGTCCGAGACGAGCTGGAAGGAGTCGCGGTCGCCGGTGACGATCGCGACCTCGAAGCCCTCGGCCTCGGCCTGGGTGGCCAGCGTGGCGATGACGTCGTCGGCCTCGAAGCCGTCGACGGCGAAGCGCCGGACGCCCATCGCGTCGAGCATCTCGCCGATCAGCGCGACCTGGCCCTTGAACTCGTCGGGCGTCTTGGAGCGCGTCGCCTTGTACTCCGGGAACTCCTCCGAGCGCCAGGTCTTGCGCGAGACGTCGAAGGCCACCGCGAAGTGCGTGGGCGTCTCGTCACGCAGGGTGTTGGCCAGCATCGAGGCGAAGCCGTACACCGCGTTCGTCGTCTGGCCGTCGGAGGTGGTGAAGTTCTCCGCGGGCAGCGCAAAGAATGCCCGATACGCCATGGAATGCCCGTCCATCAGGAGCAGGCGCGGACGGCCTCCCTCCGCCGCCTCGCTGCCGGTCGGTTCATTCATTGCGGTCCCGGATGTCGATGCCTTTGCTGCCACGTCCCCGATCCTGCCACGCCCCACCGACAATCACGGCCACCCGGCCTCGGCTCCCCCGCTGTCGGTGCCCCGTGACAGGATCGGCACCGTACGACACCGCGCACCACCGACCGCTCAAGGGGAGCGAGATGGCAGGCAAGCCGCCCACCGGCGATCCCGTACAGGACGCACCCGACGTCACCGCCCCGCAGCACGCCGCCGCCGGGCTGCCCGCCGTCGCCCACTCCCTGCGCCACGCCCACCGGCAGATGGGCGTCCGCCGCACCGCGCTCACCCTCCTCAAGGTCAACCAGAAGGACGGCTTCGACTGCCCGGGCTGCGCCTGGCCCGAGCCCGACAAGCGCCACGCCGCCGAGTTCTGCGAGAACGGCGCCAAGGCCGTCGCGGAGGAGGCCACGCTGCGCCGGGTCACCCCGGCCTTCTTCGCCGAGCACTCCGTCGCCTCCCTCGCGGAGCGCAGCGGCTACTGGCTGGGCCAGCAGGGCCGGCTCACCCATCCCATGTACCTGGCGGACGGCGCCGAGCACTACGAGCCGGTGAGCTGGGAGCGGGCGTTCGACATCATCGGCGAGGAACTGGCCGCGCTGGACAGCCCGGACGAGGCCGTCTTCTACACCTCGGGCCGCACGAGCAACGAGGCCGCCTTCCTCTACCAGCTCTTCGCCCGCGAGTTCGGCACCAACAACCTGCCGGACTGCTCCAACATGTGCCACGAGTCCTCCGGCTCGGCCCTGACGGAGACCATCGGCATCGGCAAGGGCAGCGTCCTGCTCGAAGACCTCCACAAGGCGGATCTGATCATCGTCGCCGGGCAGAACCCCGGTACGAACCATCCCCGCATGCTCAGCGCCCTGGAGAAGGCCAAGGCCGGCGGGGCGCGGATCATCACGGTCAACCCGCTGCCCGAGGCGGGCCTGGAGCGCTTCAAGAACCCGCAGAACGCCAAGGGCCTGGCCGGCGGCGGCACTTCGCTCACCGATCTCTTCCTGCAGATCCGCCTCGGCGGCGACCAGGCCCTCTTCCGCCTCCTCAACCGCCTGATCCTGGAGACCGAGGGCGCGGTCGACGAGGAGTTCGTCCGCGAGCACACGCACGGCTTCGAGGAGTTCGACCGCGCCGCCCGCGCCGCCGACTGGGACGAGACCCTGCGCGCCACCGGCCTGCGCCGCGAGGAGATCGAGAGCGCCCTGCGCATGGTCCTCGCCTCCCGCCGCACCGTCGTCTGCTGGGCCATGGGCCTCACCCAGCACAAGCACGCCGTCCCCACCATCAGGGAGGTCGTCAACTTCCTCCTCCTGCGCGGCAACATCGGCCGCCCCGGCGCCGGCGTCTGCCCCGTCCGCGGGCACAGCAACGTCCAGGGCGACCGCACCATGGGCATCTTCGAGCGCCCCGCCCCCGCCTTCCTCGACGCCCTGGAGCGGGAGTTCGGCTTCGCCCCGCCCCGGCACCACGGCCTCGACGTCGTCCGCGCCATCCGCGCCCTGCGCGACGGACAGGCCAAGGTCTTCCTCGCCATGGGCGGCAACTTCGTCTCCGCCACTCCCGACACCGACGTCACCGAGGCCGCGGTCCGCCGCGCCCGGCTCACCGTCCACGTCTCCACCAAGCTCAACCGCTCGCACGTGGTCACCGGCGCCCGCGCCCTGATCCTGCCCACCCTCGGCCGCACCGAGCGCGACCGGCAGGCGGGCGGCGAGCAGTTCGTCACCGTCGAGGACTCCATGGGCATGGTCCACGCCTCCCGCGGCCGCCTGGCCCCGGCGAGCGACCAGTTGCTCTCCGAGCCCGCCATCGTGTGCCGCCTGGCCCGCCGTGTCCTCGGCGACAAGAGCAGCACGCCGTGGGAGGAGTTCGAGAAGGACTACGGCACCGTCCGCGACCGCATCGCCCGCGTGATCCCCGGCTTCGAGGACTTCAACGCCCGCGTCGCACGGCCCGGGGGCTTCACCCTCCCGCATGCCCCGCGCGACAGCCGCACCTTCCCCACCGCCACCGGCAAGGCCAACTTCACCGCCGCCCCGGTCGAGTTCCCTCGCGCGCCCGAAGGACGCCTGCTGCTGCAGACCCTGCGCTCGCACGACCAGTACAACACCACCATCTACGGCCTCGACGACCGTTACCGGGGCATCAGGAACGGCCGCCGCGTCGTCCTCGTCCACCCCGACGACGCGCGTGAACGCGGCCTGGCCGACGGCTCGTACGCCGATCTCGTCAGCGAATGGACGGACGGCAGCGAGCGCCGCGCCCCCGGCTTCCGCGTCGTCCACTACCCCACCGCACGCGGCTGTGCCGCCGCCTACTACCCGGAGACCAACGTCCTGGTCCCCCTCGACCACACCGCCGACACCAGCAACACCCCCGCCAGCAAGTCCCTCGTCATCAGGCTGGAGAGCGCAGCAGGGCCCGACCCGGCCGGCGAGGGCTCCGGCGCCGCCTGATAGGACGGTCCGGCACAGGACGGTTCACCCCGTACGACCCGTACGGCCAACGACGATCGGAGCCGCGACACATGGGCGAGCACAGCACCACCCGCTTTCCGCAGGAGATCCTGGACCAGTGGGCGGACAGCGGGCTGGACCTTCCCACCCTGTTCTCCGCAGGACACCTCGGCGAGCGCATGAGCGTCCGCGTCACCGAGGCCTCGCCCGAGCGCGTCGTCGGCACCATGCCCGTCGAGGGCAACACCCAGCCCTACGGCCTGCTGCACGGCGGCGCCTCCGCGGTGCTCGCCGAGACGCTCGGCTCGGTCGGTGCCATGCTGCACGGCGGTCCCTCGCGGTTCGCCGTCGGCGTCGACCTCAACTGCACCCACCACCGCGGGGTGCGCTCCGGCATGGTCACCGGTGTCGCCACGCCGGTCCACCGCGGGCGCACCAGCGCCGTCTACGAGATCGCCATCACCGACGAGCAGGGCAGGCGGGTCTGCTCCGCGCGGCTCACCTGTGTGGTGCGCGACGCCTGAGCGCTCCGCCGGAGGGCCGGTTGTCATGTGCGGGTGGCGTTGTGGCTGGGGGCGCAGTTCCCCGCGCCCCTTCGGGGCGCGATATCCGGAACCTGATCTGCGTCATAACAAGACAGTCACAGCATGGCCCGGCCCACTGCCCGCCACCGCCGGGCACCCCCTAAAGTCACGGCCCATCACACCCCGCCGGGCGGTCGACACCCCAGCACGATCCCTTCCTTGCCGCATCCGGCCGGTGAATCGGCACCTCGGTACGAGGCCGCCGCGCGAGGGAAAGGAATCACCGTGCAACGCCGTTCCCTGCTCATCCTCATCACCGCACTCACCACCGGCTCCCTCACCCTGACGGCCTGCGGATCACGCGGCGGCAAAAGCGATACCGGAAGCAGCGACACCGGCAAACAGACCACGGTCGTCATCGGCGTCGACGGCCCCATGACCGGATCGCTCTCCCCCGTGGGTCAGGGCATCAAGAACAGCGTCGACCTCGCCGTCCGCACCGCCAACAAGAACAAGGAAGTCAAAGGCGTCACGTTCAGAACCGAAGTCCTCGACGACCAGGCCGTGCCCGGCACCGGTCAGCAGAACGCCGCCAAACTCGTCGCCGACCAGGGCGTCCTGGGCGTCGTCGGACCCCTCAACTCCGGGGTGTCCCAGTCCATGCAGGGCGTCTTCGCGAAAGCCGGCCTCGCCCAGGTCTCGCCCTCGAACACCAACCCCGCACTCAGCCAGGGCGACAACTGGGCCAAGGGCGAGAAGAAACGGCCCTTCACCACCTACTTCCGCACCGCCACCACCGACATCATCCAGGGCCGTTTCGCCGCCCAGTACCTGTTCAAGGACGCCCACAAGAAAAAGGTCTTCGTCGTCGACGACAAACAGGCCTACGGCGCGGGAATAGCCACCATCTTCGCCGACGAATTCAGGAAACAGGGCGGCGAGATCGCCGGCACCGACCATCTCACGGTCAAGGAGACCGACTTCTCCAGCATCGCCGAGAAGATCAAGAACTCGGGTGCCGACTCCGTCTACTTCGGCGGCCAGTTCCCCGAGGGCGGCCTGCTCTCCGGCCAGGTGAAGAAGGCGGGGGCGCACATTCCCCTCATGGGCGGCGACGCCATCTACGACCCGGGATTCATCCACGCCTCCGGCGAGAACAAGGACGGCGACCTGGCCACCTCCGTCGGATACCCCGTCGACCAGCTCGACTCCGCCAAGGCCTTCGTGAAGAACTACAAGGACGCGGGCTACAAGGACCCGTACGCCGCCTACGGCGGATACGCCTACGACGCCGCCTGGGCGCTCGTCCAGGCCGTCAAGCAGGCCGTCGGCGACAACGACGGAAAACTTCCCGCCGACGCCCGCGGCAAGATCGTCGACGCCCTGTCCAAGGTGTCCTTCGACGGCGTCACCGGGCACGTCTCCTTCGACCGGTACGGGGACAACACCAACAAACAGCTGACGGTCTATCAAGTCACCGACGGTGTCTGGAAGTCCCTCAAGAGCGCCACGTTCAAGGACTGATGGGCGACGGGCCATCACCCGGCCCACACCTCGCGCGGCACCACATCCGACACTTCCCTCGGAGGCCGGCGGTGCACGAACTGCCGCAAACACTGGTCAACGGACTCGCCCTCGGTGCTCTCTACGGCCTCGTCGCCATCGGGTACACCATGGTCTACGGCATCGTCCAGCTCATCAACTTCGCCCATGGCGAGATCGTCATGACGGGTGCCTTCGGCGCCCTCACCGTCCACCTCTGGCTTCCCGGTCTCCCGCTCGCCGCGGCCCTGCCGCTGATGCTCATCGGGGGCGCGCTCGTGTCCGTCTCCGTCGCCGTCGCCGCCGAGCGCTTCGCCTACCGGCCGCTGCGCGACGCGCCCCGCCTGGCGCCGCTCATCACCGCGATCGGCCTGTCCATCGCCCTCCAGCAGATCGTCTGGGCCTTCTACCCCAACGCCAAGAAACCCCGTCCCTTCCCCCAGTTCGGCGACTCCTTCCAGCTCACCGGCAGTCTGCGCATCCAGCGCGACGACCTCTTCGTGCTCATCGCCGCGCCCCTGTGCATGCTCGCCCTCGGCTGGTTCACCGCCAGGAGCCGCACCGGACGCGCCATGCAGGCCACCGCCCAGGACCCCGGCACCGCACGGCTCATGGGCATCGACACCGACCGCATCATCGCCGTGGCCTTCGCCATCGGCGGGGCCTTCGCCGGCGTCGCCGCCGTCGCCCAGGGGCTGCGCACCGGAACGATCAACTTCGAGATGGGGTTCATCCTCGGCCTCAAGGCCTTCACCGCCGCCGTCCTCGGCGGCATCGGCAACATCTACGGCGCCATGCTCGGCGGCGTCGTCCTGGGCATCGCCGAGGCCGCCGCCATCACCTACATCCAGAACATCCCCGGCATGAGCCAACTCGGCGGCGGAGGCTGGAAGGACGTCTGGGCCTTCGTCCTCCTCATCGTCGTCCTCCTCGTCAGGCCGCAGGGCCTGCTCGGCGAACGCGTCGCGGATCGGGCGTGAGACCCATGACCTCGCAGCAGTCCCAGCAGCACGGCACCGCCGTCGACACCACTCCCGTCATCCCGCTCCCCCTCGGCACCGCCCGTGTCCTCACCGCCGCCGGTGCCGCGCTCACCGTCCTGTCCACGTTCCTGTCCTGGACCTGGACCGACGCCTTCCCCGGCAACCTCACCGTCACCGGCTATCCCGGCGGCCTCCAACTCCTCACCCTGACCGGTGCCCTGCTCACCCTCGTCCACCTCCTGGCCGCCTGGGGCATCAGGGGCCTCCGCATGCTCGACCCCGCAGGCGGCCACGGCGGCACCGTCTGGACCGCGGCGGGCACCTTCGCCGCGACCTGGTA
Organism: Streptomyces morookaense; assembly: GCF_013030945.1. Taxonomy (GTDB): domain Bacteria; phylum Actinomycetota; class Actinomycetes; order Streptomycetales; family Streptomycetaceae; genus Streptomyces; species Streptomyces morookaensis. Next base: position 84,035 of record NZ_JABBXF010000021.1, on the reverse strand, counting down.
CACCCTCATCGCCATCGCCGTGCAACTCGGCGGCCTCGCCAACCTCGAACCCGGCGGCTGGGTGGCCGGCGCCGCGGCCCTGCTCACCCTCACCGGCGCCCTCGCCCTGCCTCTCGACCGGCGCGCGACCGCCACCGGCACCGCCCGGGGGCGCCTCGCCGCCGTACGCGACATCATGCGCACCCTGCACCCCGGCCGCACCGGCCGTCCCCTGCCTCCCGCACGGCCGCTTCCCGGCTGGGCCGAAATCCTGCTCATCGCCGCCGCGTTCGGCATCTCCCTCGGGGTCCTCACCTACGGCATCGGCACCCGCTACGGCGAGCTCTTCACCGGGTTCCTGTTCCTCACCGGCTTCTGCGCCGCCGGGCTCCACCAGGCCGGCCTCACCACGCGGCTCGCCGAGCTCACCGCACGGCACCGCAACGTCACCGTCGCCGCGGCCTTCGTCGCCGCCGCCCTCTTCCCCCTCACCCAGGACACCGACGAATACACCCTCATCATCGTCAACATCCTGATCTTCGCCACCGTCGCGCTCGGCCTCAACGTCGTCGTCGGCCTCGCCGGACTCCTCGACCTCGGCTACGTCGCCTTCCTCGGCGTCGGCGCCTACACGGCCGCCCTCGTCTCCGGCTCCACCGCCTCCACCCTGCACGTCCGCTTCCCGTTCTGGGCGGCCGTGCTCACCGGCGCCGCCGCCTCCCTCGTCTTCGGCGTCGTCATCGGCGCCCCCACGCTCCGGCTGCGCGGCGACTATCTGGCCATCGTCACCCTGGGGTTCGGCGAGATCTTCCGGCTCGCCGTCGGCAACCTCGACGGCCAGTCCGGCCCCTCGGTCACCAACGGCCCCAACGGCATCCCCAACATCCCCGACCTGGAGCTCTTCGGCTACAACTTCGGCGACAAACACTCCGTCGGCGGCATCGCCCTCAGTCCCTTCGCCAACTACTACCTCCTGATGCTGCTGTTCACCGTCATCGTCGTCCTCGTCTTCAGCCGCGCCGGCAACTCCCGTATCGGACGCGCCTGGATCGCCATCCGCGAGGACGAGACGGCCGCCACCGCCATGGGCATCAACGCCTTCCGCCTCAAGCTCCTCGCCTTCGCCCTGGGCGCGACCCTCGCCGGACTCGCCGGCACCGTGCAGGCGCACGTCGCGCACACCGTCGTGCCCGAGCAGTACGTCTTCGCCGGGCCCGTGCCGCCCAACTCCGCCTTCCTCCTCGCCGCCGTGATCCTCGGCGGCATGGGCACCATCACCGGCCCCCTCCTCGGCGCGGCCCTGCTCTACCTCATCCCGGCCAAGCTCCAGTTCCTCCAGGACTACCAGCTCCTGGCCTTCGGAGCCGCCCTCATCCTCCTCATGCGCTTCCGCCCCGAAGGGATCATTCCCAACCGGCGGCAGCAGCTCGAATTCCACGAGGACACCGCAGCCAAGGCGGAGGCATGACCACCATGACCGGCACCCCGCTGCTCGCCGCCACCGGCGTCACCATGCGCTTCGGCGGGCTCACCGCCGTACGCTCCGTCGACCTCACCGTCCGGCCCGGCCAGATCGTCGGTCTCATCGGCCCCAACGGTGCCGGAAAGACCACCCTCTTCAACTGCCTCACCGGCCTCTACACCCCCACCGAAGGCACCGTCACCTACCGGGGACGGACCCTGCCGCCCAAGCCCCACCTCGTCGCCCAGGCCGGCATCTCCCGCACCTTCCAGAACATCCGCCTCTTCGCCAATATGACCGTCCTCGAAAACGTCCTCGTCGGCCGCCACACCCGCACCCGGGAGGGCCTCCTCTCCGCCCTCGTCCGCGGCCCCGCCTTCCACCGCGCGGAAGCCGCCTCCGCCCAACGCGCCACGGAACTGCTCGCGTTCACCGGCCTCGCCGCCAAGTCCGGTCACCTCGCCCGCAACCTCCCCTACGGCGAACAGCGCCGACTGGAGATCGCGCGCGCCCTCGCCGGCGAACCGGGCCTGCTGCTGCTCGACGAGCCCACCGCCGGCATGAACCCCCAGGAGACCCGCGCCACCGAGGAACTCGTCCTCGCCATCCGCGACCGGGGCACGGCCGTGCTCGTCATCGAGCACGACATGCGCTTCATCTTCAACCTCTGCGACCGCGTCACGGTCCTCGTGCAGGGCGAGAAGCTCGTCGAGGGGACGACGGAGACGGTGCAGCGGGACGAACGCGTCGTCGCGGCCTATCTGGGCACGCCCTTCGAAGGGGCACCCGGGCAGGAGGAGGTCGCCGAAGTGGAGGCGGCGGAGGAAGCCGCGGCCGAGTCGGAGGGACAGGGACGATGACCGCACCTCTCCTGGAGGTGACCGGCCTCCGCGTCGCCTACGGAAAGATCGAAGCCGTCAAGGGCATCGGCTTCACCGTCGAAGAAGGCCGGATCGTCACCCTCATCGGCACCAACGGCGCAGGCAAGACGACGACCCTGCGCACCCTTTCCGGCCTGCTCGCCCCCCGCGGCGGCAGCATCCGCTTCGCCGGCCGGCCGCTGGCGGGCGTCCCGGCCCACGACGTCGTCGCCCTCGGCCTCGCCCACTCACCCGAGGGCCGCCATGTCTTCCCCCGCCTCACCATCGCCGAGAACCTCCAGCTGGGAGCGTTCCTCAGGAGGGACAAGGACGGCATCGCCCAGGACATCAAGCACGTCTACGAGCTCTTCCCCATCCTCGGGGAACGCGCCGGGCAGGCCGCCGGCACCCTCTCCGGCGGCGAGCAGCAGATGCTCGCCATGGGCAGGGCCCTGATGTCCCGGCCCAGGCTGCTCATGCTCGACGAGCCCTCGATGGGGCTCTCCCCGATCATGATGCAGAAGATCATGGAGACCATCGCCCGGCTCAGGGACGGCGGCACCACCATCCTGCTCGTCGAGCAGAACGCCCAGGCGGCACTGTCCCTGGCCGACCACGGCCACGTGATGGAGACCGGCAGGATCGTGCTGTCCGGCACGGGGGCGGAACTTCTCCACAACGAGAAGGTCCGCAAGGCGTATCTGGGAGAGGACTGAGCGCGGTACCCCACGGACAACCCGCAGCCGCTACTGCTCCTTCGCCGCCTTCTTCTCCGCCGCGTCCTGGATGACGGCCTCGGCGACCTGCTGCATCGACAGGCGGCGGTCCATCGACGTCTTCTGGATCCACCGGAACGCGGCCGGCTCCGTCAGCCCGTACTGCGTCTGCAGCACGCTCTTCGCACGGTCCACGAGCTTGCGCGTCTCCAGCCGCTGGGCGAGGTCGGCGACCTCCTGCTCCAGCGCCTTGAGCTCGGTGAAGCGGGAGACGGCCATCTCGATGGCCGGGACGACGTCGCTCTTGCTGAACGGCTTGACCAGGTACGCCATGGCGCCCGCGTCGCGGGCCCGCTCGACCAGGTCGCGCTGCGAGAAGGCGGTCAGCATGAGGACCGGCGCGATGGACTCCGCCGCGATCCGCTCCGCGGCGGAGATGCCGTCGAGCACGGGCATCTTCACGTCCATGATCACCAGGTCGGGCCGGTGCTCGCGGGCGAGCGCCACGGCGGCCTCGCCGTCGCCCGCCTCACCGACGACGGAGTAGCCCTCCTCCTCGAGCATCTCCTTGAGGTCGAGCCGGATGAGGGCCTCGTCCTCGGCGATGACGACCCGGGTCGTGTGGGGAGGGGTGTGCTGCGGCTCGTCGTCGACGGGCGGCTGGGGCTCGGCGGCGCTCACGGGTCTCCTCGTCAGTACAGGTGATGCCGTATGAGCCTACCTGCGCGACGCCGCGGACCCCCACAAGGTAAGCTGTCGGCGCTGCACCCGGCCGGGTTGGTGGAATGGCATACACGGATGTCTCAAACACATCTGCCCGAGAGGGCTTGCGGGTTCGAATCCCGCACCCGGCACACACGGCCGTGACAAGACGTCGAGCAGCCGGAGCCGCGCGATGGGTCTGAACGGTCCGGCGATCCGGGCAACTGTCTTCCTCTCGGAGGGCGACACCTGGCAGGGGCGGCCACTGCACGACGAGATCATCCGCAGGGCGCAGCAGCGCGGGCTCGCCGGGGCGACGCTCTCGCGGGGCACCGAGGGCTTCGGCAGACCGTCCGCCCTGCACACCGACCGGCTGCTGTCCTTCAGCGACGGTCTGCCGCTCGTGATCACGATGATCGACGTCGAGGACCGGCTCCGCTCCTTCCTGGCCGGTGCCGAACACCTGCTGTCCGGCTGCCTGGTCGTCCTGGACGAGGTGGACGCCTTTCGCATCGGCGGCGCCGGGGACGGCTGATCAGGCTGATCACGCGGCCGTCCCGCTGCGCCCCTGGGCCGCCGCGTGGTCCGCATGCGGCGGCTCCTCGTCCTGCGCGGGCGGATCCGCCGCGACCCGCCCCTCGAAGTGCCGTCCGACCGTTGCGGCGAGGACGATGAGCCCGCCGCCGATGCCCTGCACCAGGCCGATGCCCTCGCCGGCCGTCACGACGGCGAACACCGCGGCGAAGAGCGGCTCGGTGGCCAGGATCAGCCCGACCCTCGTCGAGCTCGACGTACGGGCCGCGCGCAGCTGGATGAAGAAGGCGTACGACGTGCCGAGGACGCCGAGGTAGGCGATGAGCAGCCAGTCCCGGCCGCCGACCGCGCCGGCGGCCTGCCAGACCGGTGCCGGGGTGAAGCAGGAGGCGGCACCCGCGAGGAGGGTGACGACGACGAACTCGACGAGCGTCAGGTTGGAGAGCGACTGTGCGGCACTCGCGCCGCTGCGCCGGCCGAACAGCGTGATCTGGGTGGCGCGGATCAGCGCCGCCCCGAGGATGATGAGGTCGCCCGCCTGCGGGTGCAGCCCTCCTTGCAGCACCAGCAGACCGCAGCCGATCAGCGCCGTGACCGTGGCCGCGTAGACCATGGCGGGCTGCCTGCGACGGCTGATGACCCGTTCGAGCACGGGGATGAGGACGACCGAAACGGTGATCAGGAAGCCGGAGTTGGCCGCGGAGGTGTGTTTCACGCCGACCGTCTCCAGGATGAGGATCCCGAAGAGCAGCGAGCCGAAGAAGGCGCCCGACAGCAGTTCGGACCGGGTGATCCTGCGCAGCGTCGGAGCGGCGATCAGGGCGATGGCGGGCAGCGCCGTCAGGAACCGCAGCGACAGGAAGGCCGCCGCGGGGACCGACTCGCCCACGTCCTGCATGACGACGTAGCTGGATCCCCAGATCACGGCCACCAGCAGCACGGAGGCGTCGGACAGCAGGAGTGAACGGCGATGCTCGTGCGCGGCTCCGCGGGAGGGAGCGGGTAAGGGCATACGGCTCTCCCGGCCCGGACAGGCGGGCGAGCACGCTCCCCACGGTGTCCAGCAGAGTGACAGGAGTATCGATTATACCGAACACCATGGGCAGCGGTAGGGCGTCCGGCAGCCACTGCCGGACGGGTGCCTCAGCCCGCCGGAGCCGCGATGCGCTCCGTCCGCGGGGACGTGATGGCCACGTAGTCCTTGACGCGGAGGGCCATGGACCGGTCGAGGCGCGCGGCATTGAAGAAGATCTCCTCCTTCTCCAGCAGCGACGGGTCGACGATCAGCTCCAGGTCGGGGTGGAAGGCGAAGGGCAGGATCGTCCCCGCCACACTGCCCGCCAGGCGCTCCGCGGCCTCGGTGTTCGCGAACGACACATACGTACCGCCGAGCAGCTGCTTGAGGCCGTTGAGGTCGACGCGCGCGTCGCCGGGCACGACGGCCAGCACGTATTTGGTGACCTTCTTGCCCAGCTTGACCATGACGACGATGCACTTGGCGGCGTCGGCGACGTCGTTCCCCCGCATGGGGCTGACGATCTCGGTACGGCCCTCCGGCTCGTGGTCGATCAGCCGGTACTCCGCACCGTGCCGGTCGAGCAGCTCCACCAGCTTCTCGTACATGCTCTCCGTGACTTCCGTGCTCTCCGTGGTTTCCACCGGACACCTCTCAGCCGCCGGACGCGGCGCAGGGAACAGGGCGGGGCGGGCGCCGAGTTGACGCTCCCGCCGGGTACGGCCCGTCGGTGACGACCGGCCTGCGGAGCACCATACCGCTCGTGCCCGCGGCTCCGGCGGGACACGGGCGGGCTCACCCCACCGGCGCGATCCGGCCGCGCAGGAGCGTGGGCACCGTGCTCTCCGGGCCCCCTCGAATGATCTGACTGTCCGTCATAATGGCTTTGTCCAGCGCCCGGTGACACCCGCAGGAGGCGGGCCGGGACGTCTCGGCGAACCGCATCACGACCCTCTGGGCGGCGGCCACGTTGGCCTCCATGATCTCCGCGACCCCCTGCGCGTCCACCGACGCGTGGCCCGGGTGCCAGCAGTCGTAATCCGTCACGAGTGCGAGCCCCGCATAACAGAGTTCAGCCTCACGGGCGAGCTTCGCCTCCGGGAGCGCCGTCATGCCGATGACGTCCATCCCCCACGAGCGGAACACCTCGGACTCGGCGCGGGTGGAGAACTGGGGCCCTTCGATGCAGCAGTACGTCCCGGACCCGTGGACCGTGGCGTGTTCGCCGGCGGCCACCCGTTCCAGGAGCGGGCGCAGCCGGCCGCAGTACGGGTCCGCCATGGACACATGGGCGACCATCCCGTCCCCGAAGAACGAGGCGGGCCGCAGTCCCGAGGTCCGGTCGAAGAGCTGGTCGAGGACGACCATGTCGCCCGGGGCGAAGTCGCCGCGCAGGCTGCCCACGGCGCTGACGCTGATCACTTCGCGGACGCCGAGGGACTTCAGCGCGTAGATGTTGGCCCGCGCCGGAACCTGCGACGGGGCGATGCGGTGGCCGCGCCCGTGGCGCGGCAGGAATGCGATGCGGCGGTTCCCGGCCGTGCCCAGGACCAGCGGCCCGCTGGGGTCGCCGTAGGGAGTCCTGAGTTCGGCTTCCGTCACGTCCTGCAGGCCGTCGAAGGCGTAGAGCCCGCTGCCCCCGATGATGCCGAGGTCGGCCGAGTGGAAAGCCGCGCCGCCCGATTCTCGCATGACAGAACCCTCCAGCTGGCATGGTGTGAGCCCGCAACCTAGCAGCGTCCGCAGGGCAGTTGCATGACGCAAAGGGGGGCGGGTTCCGCTACAGCTTTGGATGCAGGGAGATACGGAACCTCCGTTCCCTTCAGATCGCTGCGCATCCTGCCTAGCTTCGTTGACACAGCAATCCGGGTGATCACAGGCAGAAGGAGTTCGCGTGGCTGCAAACGGCTCTCAGCGCCCCATCATCGCCTTCATGAGCGACCTCGGCACCACGGACGACTCGGTGGCCCAGTGCAAGGGCCTCATGCACAGCATCTGCCCCGGCGTCACGGTGGTGGACGTCTGCCACTCCATGACCCCGTGGGACGTCGAGGAGGGTGCGCGCTACATCGTCGACCTCCCGCGCTTCTTCCCCGAGGGGACGGTGTTCGCCACCACCACCTATCCCGCGACCGGCACCACGACCCGCTCCGTGGCCGTGCGGATCCGGCAGGCCGCCAAGGGCGGCGCCCGCGGTCAGTGGGCCGGCTCCGGCGACGGCTTCGAGCGGGCCGACGGCTCGTACATCTACATCGCGCCCAACAACGGCCTGCTGACCACCGTGCTCGAGGAGCACGGATACATCGAGGCGTACGAGGTCACGTCCACCAAGGTCATCCCCGCGAACCCCGAACCGACCTTCTACAGCCGCGAGATGGTGGCCATCCCCTCCGCCCACCTCGCCGCCGGCTTCCCGCTGGCGGAGGTCGGCCGCCGGCTCGACGACAGCGAGATCGTCCGCTTCCACCGGCCCGCGGTCGAGATCTCCGGCGACACGCTCAGCGGTGTCGTCACCGCGATCGACCACCCCTTCGGCAACATCTGGACCAACATCCACCGCGTGGACCTGGAGAAGGCCGGCATCGGCCACGGGAAGCACCTGAGGATCATCCTCGACGACGTCCTGCCGTTCGAGGCCCCCCTCACCCCGACCTTCGCCGACGCCGGTGCCATCGGCAACATCGCCTTCTACCTCAACAGCCGCGGGTACCTCTCCCTGGCCCGCAACGCCGCCAGCCTCGCCTACCCCTACAACCTGAAGGCCGGCCTGAAGGTCCGCGTGGAAACGCGCTGACCGGCCGGTGCGCCGGGCCGGCCGCCGATCCGCACCCGGTCGGCGGCCGGCCCGGCGCCGCTTTCCGCCCTTCACGAAGGGCCCGTTGACGGAAGGGAGCCAGCCGTGCCACCCGAAGGCGTCACCGGCACGCCGTTGTCGATGCAGGCCATCCGCGAACTCGTGGCGGCCGAGGAGAAGGAGCAGTCGGACGTCCTCCATCTGACCGCGAACGAGACCGTGTTGTCGCCGCTGGCCCAGCAGGTGCTGTCGAGCCCGCTCTCCGAGCGGTACCTCCTGGAGCACCTGGACATGCGGGAGTCGTCCCCGGCGCGCCTGAACAACCTCCTGCTGCGCGGTCTCGACCGGATCAGCACGATCGAGCAGTCGGCCACCGAGGTGTGCCGCCGGCTCTTCGGCAGCGCGTACGCCGAATTCCGCTGCCTCTCCGGGCTGCACGCCATGCAGACGACCTTCGCCGCGCTCTCGGAGCCGGGGGACACGGTCATGCGTGTGGCCACCAAGGACGGCGGCCATTTCCTGACGGAACTGATCTGCCGGTCGTTCGGCCGGCGCAGCTGCACCTACGTCTACGACGAGAACATGTCGATCGACCTCGACCGGACGCGCGAGGCCGTCGAGCGGGAGCGCCCCTCCCTGCTCTACGTCGACGCGATGAACTACCTCTTCCCCTTCCCCCTGGCGGACCTCAAGGAGATCGCGGGCGACGCCCCCCTGGTGTTCGACGCGTCCCACACCCTCGGGCTGATCGCGGGCGGCCAGTTCCAGGACCCGCTGGGCGAGGGCGCCGACATCCTCCAGGCCAACACCCACAAGACACTGTTCGGCCCGCAGAAGGGCATCATCCTCGGCACCGACCGCACCCTGATGGAGAACGTCGGCTACACGCTCTCGTCCGGCATGGTGAGCAGCCAGCACACCGCCCCCACCATCGCGCTCTTCGTCGCCCTGCACGAGATGTGGTACGACGGGCGCGCCTACGCGGCACGGGTCGTCGCCAACGCCCGTTTCCTGGCCGAGGAGTTGTACGCGCGCGGCGTGCCGGTCCTGGCGGCGGAGCGCGGCTTCACGGCCAACCACATGTTCTTCGTCGACACGCGCTCGGTGGGCAGCGGACCGGCGGTGCTCGACCGGCTGGTGCGGGCGAACATCTCGGCCAACCGGGTCGTCGCCTTCAACCACCGGGACACCCTGCGGTTCGGCGTGCAGGAGGTGACCCGGAGGGGGCTGGACCGGGCCGCCCTCACCGAGGTCGCCGATCTGCTGGCGCCCCTGATCCTGGGCACGGAGGAGCCGGAGCGCATCCGCCCGAAGGTCGTCGAACTCGTGGGGCGGTACCGGGAGATCCTCTACACCGGCACGGACGCCGCCGCCCCCGGCCGGGAGTCCGTCACGCTGTCCCCCGCCCCCGCGGCGGCACCCGCCGGCCGGCCGCGCTGGATCGGTGTGCAGCTCGCCCCGACCGCGGCCCGCCCGCCCCGCACCCTCTTCGAACAGGCCCGTGCCCTCGGCGTCCTGGCCGGCGGCTTCCCGCACCAGATCGACTCGGCGGGCAACATCAGCTGCGCGGACGCGGAGAACCGGCACTTCGTCACGGCCAGCGGCGTCTACATCAAGGACCTCGCGCCGGAGGACTTCACGGAGATCACCGGCCGGGACGGCTGGACGCTCCGGTGCAGGGGGGACGGCCCGCCGTCCGCCGAGGCCTATATGCACCATCTGCTGCGCGAGAAGACCGGCGCCGCGTACATCGTGCACAACCACTGCATCATCGACCGGGAACTGGAGGAGGAAGGGAACATCCTGGTCCTGCCCCCGCAGGAATACGGAAGCGTCGCACTGGCCGAGGCCGTCACGGAGGGGGCCGCCACGAGCCAGGTGATGTACGTCCGCCGGCACGGCCTCGTCTTCTGGGCCGCCGGGTACGAGGAGTGCCGGGACCTGGTGGAGCGGCTGTCCCGCCGGGCGGTACGCCGCCGGTGACGGGGCGCGCCCCGGTTCGCGCCCCGTCAGGGGCGCGGGGAACTGCGCGACCAGCCCCCACCGGCCCGCAGGTGGACGCGCCACCCCACGGGTCCGGGGCGCAGCCCTGGGGGCACCCCCAGCGGTAGCTGGGGGAACCTCGACCGCAGGCGCGTCGTGGTTGCTCGCGCAGTTCCCCGCGCCCCTGACGGGGCGCTGCAACCCGTACGCTCTGCGGCATGGGCGGTCAGCACACGACGACGACGGACACGGCACGAGGCGTAGGAGCAACAGTCGGCGCACAAGTGCGCCGACTGCGGGCCTTTCGCGACCTGTCACTCGCGGAACTGTCGCGCCTGTCCGGCGTCAGCCGGGCAACCCTGTCCGGCATCGAATCCGGGCGGGGCAACCCGACGATCGAGACGATCTCGGCCATCGCCGTCGCCCTGCGCCTGCCCCTCGGCGACCTCCTGGTCGACGTGGTGCCGCAGACGCCGGTGCTCCAACGGGGCACCGCCGCCCCCGAGAAGAGCAAGCAGGAACTGCTGGAGCGGATCGGCGCGGGCGGGCTCAGCGAGATCTGGCGGGTCCGCATCGCCGAGGCCGGCCGGCGCATCGACAGCCCGGCCCACGCCAAGGGGACTGTCGAGCGCATCGTCGTGCTGCGCGGAGCGCTCCGGGTCGGGCCGGTGGAGGCCCCGGTGGAGCTGGCCGAGGGGGACTTCGTGACGTTCTCGGCCGATGTCGAGCACTTCTACGAGGCCCTGCGCCCCGGCGTGGACGCCGTGCTCGTCATGACCTATCCGGCGGCCTCGTAGCCCTCGGGCGGGGCCATGACGGACATCACCGGCGGGATCATGCCGCGTTCGACCGCCTTGCGAACGGCCTCGGTGCGGCAGGAGGCGTCCAGCTTCGCGTAGGCGTTGGAGAGATGGCGCTTGACCGTGCCCTCGGTGATGACCAGGTGGCGGGCGATCTGGGAATTGCGCATCCCCCGGGCGACGAGGGCGACGATCTCCCGTTCCCGCGCCGTCAGTTGGGGCTCGCCCTGCCCCCGCAGGCAGGCCAGGGTGCTCCGGGCCACCGACAGCACGATGCGGTCGGCGCCGTGGACGATGCCGCGAATCGTTCCTGCAAGTTCCTGCGGGGACGCCTGCCGCGGGATGGCCGCCTGGACGCCGGCCGCGAGCAGGCGTTTGACGGCGAGGGGGTCCTCCTGGGCCAGGAGGACGACGACACGCGCCAGTGGCGCCGCCGCGCGCAGTGCCGCCAGGTCCCCGGGGACGTCGGCCGTCACACGGTCGGTGCCCACGAGCACCACCTCCGGCTGCAGCGCCCCGACGGCGGCGACGGCCTCCTGCACCGTCGCCGCCTGCATCACCACGCTGAACGCGTCCTCCGCGGACAGGAAGTGCACGAGCCCCGCACGGAAGATGACGTTCTCGTCCACGATGGCGATGCCGACGTCCGCCGTCTTCACGAATGCTGCCGCGGTTCCGCACTCCTGGCGCCGTGTCATGCGCTCGCTGCCTCCTGACATTCGTCGCTTCTGGCGCCCGCCCCGGCCGGACGCGCGGGCCCGTCGGGATACCGGTCCAGCAGGGGTCCTCCGCGGTCCATCGCCCGGGCGAGCCAGACCCCGGCCATCTGGGAGGTGACGATGGACAGGACCACGAGCGAGCTGAAGAAGCCCTCGCTGATGATGCCGGCACCGAAGGTGGTGGTGGCGAGCACGATGCCGGGCCCGCCGCGGGCGTTCATCGCCGCGGCGATGTCGGTCGACGCGGTGCGGTCCTGTCCGGCCAGCCGGGCGCCGATCCAGACGCTGGTGAACTTGACCACGCAGGCGAGGGCGAGGAACCACACGAAAAACATGACGTCGAAATGGTGGACCAGGTCCAGCTTCAGCCCGACGATCGCGAAATACACGGGGACGAAGAAGGCGAGCGAGATGGTGCGGAGTGTCTCCCGCGCCTGGTCGCCGCGGGCCGCACCCGCCTCGCACATCCCGGCCGTGAGGGCACCGAATATCGGATCGATCCCGAGACCGCTGCAGGCCAGGCAGAGCGCGAACACGAAAATCATCAGGAAAGCCGTGGGACTGCGCTGCGCCAGCAGGTTCCAGCGCAGTCCGGCGAGGGCCGCGAAGAGCCGCCGGCCGTAGCGGACGAGGACCACGAGAAACACGACCGGCGCCACGCTGAAGTAGCACGCCTGCCAGCCGAGCGATTCTCCTTTCAGCAGGGTGCCGATTCCGTAGGTGTCACCGGACGAAGCACCTGCTATTCCCATCACGAGGGCGAGCACGACGTACAGGACGACGTCCTCCATCACGGCCACGGTCAGGATGATGCGCGCGAACCGCGTTCGCAGCATGCCCAGATCCAGCATGATCCGGGAGATCACCGGGATGCTGGTGAGGGCGATGGCGAGCCCGAACACCAGCACCAGCGTGGTGCGGGACCCATGCGGTCCGGACAGTTTCCCGACGCCGAAGCCCTGGGCGACCGCGAGCCCGACGGTGAACGGCACCAGCAGGCCGGAAAGGGCCACGAACGTGATCGTCCGGCGCTCCTCTCGGGTGGCCCGGCCGTGCAGCTCCGTACCGGTCAGATAGACGAGGAGCAGCAGCCCCAGTTCGTAGACCACCCCCAGGGCCGAGGCAGCCGGGCCCTTGGACGGGACGAGGTGTTCCTGGAGCCCCGGAGAGAAGTACCCGAGCACCGTGGGTCCCAGCAGCAGCCCGCCGACAATCTCGCCGATGACCGGCGGCTGTTTCAGCGCCTTGAATGCGTACGCGGTGCTGTGCGCGACGATCACCAGCAGGATCAGCGCAATCAGCACCTGTGCAACTTGGCCGACATTCAGCGACATTCGTACACCCACCCCCGCGACGGCCCGCCGGACACCGAATTCCTTGATACCCCTGCCGACGGGCAACCGTCCATGCAGCCAACGGAGTTCAACCACCGCTCTCCGCCCCTCAACCTTGCGGGCTCATTCGGAAGACGGAAAGGGCGGGGAACTCCACCTCCCGGGGGAGCCGGGAATTCGGCAGTCAGGGGGATGATCCTGCCGCCGAATGCGGCGACACTTCCTCCGAATCCCTCGACCCAGCCCGATGATGGGAGTCCCCGGTGGGCGCTGTTTCCCCGGAACCGATGCCGGTGGTGTCCGAGTTCAAGGTGGCCGACCTGTCGGCGGCGGACTTCGGCCGCCGCGAGATCGGCATGGCGGAGCACGAGATGCCGGGCCTGATGGCCCTGCGGGAGGAGTACGCCGCCGCCCGGCCGCTGCGGGGCGCCCGGATCACCGGGTCCCTGCACATGACCGTGCAGACCGCGGTGCTGATCGAGACGCTGGTGGCGCTCGGCGCACAGGTGCGGTGGGCGAGCTGCAACATCTTCTCCACGCAGGACCACGCGGCCGCCGCGGTGGTCGTCGGACCGCACGGAACCCCTCAGGAGCCGCGCGGGGTACCGGTGTTCGCCTGGAAGGGCGAGTCCCTGGAGGACTACTGGTGGTGCACCGAGCGGGCCCTGACCTGGGCGGAAGGCGGCCCCGACCTGATCGTCGACGACGGCGGCGACGCCACGCTGCTGGTCCACAAGGGCGTGGAGTACGAGAAGGCGGGCACGGTCCCGTCGGCGTCCTCCGCCGCCTCGCGCGACGAGGCCGTGATCCTCGAACTCCTGCGGCGCAGCCTGGCGGAGGACCCCCGGCGCTGGACCACCGTCGCCCAGGGCATCCGGGGCGTCTCCGAGGAGACCACGACGGGCGTGCTGCGGCTGTACGACATGCACCGCTCGGGCCATCTGCTCTTCCCCGCGATCAACGTCAACGACTCCGTGACCAAGTCGAAGTTCGACAACCGCTACGGCTGCCGGCACTCGCTCATCGACGGCATCAAGCGGGGCACGGATGTGCTGATCGGCGGGAAGACCGTCGTGGTGTGCGGCTACGGCGACGTGGGCAAGGGGTGTGCGGAAGCACTGCGCGGCCAGGGGGCGAAGGTGACGGTGACCGAGGTCGATCCGATCTGTGCGCTCCAGGCGGCCATGGACGGCTACGCGGTCGCCACCCTGGAGGAGATGTTGCCCACGGCGGACATCGTCGTGACCGCCACGGGCAACCGGGACATCGTCAAGGCCGAACACATGGCCCGTATGAAGCACCAGACCGTCGTGGGCAACATCGGGCACTTCGACAACGAGATCGACATGGCGGGCCTGGAGGCCTTCCCGGGGATCCGGCGGGTGACCGTCAAACCCCAGGTGGACCTGTGGGAGTTCCCCGACGGCCACGCCGTGATCGTGCTGAGCGAGGGGCGGCTGCTCAATCTCGGCAACGCCACCGGGCATCCGAGCTTCGTCATGTCGACGAGCTTCGCCAACCAGGTCATCGCCCAGCTCGAACTCTTCGCCCGCTCCGAGGAGTACCCCGTGGGGGTGCACCGGCTGCCCAAGCATCTCGACGAGAAGGTCGCCCGGCTGCATCTGGAGGCACTCAACGTGCACTTGACCCGGCTGACAAAGCAACAGGCCGACTACATCGGCGTGTCACCCGACGGTCCGTTCAAACCCGACCACTACCGCTACTGAGGCAGTGCTCCGGCCGGGACGGCGGAAACGTACGGCCGGGCGGTCCGAGGGCACTCCGCGGGGGGCCACCATGCATCGTCTGACGGTGTTCGTCAGGACCACCGACACCGCCGGGCACTCCCCGCTGTACGTCGAGATCGTCCGGCACGCACGGCAGCACGGTCTGCGCGGTGCGACCGTGCTGCCCTGCGTCGCGGGCTTCGGCGAGTCGCGGACCGTGCGGCGCCGGCGGGGGCTCGGGCTCGCGCAGGACCGGCCGCTGATGCTGCTCTTCGTCGACACCGCCGACCGCATCGCGCTGTTCCGCATGTCCCTGCGGGAGATCGCGCCGGGCAGCCTCGCCGTCCTGGACGTGGTGACGACCGCCTGACCGGCGGGACCGCTACTGGGCGGCGCGGGCGGGGACGCCCATCAGGCCCGTGCCGTAGGCCCGGGCCACCGCCTGGGACCGGTTGCGCAGGCCCAGTTTGGAGAGCAGCCGCGACACATGGGACTTCACGGTGGCCTCGCCGAGCGACAGGAATCCGGCGATCTCGCCGTTGGACATCCCGGTGGCCAGCAGCCGGAGCACTTCCAGCTCCCGGTCGGTCAGCAGGCCGAAGACGTCCGACGACGCGGGCGCCGTGAAGGCCGTCGAGAGCATCGCCCAGGGCTCCAGCGCAGCGGTGACGGCGGACGGCAGCACGGTGTACCCGCCGGCCACCGCGTGGACCGCGGCCACCAGCTGGCGGGGCGTGTCGCTCTTCGCCAGGAACGCGCGGGCCCCGGCGAGCAGTCCGCGGAGCGCGGTGGCCGAGTCGAAGGACTGCGCGATGAACACCACCCCGGCCGGGCGGTCGCCGGTGCCGGTCAGCATGCGGCCGATCCTCAGGCCTTCGCCGTGGGGCATGTCCAACTCGACGAACACGACGTCCGGTTGGTGCCGCTGTGCGAGCTCGACGGCCTCGTCGGCGCTCCCCGCCTCTGCTGCCACGTGGATGTACGCGTCGTCCTCCAGGACCTTCCGCAGGCCCGTGCGGATCAGCAGATTGTGCGCGCACAACAGGACCGTGACCAAGAGACCCCTCCTGAACCGATCAGCACGCGCGGATCCCACGAGCCGGGCCAGGGGATGCCGTCGGAGGCGGTGCCTCGAACGCGTATATCCAGTGTGCACCTGTCCGGAGGGAGAAAAAGCGTGAACTCCGGCCATCGTGCGGGGCGTTCGCCGGGCACACGGTGCGGGGAGCGAGCGCCGGTGCATGCACCGTCGTGCGCCCTTGCACAGCGCCGACGCGCCCCGCCGCTCCGGACATCCGGTGCGCGTGGGACTCATGGGACCGGCAGGACCTGGCCGAAACCTGAAGGGGCCGGCGAACAAAACTTGACGCGATGCCGTCAGACCACACCGGTCTCCGGCGTCGCAGGCGCATCGTCCTCCCCGATGTGGTGGACCCGCACCAGGTTCGTGGTCCCGGCCATGCCCGGCGGGGAGCCCGCCGTGATGATGACCATGTCGCCCTTGCGGCAACGGCCGATCCGCAGCAGGTACTCGTCCACCTGCTCGACCATCTCGTCCGTCGTCTGGACCATCGGGCCCAGGAACGTCTCGACGCCCCACGTCAGATTCAGCTGCGACCGCGTCGCCGGCTCCGGCGTGAACGCCAGCAGCGGGATCGGGGAGCGGTACCGCGAGAGCCGGCGGACCGTATCACCGGATTGAGTGAAGGCGACCAGGAACTTGGCGCCCAGGAAGTCGCCCATCTCGGCGGCCGCACGGGCCACCGCGCCGCCCTGGGTACGGGGTTTGCTGCGCTCGGTCAGCGGGGGAAGCCCCTTCGCCAGGACGTCCTCCTCTGCCGCGCGCACGATGCGGCACATCGTCTTCACCGTTTCGACGGGGTGCTTCCCCACGCTCGTTTCACCCGAGAGCATGACGGCGTCCGTGCCGTCGATCACCGCGTTGGCGACGTCCGAGGCCTCCGCCCGGGTGGGACGCGAGGAGTCGATCATCGAGTCGAGCATCTGCGTCGCGACGATCACCGGCTTGGCGTTCCGCTTCGCCAGCTTGATGGCCCGCTTCTGCACGATCGGGACCGATTCCAGCGGCATTTCGACACCCAGGTCACCACGCGCGACCATCAGGCCGTCGAAGGCGGCGACGATGCTCTCCAGATTGTGGACCGCCTGCGGCTTCTCGATCTTGGCGATGACGAAGGCACGGCGGCCCTCCTCGTCCATGACGCGGTGCACATGGTCGATGTCGTGGGCGGTGCGCACGAAGGACAGGGCGATGATGTCGATGCCGTTGCGCAGGGCCCAGCGGAGGTCCTCGACGTCCTTCTCCGAGAGGGCGGGGACGGAGACGGCGACGCCGGGGAGGTTGAGGCCCTTGTGATCGGAGACCATGCCGCCCTCGAGGACCATGGTCTTCACACGGGGGCCGTCGACCTCGGTGACCTCCAGGGTGACGCGGCCGTCGTCGACGAGGATGCGCTCGCCCTTGGCGACGTCCCCCGCCAGCCCCTCGTAGGTGGTGCCGCATTGATGCCGGTCGCCCTCGATCTCCTCGACGGTGATGGTGAATTCATCACCGCGTTCAAGGAGTACCGGGCCTTCGCGGAAGCGGCCGAGGCGGATCTTCGGGCCTTGAAGGTCGGCGAGGATGCCGACGTTGCGGCCGGTTTCCTCGGCCGCCTTGCGCACTCGCTGGTACCGCGCCTCGTGCTCGGCGTAGGTGCCGTGGCTGAGGTTGAAGCGGGCGACATCCATGCCGGCTTCGACGAGTGCCTTGATCTGCTCGTACGAGTCGGTGGCGGGCCCCAGGGTGCAGACGATTTTCGCTCGGCGCATGGCACGACCTTAGGGCCTACCAGTGGGTAGAGAATTGGTGCGCCGCAACACCCCAACGTCGGTTGCGTAAAAGCTTGTTGACAACTTGTGAAACGTGCAGGGGCCCGCTCCGATGAGCAGTTCGGCGCGTGCCCTCAGAGAACCGGGCGGGTCATCGTAAAGCGCGCGTTGACGTGGGCGTAAACGGTCTGGCGCTGCGGTTCGAGGTCGAGTGCGGGGGCGGGCGCGGGAGCGGCCCCGCCGTAACCGGCGCGCATCACTCCGCCGGGGGCGGGAGGCATCGCGGACTGGACGGTGTTCTCGGCGCCCGCGTCGGCGATTTCGACGACGGCGGTGAGTTCCGCCCCGAGGGCCGCGGCGTATTCGCGGGCGCGCTGGACGGCTTCGCGGACCGCCTGCTGCCGGGCCTCGCGATATGCGGGCGAGTGGGGGCGGAGGCCCCACCAGGGCCCGTCGACACGGGTGAGGTCGAGGTCGGCGAGGCGCGTGACGAGTTCACCCAGAGCGGTGAAGTCGTTGAGCGTCGCCGTGAGATGGACGGTGCCGAGGTAGGCGCGGACGCGCTCGTGCCGGCCGCGCTCGGTGAGCTGGGGGGTGAGGGTGAAGGAGCCGGTCTCCAGCTTCTCGACCTCGCTGCCGTAGCCGCGGATCAGGTCGACGACGTACTGGTTGCGGCGGGTCAGATCGTCGAGGGCGGCGCGGCGGTCGGTGCCGCGGGCGTTGATGCAGATGCCGATGCGGGCCGTCTCGGGGTCGACCTCCAGACGGGCCTCGCCGCGGACGGCGATCCGGGGGACGTCCGGGGTGCCGTACGGGAGATGGGCCTGGCCTGCGGGGATCGCGTGTTCGGTCATGCGGGCCAGCGTGTGCCGGTAGTCATCCGATTGCAACCTGGCAAGGGTGTTGCAGGACGGATTGCTCGGTCACAATCTACGCGCGTTGTAGGCATGGTGAGCTGATACGGATGGGGAGAACGTATGCCGATCGACCGCAGGGACTTTCTGGGACGTACCGCCGCAACCGGGGCGGGGGTGGCGCTCGCGGGAGGGCTGGGCGCTCCCGCCGTGGCCGCGGAGGCGGGCCCGGACCGGTCCGGGGGCCGGAAGAAGCGCTTCGCGCTGACCGTGATGGGCACCACGGACCTGCACGGCAATGTCTTCGACTGGGACTACTTCACCGACGCCCGGTTCGAGGACAAGGCGCACAACGACGTGGGCCTGGCGAAGATTTCGACGCTGGTGGACCAGGTCCGCAAGGAGAAGGGGCGTCACAACACCCTGCTCATCGACGCGGGTGACACGATTCAGGGCACCCAGCTGTCGTACTACTACGCCCGGGTGGAGCCGATCACCAAGGCGCACGGCCCGGTGCACCCGATGGCGGCCGCGATGAATGCGATCGGCTACGACGCGGCGGCCGTCGGCAATCACGAGTTCAATTACGGTATTCCGGTGCTGCGGAAGTTCGAGGAGCAGTGCCGTTTCCCGCTGCTGGCGGCGAATGCGCTGGACGCGAAGACGATGAAGCCCGCCTTCCGGCCGTATGTGATCAAGCGGGTGCGCACACCGCACGGCCGTGATGTGCGCGTCGCGATTCTGGGGCTGACGAACCCGGGAATCGCCATCTGGGACAAGGCGAATGTCCAGGGCAAAATGCTGTTCCCGGGCTTGGAGGAGCAGGCGGCGAAGTGGGTGCCGAAGCTGCGGTCGATGGGTGCGGACGTGGTGATCGTGGCCGCGCACGCGGGGGCGAGCGGCACCTCGTCGTACGGCGACCAGCTGCCGTACATCGAGAACTCGGCGGCGCTGGTGGCCGAGAAGGTGCCGGGGATCGATGCGGTGCTGGTGGGCCACGCGCACGTGGAGATCCCCGAGCTCCGGGTGACGAACAAGGCGACGGGCAAGCAGGTGGTGCTGTCCGAGCCGCTGAAGTGGGGCCAGCGGCTGACCGTGTTCGACTTCGCCCTCGTGTGGGAGCGGGGCGGGTGGCACGTGGAGTCGGCGTCGGCGAAGGTGCTGAACTCCAACACGGTTCCCGAGGACAAGAAGATCACCGGTCTCCTCACCGGGCAGCACCGCAAGGTGGTGGCCTACGTGAACCAGGTGATCAGCACGTCATCGGCGGCCATGAGCGCGGCGGAGGCCCCGTACAAGGACACGCCCATCATCAAGCTCATCAACCATGTGCAGGCCGAGACGGTGAAGGCGGCGCTGGCCGGGACGCAGTACGCCTCGCTGCCGGTGCTGTCGCAGGCGTCCTGCTTCTCCCGGACGGCCTCGATGCCGGCGGGGAAGGTGACGATCCGGTCGGCGGCCGGGCTGTACCCGTTCGAGAACACGCTGGAGGCCCGCCTGATGACGGGTGCCCAGCTGCGCGCGTACCTGGAGTTCTCGGCGCACTACTACGCACGGACCGCGGCCGGTGCGCCCGTCGACCCGGCGAAGCTGACGAACGCCGAGTCGATTCCGGACTTCAATTACGACGTCGTCGGCGGCCTCTCGTACGAGATCGACATTGCGAAGGCCCCGGGCGAGCGGATCGGCAAGCTGTCGTTCGACGGGAAGCCGCTGGACGATGCGGCGCAGTTCGTGTTCGCGGTGAACAACTACCGGGCCAGCGGCGGCGGGAACTTCCCGCACGTCGCCAAGGCCAAGCAGCTGTGGGCGAATTCGGAGGAGATCCGTAACACGATCATCAACTGGCTTAAGGCACAGGGGGCGGTCGACGTGAGCCGGTTCGCCTCAGTGGACTGGAAGCTGACGCGGGATGGGGTTCCGGTTTTCTGATGCCGGGTGCTGGGGCCGCGGCACGGGCCGCGGCTCCAGGCCGAAGGTGGTGAAGGCCGTACGGTCCGGGAGCGGGTAGACGGTCTTCCCGGTGACGGTGTTGAGGATGGTGGCGCTGCGCCAGGCGGCGAGGCCGAGGTCGGGGGCGCCGACGCCATGGGTGTGGAGCTCGGCGTTCTGCACATGGACGGCGCCCTTGACGAGGGGGTCGAGGACGAGGCGGTGGTGCTCGTCGATGCGGGGGCGGCCGCTGGAGTCGCGGCGGATGTACGGGTCCAGCGCGGCGAGCAGGGTCTCGACGCGGCGCTCGCGGTAGCCGGTGGCGAGGACGACGGCGTCGGTGGTGAGGCGTGAGCGGGCGTTCTGCTGGGTGTGCTCGAGGTGGAGCTCGACCCGGGTGGTGCCGACGCGTCCGGCGGTGCGGACGAAGACGCCCGGGGTGAGGGTGGCGTCGGGCCAGCCGCCGTGCAGGCTGCGGCGGTAGAGCTCGTCGTGGATGGCGGTGATCGTGTCGGGGGCGATGCCCTTGTGCAGCTGCCACTGCTGGGGCAGGAGCTGGTCCCGTACGCCCTCGGGGAGCGCGCGGAAGTAATGGGTGTAGTCGGGCGTGAAGTGTTCGAGCCCGAGCTTGCTGTACTCCATGGGCGCGAAGGCCGGGGTGCGGGCGAGCCAGTGGAGCTTCTCGCGCCCGACGGGGCGCTGCCGCAGCAGGTCGAGGAAGATCTCGGCGCCGGACTGGCCCGAGCCGATGACGGTGATGTGCTCGGCGGCGAGCAGCCGTTCGCGGTGGGCGAGGTAGTCGGCGGAGTGGATCACGGGGACGGCGGGGGCCTCGGCCAGGGGGCGCAGCGGCTCGGGGACGTAGGGGGCGGTGCCGACGCCGAGGACGAGGTTGCGGGTGTAGGCGCGGCCGAGGGCCTCGGCCTCGCCCTCGCGGTCGAGCTGGGTGTAGTCGATCTCGAAGAGCACGCGCTCGGGGTTCCAGCGGACGGCGTCGATCTGGTGGTCGAAGTGGAGCGATTCGAGGTTCTCGCTGACCCAGCGGCAGTAGGCGTCGTACTCGGCGCGCTGGATGTGCTGCCGCTCGGCGAAGTAGAAGGGGTAGAGGCGCTCGCGGGTCCTCAGATAGTTGAGGAAGCTCCAGGGGCTGGTGGGGTCGGCGAGCGTGACGAGGTCGGCGAGAAAGGGGACCTGCACCGTCGTGCCCTCGATGAGCAGGCCGGGGTGCCACTGGAAGGCGGTGTTCTGGTCGTAGAAGGCCGCGCGGAGATCAGGCAGGGGGTGGGCGAGGGCCGCGAGCGAGAGGTTGAACGGGCCGATGCCGATGCCGGCGAGGTCCAGGGGCTGGTCGGCGGCCGACGGGGCGGGCTGGGGGGTGGTCATCCGGTGGTGTGGCCTTCCACGAGTTCCAGGAGGTTGCGGAGGTCGTCGGTGCGGGTGTGGGGGTTGAGCAGGGTGGCCTTGAGCCAGAGGCCTTCGGGGGTGGTGGCGCGGCCGAGGACGGCATGGCCGTGGTGGAGCAGGCGGCGGCGGAGGCTGCCGGTGGAACGGTCGTCGGAGTTCACGGGGCGGAAGAGGACGGTGCTGAGGGTGGGACGGGAGTGGAGGACGAAGGAGGGGTGGGCGTCGACGAGGTCGGCGAGGCGGTGGGCCAGGGCACAGACCCGCTCGATGAGTTCGCCGAGCCCGGTGCGGCCGAGGGCGCGGAGGGTGACGGCGATCTTGAGGACATCGGGACGGCGGGTGGTGCGCAGGGAGCGGTGGAGGAGGTCGGGGTGGCCCGCGGCGATGTCGTCGGGGGCGTTGAGATAGTCGGCCCGGTGGCCGAGGGGGGCCAGGACCTCGCTGCCGGGGACGGCGAGCAGGCCCGCGGCGATCGGCTGCCAGCCGAGCTTGTGCAGGTCGAACGTGATGCTGTCGGCGCGGTCGAGGCCGGCGAGGGCGGGGCGGAGGGTGTCGCTGAAGAGGAGCGGCCCGCCGTAGGAGGCGTCGATGTGCAGGGGCACGCCGCGGGCGGCGCAGACGTCGGCGATGCGGGGCAGCGGGTCGATGCGGCCGGCGTCGGTGGTGCCCGCGGTGGCGACGACGAGCCGGGGGGCGTCGGTGTGGTGCTCGCCGAGGGCCTTGTCGAGATCGGTGGGGTCGAGGGTGCCGGCGGGGGTGGGGAGGATGTGGGGGGCGGGGAGGCCGAGGAGCCAGGCGGCGCGCGGGATGCTGTGGTGGGCGTTGGCCCCGCACACGACGTGCAGCGGCCGGTGGGCACCGGTGCGGGCGTTCTCCCGGGCGAGGAGCAGGGCGAGCTGGTTGGACTCGGTACCGCCGGTGGTGACGAGCGCGTCGGGGGCGGGACGCCGGGGGTAGGCGAGGGCGGCGAGCGCGCGGGTGGTGAGGGCTTCCAGTGCGGTGGCGGACGGGGCCTGGTCCCATGAGTCGAGCGAGGGGTTGAGCGCGCAGGCGGCGAGATCGGCCGCGGCGGCGACCGCGAGGACGGGACCGTGCAGGTGGGCGGCGCAGTGCGGGTCGGCCGGGTCGGCGGCGCCCTCGGCGAGCGCCTGGACGAGGGTGCGCAGGGCTTCGTGCGGCCCGGTGCCGCGCTCGGGGAGGACGGGGGTCGCGGCGGCGGTGATCCGGGCGTCGACCGCCGGGGGGCCGCCGGCCGGGAGCGGGCCGCCGCGCGCGGTGGCCCCGCGGGCGAGGGCGTGCAGGGCGGTGTCGACGAGAGGGCGCAGGGCGCGAGTTCCTTGGGCGCCGCCCGCGAGCGCTGCGGGGGAATGGTCGGCGGCGGGCGCAGGCATGGGTGGACTTGCCCCTTTTTGGGTTGGCATACGGCGCAGGGCAGGCCCGGACACCGGCCCGGGCCTGCACGAACTGCCTGAGGCTACCGAGCGCGCACGGCCGGTAACCCCCTGGTGGGAGGTGGTTCGCCCGATGGTGGTACTTCCCCCTTGGTGGGGTGTGGGCACGACGTCGACTAATCTGCTCCCATGGCCATGAACTTTGCTCTCGACATCGGACCCCTCAAGCCCGAGCCCGCACCGCTCGTTCTCGGGCTGGTGCTTTTCTTCCTCGTCTTCGCCCTGATGGCGAAGGTGATCCTGCCCCGGATCAACAAGGTCCTCGCCGAGCGCGAGCAGGCCACCGACGGCCGCTTCGAGGAGGCCGAGGAGACCCGCGCCGAGGCGGCACGGGTGCACGAGGAGTACCAGGCGCTGCTGGCCGAGGCGCGGCACGAGGCCGCCCGGCTGCGCCAGGAGTCGCTCGAGCAGGGCAACGCGATCATCGCGGAGCTGCGGGCCGAAGGCCAGCGCCAGCGCGAGGAGATCATCGCTGCGGGCCACGCGGTGATCGACGCGGAGCGCGCGGTCGCGGAGGCGGAGCTGCGCGAGCAGGTCGGCGTGCTGGCGACGCAGCTGGCGGGCAAGGTCGTCGGCGAGCCGGTCGAGGACTTCGCGCGCGAGAGCGGGATCGTGGACCGGTTCATGGCGGAGCTGCGGACGGCGAAGGCGGCCGATGCGGAGGCGCGCGACTGACGTCGCGCACTCATCGGGCAAGGCTTCATTGCGGGAGGCCCCGCACCCCGGGTTGGGGGTGCGGGGCCTCCCGTTTGTCTGCGGACCGGCTGTGGTTGCTCGCGCAGTTCCCCGCGCCCCTTACGGGGCGCCGGCGGCCCGCACCACCCGCCTAGCCACGGATGCGCAGCGCCCTCCGCAGGTCGTCCAGTTGGTCGACCAGCTTGCGCCGCAGCGCCGGTGCAGGATCCGCCACCCGCAGGCACTCCTCCCCCAGCCGCACCGTCTCCTCCTCGACCAGCGTCAGCGGAAACGCGTGGCGTCCCGCGGCCTCCGCGAGGGCCGCGCCGCGGCGGGCGGCCAGGGCCACCGCTGCCGGGTAGTAGCGCGCCCTGAACGGCCGCACGAGGTCGAGCTGTTCGGGCTGCCAGAAGCCCTGGGCCGTGGCCGTGAACAGGTAGTTGGAGAGGTCGTCCGTGGCGAACATGGCCTCCCAGGCCGCCTCCTTGGCCGCCTGGTCCGGCAGCGCCGCCCGGCAACGCGCAGCACCCTCGTGGCCGGTGGCACTGGGATCGCGCGCGAGTTCGGCGTCGATCTCGGCCGGGCCGAGGGCACCGAGGACCGCGAGACGGGTGAGGATCCGCCAGCGCAGTTCGGGGTCGAGGACGGGCCCGCCCGGCACCGTGTCCGCGGCGAGCCACGCGCGCAGCGCGTCGGGCCGCAGTGCACTGGCGATGAGGGTGCGGACGGCGGTCAGCCGCACGCCGGGAGCGGTGGCGCGCTCCAGCAGGTCGCGGCCGAGGGCGCGCAACCCGGCGAGGGCGTCGGGGCGTTCGTCCGCGGGGAGGTGGAGGTCGGCGATCTGGGTGCGGGCGAAGGCGAGGACGCCCTGGACGATCGCGTTGTCGTGCTCGCGCGGCAGGTGGGCGCAGGCGGCGCGGAGGTAGGCGGCGGGGGCGAGTTCGCCGTCGCGGACCATGTCGCGGGCGGCGTTCCAGACGACGGCACGGCTGAGGGCGCCGGGCAGCCCGGACAGAGCGCCCAGGGCGGTGTCCCAGGAGCGGGGGTCGAGCCGGACCTTGGCGTAGGTGAGGTCGCCGTCGTTGAGCAGGAGCAGGTCGGGGCGGCGGCCGGGGAGGACGAGGACGGGGGTGCCGGGCAGGTCGGCCTCGACGGGCGGGCGGGGGACGAGCCGCTCCGGGTCGGCGGGGTCGAGGTCGTAGAGGCCGACGGTGATGCGGTGCGGACGGCTGCCGTCGTGCCGGACGGCGAGGCGCCAGTGGCCGTCCTCCTCGGTGACGTCGGGGGCGAGGGTGTCGACGCCGGTGGTGCGCAGCCAGCTGCGGGCCCAGCCGTGGACGTCGCGGTCGGTGGCGCGGGCGAGGGAGTCGAGGAAGTCGGCGAGGGTGGCGTTGCCGAAGCGGTGCCGGGTGAAGTGGTCGTTGATGCCGGCGAGGAACTCCTTCTCGCCGAGCCAGGCGGTGAGTTGGCGCAGGGCGCTCGCGCCCTTGGCGTAGGAGATGCCGTCGAAGTTGGTGAGCGCGGAGGCGGTGTCGGGGACGGCGTCGGGGGCGGGGGCGACGGGGTGGGTGGAGGGACGCTGGTCGGCGTCGTAGCCCCAGCCCTTGCGGGAGACCCCGAACTCGGTCCAGGTGCCCGGGAAGTCGCCGGTCTCGACGAGGGTCTGGTAACCCATGTACTCGGCGAAGGACTCGTTGAGCCAGATGTCGTCCCACCACTTCAGGGTGACGAGGTCGCCGAACCACATGTGGGCCATCTCGTGGGCGATGACCATCGCCCGGGTCTGGCGCTCGGTGTCGGTGACGGCGGAACGGAACACGAACTCGTCGCGGAAGGTGACCAGTCCGGGGTTCTCCATGGCACCGGCGTTGAACTCCGGGACGAAGGCCTGGTCGTAGGAGTCGAAGGGGTACGGCTCGGTGAACTTCTCGTGGTAACGGTCGTAGCAGCGGCGGGTGATGCCGAGGATCTCCTCGGCATCGGCGTCCAGGTGGGCGGCGAGCGAGCGGCGGCAGTGGATGCCGAAGGGCAGTCCGGCGTGCTCGGTACGGACGGAGTGCCAGGGGCCTGCGGCGACGGCGACGAGGTAGGTGCTGATGGGCGGGGTGGGGGCGAGCTCCCAACGGCCGTCGCCGGCCGGGCGGGCGATGCCGTTGCCGAGGACGGTCCAGTGAGGCGGGGCCGTCACGGCGAGTTCGAAGACGGCCTTGAGGTCGGGCTGGTCGAAGGCGGCGAAGATGCGCTGCACGT
Organism: Streptomyces morookaense; assembly: GCF_013030945.1. Taxonomy (GTDB): domain Bacteria; phylum Actinomycetota; class Actinomycetes; order Streptomycetales; family Streptomycetaceae; genus Streptomyces; species Streptomyces morookaensis. Next base: position 58,012 of record NZ_JABBXF010000021.1, on the reverse strand, counting down.
CGTCCATGAACAGCTGGGTGTAGACGTAGGTTTCGCCGTCGGCCGGGTCGGTGAAACGGTGCATGCCCTCGCCGGTGCGGGAGTAGCGCATATCGGCTTCGACGTGGAGTTCGTGCTCGCCCGCACCGAGGACGAGCGGGAGGCGGTTGCCGTCGAGGGCGGCGGGGTCGAGGACCTGCCCGTCGAGGGTCACGTGGTGCAGGGCGGCGGGCTTGAGTTCGACGAAAGTGGTGCCGGCGGTGCGGGCGGTGAAGCGGATGGCGGTGGTGGAGCCGAAGGTCTCGCCTCCGGTGAGATCCAGAGCGATGCGGTAGTGGTGGACGTCGAGGAGGGCGGCTCGGGTCTGCGCTTCGTCGCGCGTCAGTACGGGCATGTGGCCCAGCTTGCCGCACGGTTGGTTCCCCGCGTCCCGTAAGGGGCGCGGGGAACTACGCGATCAGCCACAGACGGCCCGCAGCCGAAGAACCCGTCCCCGGCGGGAGCGGCTAGGCCCGCGCGATCGTCTCGTGGTGCCGGATCACCTCGGCGACGATGAAGTTGAGAAACTTCTCCGCGAACGCGGGATCCAGCTTGGCGTTCTCGGCGAGCTCGCGCAGCCGCGCGATCTGCCGGGCCTCGCGGGCCGGGTCGGCGGGCGGCATTCTGTGGGCGGCCTTGAGGTGACCGACCTGCTGAGTGCACTTGAAGCGCTCGGCAAGCATGTGGATCACTGCGGCGTCGATGTTGTCGATGCTGTCGCGCAGACGGTTCAGCTCGGCGCGGACGGACGCGTCCAGGGCGGGGGCGTTGGCAGCACTGTCGTTCATACGACCCCAGCCTAGGCGGAACGCGATGGTCCGGCCGCACTCTGCCGGGCGCGGAAGCGGACAGGAGCGGTGCCGACACGGCGGGTGAAGAGGCGGCTGAAGTAGGCGGGGTCGTCGTAGCCGACGCGCCGGGCGACGGCGGCGACGGGCAGTTCGGTGGCGGCGAGCAGTTCCTTGGCGCGGCCCAGGCGGATGCCCAGGAGGTAGTCCTTGGGGCCGCACCCGGCCCCGCGCCGCACGGCGGACCGCAGTTCGGCCGGGGTCATGCCGTGCCGGGCGGCGTGCTGGGCGACGGACAGCGGCAGGAAGGCGTCGCGGGCCAGGGCCTGCAGCACGGGATCGTCGTCCGCGTCGGCGCGGGCGCGGCGCAGGGCGACCAGGAGCTCGTGGACGCCTGCGGAGGTCTCGATCTCCAGCAGCGGATTGCCGCGGCGGGCGGCCCGGGCGATGCGGGCGACGGCGGCGCGCGGCCCGGTGGCGTCGGTGAGCGGTACGACGGGACGGTCCGGCTCGATGCAGCCGAGCTCGGTGTAGGCGGCGACGGCGGGCCCGGTGAAGCCGACGAAGGCCTCGTCCCATCCCCTGCCGGGCCCCGCACCGTAGTGGTGCGGCACGCCGGGGACGAGCCACAGGAGGGCGGGAGCGGTGACGGGGTGCGTGCGCCCGTCGGACGTACGGCACCACCCGGCCCCGGCCCCGATGACGACGGCCACATGATGCCCCAGCGTGCGGGGCCCGACGGCGGGCAGCGCCCCGTGCTGCAGCCCGACACCGAGGCAGACCAGGCCGAGCCGGTGATGGACCGGTCCGGGCGTGAAGTACCGCATCCATGTGTGATGCACGCGCAGATCTTCGTACACGGGTTCCCTGCCCCGCCAGAGGGCGGCGGGGCAGGAGAGGCGGAGAAAGCGCGACGGGACCACGTCCCGCTGGCCACCGGCCGATGACGGTGACCAACGGGACGGGTTCCTGGACGGATCCCTGTGCAGCTTTCTTGCCCGGATCGATGCACCGTGAAGCCAGTGGAGGCGAACTACACGGCGGCCGACGCCGGTTCGCCCTCCGGAAGCGGGGCCGTCCTGTCCTCCGCCGCCCCCGCCTCCGTCGTGTTTCTTCGGTACCGCTAACGCCCGTAGAGCTCGCTGCGCTGCTCGTCGGTCAGCTCGCGCTCGTCCGCCCGTTTGAGCATCGCGACGTGACCGCCGCTCTTGCACCAGCCGATGCGCCGCGGGCCGAGCCTGATGGTCGTCACGGAGGCGCCTGCGACCCAGTTGGCCCAGAAGACATGGCCCTTGCTGCACATGACAGGGGTGTCAGCCATAGGGCGGGCAGGATGCCCGCCAGACGTACGGGTCCGCCGTTGAGCCCAGCCGTGACCTTCAGCCAGGAGGGGTGCACGAAGGCGACGAAGGCGATCAGCGAGGTCGCCCACAGCATCGCGCCCAGCGGGATGAGCAGGGCGGTCGCGACGTACTCCCCCGTCATATGGACGGCACTGCCCCCGATGACGACGACCGCCGTCGCCAGCCCCAGGTAGGCGCCGGCCAGTACGGCCCAGGCGAGGAGGGAGAAGGCGAACGTCGCCGAGACATAGCCGAAGAAGATCGCGCCGGGCCGCAGGGAGGTGGCCAGCAGCCCCTCGACCACTCCGCCGGAGACGTCCTGTCCCAGGATGGAGCGGCTGACGGACAGACTGATCAACGCGGCGCCGATGGCGAGGAGTTCGGGTGCGGCGAGCAGGGCCGTGGCCATCGCCGCGTCGGCGGCGCTGCCGTGGCCGTCGCCGATGCGCACGGCTCCCGACGTACGCTGCCGTGGACCGCGCCGGGGAACATCCGGGGCAGCACGAGCAGCAGCAGGACGATCCCCACGGCGGCGGCGGCCGGAACGGCGAGGGCCTGCCGGCCCTGCTGCGCCCAGGCGCGGGCGGCGAGGGCACGGGTCAGCCGGCGGGCGTTCATCGGTGGTCCTCCAGGATTCCGCGCAGGACCGCGTCCGCGTCGACGGAGATCCGGTCGATGTCGAGCACGGTGACACCCGACGCCACGGCCGCTGCGACGAGTTCGCCGATCGTGGAGCCGTCCGGGACGTCGATACGGACGCATCCGTCCTCCAGCGGGACGGACGGGGCGACGTCCTCGGGCCAGGTCCCGTCACAGCGCACCGCGTAGGCGTCGGTGTCGGCGGACCGTCAGGTCCATGGAGACCGCGGCGCGGTGGCCCAGGTAGGCGACCTGGTCCTTCGCCTCGGGGCGGGCGGCGAGGTCGGTGCCGCCGATCAGGACCCGGCCGGAGAGCGGGGCGAGGATGCCGGCCATGACCCGCATCAGGGTGGTCTTGCCGGCCCCGTTCCGGCCGAGCAGTGCGTAGACACCCGTGGAGAGAGCGACGTCGACCGGGCCCAGGGCAGCTCGCCCCCGGTAGCCGGCACGCACTCCCTCCAGCGCGAGCGAAGCCAGGGGGATCGCGTCCGGCGCCCTGCCCGCCGGATCCTCGCTTCCGTCCACCCGTGCCCTGGCCGCCGACTGCGGCGTCAACTTCCACACCGTCAACAAGGCCTACGACCAGCTGCGCCGGGAAGGCCTGCTGCAACTGACCCGCAAGCACGGCGCGGTCGTCTCCCGGGACCACAACTCCGGCCCGCCGCCGCCCGGCTTCACCGACGACTGGCGGTCCAGGGCGCACACGCTCCTGGCCGAGGCCAGGGCGCAGGGACTGACCACCGAAGAGATCACCGCTCTGTGCACCGGGCTGCTGGAGGACTTCGCAGCCGACGCGGCCGGGGAGCCCGGCCGGCCCGGCACGGGGGAAAGGCAAGGCACCGCATGACCGCGCTGGTCCTCGTCCAGGCCGCCGCGCTGCTGCTGCTCACCGGGCTGGCCTGGGCCATGCCCGGACTCGCCCAGCCCAGCCTGCCGTTCGGGGTGCGGATACCCGGCGACCGGGCCGGCGAGCCGGTCATCGCCGCGGCCGTGCGTCGCTACCGCGCCCGGGTCCTGCCCGGCGGGCTCGCGACCGCGGCCGCGGCCACCGCCGGCACCCTGCTCGCGGGACGCTCGGCCCTCGCCCTCGCCGTCGTCCCGCCCTGCGCCGTCGCCGCCATGGTCGCCCTGTGCTGGTCCGTCTACTACCGCGCGCACCGCACGGTCGCCGCCGCCAAGGCGGAGCACGGCTGGTTCGACCGGGTGCCGCAGGGCATTGCCGTCGACACCGCCCTGCGGACCGACCCCGAGCGCTACCCCTGGGCCTGGGCCCTCCCCGCCGCCGTGATCACCGCCGGTACGGCCGTGCTCGGCGCAGTGCGCTACCCCGCCCTGCCGGCGACCCTGGTCACGCACTGGGACGGCAACGGCCGGGCCGACGGCCGGGCCGCCACCACCGTCCTCACCGCGTTCACCCCGGTGCTGCTCCAGGCCGCCGTCGGTGCGCTGCTGGCCGGCTCGGCCGTCGTCGCCCTGCGCAGCCGCCAGTCCCTCGACGCCGAGCACCCGCGGGCCTCCGCCGCCCAGCACCGCGGCTTCGTCCGCTGGACCGCGCGCGGACTGCTCGTCCTGGCGGCCTTCGTGAACCTGTCGCTGCTGGGCACCGCGCTGACCATGTGGGGGCTGCTCGGCCACTCCGCCGCGCAGGACGCCGCGCTCACCGGTCTGCCCGTACTGCTGGGCGTTCTGGTCGTCGTGTTCATCGCGGTGCGCACCGGCGCACAGGGCAGCCGGCTCACGGTCGACGAATCCGACGGAGCGGGCCGGACGGCGGTGGCGAACCGGGACGACGACCGGTACTGGAAGGCGGGCGTCCTCTACGTCAACCGCGACGACCCGTCGGTCTTCGTGCCCAAGCGCTTCGGCATCGGCTGGACCATCAACTTCGGCAGCCGCGGCGGCCAGTTGGTGACGGTCCTGCTCCTGGTCGCGCTGCTCACGGCCGTCCTCCTGCTCAACTGAGCCCGAGCGCGACCTCCCGCAGTGCCGCCCCCGCTCCCCCGACGATCGGGTCCCCGTGCCCGAAGCACGCCGTCTCCACGTCGAGTTCGGCCTGCCGCCGGAACGACGCGAGCACCCGCTCGTGGTCGACGTTGAAGACGCCGGGCATCAGCTGCCGGACGTTGGCGATCGTGTCCCCGGTGAACAGCACGCCGGAGGACGGCAGATGGAGGGCGATGCTGCCCGGCGTGTGGCCGGGGACGTGGACGACGCGGACCTCCTCGCCCCAGTCGAGGGTGTCGCCGTCGACGAGTTCGACGTCGACCGGGCAGGGCGGGGCCGTGTGCGGGAGCGGCAGGTTCGCGTGCACGGCCTCGAAGACCGGTATCTCCCAGTCCTGCAGGACGGGTTCCGGCCCGGGCGCGGTGCCGCGGACGACGGGTGCGTCCGCGGCGCCGGCCAGCACGCGGGCGCCGGTGGCGGCGGCGAGGGCGGCGGCGGAGCCGGTGTGGTCGAAGTGGGCGTGGGTCAGCACGATGTCGCGCACATCGCCGTCGAGGGCGGCGAGGATCTCGTCGGCGTACCCCGGCAGCCCGGCGTCGACGAGGGCCCACCCGCCGGCGGGCAGCCGGACGGCGTAGGCCTGGCCGACGGGGAAACGGAGCATTCCGATGCGGTCGGTGACGTGGGTGAAGTCCATGGGGGGACGCTAGGTCCGAAGTGGGCCGACGGGACACCGGGGTGCGCCGGGGGCGAACGCGCGGTTGTTCAACTGCGGGCCGTCCTGGGCCGGTCGCGCAGTTCCCCGCGCCCCTTCGGGGCACGGTCGACCGGAAAGACAGCCGTCACCTGCCAACCCCCCTCGGGAGCGGGGCCCGCGGCCAGCCGGCCGCCCATCGCCTTGGCCCGTTCGGCCAGGCCGATCAGGCCGAACCCCCCGCCCAGCGCCTGCTCGGAGAGCGCCGCCGCGCGCTTGCCGTCGTCGGCGATGCGCAGCTCCACCCCGTCGGCAACCCCCCGCACCCCGATGCGCACCGCAGTCGCATCGGCGGCGTGCTTGCGGACGTTGGTCAGGGCCTCGCGGACGACGCGGTGCACGCCCGCGGCGATCTCCGCGGGGAGCCAGGTCTCCATGCCCTTCTCGATGTAGAGGGCGACGGGCGGTCCCGTGCGGGCGAACGACTCGGCCAGTTCGCGGACCTCGGGCAGGCCCGCGACCGGCTCCGTCTCGGCCTCGCCCTCGCGCAGCACGCCCACCAGGCGGCGCATCGCGCTGAGCGCCTCGCTCGCGGATGTCTCGATGCGCTCGAACGCCCGGGCGGCCGCGTCGCCGTCGAGGGAGGTGAAGCGGGCGGCCTGCGCCTGCACGGCGATGCCGGTGACGTGGTGCGCCACGAGGTCGTGCAGCTCCCGCGCGAGCTCCAGGCGTTCGGCGGTCCGCACGGCCGCCATGTCGCGCATGCGCTGCGCGGCCTGGCTGCGCAGCAGCAGCGAGTAGCCGCCGACGACGGCGGTCAGCGTGCCGAACACCACCGTGAACCGGGCCGGGTTGAGGTCGCGCATGGGCGCGGCGACGGCGGCGAGCGCGAGCAGCGGTCCGAGGACCGCGGCGGCGCGTGCGGCGCAGCGCTGGACGACGCCGGTCAGCAGGACGAGCAGGGCGATGTCCTCGCCCGCGCCCCAGACGACGCCCGGGTGGGTGCCGGTCATCAGGACGGCGGAGGTGGTGAGCGAGACGGCGACGGCGACGGAGGCCCGTACCTCCAGCGGGATCCAGCCGTACGGCACGGCGCACAGGCAGACGGCCACGCCCGCGGCGAGCACCATGGCGTGCGGCGGGCTGGGCTGCCGGGCCAGGACGGCGCCCTCGAAGGCGACGATGCCGAGCAGGAAGAGGCCGAAGGCGGCCTTGGCCAGGGCGGCCCGCCGGGGGTGCCGGGCCGCCCACCCGGCCCATCTGGTCACGTCCCGCCCGGGGCCAGCCCGCTCTCCCAGGCCCAGGCGGCGATCTCGACCCGGTTCCGGGCGTCGAGCTTCATCTGCACGTTGGCCAGGTGGGTCTTGACCGTGGACAGGGAGACGAACAGTTCGGCGGCGATCTCGGCGTTCGTGGCGCCGCGCGCCAGGCAGCGCACGACGTCGGCCTCGCGGTCGGTGAGCGGCTCGGAGGGCTGCCGGGCGGTGCTCGGCGTGCCGGCGGGGGCCATGTCGCGCAGCAGCCGGACGGTGATCGCGGGCGAGATGAGGGAGTCGCCGACGGCGGCGGCGTGGACGGCCTCGACGAGCATCGCGGGACTGGCGTCCTTGAGCAGGAAGCCGGAGGCGCCGTTGCGCAGTGCGGTGTGCACGTACTCGTCCAGGTCGAAGGTGGTGACGATGACGATCCGGGGGCGCTGGGCACGGTCGGGGTCGGCGGCGGAGAGGGCGGAGAGCCGGCGGGTGACCTCCAGGCCGTCGAGCTTGGGCATCCGGATGTCGAGGAGCAGCACGTCGGGCCGGTACCGCTCGACGGCCTCCAGGGCCGCCTCGCCGTCGACGACGTCGGCCACGACCTCGATGTCGGGCTGGCTCTCCAGGATCATCCGGAAGCCGGTGCGGACCATCTCCTGGTCGTCCGCGATGACCACCGTGATCGCCATGCTGTCCTCGTCCCTGCGTGCCGGTTCGTGTACGGTCCCGCGCCCGGGCCGGACCGTGTCCTGTCATGTGCTGCCATGTCACCGGGGGTGTCCCGGGGCCGCAACCGCAGCGTGCTGCGGCCGGGCGGCGGGGTCAGCGGGCCGTCATGCGCCCTGCCGGGCCCGGGCCGCGTTGCGGCGCAGCACGAGGCGCCGGACGCCGTAGGCCCCGCCGCCGAGGGCGAGGAGCGCGGCGCCGCCCGCGAGGGCGGGTTTGCCGAGGTCGTGCTGCCGGCCCTTGATGACCTCGCCCGCGTCGACGACGCGCTTGACGGGGTTGGCGGACAGCTCGTGGTGCCGGCTGTGGCGGTGCGCTGCGGGCGCATGGTGTGCGCGGTGGCCGGTGCCGGCCGGGTGGTCCGGGGTGTGCCGCAGGGAACCGGAGGCGAAGTCGTAGTAGTTCGTCTCGCGGGTGCCGTCGAGCTGGGCGCGCAGCATGGGGCGCGCGGTGTCGCCGCCGATGATCCGCAGATGGAGCCGGTCGAGGTCGGCCGAGGGCCGGGTGACGTCGAGGGTGCGGGCCGGGCGGCCGTCGCCGGTGACGGTCACGCTGGTGCCGTCGCCGCCGGTGCGCAGCCGGGCCCGGCTGCCGTCGGGGAGCTGCACCTGGTGGACGGTGGCCGGGTGTCCGTGGCGGGTGTCCTTGTCCGCTGCGGAGGCCATGGCCGCCGGCCCGGCGAGGGCGACGGCGGCCGCGCCGACAACCGCGGCGGCGGCGATGCGGGACTTCACGGACACGGGGGTGCCTTTCCTTCAGGTGCGTACCCCCCTACGTTACGGACCTCCACCCTCCGCACACCTCGACTGTCCGACCATTCCCTGCTCGGCCGAAAGGATGATCCGTGCTCGTCCGGGTCATCCCGAGGTCGCGCGGACGGGTTACCCGGGCGGGGTTCCGGCGACTGGGCCGTCCGGGTCGCCCGGGCCCGTAGAGTGGATGCGGGGGTGGTCACGCGTGGGCACGGACATCGAGATCCAGCACGGGTTCCCTCATCTGGAGACCGTGCGGTCGGCCATCACCGCGCTCTACAGGCGGCTCTCCCCCGACACCGTGCGCAGCTTCGACACAAGCGTGCTGCCCGTCGAGGTGGCCTTCTCCGACGACGAGGACCCCTACCTGGGCGTCCAGCGCGTCGCGGGCGTCATGGTGCGGCATCTGCGGCTGCCCGACGCGCGGATGATCGTCAGCTTCAGGGAGATGCGGCACGCGGGCAGCGTCGAACTCGCCGCCGGACCCGAGTACTTCATCGAGCTCAATCCGCGCTTCAAGACCCACCGCAGGGACATCGGGGCGGCGCTCGCGCACGAGGTGATGCACGTCTGTCTGCACCGGCTCGGCCTGGAGTTCGCGGGCACCCGCGACAACGAGATCCTCACGGACACGGCGTCCGCCTACCTCGGGGCGGGGTGGCTGCTGCTGGACGCGTACCGCGAGTCGTCGGTCTCGACGCAGAAGCTGGGCTATCTCACGCCGGAGGAGTTCGGCTACGTGCTCGCCAAACGGGCGCTGGTGTTCGGGGAGGACCCGGCGCCGTGGTTCACCAGCCCGCAGGCGTACGAGGCGTACGCGGCCGGGGCCGCGCGGGCGCGGGAGGACGCCCGGCAGCCGCCGCTGGCGGCTGCCGGGCGGTGGGGGCGGCACCGGTACGCGCGCGACCGGCGCGCCGGGGCGGCCCATGCGGGGTACGCCTTCGAGGGGCGCGATCCGGTGCGGGTCACATTTCCGTGCCCCACATGCCATCAGCGGATCCGCGTGGCGGTTGCGGGGCACCTGCGGGCGCGGTGCGGGCTGTGCGGGACCGTGCTGGAGTGCGACACGTAGCGCACCGCCTCAGCCGTGCCCCCACCACCTGCGCAGCACCTTCTCCGCCGACTTCCCGTGCGGCGTGTAGGCGAGCCGCTTCGCCGTCTCCCCCGCGTCCGGCCAGTCGTCCCACATCCACCAGCAGACCCCGGCCCACCACGGCTTGCCGTTGAACGTCGCCAGCAACGCCTCGTAGGCGGCGGCCTGTTCGGCGTCGCCGTCCCGCTTGCTGACGGTCCAGGAGTACGGCGCCGTGGTCGAGCCCTTCTGGCTGACGTAACCCGCCTCCGTGAAGAGGATCTTGCGGCCCTGCTTCGCCGAGAACGCCGCGAGTTCCTCGGCGATCGGCTGCCACGCCTGGCGCAGTCGCGCCGTGTCCGTCGTGGCCTTGTCGCCCAGCGGCCAGTACGCGTCGATGCCGATGACGTCGAGGTCGCGCCAGAAGGGGATCTTCTTGTACTCGTCGTAGTTGGCCGCATAGGTGAGCGGGCCCTTGTAGTGCTTGCGGACGGCCGCGACGACCTCGCCCCAGTGGTCGCCGTCCTGCGAGGTGCCCGCCAGCTCCGTGCCGACGGCGAACTGTTCCACGCCGGTGGCGGTGGCGAGGTCGGCGTAGTGCGTGATGCAGCGCTCGTACGCGCCGAACCACGCGTCCGGGTCGCGCGGTCTGATCTCGGCGCGGTCGCCGCCCTTCACCAGGTCGATATGCGGCTTGATCATGGTCTTGAGGCCGGCAGAGTGGGCGAGGCCGATGATGTGCCGCAGACTGCTGTCGTCGGCGGTCTCCTCGGTGGTGCGGATCGCCGAGTCGGTGACCTTGTCCTGGTACCAGGTGGGGGTGAAGACCACCCAGCGGGCACCGGCGGAGGCGATCTGCTTGAGGTAGATGCCGGCTTGGGGGCTGCTGTAGTCGTCGGTGTTCCACGACGGGAGCGTCATGCCGCGCATCCCGTTTCCCTTCCTGTCGTCGGGGTGGCTGCTGCTGCCGTGGTCGGGCGGCGCTGCGTCGCCGCCGCCGGACGAACAGCCTGCGACGAAGAGGGCGGCCAGGGCCGACAGCACCGCGGCCGCCCTCTTCATCGCGTTCACTGGGCCAGGTCCATGGGACCGACGAAGGTGTAACCGAGGGCCTTGATGCCGTCGATCGTCTGCTGCAGCGGTGTCACGTCGTAGTACGGGTGGTAGAAGAAGCTGGCCACGCCGTCACGCACCGCCAGGTTGGCCTTGGCCGCCGCGATCAGGTCGGCGGGCAGCCGGGCCGGGTGGTTGTTGTAGGGCACCGGCTCGTAGTTGCCGAGGTTCTCGGGGAGCACGGTCGTACCGTAGACGTCCTTCACCGCGTACGGGAAGAACTGGCCGATGTACTGGGAGGCGTTCACCGCGCCGCCGCTCAGCGTTCCCGCGAAGTACAGCGAACGCTCCAGCCGCGCCGTGTAGTTCTGCCCGAAGACGCGGTAGTCGGGCGCCGAGGCGGCGTAGTGCGGGGTGGTCCACAGCGCGGGCTTGGGCAGTCCGGCCGCGGCGAACAGTCCGAGGGCGGAGGTGACCCGGGTCTGCGCCCAGACCGTGGAGTCCTCGGCCGGCGGGCCGTCGTAGACGACGTTGTTGTTCGCGTCGATGTGGGCGCGGAAGAACTCGAAGTCGTCGGCGGTGACACCCGTGTAGGGGTTGTTGACGTTGCTGTACTGGTGGGTGAAGCCGTGGTTCATCAGCACCGCGCCGTGCGCGAGCATGTACTTGAGCGCGGCGACCACTTGCGGGGCCTGGGCCAGGGTGATCGTCTGCGGGACACCGTTGTTGTAGACGCCCCTGGGGTCGGTGTACTCGGGGATGACGTTGATCCCGTAGGGGATCTTCTGCGAGTACAGGTAGTCGGCCATGGTGCGCAGCTGCGTCGGGTCCGAGCCGGGGCTGATGTCCTCGAGCCGGACGAACGCCCGGTGCCGCTCGGTGGTGGCCGGGGCGAGCGCGTCGAAGAGGAGGTCCTCCATGACGATGACGCGGTCGGACTCGGAGACGTAGGTGAAGGGGATCTCCGTCACGTAGGTGAGGTTCCCCGAACGGATCGCCCAGGGGCTGGTGGCCCCGGAGTTGGCGTCGGTGGCCTGCGCGAGCTGGGTGACCTGCGGATAGCCGGCGCCGCTGAGGATCGCGGGGTGCAGGATGCCGCCGTCGTAGCCGGTCGGGATGGTACGGGTCAGCGTCCGGCCCTTGTACGAGACCTGGTTGATGTTGCCGACGGACCCGTTGACCTCGAAGTACGAGTTGGTGGGGTCCCAGCCGTACTTCTGCTCGAAGGCGGGGATCCCGTCGGTGTTCGCCATGTTCCAGATGTTGTCGCCGATCCAGGTGACCGGCTTGGAGGTCGCCATGACGTCCTGGTAGAACGCCGCGGGAATCGCGTCCGGGATGGAACCGCCGTAGTACGTCGAGCCGACATAGATGGTGGCGGTGTACTGCTCGACCATCCCGGCCGTGTAGGCGGAGACGGGCTTGGAGGTCACGGTGCCGAAGTGGCCGGAGAGGTTGGCGAGAGCCATGGCGTAGAGCTCACCGAGGGAGCCGTACGGGCCCGTGGTGTCGTAGAGGACGAGCGCCGAGGTGCCGGTGGCGGCGGTCGCCGCGAGGGGCTTGACGGTGACGGTCCTGGCGGTGGTGGCCTTGGCCGCCGTGGTCCTGAAGGCGGCCGGCTCGGCCGCGGTCGCCTTGTTGTTCCGGACCGCATTCGCCGGGGCCGATTTCGCCGGGACCGCGGCCCGGACGACGAGCGCGTGATTGCGCCGCTGCCCGTCGGTCTTCAACTGGTCGGCGGCCCAGGCCTTCAGGTTCTTGGTGCCGGCGGCGGAAAGGGCGGCGGGTCCGACGCCCTTGAGTGCGTGCGACGCTCCGGGCTTCCTGCCGCCCGGCCCGGCTATCGACGCCTGTGCGCCGCCGGAAAGCACGAAGCCGCCGAACAGTGCGGCGGCCACCAGGGCGACGAGCGAGACCAGGAATACCCGTGGTCTCCGCCTCAGGTTTTTCATTTTTCGTTCCCCCCTGATTGAACAGGCTTTACCCGGGCAGGCCGCGTCCCCTCGGCAGACCGCTCCCGGAGGCACAAGGGTCCCGGTGGTTGGCTGATTCTTGTGGCGGCGGGGACCCCTGTCAACGGCCGGGTGCGGACCGGAATAGGCAATAGCCGTCGGCAAATTGGTGCAGACCAAGGATCACACCCGTAACAGCACCGCCGCCACCTGCCATAACAACCGGTTGGTACCCAGAACTTGATGTTCCGATCCAACAACTCCCATCATTCACATGGAAACTTCAGTTCTGTCTGATACCTTCCGAGCCATCGCCTCACTCAAGGCGGAAAATGGGGGGGAACCCATGTACGGAAAGCCAGCCCTGGGGACAGTCCTGCCTTTGGCCGGACTGACGGCGGCCCCGGAGGTACTCCCGGGCATACCCTTCGCCCGGGCCCTGCAGGAAGCAGCCGGAGCAGGCTTTCTGCTCTACTGCACCTTTGCCGTCGCCATTCTTTCGGCAAAGATATGGTTTCTGTTCCGGAATGCCGGTGACCATTCATGATCACCGAAGTCATGCTCGGGGCGAGCATCGCCCTCATCGTGATGGCCGGCACGTACAACACCGGCATGTTCATCCTCTCCCGGCGCCGTATCCGGCACCCGCGGTCCCCGCGCACCCAGCGGATCTATGTCTTCCTCCTCGCCTGTCTGAACGAGGAGAAAGTCCTCGCGGAGAGCCTCGCCCGTATCACCGCACTGCCCGCCGGGAACTTCCTGGCCCTGGTCATCGACGACGCCTCCGACGACCGCACGGCCGAGATAGCCCGCGCAGCCGACCCCCGACGGGTCCACCTGCTGCAACGCCAACTGCCCGACGCCCGCAAGGGCAAGGGCGCCGCACTCAACAACGGCATCCACCACCTCCGCAGCTCCGGCATCCTCGACGGCTACGACCCGCGGGACGTCATCGTCTGCGTCGTGGACGCCGACGGCCGGCTCGACCAGCACGTCATCCAGGCCGTCGACCCCTACTTCGACGACCCGCGCACCGGCGCCACCCAGGTCGGCGTGCGGATGTACAACCGCCACAAGGGACTGCTCGCCCGGCTCCAGGACATGGAGTTCGTCATCTACGGCGACATCTTCCAGAGCGCCCGGCGCTACATCGGCAGCGTCGGGATGGGCGGCAACGGCCAGTTCATGCGGCTGGCCGCGCTGGACACCCTCTCCGCGGGACACGGCGGGGGGCCCTGGAGCGATTCCCTCACCGAGGATCTCGACCTCGGGGTACGGCTGATCGCCCGCGGCTGGACCAACCAGCACTGCACCACCGCCGCGGTCTCGCAGCAGGCCGTCCTCGACGTCAAACGCCTGGTGCGGCAGCGCTCCCGCTGGTTCCAGGGCCATCTGCAGTCGGCGAACCTGGTGCCGATGATCCTGCGCGAGATCCCCGGCCGGGCCGCGGTGGACCTGCTCTACCACCTCTCCAGCCCGGTGCTGATCCTGCTCACCTCACTGCTGCCGCTGTCCTTCGTCGTCGCCACCGCCGGTGCGGTCATCGGTTCCATCGAAGCCGGACGCCTGCTGGTGTCCCCGATGTGGATCATCGGCCCGTACCTGCTCTCCTTCACCGCCGCGTACGCCTACGGCTGGGTGTACTCCCGCCGCGAACGCGAAGTCGGCCTGGGCCGCGCCGTCCTGCTGTCGCACGCCTTCGTCCTCTACGGCTACATCTGGTTCGCCGCCGGATGGTGGGGCCTGTGGCGGATGCTGACGGGCAAACAGACCTGGCTCAAGACCGCCCGCACCTGACCGGCCGCTCCGCCTACTCCCTCCACCCGCAGAATCTCCTTTCCAGGGAGCACCATGTCCATGGACATCGTCACCGCGCCCGTACGCGCCATGCTCGTGCTGGGCACCCGCCCCGAGGCCATCAAACTCGCCCCCGTCGCACGGGCGATGGCCGCCTCGCCGCTGTTCGAACCCATCGTCGTCACCACCGGACAGCACCGCGAGATGCTGCACCAGATGCTCGAACTCCTCCAGGTCGAGGCCCGCGTGGAGCTCGACGTCATGCGCGAGCGGCAGGAACTCTCCCAGCTGACCGCCCGCCTGGTGGAGGGGCTGGGAGAAACGATCCGTGCCGAACGCCCCGACCTGGTCGTCGTCCAGGGCGACACCACCAGCGCCCTCACCGGCGCCCTCGCCGCCTTCTACGAGCACATCCCCGTCGCCCATGTCGAGGCCGGGCTGCGCACCGGGGTGCTCGACAACCCGTTCCCCGAGGAGCTCAACCGTCGCCTCATAGGGCGCATCGCCCGCTGGCACTTCGCCCCCACCCCGCGCGCCGCACGGCACCTGACGGACGAAGGCGTGCCGGCCAGCGAGGTGTTCACCACCGGCAACACCGTCATCGACAACCTGCTGTGGGTGCTCCAGGAGGGCGTCGGCCGCAGCGTCTTCCGCCCCGACAGCGGCCTGCGGCGCGTGCTGCTCACCCTGCACCGCCGCGAGAACCAGGGCAACAAGATGCGGGAGATGGGCAAGGCGCTGCGGCGGCTCGCCGACCGGGGCGACGTGGAGATCGTGCTGCCGCTCCACAAGAGCCCGGCCGTGCGGGACGCCCTGCTGCCCGAGCTGAGCGGGCACCCGGACATCCACGTCGTGGAGCCGCTGGGCTACCTCGACTTCTCCGCCACCCTGGCCGCCTGCGACCTGGTGCTCACCGATTCGGGCGGCATCCAGGAGGAGGCGCCCAGCCTCGGCAAGCCCGCGCTGGTGCTGCGCACGACCACCGAGCGGCCCGAGGCCGTCGACGCGGGCGCCGCACAACTGGTGGGCACCGAGCCGGAGGCCATCCTGGCCGCGGCCGTGCACCTGCTGGACGACGCGGCGGCGTACGAGCGGATGGCGACCGCCGGCAACCCCTTCGGCGACGGGCACGCCACCGAACGCATCATCGCCCAGCTGGCCGAGGACTTCGGCGCGGACGCCGATGCGGTCCCCGCGTCCGACGCGCTGGTCGCGCCGCATGCGGACGGGACGGGGCCATACTCGACCGCATGACGAGAGTTCCCCGGCGGTACGTCCGTGCCCTGCTCGCCGTCGCCGTCGCCGCAGCGCTGGCCCTAGCGGGCTATGCACTGTGGGGCGGTGGCGGCGGCACGCCGGACCGGCCGTGGGCCGAGGGCTCGGTCCACGGCCCGTGGCGGTCGGTCTTCGACGGCCACGGCGAGAACATCGGACGGCACGACGGGCTGGTCCTCTCCCCCGCGCCGGCCAAGCAGCCCGGGGAGACGCACGCGGGCCTGATCGTGTCGACGCAGCAGTACGGCGACGTCGACTACCGGGCCACGATGCGCACGATCGCCCAGCTGCGCACGCCCAAGCCCAACCCGTGGGAAGTGCCGTGGCTGCTCTGGGCGTACACCGACCCGGAGCACTTCTACTACATCACCCTCAAGCCCAACGGCTGGGAGCTGGGCAAACGCGACCCCGCCTATCCGGGCGGGCAGCGCTTCCTCGCGACGGGCTCCGAGAGCTTCCCCGTCGGGCGCACCTCGGACGTGCGGGTCGCGCAGCGCGGGCCGCTGGTGGAGGTGAGCGTGGACAACAAGGGGCTGGTCGCCTACCGGGACCAGGAACACCCGTATCTGCACGGCAGCGTCGGGGTCTACACCGAGGACGCCCGCGTGGTGTTCGGCTCGCTGTCGGCGCACGCGCCGGGCGAGGAGTGAAGAGGAGTGAAGCTGACGCGGCGCCCGCCCATCCGGTCGGGGACGGGGCGGGCGCCGCGTGGCGGCGGGCCGGGTCAGACGCTCAGGGCCCGGTCCGTCGGCCTGATGGGAGCGGGCAGGGTGCTGCTCCCGGTGAGGTACCGGTCCACGCCGCGGGCGGCGGAACGGCCCTCGGCGATGGCCCACACGATGAGCGACTGGCCGCGCCCCGCGTCGCCGGCGACGAAGACGCCGGGCACATTGGTGGCGAAGTCGGCGTCGCGGGCGATGTTGCCGCGCGCGTCCAGCTCCAGGCCGAACTGCTCGACGAGCCCGTTCTTCTGATCCGTGCCGGTGAACCCCATGGCCAGGGTGACCAGTTGGGCCGGGATGCGCCGCTCGGTGCCCGGCTTCTGCTCCAACTTGCCGTCCTTGAACTCCACCTCGACCAGGTGCAGCCACTGGACGTTGCCGTCCTCGTCGCCCTCGAAGTGGGTGGTGGAGACGGAGTAGATCCGCTCGCCGCCCTCCTCGTGGGCCGAGGTGACCTTGTAGAGCATCGGGAAGGTCGGCCACGGCTGGCCGGCGTTCCGCTCGTCGCCGGGCCGGGGCATGATCTCCAGCTGGGTGACGGAGGCGGCACCCTGGCGGTGGGCGGTGCCGACGCAGTCGGCGCCGGTGTCGCCGCCGCCGATGACGACGACGTGCTTGCCCTCGGCGGTGATCGTCGGGGCGACGTAGTCGCCTTCCTGCACCTTGTTGGAGACGGGCAGGTACTCCATGGCGAAGTGGATGCCCTTGAGCTCGCGTCCGGGCACCGGCAGGTCGCGGGAGGTGGTGGCGCCCGCGGCGATCACCACGGCGTCGTAGCGGCGGCGCAGTTCGGCGGCGTCGATGTCGCGGCCGATCTCCACCTCGGTGCGGAACTTGGTGCCCTCCGCCCGCATCTGCTCGATGCGGCGGTTGATGTGGCGCTTCTCCATCTTGAACTCGGGGATGCCGTAGCGCAGCAGGCCGCCGATGCGGTCGGCGCGCTCGTAGACGGCGACCGTGTGGCCGGCCCGGGTCAACTGCTGGGCTGCGGCGAGGCCGGCCGGGCCGGAGCCGATGACGGCGACGGTCTTGCCGGAGAGCCGCTCGGGCGGCTGCGGGGTGACGCCGCCGGCCTCCCAGGCCTTGTCGATGATGGTGACTTCGACGTTCTTGATGGTGACGGGCGGCTGGTTGATGCCGAGCACGCAGGCGGATTCGCAGGGTGCGGGGCACAGCCGGCCGGTGAACTCGGGGAAGTTGTTGGTCGCGTGCAGCCGTTCGGCTGCGGCGCGCCAGTCCTCGCGGTAGGCGTAGTCGTTCCATTCGGGGATCAGGTTCCCCAGCGGACAGCCGTTGTGGCAGAACGGGATGCCGCAGTCCATGCAGCGGCCGGCCTGCTTGCTGATGACGGGCAGCAGGGAGCCGGGGACGTAGACCTCGTTCCAGTCCCGGACCCGCTCCTCGACGGGGCGGGTGCGGGCGACGACGCGGTCGGTGGTCAGAAAGCCCTTCGGGTCAGCCATGGGTCGCCGCCTCCATCATCTTCTCGTGGGTCTCGGTCTCGGAGAGACCGGCTCGCTCGGCGGCGTCCTTGGCGGCGAGCACTGCCTTGTAGGTGGCCGGCATGACCTTGCGGAAGCGGGTCACGGCCGTGGCCCAGTCGGCGAGGAGGGCGGCCGCGACGGTCGAGCCGGTCTCCTCCTGGTGGCGGCGCACCACGTCGTGCAGCCAGGCGCGGTCGGCGTCGTCGAGGGGCCCGACGGCGGCGGCGAGCTCCTTGTTGACGTTGGCGGGGTCGAGGTCGACGACGTAGGCCGTGCCGCCGGACATGCCGGCCGCGAAGTTGCGGCCGGTGGGCCCGAGGACGACGGCCCGGCCGCCGGTCATGTACTCGCAGCCGTGGTCGCCGACGCCCTCGGAGACCACGGTGGCACCGGAGTTGCGGACGCAGAACCGCTCGCCGACGCTGCCGCGCAGGAACATCTCGCCGCCGGTGGCGCCGTAGGCGAGGGTGTTGCCGGCGATGGTGGAGTACTCGGCGAGGTGCTCGGCGCCGCGGTCGGGGCGGACGACGATGCGGCCGCCGGAAAGGCCCTTGCCGACATAGTCGTTGGCGTCGCCCTCCAGGCGCAGCGTGACGCCGCGCGGCAGGAAGGCGCCGAAGGACTGGCCCGCGGAGCCGGTGAAGGTGATGTCGATCGTGTCGTCGGGCAGGCCCGCGCCGCCGTACTTCTTGGTCACCTCGTGGCCGAGCATGGTGCCGACGGTGCGGTTGATGTTGCGGATGGGCACCTGGGCGCGGACGGGCCGGGCCTCCTCGGCGCCCACGGCGTTGAGGGCGTCGGCGGACAGCTTGATCAGCTGGTTGTCGAGCGCCTTGGCCAGGCCGTGGTCCTGCCCGGTGATGCAGTGGCGGACGGCGCCGTCGGGCAGGTCCGGCACGTGCAGCAGCGGCTGCAGGTCCAGGCCCTGGGCCTTCCAGTGGCCCACCGCGCGGGTGACGTCCAGGAGTTCGGCGTGGCCGACGGCCTCCTCCAGGGTGCGGAAGCCCAGCTCGGCGAGGATCTCACGGACCTCCTCGGCGATGAACTCGAAGAAGTTGACGACGAATTCGGCCTTGCCGCTGAACCGCTCGCGCAGCACCGGGTTCTGGGTGGCGATGCCGACGGGGCAGGTGTCCAGGTGGCAGACGCGCATCATCACGCAGCCGGAGACGACCAGCGGGGCGGTGGCGAAGCCGAACTCCTCGGCGCCGAGCAGCGCGGCGATCACCACGTCGCGGCCGGTCTTGAGCTGGCCGTCGGTCTGCACGACGATGCGGTCGCGCAGCCCGTTGAGCAGCAGGGTCTGCTGGGTCTCGGCGAGGCCCAGCTCCCAGGGGCCGCCCGCGTGCTTGAGGGAAGTCAGCGGCGAGGCGCCGGTGCCGCCGTCGTGGCCGGAGACGAGGACCACGTCGGCGTGCGCCTTGGAGACGCCCGCGGCGACCGTGCCGACACCGACCTCGGAGACCAGCTTCACATGGATGCGGGCCGCGGGGTTGGCGTTCTTGAGGTCGTGGATGAGCTGGGCGAGGTCCTCGATGGAATAGATGTCGTGGTGCGGGGGCGGCGAGATGAGGCCGACGCCGGGCGTCGAGTGCCGGGTCCTCGCGACCCACGGGTAGACCTTGTGGCCGGGCAGCTGGCCGCCTTCGCCGGGCTTGGCGCCCTGGGCCATCTTGATCTGGATGTCGTCGGAGTTGACCAGGTACTCGCTGGTGACGCCGAAGCGGCCGGAGGCGACCTGCTTGATGCTGGAGCGGCGCTCGGGGTCGTAGAGGCGCTCGGGATCCTCGCCGCCCTCACCGGTGTTGGACTTGGCGCCCAGCCGGTTCATGGCGATGGCCAGGGTCTCGTGGGCCTCCTGGGAGATCGAGCCGTAGGACATCGCGCCGGTGGAGAAGCGCTTGACGATGGCGGCCACGGGCTCGACCTCGTCCAGTGGCACGGGGTCGCGGCCGGTCTTGAAGGAGAACAGTCCGCGCAGGGTCATCAGCCGCTCGGACTGCTCGTTCACGCGCTGCGTGTACTGCTTGAAGATGTCGTAGCGGCGGGACCGGGTGGAGTGCTGGAGACGGAAGACGGTGTCCGGGTCGAACAGGTGCGGCTCGCCCTCGCGGCGCCACTGGTACTCGCCGCCGATCTCCAGCCGGCGGTGGCTGGCCGGGATGCCGGTGGCCGGGTAGGCCTTGGCGTGCCGGGCGGCGACCTCCTTCGCGACGACGTCCAGGCCGGCGCCGCCGATCTTGGTGGTGGTGCCGTGGAAGTAGGTGTCGACGAAGGACTCGTCGAGGCCGACGGCCTCGAAGACCTGGGCACCGCGGTAGGAGGCGACGGTGGAGATGCCCATCTTGGACATCACCTTGAGCACGCCCTTGCCGAGCGCCTTGATCAGGTTGCGGATGGCGGTCTCGGGGTCGGTGTCCGGCAGGAACGTCCCTGCACGGACCAGGTCCTCGACGGACTCCATGGCCAGGTACGGGTTGACGGCCGCGGCCCCGTAGCCGATGAGCAGCGCGACGTGGTGCACCTCGCGCACGTCGCCCGCCTCGACCAGCAGGCCCACCTGGGTGCGCTGCTTGGTGCGGATGAGGTGGTGGTGGATGGCGGAGGTGAGCAGCAGCGAGGGGATCGGCGCGTGCTCGGCGTCGGAGTGCCGGTCGGAGAGGACGATCAGCCGGGCACCGGCGGCGATGGCCGCGTCGGCCTCGGCGCACATCTCCTCCAGCCGGGCGGCGAGCGCCTCGCCGCCGCCGCTCACCCGGTACAGGCCGGAGAGGGTGACGGCCTTCAGGCCCGGCAGGTTCCCGTCGGCGTTGATGTGGATGAGCTTGGCGAGCTCGTCGTTGTCGATCACCGGGAAGGGCAGGGTGACGCTGCGGCAGGAGGCCGCGGTGGGCTCCAGCAGGTTGCCCTGCGGGCCCAGCGAGGAGACCAGCGAGGTGACGAGCTCCTCGCGGATGGCGTCCAGCGGCGGGTTGGTGACCTGCGCGAAGAGCTGGGTGAAGTAGTCGAAGAGCAGCCGCGGGCGCTCGGAGAGCGCGGCGATGGGCGAGTCCGTGCCCATCGAACCGATCGGCTCCGCACCCGACTTGGCCATCGGCGCGAGGATGACGCGCAGCTCCTCCTCGGTGTAGCCGAAGGTCTGCTGGCGGCGGGTGACCGAGGCGTGGGTGTGCACGATGTGCTCGCGCTCGGGCAGGTCGCCGAGGTCGATCAGCCCGGCCTCCAGCCATTCCTGGTAAGGCTGTTCGGCCGCGAGGGAGGCCTTGATCTCGTCGTCCTCGATGATGCGGTGCTCCGCGGTGTCGACGAGGAACATCCGGCCGGGCTGCAGCCGTCCCTTGCGGACGACCTTGGCGGGGTCCAGGTCCAGGACGCCGACCTCGGAGGAGAGCACGACCAGGCCGTCGTCGGTGACCCAGTACCGGCCGGGGCGCAGGCCGTTGCGGTCGAGAACGGCGCCGACGACGGTGCCGTCGGTGAAGGTGACACAGGCCGGGCCGTCCCAGGGCTCCATCAGCGTGGAGTGGTACTGGTAGAAGGCGCGCCGGGCCGGGTCCATGGAGGCGTGGTTCTCCCAGGCCTCGGGGATCATCATCAGCACGCTGTGCGGCAGCGAACGCCCGCCGAGGTGCAGCAGCTCCAGGACCTCGTCGAAGGAGGCGGAGTCGGAGGCGTCGGGGGTGCAGACCGGGAAGGTGCGCTCCAGCGCCCGCTCGTCGGACCCGAACAGGGCGGAGCCGAGCTGGGATTCACGCGCCCGCATCCAATTGCGGTTGCCGCCCACGGTGTTGATCTCGCCGTTGTGCGCCACGAAGCGGTACGGGTGGGCGAGCGGCCAGGAGGGGAAGGTGTTGGTGGAGAAGCGCGAGTGGACGAGCGCGATGGCCGTGGCGAAGCGGCGGTCGGAGAGGTCCGGGAAGAAGGGCTCCAGCTGCGCGGTGGTCAGCATGCCCTTGTAGACGAGGGTGCGGGCGGAGAACGAGGGGAAGTAGACGCCGGCCTCGCGCTCGGCGCGCTTGCGCAACACGAACGCCTTGCGGTCCAGGGCGATCCCGGTGCTCGTACCGTCCGTCACGAACAGCTGCCGGAACTCGGGCATCGTGCCCCGGGCGGAGCTGCCCAGCAGCTCGGGGGCGACGGGGACGGAGCGCCAGCCGAGAACGGTCAGGCCCTCCTCCGCGGCGATCGTCTCGACCTGCGAGACCCCGGCCTCGGGCCCGTCGGCGGGCAGGAAGGCGATGCCGACCGCGTATGCGCCCTGCTCGGGGAGGGCGAAGTCCACGGCCTCGCGGAGGAACGCGTCCGGGATCTGGACGAGGATGCCGGCACCGTCGCCGGAATCGGGCTCGGAGCCGGTGGCGCCGCGGTGCTCCAGGTTGCGCAGGACGGTGAGCGCCTGGTCCACGAGGGCGTGGCTCGCCTCGCCGGTGAGAGTCGCGACAAAGCCCACGCCACAGGCGTCGTGCTCGTTGCGCGGGTCGTACATCCCCTGCTGGGCGGGGTGGGATGCGTGTCGCATCGGCGCTCCCGTCGTCGTCTTGGCAGTCATGACGTGTGCATGTGCCGAGGGACGACGTTGGCCCTCCGCGAGAAAATTTCGTGCAGATTACAGGATGACCCGCTTCTCGAAAAGCGGAAGGTGTGGTCCACGATGTGGACCGAGGAACTCGGCTCCGGAGCCGCCGGACGCAACGCGACGCGGGCGGCACTGCCCGCCGCGTTCCGGGATTGTGCCCGGATGCGGAAGGCTTGAAACCGCAAGGCAACACGCATCGTGCAACACGCGCGCTATCGCGCACCTATGCGGCGACCCGCATAAGCATTACCCCACGGCCGTGCCGAAGGCAAGACCCAGGAGATACGTCACGCCGGCCGCGGCACCGCCCAGCACCAGCTGCCGCAGCCCGCTGAACCACCAGGACCGCGCCGTCACCCGGGCCACCACGGCCCCGCAGCCGAAGAGCCCCAGCAGCGCCAGCAGGATCGCCGGCCACAGCTGCGTGGCACCCAGCAGATAAGGCAGCAGCGGCAGCAGGGCACCGAGGGCGAAGGAGCCGAACGACGAGGCGGCGGCCACCATCGGCGAGGGCAGGTCGGAGGGGTCGATGCCGAGCTCCTCCCGGGCGTGGATCTCCAGCGCCTGCTCGGGGTCGCGCGAGAGCTGCCGGGCGACCTCGCGGGCCAGCTCCGGCTCGACGCCCCGCGACTCGTAGAGCGCGGCCAGCTCCTCCAGCTCGTCGACGGGGTGCTTGCGCAGCTCGCGGCGCTCGATGTCCAACTCGGCGAGGACGAGTTCGCGCTGCGAGGCGACCGAGGTGTATTCGCCCGCGGCCATGGAGAACGCACCGGCGGCGAGCCCCGCCAGCCCGGCGATCACGATGGCGCTGGAGGAGGCGGTGCCGCCCGCGACGCCGCTCATCAGCGAGACGTTGGACACCAGCCCGTCCATCGCCCCGAACACGGCGGGCCGCAGCCAGCCGCCGTTGACGTCGCGGTGGGTGTGGTTGTCGCGGTGCGCTATGTGCGTGGCGGCGGCGGTGTCGAGGACGGCCATGATGCGGGGTCTCCCTTCCACGGGGCACAGGCCCGTACGCCCACCCCTCTCATGAGTCGAAGGTACGCACGAGCGCAGTGATCCGCCAGCAAGGAAGGCCTGCCTGACCTGGGGGTTTACGCCACGAACCGGCTGCGGAAACGGCTGCGGAAACGGCTGTGGCCGGCCCGGAGGAACCGGGCCGGCCACAGGCGTTGCGTTCGGAGCAGGTCAGACCTTCTTGTCGGCCTTGCCGGCCTTGTCGGCGGGCGCCGGCTCGGCGGCCCCGTCGCCCTCGTCGAGGGCGGCGGGCTCCACGACGGGCTCACGCCCGGGCGACCGCTTCCGCGAGACGACGATGTACGCGACGGCGCCGAGGAAGACCAGGATCGACGTCCAGTCGTTGAGCCGCAGGCCCAGCACATGGTGCGCGTCGTCCACGCGCAGGTACTCGATCCAGAACCGGCCGACGGTGTAGGCGGCGACATAGACCGCGAAGGCCCGCCCGTGCCCGAGCGTGAACCGGCGGTCGGCCCAGATGACGAGGGCGGCGACGCCGAGGCACCACAGCGACTCGTAGAGGAACGTCGGGTGGTACGTGCCCGCCACGCGCCCGATCGCGGGGTTGGCGTCGATCTTCAGCGCCCACGGCAGGTCCGTCGGCCGGCCGTAGAGCTCCTGGTTGAACCAGTTGCCCCACCGCCCGACGGCCTGGGCGACGGCGATGCCCGGCGCGATGGCGTCCGCGTAGGCGGGCAGCGGGATGCCGCGGCGGCGGCAGCCGATCCAGGCACCGACGGCACCGAGCGCGACGGCGCCCCAGATACCAAGGCCGCCCTCCCAGATCTTGAAGGCGTCGACCCAGTTCCGACCGGGGCTGAAGTACAGCTCGTAGTCGGTGATCACGTGGTAGAGCCGGCCGCCGACGAGACCGAAGGGCACCGCCCACACGGCGATGTCGGCCACGGTCCCGGCCCGCCCGCCGCGGGCGATCCAGCGCCGGTTGCCGAGCCAGACCGCGACGAAGACGCCGATGATGATGCAGAAGGCATAGCCGCGCAGCGGGATCGGCCCGAGATGGACCACGCCGGTCGAGGGGCTGGGGATGTATGCGAGTTCCATGACAGCTACGAAAGTACCCTGTGCGGCGTCCGAGTCCCAGGGCGCCCGTCACCCTCTCCACTCACCGTGGCCCCGCGGTCACGATCGCGGTGGCGGAGGTGAGAAAGAACGTCACGGCATAGGTGAACCGCCCGGTGGCGGCCGCATGATCGAAATGCGCGGTGAAGTCCGTGGCCTCGGCGGACGTGATATGCCCTTGATCGGCTGCCGTACGGGCCCAGTCGCGGATGCCGAGGACATGGTCGACGGTCCGGGGGTCGCGCACGACGAGCGCGTGCGCCTCGACGGCGACCTCCCGCAGACCGCGCTCGGCGAGCATGCCGGGGTGCTGGTGCGCGAGCGCCCCGCCGCGCACACCCGGATCGACCCGCAGCCGCAGGATCCGGCGCGCGAGGTCCGGCGCCCCGATGTCCAGCACCTGGGTCCCGTAGTCGATGGCGGCCAGCACGATCCGCCCGCCGGGCCGTACGACCCGCAGCATCTCGTCGACGACCCGGGCGGGGTCGGCCACGTGCTGCAGCACGAGATCGGCCCAGGCACCGTCGAAGCTCCCCTCCCGGAAAGGGAGATGGTGGGCATCGGCCACGACGGGCCCGCGGACTCCGCCCGCCCGCATCGCGGCGGCCATGGTCAGCGACAGGTCGGCGGCGACGGCCTGCGCCCCGCTCTCGGCGGCCAGGGCGAGCACGGTCTCGCCGGTCCCGGCACCGACGTCGAGGAACCGCTGCCCGGGCCGCGCGCGGAGCAGCGCCCGCAGGCGTTGTTTGTAACCGGTGTGGAAGGAGGAACCTGCGCGCCGCCGCAGGGTGTCCACGAGATGGGCGGGGTTGTTGCTGGCATCGACGTCCGACCAGGGACGTGGCAGGGGGTGTTGCGCCATGGCGGGTGATCGTATGGTCTGAGGTATCCGCTGGGCAGTGACTGGACCGCAGCATCACCCAGGTTGGTGAGGCCGTGCAGGAACGATACGAACTGGCGGCCGTGGAGGGCGACTCGATGGACGCCGGACACGCGTTCGCCCCGCTTCCCCACGGCATCGAACCGGGCACCCTCTGCGCCGGCCGGCGTGCGGCCCGGGAATGGCGACGGGGCGGCCCGCCGGATGCAGCCGCCGCGTCGCGTCCGTCTGCACCGGGCCTGCGGCGCAGGTGTGAGGACTGCGCCTAGGTGCGGGTGGTCCGGTTGCACTGCCGGCTGTCGGGCAGTTGGCGGCTCTGATCGTAGGGATCGATGGCCTCGCCGGAGGGCTTGTCCGCCGCGCTCCGGTGCTCGGAGCGGAAGTGGGGGTGCAGGTAGCCGTCGTAGACGCCGCAGCGGGTGTTGCCGACATTCATCTGGACGGAGTGCAGGTCCACCGTGCCCGGGGCCACGGTGTAGTGATCGGGGTCGAAGACCTCGGTGTCGATGACACGCCGCACGACGGTGCGCGCCACTTCGGCGGACGGCTTCGGCGGCTTCGCGGACGCGTTTGCGGACTTTGGAGTCTTCGGAGCCTTCGTGGCCTTCGTGACCGGGTAGACGAAGGTGAAGTCGGAGTGGATGAGGACGGACCCCTTCTTGCTCCCCGCCTCGAAGGTCATCCGCCCATGCGTCTTGACGGTCCCGCCCGCCAGGCGCACTTCGTTCGGGTCGAAGCGGCTGAAGAACTGGAGAGGGTTGTGCTTCTGGTCGGGCGAGGCGAGGGAAGCACTCATGTCCGCGAGGGTGTTCTTCTGATGGGGTTCGACCAGACCGATGGCCGTTTCGGGGCGTTCACCACGTATGACCGCAGGATCGAGGTTGGCGGCGACGAGGAACTTCTTGGTCGTCTCCAGGGCCTCGGCGACCTGCTCCTTCGTCAGCGTGCTGATGGCCGTGGCCTGGGGGACGACGATCCCGGCCGAACCGTCGGCGTACTGCTCGGCCGGCGACCCGGCGAAGGGGTGGGCGACAGTGGCCGAAGCCCGGTCGTGCGCGGCCGACTTCGCGGCCTTCGCCACCTTCTCCTCGCTGCCGGGAAGCCGGGAGAGAACGTTTCCGGGGTTGAAGGCGATCACCGCCGCAACGGCAAGTCCGGCCGCGGTCCCCACATCACGGAGAATCCGGCGGCCGCGGGGTGGTCTCTCGTGCTCGGATGATTCGACGGTCACCGCGTGTTTCTTTCTGTTCGGGGGATCGTGCCTAGTGGGCGCGGTAACTCTAGACACATGCACATAGCCGTTCGACAGCCAGCCCTGCGCATGACCGCGGCAATCGCCCTTGCCGCGGGCCTCGTATCGTGTGCGACGCCGCATGCCTCCCGGGAGGCCGGGCCCCCGGGACCCGCCCTCCAGGCGTGGATCTACCCCGGCTCGACCGGTGAACCGGCATGCGGGGCCCCTGCCGAGTACCGGGACGGGCGCCTGCGCGAAGGAGTCCTCAAACCCGAATACTGGAAAGTGAATCCGGAGGGCACCCTGACCCTCCACACCACTGGTGAGGATGCCCCCTGCAACGGCTTCAGCGAGGCGAACGCGGCGGACGTCAAAGCGCATTCGGCGCAGCAGTACACGACGGTCTCGGCGATGGACCGCGACTCGGTGGCGGCGCTGGTGGGGAATCCGGATCGCCGTGCGACGGCGATCCGCTCCATGACGGACCTTGCCCACCGCATCGGCTTCACGGGCGTGGACGTGGACTTCGAGGACTTCTGGAACTGGTCGGAGAAGGACGAGGCCCACTACGAGACGTTCCTGTCCGAGTTGTCGCACAGCCTGCATGCCGCAGGCCTGAAACTCCAGGTGGACGCCCCGGCCGAACTGCACGACGGCGACTCGCCGTTCCGCTTCGCGAAGGTGATGGCGGCGGGCGTGGACCAGTTGACCGTGATGACCTACGGCCGCGTCTTCGCCACGCCGGCGGGCGAACACTGCTGGGCGATCGCGCCGGAGGGGTGGGTACGGGAGGCGGTGGCGTACGCGCAGTCACAGGTACCGGATGCGGACAGGCTCGTGATCGGCCTGCCCTCGTACGGCTTCGCCGCACCGGACCCGTGCGACACGAAGAAGATCCAGGACAGCGTCCCGGTGTCCGAGCTCCGCAAGCGGCCGGGCTGGTCGGACGACGCGGAGGTGGTGCGGCGACGCCGCGACCCGGGTTCGGGCGAGATCCGCTGGAGCGAGCGCGGGGTGCTGTACGACGCCATGGACGGGGCGGCGATGGACGCGAGGCTGACGCTGCTGGGGCGGCTGGGGGTACGGCATGTGTCGGTGTGGGCGCTGGGCGGGAATCCGTGGTTCTCGCGCACTGCTGCCGAGTGAACCCGGGTCCGGGTAATTCGGGTAATGTTGCGATCTTCGCCGGTCCGCCGGTGGGAGTCCTCGGCAGGTCGACCTTGACCGATCCCTTTCAGCAACTGCAGTCCGCACTCGACTTACTGGACGAGCAGTTCTCCTCGCCCGAGCCCTTCACACTCCGTGGCTGCACGCACTGCTACGGCGAGAAGGACTTCGAGGTACTGTCCGGCCCGGTGGACCTCGTGCCGGACGACTTGGTGGTGGCGACCTTGCTCGAAGTCCCCAGCCACTGGAGCGACTTCGCGGGTTTGTTCCGCCGGATGACACCCCGGATCCTGCGCGCCGCCGTCATGGAAGAACTCCATGTCTTTCCGGACGTGCTCGCCACACGAATCCTGGAAGCAGGCTGGCAGCAGTGGCCCGCCCCGCAGCGCGACGCCGTGACCGGCCTCTGGCATGCGTGGCTGCGGGCCATCCTGCACCAGTATCCCAGCTCGGTGCCGGCAAGCGCTGCGCTGGAAGTCATCGCCGCCGTCACCGGGACACTGAAGCCGTGGCTCGATATCTGGTCCGACACGCTCACGCCGGCGGCAGACCGGCACTTGGCGGACCTGGTCGACCGCTGGAATTCGGAGTGGGGGATGGAGGATCTCCGCCTCGGCGCCATGGACGAATTCCACGCCACCCCCGAACTCACGGCCTGGCTGCAGGGCGCCGTCTGGAACCGGTTGGGCCGCACGCAGCAGGACGAGTTGTCCCGCATGTGGCGGATTCTTGCGGAGTCGGCCGCAAACGGCCGGGGAAGGCAAGCCCTCCCGGATCACGTACGCGTGGCGGTCCCGCAGCGGTCGTCTCCGCCGCTTTCCAGTTCGCGGCTGCGGTCGTAGGGGTCGGAAGGGGAACCGGTCGCATCGGTTTGCTGCCGGTCCTCCGAGCCGAATAGCGGGTGCAGGAACCCGTCGTGGACGCCGCACTTGGAGTTGGCGATGTTCATGTTGGAGGAGGTGAGGGTCAGTTTGCCGGGCGTCACCTGGAAACGGGCGGGGTCGAGAACCTCGGTGTCCACGACCCGGCGCACGATGGTGCGCTCCACTTCCCGCGAACCGTCCGCCTTCTTCGTCAGCGGATAGACGAAGGTGTAGTCGGCATGCACGGCCACCGAGCCGTCCCGGCCCTCCTTGAACGTCATCCGCCCCCGGGTCTTGACGACGTCCCCCGCCATTTTCACTTCGTTCGGGTCGAAGCGGCTGAAGAACTGGAGCGGGTCGTGATTCCGGTCGGGTTTGCCCAGGGCGGTGTTCATCTCGCCGAGCACATCGCTCTGTTGCGGATCGACGAGGGCGATCGCCGCGTCCGGGCGTCCGCCGCGGATGGTCGCGGGATCGAGGTTGGCGGCGACGAGGAAGTCCTTGGTCGCGGTGAGGGCCGAGGCGACCTGCTCCTTGGACAACGTGCCCACGGACGCGGCCTCGGGCACGACGATGCCGGCCGCCCCGTCGGCGTACTGCTCGGCGGGCGACCCGGCGAAGGGCCGACTGAGAGTCGGGGCACCGGAGGCCGCACCGGGGGCCCCGGTAGGGCGGGCGGTCTCGGCGGGCAACGGCTCAGCGGCCTTCTTGTGCGAACCGCCGGGGAGCCAGGAGACGACCATGCCGGGGTTGACGATGAACACCGTGACCGCAGCAGCGGCCACGACGGCTATGCCCCCGAGTACCCGGCGCTTCCGCGTGGCCCGCCCGTTCATCTCCTGCCACGCAGGCCCGGTCCGCCAACCGTCGGGCTGCGGCGGAGCCGCCCGCTTGCGCCACTTATGGCTGCCCGCCTCCTTCTGCCGCTTCTCGTCCTCCAGCCGCAGCCGCTCGGTGACCATACGGGCCCGCGCGGACGGCTCCTTGGGGGCGGTCTCCCGGATGGAGCGCTCGGTGTCCTGGACGAAGCGCTCCCAGATGTCGTCGGGCAGGGGTGGTTCGGGTGTCACTGCACGCTCTCACGTATCGGTTCGATCGGATCAAAGGACTTGCCGGATAAGCGGCAACTGTAGACGTCCCCGACATGCCACGGCGGTTGCCCACCGCACCCTTGGTGGTCCCATGTCCTCCCCGCCACGCGGTGACGACGAGGATTTCGTACCGTGCCCCTTGCACAGTGGCTCCCGCACTCGGCGAGTAACGCCACCGGCGCGGCTACCCACGACAGCCCACCCGACTCGCCACCCTGAGGGCAAACACCACAGCTCACTGCCCCCGGAGGCCCTCATGCCCGCATCGTTCGCCCCCGACGACATCACCCGCCTCCGTGAGGCCCTGGCCGATGTGGTCACCGCCGGGGCCACCCCCGGCGGCGTCATCGTCGCCGGCACCGCCGACGGGAACCGGCACATCGTCAACGCGGGTGCGGTCGCCCCCGAGTGCGGAGATGCCGCCCCCGACGAGCACACGGTCTACGACCTGGCCTCGCTCACCAAGGTCGTCGCCACCTGGCTGCTCGTCGGCCGTGCCGTCGACGCCGGGCTGCTCGACCTCGACGCGCCCGTCCGCGACGCGCTCCCCGCGATGCGCGGCGAGGCGCCCGGCGGCGAGGCGACGATCCGGCAGTTGCTCGCGCACACGTCCGGCCTGCGCGCCTCCACGCGCCTGGACCACTACCGGGGCGCCAACGCCCCGCTCCACGAGCTCCTTTGCCGCGAGCCACTCGAGGACGCCCCCGGCACCCACCGCTACATCAACCGCGGCTACATCCTCCTGGGCCTGGCCCTCGCCCACATCCACGCGAGACGGCTCGACGAGCTCGCGACCGAGATGTGGCACGGGCTCGGCATGACGTCCACGGTCTACGGGCCCGTCTCGCGCAGCGCCCACGTCGCCCCGACCGAACAGCGCCTGCCCGGCGCACCCCGCACCTGGGGCGCCGCCCACGACGACAACGCCACCCTGCTGGGCGGCATCGCGGGCCACGCGGGCGTCTTCTCCACCCCCGCCGACCTGGCGACCTACGCGGAACGGCTCCTGACGTCCCACGGCCACCGCTCCTCCGCCCTCGGCGAGTGGCTGCACGCCAGCCTGGTCCCGCAGGCCGAGATCGAACCGGGCCTGGAACGCGGCCTGTCGTGGGCCCTCAACGGCCACGGCCAGGTCGCCTACCACCACGGCTTCACCGGCACCAGCCTCTACCTCCACCCGGAGGCGGGCCGCTACCTGGTCATCTGCACGAACGCGGTCTACTTCGGCACGGCCCGCGCCCGCATCGCACCACTGCGGGCACTGGCGTTGAAGACGGTGTCGACGGGCTGAGGGACACCCCTCACCCCTTCTGCGCCCCCGCCACCATCTCCCGCAGCTTCGCCGGGGTCAGCGGATTCGACGGGTCCGCGTAGATGCTCTTGCCGTTCAACAGCACCGTCGGCGTCGCCTTGTACGCCGACGCGCTGAACGTCTGCTGGGACTTCTTCACCCAGCTGTTGTGCGTGCCGTTGTCCACACAGCCCTTGAACTCCCCCGTGTTCAATCCCTTGACCTTGTCGGCCAGTTCGAGCAGGCGGGACTTCTTCGCGAACTGGTCGTCCGTCTCCTGCGGCTGGTTCATGTACAGCGTGTCGTGGTACGCCTTGAACATGCCCGCGTCCTGGGCGCACGCCGCCGCGTTGGCGGCGTTCAGCGAGCCCGTGCCGCCCAGGTTCTTGTCGATGAGGGTGACGATGTGGTACTCGGCCTTCAGCTGGCCCTTTTTCTCCAGGTCGTTGACCGTCTCGCGGTAGCCGTTCTCGAACTGGCCGCACGCGGGGCAGCGGAAGTCCTCGTAGACGGTGAGCGTGGCCTTGGCCCCGGACTCGCCCACCGGGATGGCCAGGTTGTCCTTGCCCATGGCGCTCTGGGGGGCGACGAGCGGGCCCGAAGCGCCGGTGCCCTGCTTCTTCTTGCCGGAGTTGGCCACCAGGGCCGCGATGCCGGCGCCCGCGCCGAGGACCGCCACCACCACGACAGCGGCGATCAGGGTCCGCTTGCGCTTGGCGCGGGACTCTTCGATCCGGCGCTGTTCCTGCAGGCGCTCGCGGGCGCTGCGTTTTCCGTCGCTGTTCTTCTGGCTCACGTCCGGGTACAACGAACCGGACGAACCGGGGGTGCGCATCGGCACAGCCCCCGGCCGCCGGTTCCTTCGAACGAGTTAGGCGCGCTTGCGCACGCCCTCCGCCAGTTCACCCGCGAGAGTGCGGACCGCCGCCAGACCGGACTCCAGGTCCGGGGCGTCCAGCAGGCGCTTGACGAAGGCCGAGCCGACGATCACACCGTCCGCGAACCGGGCCACCTCCGCGGCCTGCCGGGCGTTGGAGACGCCCAGGCCGACGCAGACCGGCAGTTCGGTGACGGCGCGGGTGCGGCTCACCAGGTCCTCGGCCTCGCGGCCGACGGATTCCCGGGTGCCGGTGACGCCCATGAGCGAGGCGGCGTAGACGAAGCCGCTGCCCGCCGCGGTGATCTTGGCGAGGCGGTCGTCGCGGCTGCTCGGCGCGACCACGAACACCGTGGCCAGGCCGTGCTGTTCGGCCGCCTTGCGCCACACCTCGGACTCCTCGACCGGGAGGTCGGGCAGGATGCAGCCCGCTCCCCCGGCGGCGGCGAGGTCCGCCGCGAACCGCTCGGTGCCGTAGCGGTCGACGGGGTTCCAGTACGTCATGCACAACACCGGCGCGCCCGTGGCCTCGTGCGCCCGGCGGACCGTGTCGATGACGTCCGCGATCCGCACCCCGCCCCGCAGGGCGATGTCGTCGGCGGTCTGGATGACCGGGCCGTCCAGGACCGGGTCGCTGTGCGGCAGCCCGACCTCGACGATGTCGCAGCCGCCCTCGATCATCGCGGTGACGGCGCGGACGCCGTCGTCGACGGTCGGGAAGCCGGCGGGCAGGTAGCCGACGAGGGCGGCACGGTTCTCCGCCTTGGCCCGGGCGATGACGCCGCTCAGCAACTCCAGGTTTCCGGCCATCACTTCGCCCCCGCCGCATCGTCGTCGTACAGCCCGAAGTAGCGGGCCGCCGTGTCCATGTCCTTGTCGCCGCGCCCGGAGAGGTTCACCAGGAGCAGGCCCTCCGGGCCCAGTTCGCGGCCGACCTCCAGCGCACCCGCGAGGGCGTGCGCGCTCTCGATGGCCGGGATGATGCCCTCGGTGCGGGACAGCAGGCGCAGCGCCTGCATGGCGTCGTCGTCGGTGACGGCGCGGTACTCGGCGCGGCCGATGTCCTTCAGATACGAGTGCTCCGGGCCGATACCCGGGTAGTCCAGGCCCGCCGAGATCGAGTACGGCTCGGTGATCTGGCCGTCCTCGTCCTGGAGGACGTAGCTGCGCGAGCCGTGCAGGATGCCGGGGGTGCCGGCGGTGAGGGTGGCCGCGTGCTCGCCGGTCGGCACGCCGTGGCCGCCCGGCTCGCAGCCGACGAGACGGACGCCGGTGTCGGGCAGGAACGCGTGGAACAGACCGATGGCGTTGGAGCCGCCGCCGACGCAGGCGAGGGCGGCGTCCGGCAGCCGGCCGGCGCGCGCCAGGATCTGGCGGCGCGCCTCGACGCCGATGACGCGGTGGAAGTCGCGCACCAGGGCCGGGAAGGGGTGCGGTCCGGCGACCGTGCCGAACAGGTAGTGCGTGCGGTCGACGTTGGCGACCCAGTCGCGGAAGGCCTCGTTGATGGCGTCCTTCAGCGTGCGGCTGCCGGACGTCACGGCGATGACCTCGGCGCCGAGCATCCGCATCCGGGCGACGTTCAGCGCCTGGCGCTTCGTGTCGACCTCGCCCATGTAGATGGTGCACTCCAGGCCGAAGAGGGCACAGGCGGTGGCGGTGGCGACGCCGTGCTGGCCGGCGCCCGTCTCGGCGATGACGCGGGTCTTGCCCATGCGCTTGGTGAGCAGGGCCTGGCCGAGCACGTTGTTGATCTTGTGGGACCCGGTGTGGTTGAGGTCCTCGCGCTTGAGGAACACCCGGGCGCCGCCCGCGTGTTCGGCGAAGCGCGGCACCTCGGTGAGGGCGCTGGGGCGCCCGGTGTAGTTGACCATCAGGTCGTCGAGCTCGGCGGCGAAGGCCGGGTCGGCCTTGGCCTTCTCGTACTCGGCGGCCACCTCGTCGACGGCGGCCACGAGGGCCTCGGGGATGAACTTGCCGCCGAACGCCCCGAAGTAGCCTTCGGGACTGGGGACTTGCCCCTCGGGGTCGGGAACGAAGAACTCGGAGGACATGGCTGTCTCCTGGGATGACTGACGACGGGAAACGGGCAGGGATCGGCTACGACGCGGCCGACTGCCGCCATCGCCGCCCGTTGATCTGTCCCGGCTCACAGCCGATGTGGTACCGCACGCGCCGTCCCAGGACGCGCCGCGCGGGCGCACGGCAGCCCCGGGGGCGGCACCCCCGGGCCAGTCGCGCGTACGCCCGCATCGCGGTCAGCTCCTGCCGTGCCGCAGGGCCGGGTGGGCGCCCGCGGCGACGAGGTCGGCGACCGCGCCCTTCGGGTCGCGCCCGGTCACCAGGGACTCGCCGACGAGCACCGCGTCGGCACCCTCGTTCGCGTAGGCGATCAGGTCGTGCGGGCCGCGCACGCCGGACTCGGCGATCTTGACGATGCCGTCCGGGATCTCGGGGACGACCCGGGCGAAGTTGTCCCGGTCCACCTCGAGGGTCTTCAGGTTGCGCGCGTTGACGCCGATGATGCGGGCGCCGGCGTCGACCGCGCGCCGGACCTCCTCCTCGTCGTGCACCTCGACGAGCGGGGTGAGGCCGATCGACTCGGCCCGCTCGATCAGGGAGACCAGGGCCTCCTGCTCCAGTGCGGCGACGATCAGCAGGGCCAGGTCGGCACCGTAGGCACGGGCCTCCCACAGCTGGTAGGCGGTGACGATGAAGTCCTTGCGCAGGACCGGGATGTCGACCCGGGCGCGGACGGCCTCCAGGTCGGCCAGCGAACCGCCGAAGCGGCGCTGCTCGGTCAGCACGCTGATGACGGCGGCGCCGCCGGCCTCGTAGTCCGCGGCCAGGCCCGCGGGGTCGGCGATCGCGGCCAGCGCGCCCTTGGACGGGCTGGAGCGCTTGACCTCGCAGATCACGCTGACGTTCTCACCGCGCAGCGCGGCGGCGCCGTCCTTGGCCTGTGGCGCCTTGGCCGCGCGCTCCTTGAGCTCGTCGAGGCTGACGCGCGCCTGCCGCTCCGCGAGGTCGGCACGGACTCCGTCGATGATCTCGTCGAGCACACTCACGCGAGCGGCCCCCTTCCGGACTCGGCTGGTCTGGGCTGGTGCGGCGCAAGCTCACCTCACCAGGCACTGCGATGGTACTTGCCGGAGGGCGAAGGATTCGCATCCGGTTGACGCCGGGCCGGTCGGGAGGCCCTTCACCCTGCCCTTCCCGGTACCAGCAGCTCCCCGAAGGGCAGGTTCCGGATGACCGTGAACGCCAGGACGAGGCCGCCCAGTGCCCACCAGGCCCACGGGCGCAGCGCGACCCGCATGCCCCCGCCGTCGCGCAGTGCCCGGACGCACCACACGGTCCAGAACCCGGCGAAGACGGCGTACCCGGCCACGGCGAGCGCATTGGCGCCGAGCGCCCCGGCGAGGTCGCCGTGCGCGAGGGCGTGCAGACCGCGCAGGCCGCCGCAGGCCGGGCAGTACAGGCCCGTCCAGTGCAGCAGCGGGCATGCGGGGTACCGGCCGGGCCGGTTGGGGTCCACGGCCCCCACGTACGCCACGGCCGCCGCGAGCCCCGCGGCGACGCCGAGCGGGGCGGCGAGGCGGCGTGGCGGGGATACGCGTTCGCGCACCTGCCGAGTCTCCCCCGCACAGCACGAAGGCGCAGCTCAGAACGGGCGTACGGGCGGTGCTGACGTCCGTACGGTCCTGGGCCGCGCCTTTGCGGGAGGGAGAGGGCCGGGGTCAGCCCTGCTGCGTCTGTGCCTGGGCCTTCGGCTGGCCCATGCCCATGGCGCGCATGATCATGCCGACGACACCGCCGAGCAGGACGATGACCATTCCGGCCCAGAAGCCCACCGGATTGGCCATCACGACGAACGCGCCGGAGACGCAGAAGCCGATGAAGGCGATGATGACACCGGTCCACGCGGCCGGGGTGTGTCCGTGGCTGCTACCCGACATGAGACTGACTCCTCGTTGCTGTATCGCGCCTGCGGGCGCAGAGATCACTCCGGGACATTGTTCCGTACGCGCCGTGCCGGTCCGCTCCGGGGTGGGCGTGTCCGGGCCGCGTCACCGGCCGGCTCCGCCGGTGGGGTCCTCGCCGCGGTCGAGGGCCTTCCACAGCTCCTCGGGGCGGTCGGGGTCGGGGGCCGCGGCGGTGCGCCGGGGGCGGGCGGCGCCGTCGCGCTCGTAACGGCCGGACATGGCGGGCCAGTCGCGCCCGTACCGCAGGGCGACCAGCCCGGCCAGCAGCAGCAGGACACCGCCCGCGAGGGCGACCCACGGCCAGGCGGTGTGGGTGACGCCCTCGACGGTGGCCTGCGTCAGGCCGTTGACCTTGGCCGCCTTCTGGTCCAGCGCCGAGGTGTCCGAGGCGCCCGCCACCGCGCCCGCGACGACGCCCGCGCCGCTCAGTGCGAGCAGCCCGGCGACGAGCAGCCGGCCGGCCCCGCGCACCGCGAAGACGGCCACCAGTGCAGCCAGCCCCACGACGGCCAGCGCCGTGGGCAGGCCGTTGATGTCCTGTCCGGTGACGTGCTGGGGCAGGGTGCCGCGGGCGACGGCGACCGCGCCCTCGGCCCAGGTGCGGCCGCCCGCGAGCAGCACGAGCGCCGCACCGGCGGCACCGGACAGCAGGGCGGCGGCGACGCTGCGCCTGCCGCCGCGCCGGGCGCGGGGGGCTGCGGACTCGGCCTGGGGGCGGGGGTGGGGTACTGCTGCGCTCACGGTTCCACTATCCCCCGGCCGATTCCGGCCTGCGCGGCCGGGGTCCCGGTGTCCTCACGGAGCCAGGCGGTTGGCGGTGTGCACGGCGCGCAGCACGGCCGCCGCCTTGTTGCGGCATTCGGCGTCCTCGGCCGCCGGGTCGGAGTCGGCGACGACGCCGGCGCCGGCCTGGACGTAGGCGGTGCCGTCGCGCAGCAGGGCGGTGCGGATGGCGATGGCGGTGTCGGAGTCCCCGGCGAAGTCCAGGTAGCCGACGCAGCCGCCGTACAGCCCGCGGCGGGTGGGCTCCAGCTCCTCGATGATCTGCATGGCCCGCGGCTTGGGGGCGCCGGAGAGGGTGCCCGCGGGGAAGCAGGCGGTCAGCACGTCGAAGGCGGTGCGGCCGGGGGCCAGCCGGCCGGTGACGGTGGAGACGATGTGCATCACGTGGCTGTAGCGCTCGACCGACATGAAGTCGACGACCTCGACGCTGCCGGGTTCGCAGACCCGGCCGAGGTCGTTGCGCCCGAGGTCGACGAGCATCAGGTGCTCGGCGCGCTCCTTGGGGTCGGCCAGCAGCTCCTCGGCGAGCGCGGCGTCGGCCTGCGGGGTGGCGCCGCGCGGGCGCGTCCCCGCGATGGGGTGCACCATGGCGTGCCCGTCCTCGACCTTGACCAGCGCCTCGGGGCTCGACCCGACCACGTCGAATCCCTCGAAGCGGAACAGGTACATGTACGGGCTCGGGTTGGTGGCCCGCAGCACCCGGTAGACGTCCAGGGCCGAGGCCGTGCACGGGGTCTCGAACCGCTGCGAGGGCACGACCTGGAAGGCCTCGCCCGCCCGGATGCGCTCCTTGATGTCGTCGACGGCCGCCATGTAGTCGGGGCCGCCCCAGCCCGCGGTGTACTCGGGCAGCTCGGAGGCGGGCAGCGCGACGGGCAGCGTGGGCTCGGGACGGCGCAGGTCGGCGGCCATGGCGTCGAGCCGGGCGACGGCGTCGGCGTAGGCCTCGTCGATGCCCGTCGACAGGTCGTTGTGGTTGATCGCGTTGGCGATCAGCAGGACGCTGCCGCTCCAGTGGTCCAGGACGGCGAGGTCCGAGGTGAGCAGCATGGTCAGCTCGGGCAGGCCCAGTTCGTCCCGGCCCTGCTCGCCGATCTTCTCCAGGCGGCGGACGATGTCGTAGCCGAGGTAGCCCACCATGCCGCCGGTGAACGGCGGCAGCCCCGCATCCTCTATCAGGTCGCGCGGGGTGTGCAGGGCCTCGACGGTGGCCCGCAGCGCCTGCAGCGGGTCCCCCTCGACGGGGACGCCGACGGGCGGGGTGCCGAGCCAGTGGGTCTGCCCGTCGCGGACGGTGAGGGTGGCGGAGCTGCGGACGCCGATGAACGAGTAACGGGCCCAGGTGCGGCCGTTCTCGGCGGACTCCAGCAGGAACGTGCCGGGGCGCTCGGCGGCGAGCTTGCGGTAGAGGCCGACGGGGGTGTCCCCGTCGGCGAGGAAACGGCGGGTGACCGGGATGACGCGGCGGTCCTTCGCGAGCATCCGGAAGGTGGCGGCATCCGGGGTGATGCCGTGTTGCTTGGCAGCCATGCCCTGGGAGCCTAGTGGGTCCGTTTGGGGTTGGGGTTCGACTGCGGGTCGTCTGTGGCTGGTCGCGCAGTTCCCCGCGCCCCTACGGGGCGCTCAGCAGGACGTCCGCGTCGAAGCACGTCCTCGTGCCCGTGTGGCATGCCGGGCCCTCCTGGTCCACCTTCACCAGGATCGTGTCCCCGTCGCAGTCCAGGGCCACGGACTTCACGTGCTGGACGTGGCCGGAGGTGTCGCCCTTGACCCAGTACTCCTGGCGGCTGCGGCTCCAGTAGGTGCAGCGTCCGGTGGTGAGGGTGCGGTGGAGGGCCTCGTCGTCCATCCAGCCGAGCATGAGCACCTCACCGGTGTCGTACTGCTGGGCGACGGCGGGGACCAGGCCGTCGGCGTTGCGCTTGAGGCGGGCGGCGACGGCCGGGTCGAGGGCGGAGGAATTGCCTGTCATGCCCCCCATTCTGCCGCGGCGGCCGTAGGCTGGCGGCATGTCGACCCACGCGCAGCGCGAACGCCTGCTCCTCGCCGACCTGTTGGAGACCGCGGGCCCCGATGCCCCGACGCTCTGCGAGGGCTGGACCGCCCGTGATCTCGCCGCACACGTGGTGGTGCGCGAACGCCGCGCCGACGCGGCGGCCGGTGTGCTGTTCAAGCCGCTGGCGTCCCGGCTGGAGCGGGTGCAGGCGGAGTTCGCGGCGAAGCCGTACGAGGAGCTGGTGCA
This sequence comes from Streptomyces morookaense, assembly GCF_013030945.1. GTDB lineage: Bacteria > Actinomycetota > Actinomycetes > Streptomycetales > Streptomycetaceae > Streptomyces > Streptomyces morookaensis. Next base: position 19,413 of record NZ_JABBXF010000021.1, on the reverse strand, counting down.
GCTCGTCAGGAGCGGGCCGCCGAAGGTGTCGCCGTTCGCCCTCAAGCAGATCGACGAGGCGGCGAACACGGTGGAGTTCTACGTGCACACGGAGGACGTGCGCCGGGCGCAGCCGGACTGGACGCCGCGCTCGGTGGACCCGGTCTTCGCGGACGCGCTGTGGACCCGCCTGGAGGCGATGGCCCGGGTGGTGGGCCGCCGTTCGCCGGCCGGCCTGGTGCTGCGGCGCCCCGACGGGCGTGTGGCGGTGGCCCGGAAGGGGGCGCCGGTGGTGACGGTCACCGGCGAGCCGGCCGAGCTGATCCTGTTCGCCTTCGGCCGCCAGAAGGCGGCCAAGGTGGAGCTGGAGGGCGACGAGATGGCCATCGCCAAGCTGGGATCGGCGAAGCTGGGCATCTGAGACGCCGCGCTACCGCGCCCCGTCAGGGGCGCGGGACTGTATCCAGCCCACCCACGGCCCGCAGATCACCGAACCGGATGCCCCGCCTCCCGCAGCGAGGTCTTGACCTCGCCGATCCGCAGATCGCCGAAGTGGAACACGGACGCGGCCAGCACCGCATCGGCCCCCGCCTCCACCGCCGGAGCAAAATGCTCAAGGCGGCCCGCTCCACCACTGGCGATCACCGGCACGGTGACATGCTTCCGCACCGCGCGGATCATCTCCGTGTCGTAGCCGTCCTTCGTGCCGTCCGCGTCCATCGAGTTCAGCAGGATCTCGCCCGCGCCCAGCTCCGCGGCGCGGTGCGCCCACTCCACCGCGTCGATGCCGGTGCCACGGCGGCCGCCGTGGGTGGTGACCTCGAAGCTGCCGGACGCGGTCCGTCGCGCGTCCACGGACAGCACCAGCACCTGGCTGCCGAACCGCTCGGCGATCTCGCGGATCACGTCGGGGCGTTCGATGGCGGCGGTGTTGATGCCGACCTTGTCGGCGCCGGCGCGGAGCAGCTTGTCGACGTCCTCGGGGGTGCGGACGCCGCCGCCGACGGTCAGCGGGATGAACACCTGCTCGGCCGTGCGGCGCACGACGTCGTAGGTGGTCTCGCGGTTGCCGGAGGAGGCCGTGATGTCGAGGAAGGTCAGCTCGTCGGCGCCCTCCGCGCCGTAGATCCTGGCCATCTCGACGGGGTCGCCGGCGTCGCGCAGGTTCTGGAAGTTGACGCCCTTGACGACCCGGCCGTTGTCCACGTCCAGGCAGGGGATGACTCGGACCGCCAGGGTCATGTGCTCGTTGCTCCTCGGAAGGCTTCTACTTCTACTTCGACCAGCGCGCGGGAGTCGACGAAGCCGGAGACCACGACCATGGTCGAGGCCGGCCGGACGTCGTCGAAGAGCTCCTTGTGGGCGCGGCCGACCGCGTCCACGTCGCGCACATGGGTCAGGTACATACGGGTGCGGACGACGGACTCGATGCCGAGCCCGAGTTCCTTCAGGGCGTGCAGCGCCTTGCCGAAGGCCGCGAGGGTCTGCTCGTAGGGATCGCCCTCGCCCTGGAGCACGCCGCCGGTGATGGGCAGCGTGCCGGAGACGAGGACCCGGTCCCCCGCCTCCACGGCCCGTGCGAATCCGATCGTCTCCTCCCAGGAGCTGTCCGACTGCACACGCCGCGGTGCGGGGGATTCGGTCATACGGACACAGCCTCCAGTGCCTCTTCCAGAGTGAACGCCTTGGCGTAGAGGGCCTTGCCCACGATGGCGCCTTCGACACCCTCCGGTACCAGGGTGGCAAGAGCACGCAGATCGTCAAGGGAGGAGACGCCGCCGGAGGCGACGACCGGCCGGTCGGTGGCCGCGCAGACGTTCTTCAGCAGCTCCAGGTTGGGGCCCTGGAGGGTGCCGTCCTTGGCGATGTCGGTGACGACGTAGCGGGCGCAGCCCTCCGAGTCCAGCCGGGCCAGGGTCTCGTAGAGGTCGCCGCCGTCGCGGGTCCAGCCGCGGCCGCGCAGGGTGGTGCCGCGGACGTCCAGGCCGACGGCGATGCGGTCGCCGTGCTCGGCGATGACCTTGGCGACCCATTCGGGGGTCTCCAAGGCGGCGGTGCCGAGGTTGACGCGGGTGCAGCCGGTGGCGAGGGCCGCGGCGAGGGAGGCGTCGTCGCGGATGCCGCCGGAGAGTTCGACCTTGATGTCCATGGCGCGGACGACCTCGGCGACCTGTGCGCGGTTGTCGCCGGTGCCGAAGGCGGCGTCGAGGTCGACCAGGTGCAGCCATTCGGCTCCGGCGCGCTGCCAGGCCTGCGCGGCGGTCAGCGGGTCGCCGTAGGAGGTCTCCGTGCCGGACTCGCCGTGGACGAGGCGGACGGCCTGGCCGTCGCGGACGTCGACGGCGGGGAGCAGTTCAAGCGTGGGCATCAGAGCGTCTCGATCCAGTTGGTCAGCAGCCGGGCTCCGGCGTCGCCGGACTTCTCGGGGTGGAACTGCGTGGCGCAGAGCGGCCCGTTCTCGACGGCGGCCACGAAGGGTTCGCCGTGCGTGGCCCAGGTGACCTGCGGCGGGCGGATGGCGGCGTTGCCGACCTCGAAGTTCCACTCGCGCACGGCGTAGGAGTGCACGAAGTAGTAGCGGGTGTCGGGGTCCAGGCCCGCGAAGAGCCGGGTGCCCTCGGGCGGGGCGACGGTGTTCCAGCCCATGTGCGGGACGACGGGCGCCTTGAGCGGCTCGACGATGCCGGGCCACTCGTCGAGGCCGTCGGTCTCGACGCCGTGCTCGATGCCGCGGGCGAAGAGGATCTGCATGCCGACGCAGATGCCCATGACGGGCCGTCCGCCGGCCAGCCGGCGCTCGACGATCCAGTCGCCGCGCGCGGCGCGCAGCCCCTGCATGCAGGCGGCGAAGGCGCCGACGCCGGGGACGAGCAGTCCGTCGGCGTTCATGGCCTTGTCGTAGTCACCGGTGATCTCGACGTCCGCGCCGACGTGGGCGAGGGCGCGCTCGGCCGAACGGACGTTGCCGAAGCCGTAGTCGAAGACGACGACCTTCTTGGGCGCGCTCATGTCCACAGCCCTTCGATGCGCAGGATGCCCGCGGCGAGCGACATGGCCGAGCCGATGGCGAGCAGCACGATGATGCTCTTGGACATCTCCTGCTTCCAGAAGGAGTAGACGCCGCCGAGGAGGAACAGGCCGAGCAGGATGAACAGCGTGGAGATGGAGTTCACAGGGCGCCCTTCGTGGACGGGATGATCCCGGCGGCGCGCGAGTCGCGCTCGCAGGCGTAACGCAGCGCGCGCGCAAGGGCCTTGAACTGGCACTCGACGATGTGGTGCGCGTTGCGCCCGTAGGGCACGTGGACGTGCAGGGCGATCTGGGCCTGTGCGACGAAGGATTCCAGGATGTGCCGGGTCATCGTCGTGTCGTAGGCGCCGATCATCGGCGCCATGTTCGCGGGCTCGGTGTGCACCAGGTAGGGGCGGCCGGAGAGGTCGACGGTGACCTGGGCGAGCGACTCGTCCAGCGGGACCGTGCAGTTGCCGAAACGGTAGATGCCGGTCTTGTCGCCGAGGGCCTGCTTGAAGGCGGCGCCGAGGGCGAGGGCGGTGTCCTCGATGGTGTGGTGGGTGTCGATGTGCAGGTCGCCGTCGGTCTTGACCGTGAGGTCGAACAGGCCGTGGCGGCCGAGCTGGTCGAGCATGTGGTCGTAGAAGCCGACGCCGGTGGACACGTCGACCTGGCCGGTGCCGTCGAGGTCTATCTCGACGAGCACGGACGTCTCCTTGGTGGTGCGCTCAACGCGGCCCACACGCGGGTTCATTGGTTCTCCTTGCGAATGGTGCGCACCGCTTCGAGGAACGCGTCGTTCTCGGCCGGGGTGCCCGCGGTGACGCGGAGCCAGCCCGGTACGCCGTTGTCCCGCACCAGCACACCCTGGTCGAGGATGGCCTGCCAGGCGGTGTGGCTGTCCTCGAAGCGGCCGAACTGCACGAAGTTGGCGTCGGATTCGGTCACTTCGCAGCCCATGGCGCGCAGCTCGGTGACGATGCGGTCGCGCTCGGCCTTGAGCTGCTCGACGTAGCCGAGCAGCGTGTCGGTGAACTCCAGGGCGGCCAGGGCCGTGGCCTGGGTGACCGACGAGAGGTGGTACGGCAGGCGGACCAGCTGCACGGCGTCGACCACGGCGGGGTCCGCCGCGAGGTAGCCGAGGCGCAGCCCGGCCGCGCCGAAGGCCTTGGACATGGTGCGCGAGACGACCAGGTGCGGTCGGCCCTCGATCAGCGGGAGCAGCGAGGGGCGGTGGCTGAACTCGCCGTAGGCCTCGTCCACGACGACGACCGACGGCTTGGCCGCCTGCGCGGCTTCGTACAGCCGCAGCACCGTCTCCTCGGTGACGGCGGTGCCCGTCGGGTTGTTGGGCGAGCAGATGAAGACCACGTCGGGCTTGTGCTCGGCGATCGCGGCGACGGCCGCGTCGGTGTCGATGGTGAAGTCCTCGCGGCGGGGGCCGGGGATCCAGCCGGTGCCGGTGCCGCGCGAGATGAGCGCGTGCATCGAGTACGAGGGCTCGAAGCCGAGGGCCGTGCGGCCGGGTCCGCCGAAGGTCTGCAGCAGCTGCTGGAGGACCTCGTTGGAGCCGTTGGCGGCCCAGACGTTGCGCAGGCCGACCTCGTGCCCGGTGGTGCGGGTGAGGTAGGCGGCCAGCTCGGTGCGCAGCTCGACCGCGTCCCGGTCGGGGTAGCGGTTGAGGTGGCGGGCCGCCTCGGCGACGCGCTCGGCGATGCGGGCGACGAGCGGCTCGGGCAGCGGGTAGGGGTTCTCGTTGGTGTTCAGGCGTACGGGCACGTCGAGCTGGGGAGCGCCGTACGGGGACTTTCCGCGCAGTTCGTCCCGGATGGGGAGATCGTCGATACCGGTCACTTGCTCTCCGGAACCCTCCAGTCGAACCGTGCCTTCACTGCGGCACCGTGTGCGGGCAGATCCTCGGCCTCGGCCAGCGTCACCACGTGCCCGGCCACCTCGGCGAGGGCCTCGCGGCTGTAGTCGACGACGTGGATGCCGCGCAGGAAGGACTGCACGGACAGGCCGGAGGAGTGGCAGGCGCAACCGCCCGTGGGCAGCACGTGGTTGGAGCCGGCCGCGTAGTCGCCGAGCGAGACGGGCGCGTACGGGCCGACGAAGATCGCACCCGCGTTGCGCACCCGGGCGGCGACGGCGGAGGCGTCCGCGGTCTGGATCTCCAGGTGCTCGGCGGCGTAGGCGTCCACGACCGCGAGGCCCTGGTCGATGCCGTCGACGAGGACGATGCCGGACTGGCGGCCGGTGAGGGCCGGGAGGATCCGGTCCTCGACGTGCTTGGTCGCGGCGACCTGGACCTTGAGCTCCTGCTCGACCGCGGCCGCCAGCTCCTCGGAGTCGGTGACGAGCACGGAGGCGGCCAGCGGGTCGTGCTCGGCCTGGCTGATCAGGTCAGCGGCGACGTGCACCGGGTCGGCGGTGGCGTCGGCGAGGACGGCGATCTCGGTGGGGCCGGCCTCGGCATCGATGCCGATACGGCCCTTGAGCAGCCGCTTGGCGGCGGCGACCCAGATGTTGCCGGGGCCGGTGACCATGGTGGCCGGGCGGCACTCGTCGGTGCCGTAGGCGAACATGGCGACGGCCTGGGCGCCGCCGGCCGCGTAGACCTCGTCGACGCCCAGCAGCGCGCAGGCGGCCAGGATCGTGGGGTGCGGCAGGCCTCCGAAGTCGGCCTGGGGCGGGGAGGCGACGGCCATCGAGCCGACGCCGGCCTCCTGGGCCGGTACGACGTTCATGACGACGGACGAGGGGTAGACGGACCGGCCGCCGGGCACGTACAGCCCGACGCGCTCCACCGGCACCCAGCGCTCGGTGACCGTACCGCCGGGCACGACCTGGGTGGTGTGGTCGGTGCGGCGCTGCTCGCGGTGGACGATGCGGGCGCGCCGGATGGACTCCTCGAGGGCCGCGCGGACGGCCGGGTCGAGCTCGTCCAGGGCACGGGTGATCGCCTCGGCGGGGACCCGCACGCGGTCGATCGTGACGCCGTCGAATTTCTCCGCGTAGTCGATCAAGGCCGCGGTGCCGCGATGATGCACGTCCTCGCAGATGGGCCGCACCTTCTCCAGGGCGGCTGCAACGTCGAGTTCGGCTCGGGGCAGCAGGTCGCGGTCGATGCCGTCCGCCGGGAAGGCGTCACCGCGCAGATCGATTCGGGAAATCACACGGCCAATTGTCTCAGACCCGTCCCGTCGCACGTTTCTCCGGACCACCCTCTGATACGGACTGCACGGACGGTGTCCGCGCCGCCACAGCGGGAATGGGGATCCGTAGCACGCCCGTACGGGTGACGGAAGGGGGCGCGGTGACCGAGCAGACGGACGGCGGGCTTCCGCACGGGCTGGATCTCACCCCTGCCGAGGAGGGGATGTGGCAGGCGTTCCGTCAGGGCAGCACCCATGACCTGCGGGCCGCCGAGCACGAGCGCAACGACCCGGACGGCCCGCACGCCTGGGGCCCCGAGCGCAGCGTCCGGGCGGCGGTCCTCGCCCGGCTGCTCCTGGACGGCCCGCCCGCGCTCCCCGGCCGGGTGGCCGCGCTCAAGCTCAACGGGGTGCGGATCACCGGCCGGCTCGACCTCTCCGGCGGGACCGTCGTCCCCTACGTCGAGCTGCACAACTGCCGCTTCGACCAGCAGCTGCTGCTGCCGGAGTGCCACTTCACCACCCTGCGCCTGGTCGGCTGCGCCATCCCGCGGCTGGAGGCCGCCCGGCTGCACACCGAGGGCGATCTGCACCTGCCGCGCTCGGTGATACGGCACGGTGTCCGGCTGACCGACGCCCGCATCGGCACGGACCTGCTGCTCAACCAGGTCGTCGTGCGCCGGGACCGGCACGGGGTGTCCGTCGCCGCCGACGGCCTGACCGTCGGGCAGGACCTGCAGGCCGAGATGATGCGCTCCTACGGAGAACTGAGCCTGCGCGGCGCCACCGTCGGCGCCTCGCTGAGCCTGCGCGGCTCGGCCCTGCACAACCCGTACGGGCGACGCGCGCTCAACGCCCCGCAGCTCACCGTGGAACGCACCCTCTACCTGACGGCGGTCGGCATCAGCGGCTCCGCCTTCCCCGGCGGCACTCCCCCGTACGGGATCACCCCCGGCACGCCCGAGCGGGGCACGCGGGTGCAGCGCTTCGAGTGCCACGGCGGGGCGCGGCTGGACGACGGGCGGTTCGGCGACGCGGTGGACCTCAGCGAGGCACGGTTCGTGATGCAGCAGGACCAGGAGCTGTCGCTGCGCCGCCTCCAGACGCCCGAGCTGCGCTTCCTCGGGGACCGGCCGGAGCGCGGCCGGGTGGTGCTGTCGGGCGCCCGGGTCACCAATCTCGTGGACCGCTACGACAGCTGGCCGGGCCCCGGCGGGCTGACGATGGCCGGCTTCTTCTACGAGAACCTCATACCGCTGGGCCGCTTCCCGCTCCCACTGCGCCTGGAGTGGGTGGCCGCGGCCACCCCCGAGTACGCGCCGGAGCCGTACGAGCGGCTGGCGAGCGCCCTGCGCGACAGCGGGGAGGACGAGGACGCGCGGGAAGTGCTGCTGGCCAAGCAGCGGCGCAGACGCGAGACGCTGCCCCTGGCCGGCCGGGCCTGGGGCTATCTGCAGGACTGGGCCGTGGCCTACGGCTACCGACCCGGCCGGGCGGCCGTGTGGATGGCGGTGCTGTGGGCGCTGGGGACGCTCTACTTCTCGCACCAGCACTTCGAGCCGGTCAAGGAGAACGAGGGCCCCGCCTGGAACCCCGAGCTCTACACCCTGGACCTGCTGCTGCCGGTCGTCGACCTGGGCCAGGGCCTGGCCTGGAAGACCACGGGCCTCGCCCAGTGGCTGTCGGCCGCGCTGATCCTGCTGGGCTGGGTGCTGGCCACCACGGTCGCCGCCGGCGCCTCCCGGCTGCTCCGCCGCCAGTGAACTCCGGCCGCTCTGTCGGCGCAGGCCATTAGGCTTACCGGCTGTGACCAGCGCCCGCCTTCCCATCTTCCCGCTGAACTCGGTGCTCTTCCCGGGCCTCGTGCTCCCGCTCAACGTCTTCGAGCAGCGGTACCGCGCCATGATGCGCGAGCTGTCGGCGCTGCCGGAGGAGCTGCCGCGCCGCTTCGGCGTCGTCGCCATCCGCGACGGCCGCGAGGTCGCGCCCACCGCGCCGGGCCTGCCCGAGCAGGCCCGCCCGGAGCCGGGGCCGGCGTCCGGCTTCGGCCCCGACCCGATCAGGTCCTTCCACACCGTGGGCTGCATGGCCGAGGCCGCCACGATCCGCGAGCGCCCGGACGGCACCTACGAGGTCCTCGCCAGCGGCACCACCCGCTTCCGGCTGCTGTCGGTCGACGCCACCGGCCCCTATCTGACGGGCGAGGTGGAGGAGATCCCGGAGCAGCAGGGCGACGAGGCGGGCGCGCTGGCCTCGGGCGTGGTGCGGGCGTTCCGCGCCTACCAGAAGCGGCTGGCCGGGGCGAGCGAGCGCTCGCTGGCGGGGCAGGCGGATCTGCCCGGGGAGCCGTCGGTGCTCTCCTATCTGGTCGCGGCCGCCGCCGTGCTGGACACCCCCGCCAAGCAGCGGCTGCTCCAGGCCCCGGACACCGCGTCGCGGCTGGCGGAGGAGCTGAAACTGCTGCGCACCGAGACGGCCTTGATCGGTAAGCTCCCGTCGCTGCCGGCCGTGGACCTCACCAGACGGCCGACCAGCCCCAACTGACGGAGGGGACGGACGCGTTGGCGAAGACGAAGAAGCGGGGGGCGGGCCCGACGCCCGCCATCGCGGCCCTGGAGAAGGCCGGTACGGCGTTCTCCGTGCACGCCTACGAGCACGACCCCGCCACGGCGTCCTACGGCGAGGAGGCCGCGCAGGCGATGGGCGTCGAGCCGGGCAGGGTCTTCAAGACCCTGGTGGCCGACGTCGACGGCAGCCTCGCGGTCGCGGTCGTGCCGGTGTCCGGCTCGCTGGACCTCAAGGCGCTCGCCGCTGCGCTGGGCGGCAAGCGGGCCGCGATGGCCGATCCGGCCCTCGCGGAGCGCACCACGGGGTATGTGCGGGGCGGCATCTCCCCGCTCGGACAGCGCAAGCGGCTGCGTACGGCGCTGGACGCGTCGGCGGACGCGTACCCCACGATCTGTGTGTCGGCCGGCCGCCGTGGCCTGGAGGTGGAGCTCGCCCCGGGCGACCTGGCGGCGCTCACGGGGGCGGTGATTGCACCGATTGCCCGTGCGTGAGCCCTGGACGGTTCCGCTGCGCTCGGCTACGACCGAGGGTGAGGAGGGGATGTCCATGTCGAAGCGCACGCGCAAGCGGAGGTGGCGCCTGAAGAAGGGGCGCGCCAACCACGGGCGGCGGCCGGCGTAGGGGGCCGCGCCCCGTCGGGGCGCCCCGTAAGGCGCCCCGACAGCCGCGCCCCGTAAGGGGCGCTAGGCCTCCGCCGCCGGCCAGTGCGGCACCGGCTCCGGATCGCGCGGCCCGAACAGCGCGGTGAGCCCGAGATGAACCGCCATCGCGGCCAAGGGCCACGCCAGCAAAGTGCCCTTGGCCCCCAGCTTCAGCGGGCCGTCGAAGACGACCCCCTTGCCCACGGCCCGCGCGTGCGCGGCCACGTCCGACGTCGGCCCCAGCCAGACCCCCAGCCGCCAGCCGATCAGCGAGGCCAGCAGCGAGCCCACCGCCAGGCCCAGCACGACGGCGATGCCGCCGCTCCGGCGGAACCAGAACACCAGCGCCGCGCCCACCGCGCCGAAGCCCAGCCCGAGGAAGGCGAAGACGCCGTCCGCGCCGATGGCCTGCTCGCCCTCCGAATTGCGCAGGTACACCGCCTTGCCGTCCGAGATCAGCGGCACCCGCGGCGCCAGCCACAGCCACAGCAGCCCCAGCAGCAGCCCGGACACCGTCACGGCCGCGAGGATCACGGCGGACTGGCGCACCTCGGTGCGCAGGTCGTGCGCGGGGGCGGGAGCGGGCTGCGGTCCCTCGGGAACGGCGGGCGGGTCGTGCGGGGAAAGCGATGCGGTCACCCCGTCATCGTGCCAGGCCGGCGCGGTGCGGCGCGTCACCGCACCGCCGCCCGGCGGAAGGCCCAGGTGGCCGCGGCCAGCGACGCCACGCCGACGGCCGCGCAGACCCCGAGGTCGGCGGCGACCAGCAGCCAGTCGGGGTGCGCGTCGAAGCTGCGGGCCAGCGCCTCCACCCCGTAGGTGGAGGGCAGCAGATCCCGTGCGAGGGCGACCGGCGCCGGCATGTGCGAGGCCGGCAGCACGCCCAGCAGCAGCGCCGCGGACATGCCCAACTGGCCGGCCAGCGTGGCCAGTTCCTGGCGCGGCGCGAGCAGTCCGAGCGCCGCGCCGAGCCCGGAGAGCGCGGCCCCGGCGAGCGGGATCACCGCGGCCAGCACCCACAGGTGCCCCAGTGGCAGCTTGAACAGCACGCTGCCCACGACGGCCGTGACGGCCGTGCCGGGCACCGTGAAGGACGCGTACGCGCCCGCCGCGCCGAGCACCACCGCGGCGGGCGGCACCGGCAGCGTCGCGTAGTGGTCGAGCCCGCCGCCGGCGCGCAGCTGTCCGAAGTACTGGGCCAGGAGGTTGAGCGCGACGAACGCCACGACCAGCACGCTGGAGCCGGACACGACGGCCCGCGCCGCGTCCCCGCCGTCCACGACGCCGCGCATCAGGATCATGATGCCGACCGACTGGAAGGTCGCCACGAACAGCAGCGGTATCCGCGCGATGCGGGCGCGCGACAGCTGTGCGCGGTAGACCGCGGCCAGCGCGGGCAGCAGCCGGGCCCGCGGGCCGAGCGGTGCCGCCTCGCCGTCCCCGGCCCGGGCCCGGGTGTCGCCGCGCTCGCGGCTCTGCCCCGGCACCACCCCGGTGGTCACAGCGCTCATCCCTTCACCAGCCCCTCCGTACGGCCGCCGCCCAGCGCCAGGTAGACGTCCTCCAGGCTGGGCGTGGCGAGCGTGAAGTCGTCGAGCGCGGCGAAGGCGGGGCCGCCGGTGACGGCGGCGACGGCGGCGCGCGCCTCGGCGGGCCCGAGCCGCAGTGACCAGCGGCGCCCGGCCGCGGTGGCCCTGTCACGCAGGGCGGCGACCTCGGGGACGTCCAGCGGCGGCTCGGTGCGCCAGACGAGGTCGACCCGGACCTCGTCGCCGACGAGTTGCTTGAGCCCGGCCGGGGTGTCGCAGGCGATGATCCGGCCGCTCTCCAGGACGGCGACCCGGTCCAGGACGGTCTCCGCCTCGATGACGTTGTGGGTGACGAGCAGCACGGTGGCGCCGCGCTCGGCGCGCCGCCGGTCGACGGCGGACCAGACCGCGCGGCGGGCCACCGGGTCCATGCCGGTGGTGGGTTCGTCGAGGATCAGCACGGGCCGGTCGCCGACCAGCGCGGCGGCGAAGCAGGCGAGGCGGCGCTGGCCGCCGGAGAGCTTCTTCAGCGGCCGCGAGGCGATCGCGGTGAGCCCGAGCTCCTCCAGGACGGCGTCGCGCTCGGCGCGGGCGGTGCGCAGGTCCAGCCCGCGCAGCCGGCCGGTGGTCTCGGCGGCGAGGGAGACGGTCAGCTCGTCGAGCGCGGTGGAGTGCTGGCCGAGGTAGCCGACGAGCCGGGCGGCGCGCTCCGGGTGCCGGACGAGGTCGTGGCCGAGCAGCTCGACGCGGCCCGCGTCGGGCCGCAGGAGGCCGGTGAGCTGGCGGACGAGCGTGGTCTTGCCGGCGCCGTTGGGGCCGAGCAGGCCGAAGATCTCGCCGCGCCGGATGTCGAGGTCGATGCCGTTGCTGGCCTTGACGGCATCCGTTCCGGGGGCACCACGGCGGGCGCGCGCGGCGGGGTAGGTCTTGACCAGGCCGCGCACGGTACACACCGGGGGGCTTGCAGCCCGCTCAGGCTGATTCGCGACCGTTCTCACGAGCTATGAGGTTACGCGCCTCGGCGGCGCGGCTCGCCATGGGGGCTGCGCCCCGGCCCGTCGAGAAGGTGCGGGTTGTTCGTGGCTGGTCGCGCAGTTCCCCGCGCCCCTATGGGGCACGGGGTAACCGCAGGGAACTGCGCGACCAGCCCCGAACAACCCGCAGCCGAAGAACCGCACCCAGCGGAGCTAATCGCCCGCCGGCGCGTGCTCCGCCGCGGTCCTCGCGTCGATCTCGCGCCAGAACCCGGCGCGAATCGCGTAGCGGTCGTGTTCGTCGATCTGGTCGTCCTTGTGCGCCAGCAGGCCGAAGCGGGCCGCGTACCGCAGCAGCTCGCCGTCGATGCGGTGCGGAATGCGGGGGTATTCCGTCGACAGGTGCTGGAGGTGGACGGAGTCCGTGATGCGCTCGGTCCAGCGTCGGGCGAAGACCTGGCCGACCTCGAAGGGGTCGCCGCCGACGGTGGTGATGTCCTCCTCGCGGTCGGCCCAGCGCTGCTCCGCACTGGTGAGCTGGGCCAGCGTGGGCAGGGAGGCGGTCTCGGGGGTCTCCCCCAGGCCGTTGCCCGTGCCGCCGCCCCGCTCGACCCAGCCCTTGTCGGACGACCAGCGCAGGGTCGCATTGGGCGAGGCCCCGGTGCTCACGGCGGGCGGCTGCCCGTTGGTCTGGGCCGCGGGGCCGCGGCCGAGGCTCGCGAGGTCCTTCGGCGTGGGCACCCCGCGGCCGCCGGGCGTGTCGCCCGTGCGCTCGGTGGCGGCCGCCGCCGCGGCCGGCCGGGAGCCGTTGGCCGTGTCGGTCCCGGAGTCCCCGTTGCGGGCGGCCGCGGCGGCCGCGGCCGTCGCACTCTCGGGGAGCGGGGCGGAGAGGATGGCCGCGATCTCGGGCCGGGGGGCGGGCTGCGGCGCGCAGGGACCGGTGAGTTCCTTGGCGCGGACCGCCCGGGTGATCCAGGTGCGGTCGAGCACCCGCCGCTCGTCGGCCTCGGCGACGAGGTCCTCGGACTGGTTGTAGTCGCCGTCGGCGGCCTGGACGGCCCACAGATGGACGGCGACGCCGTGTTCCTTGGCGGACATCAGGCCGGGCAGCAGGTCGCCGTCGCCGGTGACGAGCACGATGTCGGAACAGGCCCGGTTGCGGGCGAGTTCGGTGAGTTCGGCGTGCATGGCCGCGTCCACGCCCTTCTGCGCCCAGCGGCCGTCGCTGCGGGTCAGGGCGCCGAGCCGGACGGTGACGCGCGGCATGACGCGCAGCCGGCGGTGCTCGGGCTGCGGCACCCGGTCGGGTGCGCCGTCGAACCAGTAGATGCGCAGCAACGGGCGCTCGGTGTCGGCCTCGGCGCGTTCACGCAGGCCCTGGATGAGCGTTGCGTGGTCGACCGTGATGCGCGACCGGGCGGGCTCCCCGGCCAGCAGGCTCGCGGCGGCGCCCAGCAGATAGCCGGCGTCGACCAGGACGACGCAGCGGTCCACGGTCCACCTCTCTCCATGAGTTCGGGGCCGGCCGGCAGCACGGTCGTCCCCCGGCACAGTGGTGCCCCGGCGCTCCGGGCTTTCGGCTTTCCCTGGAGTCTGCCCGACCGCGCGGGGGTTATCAGTCCGAACTGGATCATCGGCGTGGCGGATACGGGCAACAGCCGGCAAGTATCCCTATCACTCATGGTAATTACCCGAAATGCGCGGTTCGCCGGCGCGTGCAAGGGTGTGCGAAAGGGGGGTCACCCCGATGCGGAGGCATACCGGCATGGCCAAGAACAAGAAACAGGACCGGTCCCGGCAGCAGGCCCAATCGTCCGAAAAGAGCGCTCAGGAGGCACAGAGGTCCTCCATCGAGGCGCAGTCCGCGCAGCGGCAGAGCCAGGTGACCCCGGGCGACCTGGCCCGTAAGGGCAAGCAGAAGAAGTTCGGCCACAACTGACCGGCGCTTCGGTGCGTTTGAGGGGCGCGCCCGCGGTCGGCGGGCGCGCCCCTCACGCTGCAGGACCGTGCCTCAGCCGGCCAGGCAGGACGGGCCGAGGAGTTGCTTCAGGTCGCCGAAGAGCGCCGGGTCGGGCGTCACCCGGTGCCGGTCGAGCCGGAGCACCGTCGTCTTGCGAGGACCCTGGAGCTTGATGCGCACCTCGGTGGAGCCACGGTGGTGGGTGAGCACCTGGCCGAGGCGCTCGACCATCGGCGGGGTGACCTTCACGGTGGGGATGGAGATGATCACGGGTGCGTTGGTGCCCGCGTTGGACAGGTCGGGGACCATCAGCTCCATCGCGACCAGCCGCGGAATGTCCTCGCGCTTGTCGAGCCGGCCCTTGACGAAGACGACGGCGTCCTCGACGAGCTGGGTGGAGACCAGCTGGTAGGTGGCGGGGAAGAACATGCAGTCGATGGAACCCGCCAGGTCCTCGACGGTGGCGATGGCCCAGGCGTTGCCCTGCTTGGTCATCTTGCGCTGCAGGCCCGAGATGATGCCGCCGATCGTCACGATCGCGCCGTCGGCGTGCTCGCCGCCGGTCAGCTGGGAGATGGCGGCGTCGGCCTTGTCGTTGAGGACGTGCTCGATGCCGAAGAGGGGGTGGTCCGAGACGTAGAGGCCGAGCATCTCGCGCTCCTGCGCGAGCAGATAGGCCTTCTCCCACTCCACGTCGGAGAACTCCACGTCCAGGCCGAAGCCCGGCCCGTCGTCTGCGCTGTCGTCGCCCATGCCGCCGAAGAGATCGAACTGGCCCTCGGCCTCCTTGCGCTTGACCGCGACCACATTGTCGATCATCGGCTCGTAGTGCGCGGTGAGGCCCTTGCGGGTGTGCCCCATCTCGTCGAAGGCACCGGCCTTGATCAGTGATTCGACGGTGCGCTTGTTGCAGACGACCGCCTCGACCTTGTCCAGGAAGTCGGGGAACGAGGTGTACTTCCCCTTGGACTTGCGGCAGCGGATGATCGAATCCACCACGTTCTGGCCGACGTTGCGGACGGCGGTGAGGCCGAAGAGGATCACGTCGTCGCCCTGGGCGGCGAAGTTCGCCTGGGACTCGTTGACGTTCGGCGGGAGCACCTTGATGCCCATGCGGCGGCACTCGTTGAGGTAGATCGCCGACTTGTCCTTGTCGTCGCGCACCGAGGTGAGGAGCGCGGACATGTACTCGGCCGGGTAGTTGGCCTTGAGGTAGGCGGTCCAGTACGAGACGAGTCCGTACGCGGCCGAGTGGGCCTTGTTGAACGCGTAGCCGGCGAAGGGGACCAGCACGTCCCACAGGGCCTGGATGGCCTCGTCGCTGTAGCCGTTCTTGCGGGCGCCGCTCTGG
This sequence comes from Streptomyces morookaense, assembly GCF_013030945.1. Lineage (GTDB taxonomy): Bacteria > Actinomycetota > Actinomycetes > Streptomycetales > Streptomycetaceae > Streptomyces > Streptomyces morookaensis. The sequence continues at coordinate 4,244 of NZ_JABBXF010000021.1, read as the reverse complement.
AAGATGGTGAAGTTCTTCGCCAGCTCGTCGGGCTTCTTCTTGCCCATGACGCGGCGGAGGATGTCGGCCTCGCCGAGCGAGTACCCGGCGACGATCTGGGCGGCCTTCTGCACCTGCTCCTGGTAGACGATCAGGCCGTAGGTGACGTCCAGGACCTCCTTGAGCGGCTCCTCCAGCTCCTTGTGGATCGGCGTGATCTCCTGCTGGCCGTTCTTGCGGAGCGCGTAGTTGGTGTGCGAGTTCATGCCCATCGGGCCCGGCCGGTACAGGGCGGACACGGCGGAGATGTCTTCGAAGTTGTCGGGCTTCATCAGCCGCAGCAGGGACCGCATGGGCCCGCCGTCGAACTGGAAGACGCCGAGGGTGTCACCGCGCTGGAGCAGCTCGAAGGTCGTGGGATCGTCGAGCGGCAGCTCCAGGAGATCGATGTCCTTCCCCTTGTTGGCCTTCACCATCTTGACGGCGTCGTCCATGATGGTCAGGTTGCGCAGGCCCAGGAAGTCCATCTTCAGCAGGCCGAGCGACTCGCAACTCGGGTAGTCCCACTGTGTGATGGTGACGCCGTCGGTGTGCCGCACCCAGACGGGGACATGGTCGGTGATCGTCTCGCTGGACATGATCACGCCTGCGGCGTGCACGCCCATCTGCCGCACCAGGCCCTCGACGCCGCGCGCGGTGTCGATGACCTTCTTCACGTCCGGCTCGTTCTCGTACATCCCGCGGACCTCGCCGGCCTCGCTGTAGCGCGGGTGGGCGGGGTCGGTGATGCCGGAGAGCGGGATGCCCTTGCCGAGGACGTCGGCGGGCATGGCCTTGGTGATGCGGTCGCCCATGGCGTACGGGTAGCCGAGGACGCGGGCGGAGTCCTTGATGGCGTTCTTGGCCTTGATGGTGCCGTAGGTGCCGATCATGGCGACCTTGTCGGCGCCGTACTTCTCCGTCACATACCGGATCACCTCGGCGCGCCTGCGCTCGTCGAAGTCGATGTCGACATCGGGCATGGAGACGCGCTCGGGGTTGAGGAAGCGCTCGAAGATCAGGCCGTGCGGGATGGGGTCGAGGTCGGTGATGCCCATGGCGTAGGCCACGATCGAACCGGCCGCGGAACCACGGCCGGGGCCGACCGCGATGCCGTTGTTCTTGGCCCACATGATGAAGTCGGCGACGACGAGGAAGTAGCCCGGGAACCCCATCTGGATGATGACGTCCATCTCGTACTCGGCCTGCTTCTGCCGGTCCTCCGGGACGCCGCCGGGGAAGCGCCGGGCCATGCCGCGGCGGACCTCCTCCTGGAACCACGTGACCTCGGTGTAGCCCTCGGGCACGTCGAACTTCGGCATCAGGTCGCGCTTCTCGAACATGCCCGAGACGTCGACCTGTTCGGCGACGAGGAGCGTGTTGCGGCAGCCCTCCTGCCAGGCGTCCGAGGAGTCGATGGCGTACATCTCCTCCGTGGACTTCAGGTAGTAGCCGGTGCCGTCGAACTTGAAGCGGTCGGGGTCGGAGAGGTTCTTGCCGGTCTGGATGCACAGCAGGGCGTCGTGCGCCTCGGCCTCGTGCGGGTAGGTGTAGTGCGAGTCGTTGGTGACGAGCGGGGGGATGCCCAGCTTCTTGCCGATCTCCAGCAGGCCGTCGCGGACCCGGCGCTCGATCTCGATGCCGTGGTCCATCAGCTCCAGGAAGTACCGGCCCTCGCCGAAGATGTCCTTGTAGTCGCTGGCGGCCTGCACGGCCTCGTCGAACTGGCCGAGCCGCAGCCGGGTCTGCACCTCGCCGGACGGGCAGCCGGTGGAGGCGATCAGGCCCTCGGACCACTGGGCGATGGTCTCCTTGTCCATCCGCGGCCACTTGGTCAGCCAGCCCTCGGCGTACGCGTCGGAGGAGAGGCGGAAGAGGTTGTGCAGGCCGGTCTTGTTCGCCGCCCAGATCGTCTTGTGCGTATAACCACCCGAACCGGACACGTCGTCGCGCTTCTGGTGCGGCTGGCCCCACTGGATGCGCCGCTTGTTGCGCCGCGACTCGGGGGCCACGTAGGCCTCGATGCCGATGATCGGGGTGATCTCCGCCTTCTTCGCCTGGTGGAAGAAGTCGTACGCGCCGTGCAGGTTGCCGTGGTCGGACATGGCGATGTGCGTCATGCCCATGTCCTGGCAGGCCTTGAACATGTCCTTGAGCCGCGCGGCACCGTCCAGCAGCGAGTACTGGGTGTGGACGTGCAGGTGCGTGAAGGGGGGCCTGGACGAGGCGGTCACGGCGGGAAAACCTCCGGCGGGCGGTGGGCGACGGCGGACGGGGACAGCTTCGAAGGTTACCGGCACCCGCTGACAGCCACGGGCACGGACGGGCGGTCCCGCACGTTGAGGACGGCAGCACATCCGTCCGCCGACGACCACCCAGGAGGAACCGGCGATGGCGCTCGAGCACGACCGGACCGCGCAGCGCGGCGAGGAGATCCTCGCCGTCCTCGGCACCGCTTCCGGGGACCTGCGCGCCCCCGGCCCCGACGCCCTCCGGGCCCGGTTCCGGAAGCTGGCCGCCTCCGTCCTCGCCTTCCACCGCGCCACGCCCGGCCTCTTCCACGCCGACCCCGAGCACGGCAAGGAGGGGTACGGCATCGGCCCGTTCCTGGACGAGCGCACCGGCAGGATATGGATCCACGGCGACCTGCACACCGGGCGCTTCGGCGCCTCCATGGACGCCACCGGCCGCCTGGTCTTCGGCGCCGCCGGCTTCGACGAGGCGTACGTCGGCCCGTTCACCTGGGACCTGAAGCGGTTCGCCGCCTCCCTGGCGCTGCAGGGCCGCGTCACGGCACTCGGCGACGAGCAGATCTCCGGGCTGGTCCGCCGCTACGCCGCCGCCTACCGCGAGCGCATCCACACCCTGGCCGCGGGCGCCCGCCATGAGGAGGTCCCGGCCCTCACCCTGGACAACGCCGAGGGCCCCGTCCTCGGCACCCTGCGCCGGGCCCGTGCCATGACCCGCTCCGGGATGCTGGCCGGCCGCACCCGGATCCGCGACTTCGACCGTCGCTTCCGCTCCGGCGAGGACACCGTCGAGCTGGACGCCGCCACCCGCTACACGATCCTGGCCGCCTTCGACGGCTATCTGGAGTCGCTGCCCGACACCGCCCTCGCCCGGCCCGACTCCTACCGGGTCAAGGACGTCGTCGGCCGTCGCAACGGTGCCGGGCCGACGGCCCACGACATCCTCCTGGAGGGCGGCAGCGACGCCCTGGAGGACGACGTCGTGATCTCCATGCGGCCGGGCCGCACCCCGGCCGTCTCCCGGCATCTGGCCGACCGGCCCTGCGCGAGCACGTCCGCCACGAGGGCCACCGCACGGTGCTCGCCCGGCGCGCCCTCCAGGCGCACGCCGACCCCTGGCTCGGGTGGACGGAGCTGGACGGGGCCGGGCAGCTGGTCGCCGAGGTCTCGCCGTACGAGGTGGCGCTGGACTGGCCGGAGGCAGCGGGCCCGGAAGAGCTCGACGCCCTGGTGGCCGACCTGGGCCGGGCCACGGCCGACCTGCACGCGGCGGCCGGGGACGGCAGCGGGCGGACGGTGGTCCCCTTCGCCGCCGAGCGGGCCGTCGACGCGGCCGTCGCGGCGGACGAGGACGGCTTCCCCGAGTTCCTCACGGACTTCGCCCACCACTCCGCGGCCCGCGCCCTCGCGGACCACCGCATCTTCGTCGACCTGCTCCGCAAGGGCCGGCTACCGGGGGCGTAGGGCGCCGACGTGGGGGTTTAACAGTGGTTTACCCCCGGTCATGACAGACTCGATGCTCATGGACATATCGGCGGCACGGTTGCGGGCACTGCGCGCAGCGCTGTTCACGGCGCTGTGCGTCGTGGTGTCCGCCGCCTCGCACGTGCTGCTGTCCGGCATGCCGCTGCCCGTGCCCACGGTCGCCCTGACCGCGGCCGGGGTCTTCGCGCTCGCCTACGCGCTGGCGGGCCGCGAGCGCGGCTTCCGGCACATCGCCGCCCTGCTCGTCCCGCTGGAGCTGGCCTCCGGCGCGCTCTTCAGCACCGGGCAGGACACCTGCTACGGCTCCGTGCGCCACCACGTCCCGGGGGCGTGGACCCTGCTGTGCGGGGGCGGCAGCGTGGGCCGTTCGCTGACCCGGGGCGCCGACCCGGGCACGGCTCCCTGGCTGCTGCTGGCCGCGCACGTCGCGGTCGGCCTGCTGGCCGCGGCCTGGCTGCGGCGCGGCGAGGCCGCCCTGGCCCGGCTGCTGCG
>NZ_JABBXF010000209.1 GCF_013030945.1 Streptomyces morookaense | reverse complement strand
GTCGCCGTGGACGAGCTGCTTGGGGTCGTCGGTGTGGCCCAGTTGCTGTTCGCCGACCGCTGCGCCGAGGTCGGAGGCGGTCTCGTCGCCCCAGTGCTCCACGGCGCGGGCCGCCTTGTGGGCACCGGCTTTGTCCAGCACCTCGGCGGTGTGGTCGGTGGTCCACTCGACGGCCTCGCCGAGCTTCTTCTTTCCCTGGTCCCAGGCCTTTTCGACACCGTCGAAAACGCTCATGCTCAGCCGTAGTCCTCGATCTTGCTCACCGTGCGGATGCCCATGCCCAGCGGGGTCGCGCCACCGGTCTTCACGCTGTCCTCGACGTCCTTGGCCGTCTTCGACCACACCTGTTCGGCGGTCTCGCCCGTGTGCCGGAAAGATTCGGAGCTGTAGTCGGCATCACGGACCTGGGTGAAGGGATTGTCGGCGCCGACCTGGCCCCACGACATGTGCTCCACCTGGTCCTCCGTCAGGTGCGGATTGCCCATGCCGGCGTTGGCCACGACCTTGAAGGTGTTCGAGATGTACGTGTCGCCCTCGTGGTAATAGCCCGCCGCCAGGCCCACCCGTTCCGCGAACTCGTTCGCGTCGTGCAG
>NZ_JABBXF010000208.1 GCF_013030945.1 Streptomyces morookaense | reverse complement strand
TGTGGGAGGCGTCGCTGTTCGAGGAGCACGGCTTCCGCGACATCAAGATCTCCGTCAAGCACAACGACCCGGTGGTGATGGTCAACGCCTACCGGCAGCTGGCCGCGCAGTGCGACTACCCGCTGCACCTGGGCGTCACCGAGGCCGGCCCCGCCTTCCAGGGCACGATCAAGTCGGCGGTTGCCTTCGGTGCGCTGCTGAGCGAGGGCATCGGCGACACCATCCGCGTCTCGCTGTCGGCTCCGCCGGCGGAGGAGGTCAAGGTCGGCATCCAGATCCTGGAGTCGCTCAACCTGCGCCAGCGCCGCCTGGAGATCGTCTCCTGCCCGTCCTGCGGCCGCGCGCAGGTGGACGTGTACAAGCTCGCCGACCAGGTCTCCGCGGGTCTGGAGGGCATGGAGGTCCCGCTGCGGGTGGCGGTGATGGGCTGTGTCGTCAACGGTCCGGGGGAGGCCCGTGAGGCCGACCTGGGTGTGGCGTCCGGTAATGGCAAGGGGCAGATCTTCGTGAAGGGCGAGGTCATCAAGACGGTGCCCGAGTCGAAGATCGTCGAGACCCTCATCGAAGAGGCGATGAAGCTCGCCGAGCAGATGGAGA
>NZ_JABBXF010000207.1 GCF_013030945.1 Streptomyces morookaense | reverse complement strand
TACAGTCCGGCGGCCTGCTTCAGGGCCTCGACACGGTCGGTGCGCTCCCAGGTGAAGTCCGGCAGCTCACGACCGAAGTGACCATACGCAGCCGTCTGCGCATAGATCGGACGCAGCAGATCCAGATCACGGATGATCGCAGCCGGACGCAGATCGAAGACCTCACCGATCGCATTCTCGATCTTGTCCGTGTCGATCGTGTTCGTCCCGAAGGTCTCCACGAACAGACCCACCGGCTCCGCCTTGCCGATCGCATACGCGACCTGCACCTCACACCGCGTCGCCAGACCCGCAGCGACCACGTTCTTCGCCACCCAACGCATCGCATAGGCGGCCGAACGGTCCACCTTGGACGGGTCCTTGCCCGAGAACGCGCCACCACCATGACGAGCCATGCCGCCATAGGTGTCGATGATGATCTTCCGGCCCGTCAGACCCGCGTCACCCATCGGGCCACCGATCTCGAAACGACCCGTCGGGTTCACCAGCAGACGGTAGCCCTCGGTGTCCAGCTTGATGCCGTCCTCCACCAGCTCCTTGAGGACATGCTCCACCACGAACTCCCGCACATCCGGCGCCAGGAGCGAGTCCAGGTCGATGTC
>NZ_JABBXF010000206.1 GCF_013030945.1 Streptomyces morookaense | reverse complement strand
GTTTGTCACGACCTTGTTCGCAACGAACGCGTTCGTTAGCCTGATGGGTATGACAGACCGCCCCGCCACCCCGAGAAGCCGCCGGGAGCGCCCCGCCAAACCCGCGCTGACCCGGGACGGCATCGTCACGGCCGCCGTGGAGATCATGCGGGCCGAGGGCCTGCAGAAGGTCACCATGCGTCGCCTGGCGCAGGAGCTGGACACCGGCCCGGCCTCGCTGTACGTGTACCTCGCCAACACCGACGAACTGCACGCGGCCGTCCTGGACCGACTGCTGGGCACGGTCGGGCCGGTCCCCTCCGAGGGCACCTGGCGCGAGCGGCTGGAGGCGCTGCTCACCGCATACACCGCGATGCTCTTCGAGCACCCCGCCCTGGCCCGCGCCGCCCTGGTGGCCCGCCCGAGCGGCGAACACTACCTGCGCCTGGTCGAGACGCTGCTGGCACTGCTGGCCGAAGGGGGCGTCCCGGCCGCGCAGGCGGCCTGGGGCGTGGACGTCCTGCTGCAGCACGCCACCGCAACCGCCGCCGAACACGCCACCCGGGACCAGACGGCCGACGCAGAAGCCGACTGGAACGCCCTCACCCGCGCCCTGCGCGACGC
>NZ_JABBXF010000205.1 GCF_013030945.1 Streptomyces morookaense | reverse complement strand
GGTTCACCACGCGGATGTAGGCGTTGCTCACCTGGCCGAAGCTCTGGCCGCGCAACTCGGCCTCGTGGATGGAGACCGGGAACACGATTTTGTCGCAGGCGGCCGGCACCTTGGTGAGGTCGACGAGGATCGACTCGTCGTCGCCCTCGCCCTCACCGGTGAGGTTGTCACCCGTGTGTTCCACCGAACCCTCGGGGCTCTTGAGGTTGTTGTAGAACACGAAGTACTCGTCGCCCAGCACCCGCCCCCCGGCGCACAGCAGCGCACTGGCGTCCAGGTCGAAGGGGGCTCCGGTGGTGGAGCGCGCGTCCCAGCCGAGGGCAACGGTCACGTGCGTGAGGTTGGGTGCGGCCTTGGAGAGGGAGACATTGCCTCCCTTGGCGAGCGTGACGCCCATGGTGCTGATCCTCCCCGAATCGTGATGTGCGCCCGTCGCGCATGTCCGGCGCCGCACCCCGGAGTTCGGGATGCGGCGCCGGACGGGGCGGCGGCGGACGTCAGACGTTGACGCCGAAGTCCTGGGCGATGCCGCGCAGGCCGGAGGCGTAACCCTGGCCGATCGCGCGGAACTTCCACTCGGCACCGTTGCGGTAGAGCTCGCCGAAGACCATGGCGGTCTCGGTCGAGGCGTCCTCGCTGAGGTCGTAGCGG
>NZ_JABBXF010000204.1 GCF_013030945.1 Streptomyces morookaense | reverse complement strand
CCGACGCGGACGCGGTCGGTCAGGGTGCCGTCCGGGCGGGTCTGGTAGAGCCAGAGGTCACCGGTCTTGTCGCGGGCGAGGAGAGACGGCGTGCCGCTGCCGGTGAGGTCGCCGGGGGAGAGGAGACGGTTGTAGATGTTCCAACCGCCGCCGATGCGCTGGGGCTTGCCGCCCTTCTCCGTCAAGTACAGCGAGCCGTCGGCCTCGCGGAAGTAGTGACCGTCGACGAGACCGTTCTGGTCGAGGTCGATCTGGACGGTGATGGTGGCGTGCCAGCGGGCCGCACCCTGCTTGCGGTCGCCGAACCCGCCGTGCCCGTCGGGCAGATACTGGAAGAGCTCACCGGATCCGTTGGTGGCCATCAAGGGGAAGCGGGGCGAATTCGCCCGCGATTCCGGAGACGGAGACGGGTCGGCGGCGGCGATTCCGGCCGTGGTACCGACCAGTGCGGCGGCTGCCGCCGCGGTGGCGAGGCGCGAGAGGACGCGCAGGCGGGCCATGTGGTGCTCCTATGGCGGTGAGGAAGAGGAACAGGAGCGGCGCCCCGGGAAACGGGGCGCCGCGAAGTACCGGTGTGCTGACCGGCCTTTAGAAAAGGCTGTTGTACTGGCCCCAACCGCCGCCGATCCGGACGCGGTTCTCGAACGGGTCGTTCTGGTTG
>NZ_JABBXF010000203.1 GCF_013030945.1 Streptomyces morookaense | reverse complement strand
CAAACGCCGCATCCGGATGCCAGATGATGATCCCGTTGCGGAACTGCTGGAACCGGCCGCCCATCATGGAGTCGCGCTCGCCGGTGACGGGCGGGCCGAGCGGGCTGTTGAGGCCGCCCATGCCGTCGTACTTCACCCGGATCGAGCCATAAGGCATCAGGTCGTCCAGGCGGTTGTAGCGGCGGGGCGAGAATCCGCGGAGGCCGTCGCTCCAGACGTGTTCCTCGGCCACGTGCCCGAAGTCGTATTCCTCGCGCACCACCGGCTGCGTGTGGGCGGCGTCGGCCCACCGGACGAACAGGGCCACGTGGTCCGTGCCGCCCGAGTCCTTCAGCAGGGCGTCGCCGGGCTGCAGGTCGCCGGCCGGGATGTCGGAGGTGACGTTCCACAGGGCCCAGGTGGTCAGGGACGATCCCAGATGCCAGGCCATCGACACGAAGCCCGAGCAGTCCGGGCGGTAGCAGCCGAACTGGTTGCGGTAGCAGCCGCTCTGGCTGTACGGGACCTGTTCGGCGACCCACGACCACGCGCGGTCCATGGTCTCGCCCCGGCCGATCGGTCCGTCGGGGTCCGATGCGCTCGCGGCGGGGGCCGCGGTGAAGGTGGCCGCGAGGGCCGCCAGTGTCAGCGCCGCCGCTCCCCATGTGCGCCGGAGCGCCCTTGGTCTTCTCGGTCTCATGGTTCTCCCCCGTTCAGTTGTCGGTGATCCAGGTGCCCCT
>NZ_JABBXF010000202.1 GCF_013030945.1 Streptomyces morookaense | reverse complement strand
GGCCGTTGATGGCGGCGATACCGACCTTCTCGGTGAAGTGCGGCAGGACCTCCTCTTCCGTGGCCTGCACCGCCACCATCGCGCCACCCGCAGGCAGCGCCTGCATCAACGCAGCACGCGCCGACACCAGCTTCGCCGCATCCTCCAGCGACAACACACCCGCCACATGCGCGGCAGCAACCTCACCCACCGAGTGCCCGGCCACGTAATCCGGCCGCACACCCCACGACTCCAACAACCGGAACAACGCCACCTCGACCGCGAACAACGCAGGCTGCGTCATGCCCGTCCGGTGCAGCTCCTCGGAGTCCACATCGATCACGGCATCGAGCTGTGCACACACCTCGTCATACGCGCCCGCAAACACCGGGTACTCCGCGTACAACTCCCGTCCCATGCCCAGGCGCTGCGACCCCTGCCCCGAGAACAGGAAGCCCACCTTGCCACCGGCGGCCACGCCCTGGACGACGTGTCCGGCGGACCGGTCGTGCAGGAGGGAGCGCAGCCCGTCGAGGAGTTCCTCACGGTCCCGGCCCACGACGACCGCACGGTGCTCGAACGCCGCACGTGCTGTCGCCAGCGAGAAGCCGACATCGGTCAACGGCAGTTCGGAGCCGGCAGCGGACAGCAGCTGCTCCGCCTGCGCCTTCAGCGCCGCCTCGCTCTTCGCCGACAGCACCCACGGCACCACCGCACCATCCTTCGGCGGGGCCGGCAGCTGCGCCACCGCAGGCGCCTGCTCGACGAT
>NZ_JABBXF010000201.1 GCF_013030945.1 Streptomyces morookaense | reverse complement strand
CTCGTCATCGACGAGCTGCTCGACGAAACATCTGACGGCTCTGAACTGCCGGTGGTGCATGCGGATGACGTCGCCTACGTCATCTTCACCTCCGGCTCCACCGGCCGGCCCAAGGGCGTCACCATCAGCCACCGCGGCGCCGTCAACACCCTCCTCGCCGTCAACGAACGCTTCGACATCACGCCACAGGACCGGGTGCTGGCTCTCTCCGAGCTGAGCTTCGACCTGTCCGTCTACGACCTCTTCGGCACCCTCGCCGCAGGCGCCACCATCGTCTTCCCCGCACAGGAAGAAACCAAGAACCCCGCCCACTGGGCCCACCTCGTCCAACACCACCAGATCACCGTCTGGAACAGCGTCCCCCAACTCGCCGGCCTCCTCATCGACGAAGGCGAACACCTCAACTCACTGCGCCTCTACCTCCTCAGCGGCGACTGGATCCCCACCAGCCTCCCCGACCGCATCCGACAAGCCACACCCCACGCCACCATCATGAGCCTCGGCGGCGCCACCGAAGGCAGCATCTGGTCCATCTGGTACCAGATCCAGCACGTCAACCCCACCTGGACCAGCATCCCCTACGGCACCGCCATGCCCAACCAACGCATGTACGTCCTCAACACCGAAGACGAACACTGCCCCACCGGCGTCACCGGCGAAATCCACATCGGCGGCACCGGCGTCGCACTCGGCTACTGGCAGGACGAAACCCTCACCGCCGAGCGCTACATCCAACACCCCACCCTCGGCCGCCTCTACCGCACCGGCGACCTC
>NZ_JABBXF010000200.1 GCF_013030945.1 Streptomyces morookaense | reverse complement strand
GTTCCCCGCGCCCCTTGCGGGGCGCGATCGGGCACCGGCCCGCGCCCCGTCCCGATGTCACCCCATCGAAGGAATGAGGCCATACAAACTGGCGCACACCCCGCGCCACCCCCCAGGATCTCCCCGTGACCGCATGGGCCCGGACCGGACGTACAGGGATCCTGGCCGCCATGGCCGTGCTCGCGACGGCGGCCGCCGGGCCCCCGCCCGGCCCCTCCGAGGAGCCGACGCCCCGCAGCGCCTACGTCCGTATCGATCGTGACTGCCTCATCGCCGACGACACGTCGACGACGGTGAGTTACTGCCGCGAGACCCCCGCCGCTCCCACACCCCCGGCGAAGCCGGCTCCGAGGCTGTCCCCCAGGCCCGCCCCGCCGCCCCCGTCGGCGCCGGCGCCGGCGCCGACGGGGGCGGCGGGGCGGGCCTGGGGGACAGCCTCGGAGCCGGCTTCGCCGGGGGTGTGGGAGCGGCGGGGGTCTCGCGGCAGTAACTCACCGTCGTCGACGTGTCGTCGGCGATGAGGCAGTCACGATCGATACGGACGTAGGCGCTGCGGGGCGTCGGCTCCTCGGAGGGGCCGGGCGGGGGCCCGGCGGCCGCCGTCGCGAGCACGGCCATGGCGGCCAGGATCCCTGTACGTCCGGTCCGGGCCCATGCGGTCACGGGGAGATCCTGGGGGGTGGCGCGGGGTGTGCGCCAGTTTGTATGGCCTCATTCCTTCGATGGGGTGACATCGGGACGGGGCGCGGGCCGGTGCCCGATCGCGCCCCGCAAGGGGCGCGGGGAAC
>NZ_JABBXF010000020.1 GCF_013030945.1 Streptomyces morookaense | reverse complement strand
CACCGCGTCGCCGAGCATGATGAACGCGAGCACCGTGACGCTCAGCGCCCCCGCGGGCCACAGCAGCATGTGCGGGGCGTTGCGGATCTGGGTGGAGGCGTTGGAGATGTCGATGCCCCAGGAGACGGTGGGCGGCCGCAGCCCGACGCCGAGGAAGGACAGCGTGGCCTCCAGCGCGATGTAGGTGCCGAGCGCGATGGTCGCGACGACGATGACGGGCGCCACCGCGTTGGGCGCGATGTGCCGCAGCAGCATCCGCGTGTTGCCCGCGCCCAGCGCCCGTGCCGCCTGGACGTAGTCGTGCTGCTTGGCGGTGACGACGGCGCCGCGCGCGATGCGGGAGATCTGCGGCCAGCCCAGCAGCACGATGAAGCCGACGACGGGCCAGAGGGAGCGGCCCGTCACCACGGACAGGAAGACGAGCCCGCCCAGGATGATCGGGATGCCGAAGAACACGTCGGCGAGCCGCGACAGCAGGGCGTCCCACCAGCCCCCGTAGAACCCGGCGAGTCCGCCGAGGACGCTGCCGAGCAGCGCGGCGCCCGCCGTCGCGCACACGCCGACGGTGATGGAGGCCCGGGCGCCGTACACGGTGCGGGTGTAGACGTCGCAGCCCTGGGTGTCGAACCCGAAGGGGTGGCCTGCCCGTGCGCCCTCCTGGGCGAGGGCCAGGTTGCACTGCAGCGGGTTGCCGCTCGTGATGGCCTGCGGCCACAGGGCGATCAGCACGAGGAAGGCGATGACGAGGGCGGAGACCACGAACACCGGATTGCGCCGCAGGTCGTGCCAGGCGTCGGACCAGAGGCTGCGTGCCTTGGCGCTGCCGGGCGCGGCGGGCGGGGGCCCGCCCTCCAGGGTCTCCGCCTCGCTGGTGGCCAGGCTCATGGCGCCGCCGCCCGCGGGGGTGACGGCGTCCCGGGGGTCCCGGGGGTCGGGCGGTGGCGGCTCAGGCATAGCGGATCCTCGGGTCGAGCACGGCGTAGAGCAGGTCGACGAGCAGGTTGGCCACCAGGAAGACGATGACCAGGACGGTCACGAAGCCCACGACGGTCGGCGAGTTCTGCCGCAGGATGCCCTGGTAGAGCTGGAAGCCGACGCCGTGGATGTTGAAGATGCGCTCGGTGACGATCGCGCCGCCCATGAGCGCCCCGACGTCGGTGCCGATGAAGGTGACCACCGGGACGAGCGAGTTGCGCAGCAGGTGCCGGACGACGATCCGGCGGCGCGGCAGGCCCTTGGCGACGGCGGTGCGCAGGTAGTCGGCGCGGGCGTTCTCGGCGATGGACGTGCGGGTCAGGCGGGTGACGTAGGCGAGAGAGGTGAGGGCCAGCACCACGCCGGGCAGCAGCAGTTCGCCGAGCTGCGCGTCGGGGGAGACGGACGGTGTGGCGGTGCCCCACTTCACGCCGAACACGTACTGCAGCACGTAGCCGCTGACGAAGGTGGGGACGGAGACCACGACCAGCGTGAGCAGCAGCACGGTGGTGTCGACGGCGCGTCCGCGCCGCAGTCCGCTGAAGACACCGAGCGCGATGCCGATGACGATCTCGACGGCGATGGCGACGAGCGTGAGGCGCAGGGTCACCGGGAAGGCGCCGGCCATCAGCTCGGTGACCTTCTGGCCGTTGAAGGCGGTGCCGAAGTTCCCGGTGAGGATCTGCCCCATGTAGTGCAGGTACTGGACGCCCAACGACCGGTCGAGATAAAGGTCCTTGCGGATCCGGGCGGCGGTCGCGGGGTCGGGCGCCTTGTCGCCGAAGAGCGCGGCGACGGGGTCGCCGAGTGCGTAGACCATGACGAAGATGAGGAAGGTGCTGCCGATGAAGACGGGGATCATCTGCAGCAGCCGCCGGATCACATAACGACCCATACCAGGCCCCTCACTTGACCCCTCACTTGACGGTGATCCGTTCGTAGACCGGGACGCTGAAGGGATTGAGCATCACGCCGGAGAGGCCGGGCGCGTATCCGGCGCTGCCGTTCTGGTACCAGAGCGGGATGGCGGGCATCTGCCGGGCGAGGACCTGTTCCGCGTCCTGGAAGGTGGCGACGGCCCTGGCCGGGTCGGACTCGGCGTTGGCCTCGTCGACGAGCCGGTCGAAGTCGCTGCTGCTGAATTTGCCGTAGTTGGAGGAGGCGTCGGTGTAGTAGAGCGGCTGGAGGAAGTCCTGGACGAGCGGGTAGTCCATCTGCCAGCCGGAGCGGAACATGCCGGTCACCTTCTCGCCGCTGATCCGGTTGCGGAAGTCGGCGAAGGTGCCGACGGGGTCGACGGTGCAGGCCCGGTCGTCACCGAGGGCGTTGTTGATGCTGTTGCAGACGGCGTCCATCCACAGCCGGTGGGAGCCGGTGTCGACGTTCGAGGTGACGGTGACGTGCCCGCCGGGCAGGCCGCCGCCCTCCTGGATGAGCTGCTTGGCCCGGACCGGGTCGTATGTGCAGGCCTCGCCGCACAGGCCGGCCTTGTAGCCGCCCTGGTCGCCGAGCACGGGCGAGGTCCAGTCGGTGGCCGGGGTGCGGGTCCCCCGGTAGATCTGCCCGGTGATCTGCTCCCGGTTGATCGCCATCGACAGTCCCCGGCGGACCTTCGCCATGCCGCGCCCGGTCCATCTCGCGTCGTTCATCGGGAAGGAGAGGGTCTGGATGATGCCGGCGGGCTGGTTGATGTAGCGGCCGTCGAGGTCGTTCCGGACGTTCTTCAGCTGGGCGCTGGGGATGTCGTCGACGAGGTCGAGGTTGCCGGCCATGAGGTCGGTGTAGGCCGTGTTGTTGTCGGTGTAGACCCGCAGCTCCACGCCTTTGTTGCGGGCCTTGTCGGGGCCGGGGTAGCCGTCCCGACGGCTGAGCCGCATGACGGACCCCTTGGCGTAGGAGTCGATCGTGTAGGGCCCGTTGCCGACGGGCTTCTTCAGCCAGCCCGCGTGGTCGGTGAAGAACACGCGGGGCAGCGGGGCGTAGGCGGTGTAGCCGAGGGTGTCCGGCCAGGTGGAGAACTTGGTGCGCAGCCGGACGGTGAAGGTCCGGTCGTCCTTCACGGCGAGCCCGGAGAGGGTGCGGGCGGTGGCGTGGCCGGAGGCGGGGTGGACGCGGTCGTATCCGTCGATGTACTCGAAGAAGGAGGCGTTCTTCTGCTTGTTGTCGACGAGCGCGCCATAGTTCCAGGCGTCGACGAACGAGTGGGACGTGACCGGCTCGCCGTTGCTGAAGGTCCACCCGGGTCTGAGGGTGATGGTGAAGTTCTGCTGGTCGGGGGTCTCGATCGTCTCGGCGAGCATGTCCTCGGCGGCGCCGGTCTGCGGGTCGTACCGCTTGAGCCCGCGGAAGACCATGTCGAGCACCTTGCCGCCCTGCACCTCGTTGGTGTCGGCGGGTTCCAGGGGGCTCTGCGGGTCCCCCCAGGAGGCCCGCACCACCCCGGCCCGTGTCCGCCCGCCTCCCGTGCACCCGGCGGCGGCCGCCACCGCCAGCACGACGGCCACGGCACCGCAGACGCCCCGGCGGGCACGGAGGCGCGTGCGTGGCCGCATGGGCGTCGCCTCCTCCGGTGGCAGGGTGCAGCACGTCGGACATATTTCGCGTACGGCACGATTTCACCTCACACAGCGACGTGGGACGGGCCTCCCGGCACCGGTCGGCCGAATAATCCGCCCATATGCCCGAGCGCCCGCCCGGGCCGCAGGAGGCGCCGGCAGCCGAAGGAGGCAGGCGACAGACCGGTACAATGCCCCCTTGTCATGTCCCAAGTAATGAATCCGGCGGCGGAAGACACCGCGCCCGCGCACGCGCCCTCCCCCACGTCCGCGCCCGCCCGCCGGCCCCGCCCGGCGAGAGCCTCGCGCCTCGCCGTGCTGGACGGGCTCCGGCTCGTCGCGGCCCTGATGGTCGTGGTCTACCACTACACGGCGATGGACAACCCGTGGGCGGGGCACACGAGAACGATCTTCCCCACGCTCCACACGTTCTCCCAGTACAGCTGGACCGGCGTCGAG
>NZ_JABBXF010000002.1 GCF_013030945.1 Streptomyces morookaense | reverse complement strand
GAGGTCGCCCAGGCCGGCGATGTCGGTGTACTGGTCCCAGCCGCGGCCGACGCGGACGCGGTCGCCCAGGGTGTTGTCCGCGCGGGTCTGGTAGAGCCACAGGACACCGGACTTGTCCCGGGCCAGAAGGTCCGGCGCGCCGGAACCGGTGAGGTCGCCGGGGGACAGGAGGCGGTCGTAGATGTTCCAGCCGGGACCGATCGTCTGCTTGGGCTCGACGCCGTCCTTGTAGAAGAGCAACTCACCGTCGAAGCCGCGGAGATACTGCCCGTCGGGGCGGCCGTCCTGGTCCTTGTCGACCTGGACGGCGGCGGAGACACCCTCCCAGTGGGCGCCGGACCAGTCCCGGTCCTTGAAGTTGCCGCTGCGGTTGGGAACGTAGTCCCAGCGCCAGCCGATGTCATCGATCGCGCGCAGCGGGAAGGACGGGGTGCTGGCGCTGGCGGAGTAGGTCGTCGCCTGCGGCGCGGCCTGCGGAATGCTGGCTTCCGCGGCCTTCGGGGCCGGGTCGGTGGCGGGGGCGGCGGCAGCGGTACCGGCAGTGGTGCCGATCAGTGCGGCGGCTATCGCCGCGGTGACGAAACGGGACAGGGTGCGAGCACCCTTACGGCCGGAGATGGTGGCCACGAAGTTCCCCCCAAGGAAACGAAAGTGACACAGCAACCCTTCTGGGGTGGCTGCGATGTGTTCTGATCATTCCATAGGATCCCCACATTTCCCCCTGCTTTTCGGACAGCCGGCCTCCATCAACGCGCAGAGGCCGCACCCCGTATCCGGGGGTGCGGCCCCTGTGCGTTGATGGTCAGTCTCAGAACATCAGGCGGTACTGGTCCCAACCGCCGCCGATGCGGGTGCGGTTCTCGAACGGGTCGCGCTGGTTGCCGTTGCCCTTGTAGAGCCACATGACGCCGTCGCGGTCGCGGGCGAGCATGTCGCTCTGGCCGTCGCCGTCGACGTCACCGGTGGCGATCAGCGTGTTGTAGGTGTTCCAGCCCTGGCCGACCTTGACGCGGTTGTCGAAGGGGTCCTTGGTGCTGCCGTTGCCCTTGTAGAACCAGAGGACGCCCTGGCGGTCCTTGGCGACGATGTCGGGCTTGCCGTCACCGTTGAGGTCGCCCAGGCCGGCGATGTCGGTGAACTGGTCCCAGCCGCCGCCGACGCGGACGCGGTCGGTCAGGGTGTTGTCCGAGCGGACCTTGTAGCGCCACAGGACGCCGGACTTGTCGCGGGCCAGAACGT
Source organism: Streptomyces morookaense (assembly GCF_013030945.1). Lineage (GTDB taxonomy): Bacteria > Actinomycetota > Actinomycetes > Streptomycetales > Streptomycetaceae > Streptomyces > Streptomyces morookaensis. Next base: position 182,440 of record NZ_JABBXF010000002.1, on the reverse strand, counting down.
CCGCCCCGTCGGCGCCGCCGAGGTCGCCGGGGGAGAAGATGCGGTCGTAGGTGTTCCAGCCGGGGCCGATCGTCTGCTTGGGCTCGTCGCCGCCCGCGTAGAAGAGCAGTTCGCCGTTGAAGCCGCGGATGTACTGCCCGTCGGCGACGCCGTCCTGGTCCTTGTCGACCTGGAAAGCGGCGGAGACGCCGGTCCAGCCGGTACCGGAGAACCACCGGTCGTCGAAGTTGCCGCGGCCGTTGGGGGTGTACTCCCACAGGAACCCGATGTCGTCGACCGCCTGCAGCGCGAAGGACGGGGTGGCGGCGCCGGCGGAGTAGGCGGTTGCCCGCGGAGCCGCCTGCGGAGCACCGGATTCCGCGGCCTTCGCGGCGGTCGGATCGGTGGCAGGGGCAGCGGAAGCGGTCCCGGCTGCGGTGCCGATCAGTGCCGCGGCGATCGCTGCGGTGACGGCACGCGACAGGATGCGTCCGCGCTTGCGGCCAGGAAGGTGAGCCACGTAAGACTCCATCGAATCGAAGGTCAAGGTGCGATGCCCCCGCCGAAGCGAAGGTTCATCGCGCAATCATCAGGATCTTTTCACATTCTCTTTACCTGTCAAATTCGATTACTTGACTTTGGCGCTCAGGGCTCCGGCCGGGCGGGAACTCGTGTAAGCGCCTCTTCGCGACCGTCGTGGTATTGGCTCGGGGCGGACATGCGCGAAGTCCTGCGGTGGTGTGCAGATCGGATGGCTTGTAGGGGCGATGCCCTTGCAAGGGATCCGTATGCCAGGCGTTTGCAGTGATCCGCGGGTGACGGACCGACAAGTTCCCGGCTTTTCGCTGTACATGGGTCGTGTTCGGATCAGGAATTGCGGCGCACCGTCGACTTTCGATGCCCACCGGCTCCCTTGGTCGTGACCGGGACGGCGGGCACGGACCCTACGGGGAGCCGTCAGCCGGCCGCGCTCGATGTCGGGTGACGGGGCTTCATCCTCGACCTCGCTCGTCTGCAGCTCTGTCGACCGGTCGCCATGCCTGCGTATGTATCGGCGCATCTCGGTGCAACACCGACACCTGTCCCCTAGGTGTGGAAAGCCGTCCTCAATAGGGCAGTTGGAGGTAAACTTATGCCGAGCATATCTCATTCCCGGAGCTTGACTGTTCCCTGGTGAACCTTTGAAACTTCGCCTCGACCACCCCTGCACACATGGGACATGCGGGGCGCTAGAGGGGCTACTGAGAACAGAATGCACAAGATCGACAACACCTCCGCTCCCAAGCGGAAGGCCGTCAAGCGCGGCATCGTGACCACCGTCGCGCTGGCCGCCGTCACAGGCGTCGTCGCGCCGATCGCCGTCGTCTCCACCCCGTCCGTGGCCGTGGCCGCGACCGGCATCGCGACGAACGAGCAGCAGCGGGTCGACGCGCTGGCCGTCGTCAAGGCCGAGCCGAGCCAGGACGTCCTGCTCCTCAGCGACCGCGACTTCGTCCACGCCCTGTGGCAGAAGGCCCGGGACGCGGGCGAGAAGCTGGAATCGGTGCGCCTGGCCGCCGAAGAGGCGATCATCGGCAACTCCGACGACGCCTACGTGCAGTTCATCGTCAAGGGCGTCCACGCAGCCTATGAGGTCGACAAGGCGCGGGAGAAGGACCGTGCCGACGCCGACCGCCTCGCCCGGGAGGCCAAGTCGAAGGCACTGATCGTGGTGGGCATCGCCAACAGCCCCGACCTGCTGGACCTCAGCGACGACAACTTCATCCGCGCGATCATGAAGCACCAGGCCGCCGGGCCCGAGGTCCAGGCCGCCGCCGCCCGTGCCCTGGGGGGCGATGCCACCGCCTGGCGCGAGTTCATCGCCAATGGTGCGCGCGAGGCCCACCAGCGCGACGTGGCCAACGAGCTCAAGGAACTGGAGGAGAAGAACCGCGAGGAGGCCGAGCGCCGCAAGGAGCTCGCCGCCCGCAAGGGCGCCGCCGCCCTCTTCGGCATCACGCCGACCGAGGCCCAGCTCAGCATGAGCGACGACAACTTCATCCGCGAGCTGCTGCGCGGCGGGGGTGCCGAGCAGAACCCCGAGCTCTACGCGGCGGCCCAGCGCGCGCTGAACTCCGGCGCGGCGGACTGGAAGAAGTTCCTCCACACCGGGGCCGAGGAGGCCTACAAGCTCGACGACAAGAACCGTCGCGACAAGCTCGCCAAGGCCAACAAGCTCCTCGCTCAGCAGATCGTGACCGCAGCCGCCAACGCCGGCATGAACCCCAACCTCGTTGCTGCGGGGAGGAAGGCGATCGACGCCGACGACAACGAGGCGATCGCCAACTTCCTCAAGGAAGACACCCGGTACCGCCTGAAGCGGCAGTCCATCCAGCCGGCCAACATGAACGGCTGGTACATCCGCCAGTCCGGTGTGGACGGCGGCGAGACCTTCGTCGCCCCCGGTGACGCCAAACGCAAGCAGACCGACCGCGAGGACGCCACCTGGGTCGTCGTGCCCGCCCTCGCCAAGAACGCCGCGGTCCAGTGCTACTCCTTCGAGTCCGCACGCAAGCCTGGTCACTACCTGGCACAGAAGGATCTCCGGGTGAAGATGCTCGCCGACGACGGCAGCGACGCCTTCCGCAAGGACGCCACCTGGTGCTCCCGTACCAACGCGTTCGGTGCCGGTGGCGTGTCCTTCGAGTCGGCGAGCCAGTCCGGCCGCTGGCTGCGCCACTTCCAGGGCGACCTCTACGCGGCCGACAAGAACGGCAAGAACCGCTTCGACGCCGCCGACGGCTTCGCCCAGAACGCCTCCTGGAAGATCGCCGCCCCGCTCGCCCGCTGACCGGCCTCCTGCCGAGCACCCCTCTGATCAGAACGGAACCACCCACCATGTCTCGGATCGTCCGAGCTGCCCTGGCCACTACCGCCTGCGCCGCCGCCCTGGCCGGCACCGCCGTCGTCCCCGCCCACGCCGCCGACGCCGCCCCCTCCACCGTGAAGTTGCAGGCTGCGGCCAGCGGTAAGTGCCTCACCATCGCCAACGGCACTTTCCGCAACGGCGGCAACGTCGTGCAGAACACGTGCGCCGACGACCTCGAGAACCAGGTCTTCGACCTGATCCCCGACGGCCCGGCCACGTTCCGGCTGCGTGCCCAGCACAGCGGCAAGTGCGTCGAGGTCGAGGACCGCGACACCAAGGCGGGCGCCAACGTCCAGCAGTGGTGGTGCGTCGACGCACCGCAGCAGCGCTGGCGCGTGATGCTCACGGACGTTGCGCAGGACCTGTACGAACTGCGCCCGTCGCACGCTCTCGACCGCTGCCTGGACGTCAAGTCGTCCAGCCGTGAGGACGGCGCGAACGTGCAGTCGTGGGGCTGCAACGACACCGTCGCACAGCGCTGGCGGATCCTGCCCGCCAAGGCCTGACACCCCCACCCCTCGACCAAGAAACGGATTCTTGCACCATGTCTCGGACCATCCGAGCGGCCCTGGCCATTGCCGGCAGCCTCGCCTTCCTGACCGCCGGCGCGACGACCGCGTACGCCGACGAGCCCTCGGCTGCTGACGCCGCCGCTGCCGCTGACGCCGCCGGGGGCGCCGATCTCGCCCGCCCCGCGCAGACGACCGTCCAGCTCCAGGTGGCCCACAGCGGCAAGTGCCTGGAAATCAACAACGGTGCTGCCGACAACGGCCTGCAGGCGCAGCAGTGGACCTGCTACGACACCGTCGCCGCCCAGAAGTGGCGCGTCATCTCCGCAGGCGACTCCGCCTTCCAGCTGCAGAACGTCGCCAGCGGCAAGTGCCTCGAAGTGGAGAACAGCGGCACCGACGCCGGTGCCAAGGCCCAGCAGTGGTCGTGCTTCGGCGGCAAGAACACGCGCTGGCAGTTCGTCCTCGTCGACTACGCCAAGAAGCTCTACCAGGTGCGCCCGACGCACGTCGCCGACCGCTGCCTGGACATCGACCACGGCAAGACGGAGAACGCTGCGAAGGCCCAGCAGTGGACCTGCAACCGGAGTGATGCACAGCTCTGGAAGGTCCTGCCGGTCAAGTGACCTCTCGGCCCCGCCTCTTGGGGCGCGGCACATACCCCGCCGGGGACGGCGCGTCTGAGCACGGTGCCGTCCCCGGCGTGGGGCAAGGCAAGGAAGTTCATGCGTTTGAGAGGTCAAGAGTGAATCGTCAGTGGTGGGTTGCGCAGGCGCTGACGGCCGGCGTGCTGGTAGGCGGAATTGCTGTCGCGGGTGTGGCTCCGGCGTGGGCGGACGCCCCGGTGGCAGCCGTTGCCTCGGCTGATCAGTCGGTCGATCAGCTGGCGTCGTTGCGGTCGGCGGCGGCGCAGGACGCGCGGAACCGGGTCCGCTACTACGCGCTGAACCACCCGGCCGCCGAGGTCCGGACGTCGGCGTGGAACGCCCTGCGCCATGTCCGGGGCGACGAGGCGATCGCGGAGTGGCTGGCACCGGGGGGCGGTTTCGACTACGCCAAGAAGCGGGCGAAGGACACGCGGTCGAGCAACAAGGCGTTCATCGAGCGGGTCATCCGCACGCACCCCATGTCGTACTCCCCGCAGGTGCGCACTGCGGCTGAGCGTGCACTGAAGGGCAGCGCCGCGGAACAGGCCGCGTTCGTGAAGACCGGGTACGCCCAGGCGCAGGAGCGCGACCGAGCGACGCGGGAACAAGACGCCCAGCACAAGCTGGAAATCTCCGCCAGGGAACGCGAGTTCGTGCAGTCGCGTGCGGAGCTCGATCCGGGTGAGCAGGTACGGGTGGCGGCGCAGTGGGCGCTGCGGGCCGGTGCCACGGACGTGGACGTCGAGGAGTTCTACGGCTACGGCTGGGCGACCGGCGGTGTGTTGGACCTGGAGGCGTACCGGACCCGGATCGCGGATGCGGACGTGGTGCGGCACTACACGCTGACCCGTCTGATCAACGAGGCCGCCGAGGCCGAGAAGGCGCTGCAGGGCGCATCCGATGCGGCGAAGGCGCGGGCCGAGGCGGAGAAGGCGTGGAAGGCGGTGGCCGATCACGCTGCCGCTGCGGAACTCGCCTGGCGGGCCGAGCAGGCCGCCGCCAAGGCGCAGGCGGAGAACTGGGCGGACATCGCCAAGGCCGCCAAGGACAACGCGGACGGGATCTGGAAGAACATCGCCGACCCGGCCGCGGTCAATCAGAACTCCTGGGCCGACGAACAGCAGAACGCAGCCGACGCGGCCACGTTCTGGAAGGACGCGTTCACCAAGGCCCAGGACGGCGAGAACCGCGTCAAGGGCTGAGACCGAGCCCTTCACCGCGGACTTCGCCGGACCTGCCCCTGCTCGCTCATAGGGCAGGGGCATTTTTCTATTCATTTGTAGGGGGTTTCTTCCCGTGATGGGCAGATTCCGGCCAAAGGCCGGAAGAATACGCCGCAATGGCGTCGGCGTAGCAAGAAAGGCAGTGACCACGGCAGTGGTCGCAGCGCTGCTCGGCGGTGTGACGGGGCCCGCTGCGGCGGCCACTGCCACGACGGCCGCTGCGCAGCAGGCGCAGGCGCCCAAGTTCGCCGAGGCGATGGCGGCACTGGACAGCCTGGCCGCTGCACTGCCGAAGTCGTCCGCCGCTCCGGCACCTGCCGGGCAATCCGAGCTGGACAAGCTCAGTGCGGAGCGCGACCGGGCGCTGGTCGAGGACTTCGCGGAGTTCGACGAGGAGCCGGAGGTCCAGGAAGCCGCGAAGAAAGCGCTGGAGAGCAGCGACCCGAACGCGATCCGCGAGTTCCTGGAGCATGGCGAGGCCGAGGCCCGTAAGCGGGCCAAGGACAAGAAGAACGCCACCGATACCGAGAACCGCCGCAAGATCGAGGCGATGCGCGGCACCGGCGGGCCGAACTTCAACGCCGAGGTCGAGCGCGTCCTGAAGGGGGATGCCACCGACCGCGCCAACTTCCTGGAGTTCGGTGCAGAACTCGCCAAGCAGCGCGACCAGAAGGCCGAGAAGGACGCCAAGGACCGCGCCGCGGAGCTGCGCAAGCGCGTGGAGATGCTGGCCGCTTCGGGCGGCCCGGAGGTGCAGAAGGCGGCCAAGACCGCTCTGGCCTCCAATGACGACAAGGTGATCGCGGAGTTCCTGGAGAAGGGCTACCAGGTCGCCGCGCAGAAGGACGCCGACGATCGGGCCGCGCACGAGAAGGCGCAGAAGGAGGCCCAGGAGGCGGCGGAGAAGCTGCGCGAGCTGGCCGAGAAGGCCAAGCGCGCAGCCGAGGCGCGGACGAAGCTGATCGGGTACCACGGTGACGCGGTGAAGGCGCTCAAGGGTGCCTCCAATGCGATGACTTCGGCGGCGTCCGCGTCGCGTGAGGCCGACCGCATGCTGTCGGCCGACCGTGCCGGCAAGACCCTGTCGTCCTACGACCAGGTCAAGACCGAGGTCGCCCGCCAGGTCGGATACGCCCGCGACTTCGCCAAGTCCGCCCAGGTCGCCGCCGCACAGGCCAAGGTCCAGGCCGATGTCCTGGTCGAGACGGGCCTGACGTACGGCACGCAGTGGTCCGAGGTCGCCTCCGGCCTCGCCGCTGCTGCGGACGCTGCTGCGAAGGCGAGCGAGACGGCCCAGCACGCGGTGGACGCCACCGAGGCCGACGCCAAGGGCCTGAACGCCAAGAACCAGGCCGAACTGCACGAGCAGCAGGCCAAGTTGTGGCGTGCCAACGCCGAGGAGCACGCCAAGGCCGCGGCGAAGCTGGCCGAGGCTGCCGACAAGCAGGCCAAGATCGCCGCTGATGCGGCGGAGCGGACCCGGAAGGCCCGCATCGAGGCCGAGCAGGCCGAGAAAGAGGCCTGGGAGCACGCCAAGAAGGCCCGCGAGGCGCGGCTTGAGGCTCAGCGTCAGGCCCAGATTGCTGCTGAGCAGCGCAAGATTGCGGAGCGCGAGCGCGATCTTGCCGCTGCGGCGCGGGAACGTGCGGAGCACGAGCGGGATGTTGCGGCTGCGGCACGTGCGCGTGCGGAGGCAGAGGCACGTACGGCTACGGCTGCGCGTGCGGAGGCGCAGGCGGCTGCGGCTACTGCGGCTTCGTCGCGGGCGCATGCCGAGGAGATGGAGGGGGCGGCTGCCAAGGCGGACGAGAACGCCCGCGGCGAGGAGAACAAGGCGCGCGACGCGCGCAACGCGGCGTTCGAGGCCAAGCAGAACGAACAGGCCGAAGCGGCTCGGGCCAAGGCCACTGAGGCGATGGAGGCCGGTTCCCGGGGCACCAAGTACTCAGTTGAGGCTCAGGCTGCTGCTGCATCGGCGCGCTTGGATGCTCAGAATGCCTCGACTGCGGCGAGTCAGGCCCAGAGCGCTGCTGACACGGCGAGTGGTGCTGCAGTTCGTGCCCGCTCCGCGGCCACTGAGGCTGCGGGTGCGGCTGCCCGAGCTCGCGCTGCGGCAGCCGAGGCCACCGCGCACGCTGCTCGTGCCAATGCTGCGGCAAACGCCGCGGAGGCTGCTGCCGCTGCTGCCAACGCTGCGGCGAACCGGGCCGAGGCCGAGTACCGGGCCACCCAGGCTGCTGCCCAGCGTGCCAACCAGAAGGCTGCTGAGGCCACGGCTCAGGAAGCCCGTGCCGGTATCGCCGCCCACGAGGCCGCCCGCCTCGCTGGGCAGGCCGCTGCCGAGGCGAACCTGTCCCTTCAAGCAGCCAACCGCACCAAGGAAGAGGCCGAAGGCGCAGTCCGCGAAGCCGCAATGGCCAAGCTCCAGGCCGGCATCGCCGTCCAGGCCGCCGGTGCTGCCCGGACGACCGCGGCCGGTATCGCCGACCCGGCCAACACCGCGATTCAGCTGACTGCCCCGTTCTCCGGCTCCGACGTTGACGCGGACTTCGCTGCGGAAGTCGCCCAGGCCGCCGAGAAGATGGGCCAGGAGCAGGTCGCCGCTGCTGAGGCCAAAGCTGCTGAGGCTGTCAAGGCCGCCGATGATGCTGAGACCGCTGCGAAGCGTGCCAACGCTCAGGTCGCTCCGGCCTTCAAGGCGGCTGCCGACGCAGCCCGTTCCTCGGCCAATGCTGCTCGCTCGGCCGCCGCTGCCATGAAGTCCGCCGCCCAGGCCGCCGAGGACGGCGCCAAGGCCCGCGCGGCTGCTGCCAGTGCCAACAAGGCCGAGGCTCAGGCTCGGGAAGACGCCCAGCTCGCCCGCCAAGCCGCCAACCAGGCCGCCGCCGACGCTGCTGCGGCACGCCAGGCTGCCAACGAGGCCGAAGCCGAAGCTGCCCGCGCCCGCGGTGCCGCTGCTGAAGCCGAGCAGCATGCCGTAGCCGCCAGCGGTGCAGCCGACCTGGCCGAGCGCGAGGCGAGTGTGGCTCAGGGCGCGGCCACGCAGGCCAAGGAGGATGCGGACGCAGCCGGCAAGCTGGCCGAATCGGCCGAGAGCCACGCCAAGTCGGCCCAGGAAGCAGCAAATAACGCTCTGGAGTATGCCAAGCAGGCTGACGCGGCAGCAACGAAGGCCGAAGAGGAGCAGCGGAAGAGAGACAAAGAGGCTCAAGAAAACGCCGCAAATTCCGAAAAGACTAACGTCCCCGACCTCAGCGACGCGGACCTGAAGCTGATCGAGCAGGCCGGGATATCGCGGGAGGATTTCGATAAGGCGCGAGCGCTTCTCGGTAAGGACTTTGCCGACTTCCTGTTGGAACTTGGTGGTGATATCCTCAAGTCGTACTTCGATTTCGACAATATCAAGAAGTGTATCAGTGAGGGCAACGCCAAGGCTTGCTTCTGGGGATTGGTGAACAACCTCCCCTGGGGTAAGGCCCTCAAGGCGATTGAGGATTTTCCCCTGATCGTCAAGGCCATCAAGCGACTTGCCGGACTCGGTAAGAAGCTCGAAGAGGCAGCTGAAGCGAAGAAGCTCGTAAAGACGACGGAGAAGATCCTCGAGACGGTCGTTCTGTGCCGTAAAAAGCCCGGCAATAGCTTTACTCCGGAAACCCCAGTCTTGATGGCTGATGGGTCGCCTAAGCCGATCAAGGAAGTCAGGGTCGGGCAGCGTGTTATGGCCACGAACCCTGACAGCGGCAGGACCGAGGAACGGCCTGTGACCGACGTGATCGTCGGTGAGGGGCAGAAGGATCTTGTTGAGATCACCGTGGACACCGACGGCAATGGCGGGAACGCCGCCGGTACGCTGACGGCCACTGCGGGGCACCCGTTCTGGGAGGACAAGCGGCACCGCTGGATCAACGCCGAGGACCTCCGGGCGGGCGACCGACTCCGCACACCTCAGGGTGATTTGAAGGAAATCTCCAACGTTCGCGCCTGGACGGAGGCGCGCAAGGTCTACAACCTCGCGGTCGACGACTTCCATACGTACTATGTGCTGGCGGGCGCCACGCCGATCCTGGTGCACAATTCTCTCGACCCCTGCGACTACACCGTTCCAAGTGTTCAGGACCTCGACGCTACATTTGCACGAATGGGGTTCGCTGACCGAAATGCTTTTGGTCAGGCGGCGTGGGGCGGGCGTAGCCTCGCAGATGCGACCAAACTCAAGAACGCCGAGCAGGTTGCAAAAATGAAGGAGATCGGCATGACTCGTAGCGATGCCCAGTACTGGCGAAACTTCTATCAGAATATTCACAACAAGTCAGTGGCAAAGTTCCCCGACAATCCGGAAAAGGTCAACCCGAGCGCCGGATCGAGGGCGGAGCTGTTCCAGTACTACATGGATCACCTCGGGGAGTGACTATGCGATTCGTCATCCGTGCAGACCGGAGCATTACAGTTGCATTCGAGCCGACCGCAGCCGAGTACGCACTGGAGCCAGACAAGCACATCATCGTCGAATGGTTCGGGGGAGGGGATGACGGCATGGTGTCCGTGGAAGCCGAGGATTTCGTAGTGGCTGCCCCGAGCGGCGGATACAGCAGGGCGTGGGATTCCGATGGCGTGGAGATCTACATCGGTCCTGAATCAGGACCGGATGCGCGCTGATCCCAGCGTTAGTGGATGACGCGCCTGCTTAGTGCTGCTTCATGAAGTGCGGATGCCCCGTCAGGCAAGTCCTGGCGGGGCGTCATGCTGCCCGGAGCAAGAATTTCGCCAGCACCGCAGCGACGACGTGGGCACTAATCGAGCCCCGATACTCCGCCGAACCTGCTCAGGCCCTCCCCCGCCCCGCCAGCAACTCCACCTCCGCCAACGTCCCCGCACCCCCCACCACCCGCACCCGATACCGCCCGTACGCCCCCGCCCGGCTCACCCCGAACACCCGCGTCTGTCGGCCCCAGCTGAACGACTCGCCGTCCCGCCGGTCCACCTCCGCCCACGTCTCCCCGTCGTCCGCCGAGCCCTCCAGGACCCAACTCCGCGGGGCCCGGCCCCGGTCCGCGCCCGATGTCAGGGTGTACGACGTCACCGCACCCGCGCCCTCCGTCACTTCCAGCTCCGCCGTCTCGAACGTCGCCTCCGTGCGCGACGAGTTGTCCGTCAGCGGCGAGCTCCCCGGCACCGTCACATCCACCGCCGGCGACGGCACCCGGTCGGCCTCCCGCGTGATCGACGTGGGTCCGGCATCCGGCCCCGAGCCCCACTTCGACGGCCTCGGGCCCATCGTGAACTCCAGCGTGCCGCCCGCCGCCACCACCGCATGCGGCAGCGCCGTCGAGTTCCACGGCTTGCCGTTCACCTTCACACCTTGCACGTACACATTCCGGGCGCTGTTGCCCGGCGCGCGCACCACCCACTCCTTGCCGTTCTCCAGATGCACCGTCGCCTTCTTGAACAGCGGTGAACCGATCGCGTACTCGCCCTCGCCCATCACCAGCGGGTAGAAGCCCAGCGCGCTGAACACGTACCACGCCGACATCTCGCCGTTGTCCTCGTCACCCGGGTATCCCTGGCCGATTTCGCCGCCCAGGTACAAGCGCGACAGCACATCCCGCACCTTCGCCTGTGTCTTCCACGGTCGGCCCGCCGCGTCGTACAGGTACGCAATATGGTGCGAGGGCTGATTGCTGTGGCCGTACATGCCCATGCGGACGTCCCGGGCCTCCGTCATCTCGTGGATGACGCCCCCGTACGAGCCCGCGAATTCCGGGGCGCCCGTCTCGGGAGTCGTGAAGAACTCGTCGAGTTTCCGGGACAGTCCGTCCCTGCCCCCGTACAGCGCCGCCAGGCCCCTCGTGTCCTGGACCGCCGGGAAGGCGAAGTTCCAGCCGTTCGTCTCCGTGTAGTCGTAGCCCCACACCCGCGGGTCGTACTCCTCCGGCGGCAGGCGCCATTCGCCCTGCTCGTCCTTGCCCTGGAAGAAGCCGGTGCGGTGGTCGAAGAGATGGACGTAGCCCAGTGCGCGGTTGAGGAAATACTTCGACTCCTCGCGATACCGTTCCTTGCGCGTCTTCTTGTACAGCGCCTCGCCCATCTTCGCCAGGCCGAAGTCGTTCAAGTAGCCCTCCACCGACCACGACACGCCCTCCGGCGTCTTCGTGCTCGTGTAGCCCAGGAAGGGGGACGTGTCCATTCCCTTGCGGCCCACTCCCGGGTTGTCCGGCGCCACCGTCGCGTTCTTCAGCGCCGCTTCGTACGCGGCCTCCGCGTCCAACCCGACACCCTTCACGTACACGTCCGCAAAGGCCACGTCCGAGCTCGTGCCCGTCATCAGGTCCGCGTAGCCGGGGGACGACCAGCGGGAGATCCAACCGCCGTCCTTGTACTGCTGGATGAAGCCATTGGCCATCTTCGCCGCCTGCCCCGGCGTGAACAGTGCATACGCCGGCCATGCCGTGCGGTACGTGTCCCAGAAGCCGTTGTTGACGTACACCTCGCCATCGACGATCTTCGCGCCCGTCCGGGTCGGGGTGTTCTCCCCGGCCGGCGGAGAGAACGGGCTCGCATAGCGCGGCACCGGGCGAGCCGCCGTTCCCGTGTTCTCGGAACCCGAGTTGGGATAGAGGTACAGGCGGTACAGGTTCGAATACAGCGTCGTCAGCTGGTCCTCGGTCGCGCCCTCCACCTCGATCCGGCCGAGCAGCGCGTCCCACGCCGCCCGCGCGCGGTCCCGCACGCCCTCGAACGTCGAGCCCTCCGGGATCTCCTGGGCGAGGTTGGACTTCGCCTGGTCGATGCCGATGAGGGATGTCGCGATGCGCAGATTCACTGTGCGGGCACGGAAGCGGAAGTAGCCCGCCACACCCCTCGCGTCCCCGCCCCCGCTCGCCGTCACCGGTGCGTCGAAGACCCCGTACACGAACATCCGTCCCGCGCCCGTCGACAGGCCGCTCTTCACGTCCGTCCAGGCGGTGAAGGACCCGTGCTCCGGGTCCAGGGTCAGGCCGCCCTCACGACGGACGTTGTCGAGGACGACGGACGCGTCCGCCCCCGGGAACGTGAAGCGCATCATCGCCGCGTGGTCGGCCGGGGCGATTTCCGCCCTCAGGCCGTTGTCGAACGTGACGCCGTAGTAGTGCGGGCGTGCAGTTTCGTGTTCGTGGCGGAAGGGCAGGGCGCGCGCCTTTCGCGCAGGATCCGGGACGCCGCTCGCCGTCGACGGCATCACCTGGAACGTCTGCCGGTCACCCATCCATGGGCTCGGCTCGTGGCTCGCGCTGAACGCCTGGATCGTCGGCAGGTTGTCGTCGTTGTTCGCGGCCGCGTACTGGTACAGCCAGTCCGTCGAACCGGCGTTGGTCACCGGGGTCCAGAAGGTGAAGCCGTGCGGGACCGCGGTCGCGGGGAAGGTGTTGCCGCGGGAGAAGTTGGAGCTGGAGTTGGTGCCGCGTGTGGTGACGGCGCGGTCCGCCGGGTGGGCCGGCGGGTGCTCCTGGGGAGCCGGTGCGATCGAGACGTCGTCGATCCAGCCGCGGAACTTCGCCGGGCCGACGGGGGAGTCGTACGCCACCAGGATGCGGGCGACGGTCTTGCCCGCGGCGACCTCGCCGATCCGGGACTCCTTGTTGTTCCACTGGTTCACGTACAGCGTCTTCGACTCCGCCTGCCCCTGCGGGGTCAGCGGCGCGCCGTGCTGGTCGACGGCGCCCAGGCGGCTGAGATACGTGCCGTCCGTGAAAGCCAGGTCGAGCGCGACGTGGGTGGCCGGATAACGCGGGTCGCGCTCGGGCATCGCGGGGAAGACCTTGTAGGCGAGCACGGTCTGCGGCGTGACCTCGGTGTGCACGGCGAAGACCTTGTTGTACGAGTACGCGTGGCCGGTCGCCAGATGGGTGCCGCCGTAGCGCAGGGCGTGGGTGCCGGTGAAGCCCGCGTGGGCCTTGGCGGTGGGCGAGCCGGTGGGGCCGCGGTCGATGTGGCTGCGCATCTCGGGGGGCGGGGGCGGGCCGGGGTCGGCGGTGGCGATCTGGACCTCGGCGAGCTGGATGATGCTGTCACCGTTGTTGCGGGTTATCTCCAGGCGGTACTGGCGGTACGGGTGGTCCGACTCGAAGCCGAACTCCTTTGTCTGCTGGCGGCGTTCGAAGGTCTCGTCCTCGCGGGTGTCCAGGGTGGTCCAGGACTTGCCGTCGTCCGAGCCGAGAAACGTCCAGTCCCGCGGGTCGCGCGCCGGGGCGTCGTTCGCCGAGGTCAGCGCATAGCGCACGGCGGGCACGGGTTCGGACAGCTGGAACTCCAGCCACGCCGTGCGGGCGAAGACCAGCCATTTGGTGGCGCTCTCGCCGTCGACCAGGTTCTCCTTGACCTCACCGGCCTCGGTGTTCTCGCCGCTCGCGCGGACGGCGGTGACCTTGCCGGTGACGTTGCCGGGAATGCCGCTGGTGTCGCTGCCGTCGACGCCGGCGGCGAGCTTGCGGCCGTCGGGCCCCGTCTCGACCGTATTGAGCCAGTCGGGCTGCGGCTCGCCCGGCTCGAAGGAGGAGGAGAAGCGATCCTGTGCGGTCTGTGCGGTCTGTCCGGTCCCTTCGGCCCCTCCGTCCCGTCCGGCCTGTCCCGCTCCGGCGGTGCGCCCGGCGGATACCGCCACGGCGTTGCTCCCGGCCAACTGAGGGGTAGTCATCAACAGGGCCGTCGCGAGGAGGACCGCGAGGGCGGCCCACTGCCTGCGCCCGGGACGGAGTCCGAGTCTGTGTCGCATCCCTCGCCTCTCCACGCATCCGACAACGTTGTCAACCCGTATCGCGCAGTGATAAGTAGGGCGTGAGACGTCAGTGGTGTCAAGAGTCCCGCGAGGGGGTGTCGTCGGGGCGGACCAGGTGCTGACGAGGTCTCAACTCGGGAAAGACTGACGGCCGAAGCGGTCTTCGATCTTGCCCAGTTGATCGGAGTGGACTATACCTGTCCGCGCACCATCGGCACGCACCGAACACGTGCCGAGCACGTACCCAGCACGCCACGCACCAATGCTTCAACTGACCCGCGGTGTCGGGCCCTTCGTACGGCGAGTCCTCGACGGCGAATCGGCAAGGGGAGACCGGTGCACCGCCTGAGTCCTGTGGGAGAGCGAGGACTTGCGCATGGGAACCACCCCGGAATTCAGCCGGCGTGATCTGATCAAACGGGCCGCCGCGGCCGGACTGTTCGCGGTTCCGGCGATGAGTGCGCTGAGCGCCTGCGCGAGCGGCGGCGGCAGCGACGACAATCACGTGGACAAGGGGAAGAAGAGCGCCAAGAACCCCCTGGCCGTCAATGAGACCGCGCCGCTCGACGTCGTCATCTTCAACGGCGGCTTCGGCGACCAGTACGCCAAGGACGCCGAGGCGGAGTACAAGGCCGCTTTTCCCAAGGCCCAGGTCAAGCATTCCGCCACGCAGGACATCCAGACCGAACTGCAGCCCCGGTTCAACGGCGGCGCCCCGCCGGACCTCATCGACAACTCCGGTGCCAAGCAGATGGACATGGGCACGCTCGTCGGAAAGCAGCAGCTGACCGACCTCAACTCCCTGCTGGACGCACCCTCCTTCGACGACCCCGCCAAGAAGGTGCGCGACACCCTGCGTCCGGGCGTCGTGGAGATGGGGAAGTTCGAGGGCGACGAGACCTGGATCCTCTACTACGCCTACACGGTGTACGGCGTCTGGTACTCCAGGACCAATCTGCAGAAGCTCGACGCCCAGTACCCCGAGACCTGGGACGACATGCTCAAGGTCTGCGAGGCGGCGAAGAAGAAGGGCATCGCCGGCTGGACGTACGCCGGAAAGTACCCGTACTACCTGCCCTTCAGCCTCTACCCGTTCATCGCCAAGATCGGCGGCGTCGAGGTGCTGAACCGTATCGACAACCTGGAGCCGAACGCCTGGAAGGACCCGGCCGTCAAGGCCGCCTTCGACGCGTACTACGAGCTCTACAGGAAGGGCTACATCCTCCAGGGCACGCCCGGCCTCACCCATATCGAGTCCCAGACCGCCTGGAACGAGGGCAAGGCGCTGTTCATCCCCAATGGTTCGTGGGTGGAGAACGAGTCGAAGAAGACCACGCCCAAGGACTTCCAGATGGCCGTCGGGGCCCCGTCCAGCCTCGACAAGAACGACAAGATGCCGTTCGGCACCCTGTGGGCCGCGGGCGGCGAACCGTTCATCGTGCCGAAGAACGCCAAGAACCCGCAGGGCGGCATGGAGTTGCTGCGGGTGATGCTCGGCAAGAAGTCCTCGCAGAACTTCGTCCAGAAGGTGTCCTCCCTCACCTCGTTCAACGGCGGCACCGAGGGGATCACGCTTCCGCCGGGGCTCGCCTCCTCCCAGGAGGCCCTCGCCAAGGCCGGGAAGAACGTCGTCAACCCCCGGATCCAGGACTGGTACGTGGCCCTGCAGAAGGAGAAGATCGGGGTGGGGGCGCTCGGCGAGATGATGGCGGGCCGGCTGACCCCGGACGAGGCGATCACGAAGATCCAGCGCTACGCGGACGAGACGGCCAAGGACGACTCCGTCAAGAAGTACAAGCACAAGTAGGCGCTTGAGCACACACGCGGATCGGGGTCGGAGGGCATGCAGCACGGCAAGTACCGCTTCATCGCGGGGTTTCTGGTCCTGCCCCTGGCGATCTACGGGATCTTTGTGATCTCGCCGTTCGTCCAGGCCATCTACTACTCCTTCACGGACTGGACGGGCCTGAGCCCCGACTTCGCGGTGACGGGCTTCAAGAACTACCAACGGCTGTGGCACGACGAGGTGTTCTGGAAGGCCGTGGGACACAACGTCCTCCTGCTGCTGATCCTGCCGGTGGTGACGCTCGGCCTCGGCCTGTTCTTCGCCTTCATGCTCAACGTCGGCGGCCGCCGCAGGAAGAACGCGGCGGTGGCCGGCGTGCGCGGCTCCGGTTTCTACAAGGTCGTGTACTTCTTTCCCCAGGTGCTCTCGATCGCGATCGTCGCCCTGCTCTTCCAGTTCGGCTACAACCCCAACAGCGGTGCCCTCAACTCCCTGCTCCGGGCGGTCGGTCTGGGATCCGTCCACCCGGAATGGCTGGGTGATCCGCGGCTCGCGCTGTGGTGCGTGATGGCGGTGATGGTCTGGAGCAACGTCGGCTTCTACGTCGTGCTGTTCTCGGCCGGCATGAGTTCCATCCCGAAGGACTTCTACGAGGCAGCCCTGCTCGACGGCGCCAACCGCCTCCAGACCTTCTTCCGCATCACGCTGCCGCTGCTGTGGGACACGGTGCAGACCGGCTGGGTCTACATGGGCATCATGGCGCTCGACGGCTTCGCGGTCGTACAGATCATGACCGTGGGGCCGGGCGGGCCCGACTATTCCACGGAAGTGCTGTCCTTCTACCTCTACACGAAGGCGTTCCGTGACGGACAGGCCGGATACGCCACCACGCTCGGGGTGGCGCTGCTCATCGTCACCCTTCTCTTCGCGGGCATCGTGATGAAGCTCGGCCGGCGCGAACGACTGGAGTACTGATGCCCGTACGCGATTCCCGACGGACCGAGCCGCAGCAGGCGGGCGGCAGCGAGGGGCGGGTGCTCAACGTCTTCTCGCACGGGGTCCTCGTGCTGTGGGGTCTGATGGTGACGCTGCCGCTGCTGTGGGCGGTGATGAGCGCCTTCAAGACCGACAACGAGATCTTCACCTCGCCGTGGGCGCTGCCGGGGCGACTGCACTTCGACGCGTGGGGGCGGGCGTGGTCCCAGGCGCACATGAGCCAGTACTTCCTCAATTCGCTGATCGTCGTGGCGGGTTCGCTGTTCGGGACGATGCTGCTGGGGGCGATGGCGGCCTATGTGCTGGCCCGTTTCGAGTTCCCCGGCAACCGGCTGATCTATTTCCTCTTCGTCGGCGGGATGAGCTTTCCCGTCATCCTGGCGCTGGTGCCGCTGTTCTTCGTGATGAAGAACATGCAGCTGCTGAACACCTATCCCGGGCTGATCCTGGTCTACATCGCCTACTCGCTGCCGTTCACGATCTTCTTCCTCAGCGGCTTCTTCCGGACGCTGCCGACGTCGGTGGCGGAGGCGGCGATGATCGACGGGGCGTCGCACACCCGGACCTTCTTCCAGGTGATGCTGCCGATGGCCCGGCCGGGGCTGATCAGCGTCGGCATCTTCAACTTCCTGGGCCAGTGGAACCAGTACCTGCTGCCCACGGTGCTCAACGTCGGCGACGAGAACCGCAAGCTGCTGCCGCAGGGACTGGTGGCCCTCGCCGTGAACCAGGGCTACCGGGGCGACTGGTCGGGGCTGTTCGCGGGGCTGGTGATGGCGATGCTGCCGGTGCTCGCCGCGTACATCGTCTTCCAGCGGCAGGTACAGGCGGGGCTGACGGCGGGTGCGCTGAAGTGAGCAGTGCGAAGCAGCCACCCCTGACTGCATAAATTCGCCATGCCTCTACCCCTGTGGGTGACTGTGCGCTCCGCGTTCCTGCAGGCAGACTCCTTGTCCTGCAGAGGGAGGGGCTCCACAGGGGGAGGGGGAACGCCATGGGAGGGAAACCGCCACCGACCATCCGCCAGAGGCGGCTGGGCGCCGAACTGCGCCGGCTGCGCGAGGCGGCCGGCATGTCGGGGGAGGACGCCGCAGCGGCACTGGAGTGCGGGCAGGCGAAGATCAGCCGGATCGAGACGGGGGCGAACGGCATCCGGCCGTTCGAGCTCCGCGGCCTGCTGAAGGTCTACGGGGTCACGGACCGGGAGCTGGTCGAGTCGCTCGTGGAGATGGCGAAGGAGGGGCGTCGGCAGGGCTGGTGGAACCAGTACGCGAAGACCTTCCCCGGCATCGTGGACCTGGCGCACCTGGAGTCCACCGCCGTGCGCATCCGCACCTGGCAGACCGTTCTCGTCCCCGGCCTGCTCCAGGTGCCGGGCTATATGCGCGCCCTGTTCCGGCGCGGCCGGCGCGCGTACACCGAGGCCCAGGTCGAGCAGTGCGTGGAGGCCCGGACGGCCCGGCAGCAGATCTTCGAGAAGGCCGATCCGCCGGAGTACCGGGCCGTGCTCTACGAGGCGGTGCTGCGCTCGTGCGTGGGCGGGGAGACGGTGATGCGGCGGCAGCTGGAGCACATCGCCGGACTGGCGGAGAGCGGGCGGGTCTCGGTGCGGGTCGTGCCGTTCGGCAGCGGGGCGCACGGGGGGCTGGACGGGTCGTTCGTGCTCTACGGCGCGGCGTGCCCGGGGATGGATGTCGTCCTCATGGACGGGCTGGCCGGGACCACCCACCTCGACCAGGACGAGGAGGTCCAGCGGTACCGGGGCGTCTTCGACGGCCTCACCACTCTTGCGCTGGATCCGGCGAGGTCGCTGGAGATGATCCGGCAGCACGCGGTGCGGCCGTAGGGCGGTTCTTCGGGTGCGGGGCCGCTGTGGCTGGTCGCGCCCACGCGGCGGAGCCGCATGGTGCAGCAGTCCCGCGCCCGTTACGGGGCGCGGCGCCCCCGTACGATAAGGGGTCGGCTGTTTCCGGACCTTGACGCAAGTCGGGCCGGAGGGCTGAGCTTAGAGTTCAGATGTTGGAGAAACGGCTTGGGAGTGGATAGGCGTGGAAACTCCGGGTTCGCAGTCGTCGCTGCACCGGGCCAACCTGGAGCGGGTCGTACGCGCGGTCCGTATGGCGGGGTCGCTCACCCAGGCCGAGATCGCCCGTACCACGGGCCTGTCCGCCGCCACGGTCTCCAACATCGTCCGGGAACTGAAGGACAGCGGCACGGTCGAGGTGACGCCCACCTCCTCCGGCGGGCGGCGGGCCCGCAGCGTCTCGCTCTCCGGTGACTCCGGGATCGTCGTCGGTGTCGATTTCGGCCACACCCACCTCCGCGTCGCCGTCGGCAACCTCGCCCATCGGGTCCTGGCCGAGGAGGCCGAGCCGCTGGACGTGGACGCCTCGGCGGAGCAGGGCCTGGACCGGGCCGAGCAGCTGGTCAGGCGGCTGATCGCGGCCGCGGGGATCAGCCCGCGCAAGATCGTCGGGGTGGGTCTCGGGGTCCCGGGGCCGATCGACGTGGAGTCCGGGGTGCTGGGCTCGACCGCGATCCTGCCGGGCTGGGTCGGCACCAACCCCCGGGAGAACCTCGCGGCCCGGCTCGGCGTCCCCGTCCACGTCGACAACGATGCCAACCTCGGCGCCCTCGGCGAACTCGTATGGGGCGCCGGCCGCGGGGCCACGGACCTGGCCTACATCAAGGTCGCCAGCGGCGTGGGCGCCGGACTGGTGATCAACGGGCGGATCTACCGGGGCCCGGGCGGCACCGCCGGGGAGATCGGGCACATCACGCTGGACGAGTCCGGGCCGGTGTGCCGCTGCGGCAACCGCGGCTGTCTGGAGACGTTCGCCGCCGCCCGGCATGTGCTGCCGCTGCTCCATTCGGCGCACGGCACCGACCTGACCGTGGTGCGCATGGTCGAGCTCGCCCGCGCGGGCGACCCCGGCTGCCGGCGCGTGATCGGGGACGTCGGGCGGCACATCGGCAGCGCCGTGGCGAGCCTGTGCAATCTGCTCAACCCCAGCCGGGTGGTGCTCGGCGGGGAGCTCGCGGAGGCCGGCGAGCTGGTGCTCGGGCCCATCCGCGAGTCGGTCTCGCGGTACGCGATCCCCAGCGCGGCACGGCAGTTGGAGGTCGTGCCGGGGGCGCTGGGCGGCCGTTCCGAGGTGCTCGGCGCGCTGGCGCTGGTGCTCAGCGAGATGGGCGACTCGAGCCTGCTGGAGGAGACCCGTCCGGCGGACGCCCCTGCGCTTGCCTGACGGGCGCCGCGGTGGTCCGATGGCTCTGACCGTCCTGCGGTTCCACCCCTGGCTTCGCCCCTGATTCCGAGTGCTTTGAGTTCACAGAGGTAACGAATGGCATCGTTGCCATGTCGTTAAGACGCTACTTCTTGACGCTCTTTGGGCTGCGCAGAAGACTTCCAGCCACCTCGGCCGCGACGACGCGGCCTCGTCAGGGAGGTATCTGCACGTGAACACGCATCTGCGCCGTGCCGTCGTGGCCATGGCGGCGCTCTCCATGGCGGCGGGGCTCGCGGCCTGCGGCAAGGCCAAGGAAGCAGGCGGCGGCCCCACGAAGGAGAAGAAGGGCGCGCTGACGATCGGGCTGTTGCTGCCGGAGAATCAGACCGCCCGTTACGAGCGTTTCGACAAGCCCCTGATCGAGAAGAAACTCAAGGAGCTCGCGGGTACCGACACCACGATTCTCTACGAGAACGCCAAGCAGGATGCGTCGGTTCAGCAGCAGCAGGTCGACACGATGATCACGAAGAAGGTCGATGCGCTGATCCTGGACGCGGTGGACGCGAAGTCGATAGCGAGCTCGGTCAAGAAGGCCAAGGACAAGGGCATCCCGGTCGTGGCCTACGACCGACTGGCCGAGGGCCCGGTGAAGGCCTACACCTCCGTCGACAACGAACGCGTGGGCAGGATCCAGGGCGAGTCCCTGCTCAAGGCGCTGGACGGCAATGCCGCCAAGGGCCAGATCGTCATGATGAACGGCTCCGTCACCGACCCCAACGCCAAGATGTACAAGACCGGTGCGCATTCCGTCCTGGACGGCAAGGTGAAGATCGGCAAGGAGTACGACACCAAGGAGTGGAAGCCGGAGAACGCCAACGAGAACATGAAGGGCGCCATCTCCTCGCTCGGCAAGGAGAATATCGTCGGGGTCTATTCGGCCAACGACGGCATGGCGGGCGGCATCATCACCGCGCTCAAGAGCGCCGGTTTCGACAAGCTCCCTCCGGTCACCGGCCAGGACGCCGAACTCTCCGCTGTCCAGCGAATTCTGACGGGCGAACAGTTCATGAGCGTCTACAAGCCCTACAAGCCCGAGGCCGATGCGGCCGCGGAAATGGCCGTTGCGCTCGCCCGCGGCACCACACTCGGCTCCGTCGCCACTTCCACCGTCAACAGCGGTTCGCAGAAGAAGATCCCCGCCATCATCGTCACGCCCTTCGCCCTGACCAAGGACGACATCAAGCAGTACGTCGGCAAGGAGGGCTTCTTCACCCTGAACGAGATCTGCACCGCCAAGTACCAGGCGGACTGCGACAAGGCCGGCCTGAAGTAGCCCGCGCGGCAAAGGGAGTTGATTCATATGCCTGCTGCGCCCGTGCTGGCGTTGCGCGGGATCTCCAAGCGGTTCGGTGCCGTCCAGGCGCTGAGCGAGGTCGATCTGGAGATCCGTGCCGGCGAGGTGGTCGCCCTGGTGGGCGACAACGGGGCCGGAAAGTCCACCCTGGTCAAGACGATCGCCGGGGTGGGCCCGGCCGACGAGGGGAAGATCGAGTGGGAGGGCCGGCCCGTCACCGTGGACCGGCCGCACGCGGCCCAGGAACTGGGCATCGCGACCGTCTACCAGGACCTCGCCCTGTGCGACAACCTCGACGTCGTCGGCAACCTCTTCCTCGGCCGGGAGATCCTGCGCGCCGGGGTGCTGGACGAGGTCGAGATGGAGCGCCGCGCCCGTGAGCTGCTGTCCACCCTCTCCATCCGCATCCCCAGCGTGCGCATCCCGGTCGCCTCGCTGTCGGGCGGGCAGCGGCAGACGGTGGCCATCGCCCGCTCCCTCCTCGGCGAGCCCAAGGTCGTCATCCTGGACGAGCCCACCGCCGCCCTCGGCGTCGAGCAGACCGCACAGGTCCTGGACCTGGTGGAGCGGCTGCGCGAACGCGGCCTGGCCGTGATCCTCATCAGCCACAACATGGCCGACGTCAAAGCCGTCGCCGACCGCGTCGCCGTCCTCCGCCTCGGCCGCAACAACGGCACCTTCGAGGTGTGCAGCACCACCCAGGAGGAGATCGTCGCCGCCATCACCGGTGCCACCGACAACGCCGTCACCCGCCGCCGGGCACGCGCTGCGGAAGGGGAGGGGGAGCAATGACCACGGACCTCACACCGGCCGAGGACAACGGCCGTCCGCAGGACGCCCCGCCCGCCGCCGTCACCACCGCCGTCGACCCGCGGCTGCTGGTCCGCCAGGAGGGATTCGCGGGCTACTGGAGCGAGTTCGGGCGCAAGCTGCGCAGCGGTGAACTGGGTTCGCTGCCCGTGGTGGTCGGGCTGATCGTGATCGGCCTGGTCTTCCAGCTGAAGGACTCCGCCTTCCTCGGTGCCGAGAACCTCTCCAACCTCTTCGTCACCGCCGCCGGCACCGGACTGATCGCGGTCGGCATCGTCTTCGTCCTCGTCCTCGGCGAGATCGACCTCTCCGTCGGCTCGGTCAGCGGACTCGCGGCAGCGGTCTTCGCGGTGCTCAACATCAACCACGGCATGCCGGAGTGGCTCGCGCTGGTCGTCGCTGTGCTCTCCGGGACGGTCATCGGTGCCCTGCACGGCTTCTTCTTCGCGCGGATCGGCGTTCCGGCCTTCGTCGTCACCCTGGCCGGACTGCTCGGCTGGAACGGGCTGATGCTCCAGGTGCTCGGCTCCGACGGCACCATCAACCTCGACGACTCGGGCCTGGTCGCCCAGCTGACCAACCACTACTTCACCGACATCTCCGCCGCCTACGGCCTGGCGACGTTGTGCGTGGCGGCGTTCTTCCTGTTCTCGTACCGCGACAGCAGGCGCCGGGAGGCGGCCGGGGTGCCCAGCAGGCCGCTGAGCGAGATCGTGCTGCGCACGGCCGTGCTCGCGGTGCCGGCCTTCGTGGTGGCGTGGCTGTTCAACCAGTACAAGGGCCTGCCGCTGGCCGTGGTGATCTTCCTCGGGGTGGTCGTCGCCTCCGACTTCGTGCTGCGGCGTACCCGTTACGGGCGCACCGTCTACGCCCTGGGCGGCAGTGTGGAGGCCGCCAGGCGTGCGGGCATCAACGTGGCGGCCGTGCGGATCTCGGTGTTCGCGCTGTCCGGCACGATGGCCGCCCTCGGCGGGATGTTCCTGGCCTCGCAGATCAACGCCGCCAACCAGTCCTCCGGCGCGGGCAGTCTGCTGATGAACGCCATCGCCGCGGCCGTCATCGGCGGCACCAGCCTCTTCGGCGGCCGCGGCCGGACCTGGTCGGCGCTGCTGGGCGTCCTCGTCATCCAGTCCATCGCCTCCGGCATGGCGCTGCTCGGCATCGCCTCCGCCGTCCAGTACATGATCACGGGCGCGGTGCTGCTGGCGGCCGTCGTCATCGACTCGCTGTCGCGGAAGACGCAGAAGACGGCGGGGCGCGTGTAGCGCCCCGGCGGGGCGCGGTGGTGGGCCCGGACCATGCGCGTCCGGGCCCACTGCAAGTGCTCGGTCAGCGGCGGGCGTTGCCGTCGTCCGCGGAGCCGGAGGCGAAGGCGGCGGTGCCGTTGGGGGTGCCGAGGCCCGTGGGGCCGTCGTAGCCGGGGCCCGCGTTGCACAGGTAGGACGGGCTGCAGCTGCCGTTGGAGCCGCTGGTCACGTCGTTGAGCGCCGAGGGGTGGGCGTACGGGTACGAGGCCGGGTACGTGCCCGCGGCCGGGGTGCCGGCCAGTGCGTACACGGAGGCGATGATCGGCGACGAGGCGCTGGTGCCGCCGTAGACGTTCCAGCCGCTCGCCTGGTAGCTGTCGTAGACCGCGACGCCCGTGGCGGGGTCGGCGACGGCCGAGACGTCGGCGACGCTGCGCTTGGTGCAGCCGGTGTCCTGCTGCCAGGACGGCTTCGGGTCGTACGCGGAGCAGCCGGAGCCCGCGCCCTGGCCGCCGAAGCTCGAGCCCCACACCGACTCGGACCAGCCGCGGCTGCTGCTGTCGCGGGTGAGCGAGGTGCCGCCCACGGCCGTCACGTACTGGGAGGCCGCCGGGTACTCGACGCCGTAGCCGCTGTCGCCGGAGCTCACGGTGATGGCGACGCCGGGGTGGTTGAAGTAGGAGGAGTCGGAGGCGGGGTCGGTCGCGTCCTCGTTGCCGCCGTAGCTGTTGGAGACGTACTTGGCGCCCATGGTGACGGCGCGGTTCACGGCCGCGCCGAGGTCGTCCATGGTGGCGCTGTTCGCCTCGACGAGCAGGATGTGGCACTGCGGGCAGGCGGCGCTGACCATGTCGACGTCGAGGGAGATCTCGCCGGCCCAGCCGGAGTCGGCGGTCGGGTAGCTGGTGCCGCCGTTCTGGTCCGCCTTCTGGAAGCACCCGTTGGCGGTGCTGCACTCGGGCAGGCCGTACTGGGCGCGGTAAGTGGCCAGGTCCTGCTCGGCGTTGGGGTCGTCGTACGCGTCGACGATGGCCACGGTGGCGCCGGAACCCGCGCCGGAGGGCAGGTTGTAGGCGCTCTGGAGGTCGGCCGGGCTCAGGCCGGAGGGAGCGGCGTCGTCGGTGATGCCGAGGTGCTGTTCGACGTCGGTACGGACCAGACCCAGGCAGTGCATCTGTCCCGGCCTCGTGCTCTCGGAGCAGAGCTGCCGGACGTGGGGGCCGTCCGCGGTGTGGGGGGAGACGGCGGCGGACGATGCGGGGGCGGCGGCTATGAGACCGCCGCTGACCAGGGCCGCGAGGGAGAACAGGGCGGCGACGGCGCGGCCGGCGGGCCGTCTGGAGCCGGGGGAGCCGGACTTCGTGGAGTGCATGGACGTGCCTCCATGGGGGGTGTCCGTCTGCGGTGCAGACGGGCCGATGATGTTGAGGGCATGACAATCAAGCCCTCCGAAAAGTGCCACCCCGGTGAGTGGTGGCACTGACCCGAAAGTAGCGACGCCCCCTCCGGTCGACAACAGCCTTACGGCAAAGGCTTGTTATGCATGCAGCTCCGGTGGGTTCGCGTTGATCGCCGGCGGATAGCGTGGTCGTCATGGAGCCGGAGCAGGAAACCGTCGCCGGCCTCGTGGCGCTCGGGCTGTCGCGGTACGAGGCACGCGTCTACCAGGCCCTGGTCAGACGCGAGACGTTCACGGCCGCCCAGGTGTCCCGCGAGGCCGGGGTGCCCCGCCAGCGGATCTACGACGTCCTGGACGCGCTCACCCGCAGCGGCCTGGCCACGGCCCACGGCGGGCGGGTCGCCACCTGGTCCGCCGTCGCCCCGGAACTCGCCCTCACGCGGCTGATGGCACGCCGCAGGGAGACGCTCGAAGAGCTGGAGCGCGTCTCGGCCGGACTCGCGGCGGCCCTGCTGCCGCTCTGGACCGACGGCCGCACGCACACCGACCCGCTCGACTACATCGAGGTGCTCCGCGACCCCGGCGCCATCGCCGACCGGTTCGCCGACATCCAGACCCAGGCCACCGGCGAACTCCTCACCTTCTGCCGGCCACCCTTCGTCGCCCCCACCCGCAACACCGCCGGCATCAAGGCGGCCCGCCGCATCAGCCGCGCGGGCGGCACCGTCCGTGCGGTCTACACCCGGGACGCGCTCGACGACCCGGAGCTGAAGGAAAGCGTCCTGCGCTTCGGCCAGGCGGGGGAGGAGGCCCGCTTCACCGCGGAGCTGCCGCTGAAGCTCGTCGTCGCCGACGCCTCGCTCGTCCTGTGCGACATGCCCGACCCGGTGGCCGGCACCGGCTCCACCACCGCCCTCTACATCGAGCACCCGGCCCTGGCATCCTGTCTCCGCCTCGCTTTTCAGACGGTTTGGGACCGTGCTGCGCCGAACGCGTGACATAGGTCGCATAACCCGTTCACCGTGATCGCGGACGGAAGATTAGACTCGACGGGATCATTAGTCAGCGTCGACCGACACTCAAGGAGGCACGGGTGGCCCTGCTGACCCGCATCGGGGGACCGCGCGACCTGGACCGGCTCGGCCCGGAGCAGCTCGACCGGCTGGCCGCGGAGATCCGTTCCTTCCTCGTCGACGCAGTCGCCAAGACCGGCGGCCACCTCGGACCCAACCTCGGCGTGGTGGAGCTCACCATCGCCCTGCACCGGGTGTTCGACTCCCCGAAGGACAAGATCCTCTTCGACACCGGCCACCAGGCCTACGTCCACAAGCTGCTCACCGGCCGCCAGGACTTCTCCCGGCTGCGCGCCAAGGACGGCCTCTCCGGCTATCCCTCCCGCGCCGAGTCCGAGCACGACGTGATCGAGAACAGCCACGCCTCGACGGTCCTGGGCTGGGCCGACGGCCTCGCCAAGGCCAACGAGGTGCGCGGCCGCAAGGACCACGTCGTCGCCGTCATCGGCGACGGAGCGCTCACCGGCGGCATGGCCTGGGAGGCGCTGAACAACATCGCCGCCGCCAAGGACCGCCCGCTCGTCATCGTCGTCAACGACAACGAGCGCTCCTACGCGCCCACCATCGGCGGCCTGGCCAACCACCTCGCCACCCTGCGCACCACCGACGGCTACGAGCGCTTCCTGGCCCGCGGCAAGGATCTGCTGGAGCGCACCCCCGTCCTCGGCAAGCCCCTCTACGAGACGCTGCACGGCGCCAAGAAGGGCCTCAAGGACTTCATCGCCCCGCAGGGCATGTTCGAGGACCTCGGCCTGAAGTACGTCGGCCCCATCGACGGCCACGACATCGAGGCCCTGGAGTCCGCCCTGCAGCGCGCCAAGCGCTTCAACGGTCCCGTCCTCGTCCACTGCCTCACCGAGAAGGGCCGCGGCTACAAGCCCGCCGAGCAGCACGAGGGCGACCGCTTCCACGGCATCGGCGTCATCCACCCCGACACCGGCCTCCCCGTCTCCTCCGGCGGCACCAGCTGGACCTCGGTCTTCGGCGAGGAGATGGTCAAGCTCGGCCGCGAGCGCGACGACATCGTGGCCATCACCGCCGCCATGATGCAGCCCGTCGGCCTGCAGCCCTTCGCCAAGGCCTTCCCCGACCGCGTCTACGACGTGGGCATCGCCGAGCAGCACGCGGCCGTCTCCGCCGCGGGCCTCGCCACCGGCGGCCTGCACCCGGTCTTCGCGGTCTACGCGACCTTCCTCAACCGCGCCTTCGACCAGGTCCTGATGGACGTCGCCCTGCACAAGTGCGGCGTGACGTTCGTCCTGGACCGCGCCGGCGTCACCGGTGACGACGGCGCCTCGCACAACGGCATGTGGGACATGTCGATCCTCCAGGTCGTCCCCGGCCTGCGGATCGCGGCCCCGCGCGACGCCGACCAGGTGCGCGCCCAGCTGCGCGAGGCCGTCGAGGTCAAGGACGCCCCCACGGTCGTGCGCTACTCCAAGGGCACCGTCGGCCCGGCCGTCGAGGCCGTCGGCCGCATCGGCGGCATGGACGTCCTGCGCCGCCCCGCCGAGGGCACCGTCCGCCCGGACGTGCTCCTCGTCTCCGTCGGCGCGCTCGCCCCGATGTGCCTGGAGATCGCCGACCTCCTCGACAAGCAGGGCATCTCCACCACCGTCGTCGACCCGCGCTGGGTCAAGCCGGTCGACGAGGCGCTGCCCGGGCTCGCCGCGGAGCACCGCGTCGTCGTCACCGTCGAGGACAACGGCCGTGTCGGCGGCGTCGGTTCGGCGATCGCCCAGGCCCTGCGCGACGCGGGCGTCGACCTCCCGCTGCGCGACTTCGGCATCCCCGCCCGCTTCCTCGACCACGCCTCCCGCAAGGAGATCATGGCGGAGATCGGCCTCACGGCGCCGGACATCGCCCGCCAGGTGACGGGTCTGGTGGCCAAGCTGGACGGACGCCTGGACGACGACGCCACGGCCTCCGACGCGGAGCCGGTGCGGGACTGAGACGCCCCCGGACGGGCCGGAATCAGGCCGTCCGGCGTTCGAGGCACCCCTCCATAGGGTGAATCCTGCACGGGGGTGGCCGTTGCCACCCCCGAGCGGGTTCCATCATCGCGGAGACTCGCGACGGTGGAGGTGAGCCGATGACCCGCGGTACGCGCGGCATGTTCCGGACGAAAACGGTCGAGCAGTCCATCCAGGACACCGAGGAACCGGAACACGCGCTCAAAAAGTCCCTCTCCGCACTCGACCTCACGGTGTTCGGCGTCGGTGTCGTCATCGGCACCGGCATTTTCGTGCTCACCGGAAAGGTCGCCAAACAGAACGCAGGGCCGGCCGTGGCGCTGGCCTTCGTCCTCGCCGGCATCGTGTGCGGCCTCGCGGCCCTCTGCTACGCGGAGTTCGCCGCCACCGTCCCGGTCGCCGGGTCCGCGTACACCTTCTCGTACGCCACGCTCGGCGAACTGCCCGCGTGGATCATCGGCTGGGACCTGATCCTGGAACTGGCGCTGGGCTGCGCCGTGGTAGCCGTCGGCTGGTCCGGCTACATCCGGTCGCTGCTGGACAATGCCGGCTGGCACCTGCCGGCCGTGCTCAGCGGCCCGCACGGCGGCACCTTCGGCTTCGACATCCTCGCCTGCGCCCTGGTCCTGGCACTGACCGTCATCCTCGTCGCAGGAATAAAGCTCTCCTCGCGGGTGACCGCGGTGGTGGTCGCGGTCAAGGTCACCGTCGTCCTCATCGTCATCGTCGTGGGCGCCTTCCTGATCAACGGCGACAACTACAGGCCGTTCATCCCGCCCGCGCAGGGCACCTCCGGCAACAACGGGCTCGCCGCACCGCTCTCGCAGCTGATCTTCGGTTTCACCCCGTCGAACTTCGGCGTCATGGGCATCTTCTCGGCCGCCGCCATCGTCTTCTTCGCCTTCATCGGCTTCGACATCGTCGCCACCGCCGCCGAGGAGACCCGCAACCCCCAGCACGACGTCCCCCGCGGCATCCTCGGCTCGCTCGCCATCTGCACCGCGCTGTACGTGGGCGTCTCCGTCGTCGTCACCGGCATGGAGAAGTACAGCCGGCTCTCCACGGAGGCACCGCTCGCCGACGCGTTCAAGAGCCGCGGGCAGCCCTTCTGGG
This sequence comes from Streptomyces morookaense, assembly GCF_013030945.1. Classification (GTDB taxonomy): domain Bacteria; phylum Actinomycetota; class Actinomycetes; order Streptomycetales; family Streptomycetaceae; genus Streptomyces; species Streptomyces morookaensis. The sequence continues at coordinate 153,441 of NZ_JABBXF010000002.1, read as the reverse complement.
CCGGGCTGATCAGCTTCGGCGCCGCGATCGGCCTGACCACCGTCTGCATGATCCTGCTGCTCGGCCAGAGCCGGGTGTTCTTCGCCATGAGCCGCGACGGGCTGCTGCCGCGGTTCTTCTCGACCGTCCACCCGCGCTTCGGCACCCCCTACCGCTCGACGATCCTGCTGGGCGTGGTGGTCGCGGTGGTGGCGGGCTTCACCTCGATCGACGTCCTGGCCGAACTGGTCAACATCGGGACGCTGTTCGCGTTCGTCGTCGTCGCGCTCGGCGTGGTCATCCTGCGCCGTACGCGGCCGGACCTGCCGCGGGCCTTCCGCACCCCGTTCGTCCCGGCCGTGCCGGTGCTGTCGGTGACGGCGTCGGTGTGGCTGATGCTCAACCTGCCCGCGGAGACATGGCTGCGGTTCGCGGCCTGGATGGTGCTGGGGGTGGCGGTGTACTTCGCGTACGGCCGCAGGCACAGCCGGGTGGGCGCCCGGAACGCCTCGTAAGAGGCGTGACTATCGGACGGCGCGAGGCCCCACGACGTCCGCACCCAGTGCCCGCACTCGGGAACGCAGCTCCCGGTCGGCGGTGACGACGATGCACCGCCGCCCGGGCGCCCGGGCGGCGACGAGCTCCACGATGCGGTCGTCCCCGCTGCCCGCAGCGGCGACGACCTGCACGCCGGGCACCGGGGCGACACCCCGGGCGGCCCCTTCCACGACGAGCACGATCTCCAGCGGTCCGGTCGGCGGCTGCACAGCTCCGGCCGGCAGCCCGTCCGCCGCGAGCCGGTCACGCAGACGCTCGGCGGCGCCGGCGCGATCGCGCCACCAGCCGTCGGGCACGGAGCCGACGACATTCGCCGCATCCACGACAAGAAGCGCAACATGATCGTTCACGGGGGACAGCCTCGCACGCCCGGGGGCCCGCGAGGCGTGCAATGTTAGGGTCGGGCGTCGGCAAAGCCGACGAACTCCCCGACGAGAGAGGCTGACAGCGAGTCATGGCAGTGCGGACGGCCGCCCCCACCACCGGCTGGTTGCTGAGGGGCAAGGACGGCCGGCTGACGGCCTACGCCCCGGCCCAGGACGGCCTCACGCGCTGGACCGAGACCCGCCCCGGCGGCCCCGGCTGGAGCGGCCCCCAGCACCTGGCGATGCCCGGCCTGGAGCCGTACCTGTCCATAGCGCAGACCCCCGAGGGGTATGTGTACCTGACCGGCCTGCGCCGCCGGGAGCACGAGGACGGCCGGGCCGAGACGGACGTCGTCTACACCACCCAGTTCCAGACCGGCCGCGCCGTCACCAACTGGCGCACGATCGGCACCCCCTACGGCCGCGACTGGGAGCGCGCCGACCAGATGGGCGCCCCGACCGCCGTCGTGGACGCCGAGGGACTCTTCATCGCCCTGCGCAACGCGGGCAACGGGCTCAGCGCGCGCAAGCAGGATGCCAAGGGCATCTGGGGCCCTTGGCTGGATCTGCACGGCAGCCGGCTGCTCGACACGGTGTCCGCTGCCGCTACCGGTGACGGGCGGGCGGAGCTGCTCGCCGTCTCGAGCGAGGTCGTCCTGCGCTGGCGCCAGGAGGAGCCGGGCGGTGAGTTCGTCCGGACCCTCAACACCCCTGCCAAGCCGGTGCCCGGCTCGCTGGCGTCCGTGTCCCTCGGGGACGGGCGCGTCGCGCACTTCTGGCGGGACGCCGCCGACTCCGCCTTGCTGGCGCAGTACCCGGAGGCCGGCCAGGAAGGCGCGGAGGCCCCGGCCCCGGTGCCGCTGGCCTCGCCCGACCCGGGTGGGTCGGGGCCGGTGGCTGCGCTGCGCGCGGCCGTTGACGGTCGGCTGTGCCTGGTGCTGGCTCAGCGTGCGGCTTCCGGGCGGGTGGCTGTGGCTGTCGTGCCGGATGGGCAGGATGATCCTGCCGCCGTGTCGTGGGCGGAGGTGGGTACCGAGCCCTGCGCCGGTGCGCCGGCGCTTGCGCTCGACGGGGACGAGCGTGTTGTTCTGGCGTTCGTCGCCGAGGGCGGGGGGTTGCGGGTGGCCCGCCAGCGGGCCGCTGGCGCGGAGCTCGAGTTCGGGGAGTGGGAGCGGGCCTAGCCGGGGCGTGTCCGGCGGATCTTGCTGCGCCCCGTAGGGGCGCGGGGAACTGCGCGACCGGCCACGACGTGCCCGCAGTCGAGGTCCCCGGGGCTGCGCCCCGGACCTCTGGGGTGGTGCGTCGGCTGCGGGCGGGTGGGGGCTGATCGCGCAGTTCCCCGCCCCCCTACGGGGCGCAGCCCAACTCGAAAAGGGCCGCGCGAACTGCGCGGCCCTTTTCGACGTTGCCCGTTACGCCGGGACGCTCGCCACGCCCTGCGGCAGGAACCGCTTGCCGTTCACCCGTTCCGAGATGCCCTCGCGGTCCAGGTACGGCGTGAGGCCGCCCAGGTGGAAGGGCCAGCCGGCGCCGGTGATCAGGCACAGGTCGATGTCCTGGGCCTCGGCGACGACGCCCTCGTCCAGCATCAGGCCGATCTCCTGCGCGACCGCGTCCAGGACGCGGGCGCGGACCTGCTCCTCCGTCAGGACCGTGTCGCCCTGCACCAGGAGGGCCGCGACCTCGGGGTCCAGCTCCGGCTTGCCGGAGTCGTAGACGTAGAAGCCGCGCTTGCCGGCCTTGACGACCGCCGCCAGGTTCGGGGAGACCTTGAAGCGGTCGGGGAAGGCGGCGGCCAGCGTCTCGGAGACGTGCAGGCCGATCGCCGGGCCGACCAGCTCCAGCAGGACCAGCGGGGACATCGGCAGGCCCAGCGGCTCGACGGCCTTCTCGGCCGTCTCGACCGGGGTGCCCTCGTCGATGACGTTCTGGATCTCGCCCATGAAGCGGGTCAGGATGCGGTTGACGACGAACGCGGGAGCGTCCTTCACCAACACGGCCGTCTTCTTCAGGGACTTGGCGACCGCGAACGCGGTGGCCAGCGCCGCGTCGTCGGTGCGCTCGCCGCGCACGATCTCCAGCAGCGGCAGGATCGCGACCGGGTTGAAGAAGTGGAAGCCGACGACCCGCTCGGGGTGCTTGAGCTTCGACGCCATCTCGGACACCGACAGCGAGGAGGTGTTGGTGGCGAGGATGGCGGTCTCCGGGACCACCGCCTCGACCTCGGCGAACACCTGCTGCTTGACGCCCATCTCCTCGAAGACGGCCTCGATGACGAAGTCCGCGTCGCCGAAGGCGGCGGCCTTGTCGAGGGAGCCGGACACCAGGCCCTTGAGGCGGTTGGCCTTGTCCTGGTTGATACGGCCCTTGCCGAGCAGCTTGTCGATCTCGCCGTGGACGTAGCCCACGCCCTTGTCGACGCGCTCCTGGTCGATGTCGGTCAGCACGACCGGCACCTCGAGGCGGCGCGCGAAGAGCAGCGCCAGCTGCGAGGCCATCAGGCCGGCGCCGACGACACCCACCTTGGTGACCGGGCGGGCCAGCGACTTGTCCGGGGCGCCGGCGGGGCGCTTGCCGCGCTTCTGCACCAGGTTGAACGCGTAGATGCCGCTGCGCAGTTCACCGGACATGATCAGGTCCGCGAGGGCCTGGTCCTCGGCGTCGAAGCCCTGGCGCAGGTCGCCGTTCTTGGCCTGGGCGATGATGTCCAGCGCGCGGTACGCGGCCGGGGCGGCGCCGTGCACCTTGCCGTCGGCGATGAAGCGGCCGCGCTCGACGGCCCGGTCCCAGGCCTCGCCGCGGTCGACCTCGGCCCGGACGACCTCGGTGGTGCCCTTCAGGACGGAGGCGGTCCAGATCAGCGACTGCTCCAGGAAGTCCGCACCGTCGAAGATCGCGTCGGCGATCCCGAGGTCGAAGACCTGCTGGCCCTTGAGCTGCTTGTTCTGGTTGAGCGAGTTCTCGATGATCACCGAGACCGCGCGGTCCGCGCCGATGATGTTCGGCAGCAGGGTGCAGCCGCCCCAGCCGGGGACGAGGCCCAGGAAGACCTCGGGCAGCGAGAAGGCCGGGAGCGCCCGCGACACCGTGCGGTAGGTGCAGTGCAGGCCGACCTCGACGCCGCCGCCCATGGCCGCGCCGTTGTAGTACGCGAACGTCGGGACCGCGAGGGCCGCCAGGCGCTTGAAGACGTCGTGGCCGCCCTTGCCGATGGCCACCGCGTCCTCGTGGCGCTTCAGCACCTCGAGGCCCTTGAGGTCGGCGCCGACGGCGAAGATGAACGGCTTGCCGGTGACACCGACGCCGACGATGCCGCCCTCGGCGGCCTCCTTCTCCACCTGGTCGATCGCCGCGTCGAGGTTGGCGAGCGACTGCGGGCCGAAGGTGGTCGGCTTGGTGTGGTCCAGGCCGTTGTCCAGCGTGATGAGGGCGAACTTGCCCGCGCCCTGCGGGAGGTCGAGGTGGCGCACGTGCGCCTGCGTGACGACCTCGTCGGGGAAGAGCTCGGCCGCGCCCTTCAACAGATCGGCGGTGGTGCTCACTTGCCCTCCCAGTGGGGGTTCTCCCAGATGACCGTGCCGCCCATACCGAAGCCGACGCACATGGTGGTGATGCCGTAGCGGACGTGCGGCTGCTCCTCGAACTGCCGGGCCAGCTGCGTCATCAGGCGGACGCCGGACGAGGCGAGCGGGTGGCCGAACGCGATGGCGCCGCCGTACTGGTTGACGCGCGGGTCGTCGTCGGCGATGCCGTAGTGGTCCAGGAGCGAGAGCACCTGCACCGCGAAGGCCTCGTTGATCTCGAACAGGCCGATGTCGTCGATCGACAGGCCCGCCTTGGCGAGCGCCTTCTCGGTCGCCGGGACCGGGCCGATGCCCATGACCTCCGGCTCGACACCCGCGAACGCATAGGCGACCAGGCGCATCTTGACCGGCAGGCCCAGCTCGCGCGCCACGTCCTCGGAGGCGATCAGCGAGGCGGTGGCACCGTCGTTGAGGCCGGCCGCGTTGCCCGCGGTGACCCGGCCGTGCGGACGGAACGGGGTCTTCAGAGAGGCCAGGCCGTCCAGCGTGGTGCCCGGGCGCATCGGCTCGTCGGCGGTGGCCAGGCCCCAGCCGGTCTCGCCGCCGTCGGGAGAGGTGCGGCGCACGGAGATCGGCACCAGGTCGGCCTGGATCTTGCCGTCCGCGTAGGCCTTGGCGGCCTTCTCCTGGCTGCGGACCGCGTACTCGTCGGTGCGCTGCTTGGTGATGTGCGGGAGGCGGTCGTGCAGGTTCTCCGCCGTCATGCCCATGAACAGGGCGGACTGGTCGACCAGCTTCTCGGAGACGAAGCGCGGGTTGGGGTCCACGCCCTCGCCCATCGGGTGGCGGCCCATGTGCTCGACGCCGCCCGCGACGGCGATGTCGTAGGCACCGAAGGCGATGCCGCCGGCGACGCTGGTGACGGCCGTCATCGCACCGGCACACATGCGGTCGATGGAGAAGCCGGGCACCGACTGCGGGAGGCCCGCGAGGATGCCGGCGGTGCGGCCCAGGGTCAGGCCCTGGTCACCGATCTGGGTCGTGGCGGCGAGGGCCACCTCGTCGATCCGGGCCGGGTCCAGGTCCGGGTTGCGGCGCAGCAGTTCCCGGATGCACTTGACGACCAGGTCGTCGGCGCGGGTCTCGTGGTAGATGCCCTTCGGGCCCGCCTTGCCGAACGGGGTGCGGACGCCGTCGACGAAGACGACGTCCCTAGCGGTACGAGGCACGTTGGCTCTCCTCCAGATGCGGGGTCGCTGCGCTCGGGCATGCCGGAACACGGGTACGCCACGGCGCGGAAGCTCACCGTCATGCTACTTGCGGGTAACCATGCTGCCCAGCCCTCTGGCGGGGAGCGTCGCAGATCACACGCCGGCTGCCTTTCCCGCTGGTCCGGGTACGCCGACGGGCCCGGACCGCCGCCTGGGGCGGGGCCGGGCCCGTCGGGTGAGGAGGATCAGGCCGCGGCCGTGCGCAGCGCCGTGACCAGCACCGGAGTCACCTGTTCCACCTGCCAGGGGCGGGCGCCGTGGGCCGCGAGGACCTCGGCGACCGCCTCCGGGGTGGGGTCCTTCGGCGGCTCCCAGCACAGCCGGCGCACGGTGTCCGGGGTGATCAGGTTCTCCTGGGGCATCGTCAGTCGCTCGGCCAGTGCGGAGACCGCGGACCGCGCCGCCAGCAGCCGGGCGGCCGCGACCGGGTCCTTGTCCGCCCAGGCGCGCGGCGGGGGCGGGCCCGTGAGCGGCTGGCCGGGCTGCGGGAGTTCCGCCTCCGGGATCGCCCGGGCCCGGTCGATGGCCGACTGCCACTGTTCCAGCTGCTTGCGGCTCATCCGGTGCCCGAAGCCGGGCAGGGCCGCCAGGGCGTGGGTATTCGGCGGCATGTTCAGCGCCGCCTCGACGATCGCGCCGTCGCCCAGGACCTTGCCCGGCGAGACGTCGCGCCGCTGGGCGACGTGGTCGCGCACGTTCCACAGCTCCCGCACCACGGCCATCTGCCGGCGCCGGCGCACCTTGTGCATGCCGGAGGTGCGGCGCCAGGGGTCCTTGCGGGGCGGGGCCGGCGGGGCGGCGGCGATGGCGGCGAACTCCTGCCGGGCCCACTCCAGCTTGCCCTGCCGCTCCAGCTCCGCCTCCAGGGCGTCGCGCAGGTCGACGAGGAGTTCCACGTCCAGCGCGGCGTAGCGCAGCCAGGGGTCGGGCAGCGGGCGGGTGGACCAGTCGACGGCGGAGTGGCCCTTCTCCAGGGCGTACCCGAGGACGTTCTCGACCATGGCGCCGAGCCCCACCCGCGCGAAGCCCGCGAGCCGGCCCGCGAGCTCGGTGTCGAACAGCCGCGTCGGCACCATCCCTATCTCGCGCAGGCACGGCAGGTCCTGGGTGGCGGCGTGCAGCACCCACTCGGCGTCCGCGACGGCGTCGCCCAGGGCGGACAGGTCGGGGCAGCCGACCGGGTCGATCAGGGCCGAGCCGGCGCCCTCGCGGCGCAGCTGGACGAGGTAGGCGCGCTGGCCGTAGCGGTAGCCGGAGGCCCGCTCGGCGTCGACGGCGACGGGGCCGGTGCCCGCGGCGAAGGCGGCGACGACATCGGCCAGGGCGTCGGGGTCGGCGACGACCGGGGGAATGCCCTCACGCGGCTCCAACAGGGGGATCGGCGCCGTTTCGACGTCGGCCGGAGGGGCGCCCCCGGGGGTTCGCAGTGTCGCTTCTGCTGCGGTGTCTTGGGCGTCGGTCACCGGTCAAGGGTATCCGTGCATGGCAAGCGCCCGTCGCCGGAACGTTCCGGCGACGGGCGCGGTGCGGTCGGGCGGGGTCAGTGGATGATGCCGGTGCGCAGTGCCACGGCGACCATTCCGGCCCGGTCCCCGGTGCCCAGTTTGCGGGCGATCCGGGCCAGGTGGCTCTTCACGGTGAGTGCGGACAGCCCCATCGAGACGCCGATGGCCTTGTTCGACTGGCCCTCCGCCACCAGCCGCAGGACCTCGACCTCACGGCCGGACAGTTCGCGGTAGCCGCCCGGGTGCCCGGGCGCCCCGGGCGGGCGGCGTTGCATCCGGGCGGCGGCGGAGCCGATGGGGGCGGCTCCGGGGCGGCCGGGGACGCCGAGGTTGGTACGGGTTCCGGTGACGACGTAGCCCTTGACGCCGCCCGCGAGGGCGTTGCGCACGGCGCCGATGTCGTCGGCGGCGGACAGGGCGAGGCCGTTGGGCCAGCCGGCGGCGCGGGTCTCGGAGAGGAGAGTCAGCCCGGAACCGTCCGGGAGGTGGACATCGGCGACACAGATGTCGCGCGGGTTGCCGATGCGCGGGCGGGCCTCCGCGATGGACGAGGCCTCGATGACGTCGCGCACTCCCAGGGCCCACAGGTGGCGGGTGACCGTGGAGCGGACCCGGGGGTCGGCGACGACGACCATGGCCGTCGGTTTGTTCGGGCGGTAGGCGAGGCTCGCGGGTTGCTCGAGGAGAACGGACACCAGGCCTCCATGGGGGAGTGGCGGGGACGGGTGCCGACTTTGGGGATAAGCCGGGCGATCCGTGCAGGAAGGGTCACAAGGTCCTTCGGCACTCAAACGGCCCGGCTTTAGGGAATGATCACGAATTGGTGAGTAACAATTCGGGCAATTGAGACGATTGCCCTATCAGGGATGCCCGATCAGCGGTACCGGAACACGATTCCTTGACGAACGTGAACGACGCGAGGGACCGCCGGAACAGTCCGGCGGTCCCTCGGCGAATCAACGGATCGGCGGCTCAGCGGCTCTGCGGGCCCCGGCGCTGAGGCAGCGTCACCACACCCGCCTCCGGGGCGCCGCCCGGCGGCAGCCCCGCGATCTGGCAGAGCAGGTCGCACCACGCCGACAGATGCGCCGCCGTGTCCGGCACGCCCTGCCCCGACGCCGGAACCGCCGGCCCCGGCCGTACCGGCGACCACGACGCCCGGATCTCGATCCGCGTCGACGGCTCGCGCTCCTGCAGCCCCCCGAAGTAGTGCGAGCTCGCCCGCGTCACCGTCCCGCTGATCGCCGCGTACGGCACCCGGCGCGCCTCCAGCGCGCCCGTCAGCCAGGACCAGCACACCTCGGGCAGCAGCGGGTCCTCCGCCATCTCCTCCTCGAGGTCGGCGTGGATCAGCGTCACCAGCCGGAACGTCCCGCCCCACGCCTCGTGGCCCGCCGGGTCGTGCAGCAGGATCAGCCGGCCGTCCGCCAGCTCCTCGTCGTCCACGACGACCGCCGCCTCCAGCGCGTACGAGAAGGGGGCGAGCCGCTGCGGGGGAGGAGTGGCGTCCAGCTCGATCTCCGGCCGCAGCCGGACCCCTTGGAGCCCCGCGACCGCCTGCCGGAAGACGGACGGGATGCCCTCCCCATCCGCGTCGTCCGGACCGTCCGAGAGGTGTCCCTGCGCCGCAGCCATGCCCGGAAGACTAGGCGGAAGGACGCGCGGTTCCGGGTAGGGACACCCACATGGGCGGGTCACTCGTTCGGCCCGTGCGAAGATTTGGGACATGAGTGAGCGCAGCCAGCAGCAGACGGGCCGCACCGCGGCACACGATTCGGCCTTCCTGAAGGCGTGCCGGCGCGAAGCCGTCCCGCACACGCCGGTCTGGTTCATGCGGCAGGCGGGGCGTTCGCTGCCCGAGTACCGCAAGGTCCGCGAGGGCATCCCGATGCTCGATTCCTGCATGCGCCCCGAGCTCGTCACCGAGATCACCCTGCAGCCCGTCCGCCGCCACGGCGTCGACGCGGCCATCTTCTACAGCGACATCGTCGTGCCGCTCAAGGCCATCGGTGTCGACCTCGACATCAAGCCCGGGGTCGGCCCGGTCGTCGCCGAGCCGGTGCGCACCCGCGCCGACCTCGACCGGCTGCGCACGCTCGACCCGTCGGACGTCCCGTACGTGACCGAGGCCATCGGCATGCTCACCGCCGAGCTGGGCAGCACCCCGCTCATCGGCTTCGCCGGCGCCCCCTTCACGCTCGCCAGCTACCTCATCGAGGGCGGGCCCTCGCGCAGCTACGAGCGCACCAAGGCCATGATCTACGGCGACCCGGAGCTGTGGCGCGACCTCGTCGACCGGCTCGCGGACATCACCGCCGCGTTCCTGCGCGTCCAGATCGAGGCGGGCGCGAGCGCAGTCCAGCTCTTCGACTCCTGGGCCGGCGCCCTCGCCCCCGCGGACTACCGCCGGTACGTGCTCCCTGCCTCCGCCAAGGTCTTCGACGCCGTCGCCGGTTACGGCGTGCCGCGCATCCACTTCGGCGTCGGCACCGGCGAGCTGCTCGGTCTCATGGGCGAGGCCGGCGCGGACGTCGTCGGCGTCGACTGGCGCGTCCCGCTGGACGAGGCCGTCCGCCGCGTCGGCCCCGGCAAGGCACTGCAGGGCAACCTCGACCCGGCCGTCCTCTTCGCCCCGACCGAGGCCGTCGAGGCCAAGACCCGCGAGGTGCTGGACGCTGCGCGGGGTCTGGAGGGGCACGTGTTCAACCTCGGGCATGGTGTGATGCCCAACACCGACCCTGACGCGCTGACCCGGCTCGTTGCCTACGTGCACGAGCAGACCTCGCGCTGATCTTCAGCTGCGGGCCGGTGGGGGTTGCTCGCGCAGTTCCTCCCCCAGCTACCGCTGGGGGTACCCCCGGCGCCCCTTCGGGGCACGGGGTTCCAGGAACACTGTTTCTGCCTCGCCCCGTAGGTGTACGTCGAAGCGGTACCCCGCCCCATCCGGCTTCGCCAGCAGTGTGCCGCGTCGCTCCCTCGGGACCGTTCGCAGCAGCGGGTCGTTCTCCGGCAGCGTGAAGTAGACGCGCGTGAACAGGTGGTGGGTCAGGCCCCGGGCGAAGACGCACAGCGCCACGTACGGCGCGCCGCCCGGTGGCAGGGTCCGCAGGGTGTAGTGGCCGTCGTCGTCGGTGGGGACGCGGGCGAAGCCGGTGAAGCCGGCGCCGCCCTGCCAGAACTCCAGCAGGGCGTCCGGCACGGGCTGCCCCGCACCGTCCCGCACGTATCCGTGCACGGTGACGGTGTCCGGGTGCCCGGCGGGTGCGGGGTCGCTGCCGCCGGGGAACGGCGGCAGGCCGATGTGGAAGTACGGGCCGATCGTCTGCGAGGGCGTCGCGGGCATCAGCGGCTCCCCAGCACGATGTCCCAGCGGTAACCGAGCGCGTACATCGGCTCGTCGAGCGCCGGGTCGTGCGCGGCGACCAGGGACCGGCGGGCGGCCGGGTCGGGGACCGCGTGCAGCACCGGGTCGTACGCCAGCAGCGGATCGCCCGGGAAGTACATCTGCGTCACCAGGCGCTCGGTGAACGCCGTGCCGAACACCGAGAAGTGCAGATGCGCCGGCCGCCAGGTGTTCGCGCACTCCTCCAGGGGATAGGCCCCCGGGCGGATCGTGGTGAAGCGGTACCAGCCCTCGTCGTCGGTCAGACAGCGGCCCGTGCCGGTGAAGTTGGGGTCGAGGGGCGCGGCGTGCCGGTCGCCCCGGTGGACGTAGCGGCCCGCGGCGTTGGCCTGCCACAGCTCCAGCAACTGGCCGCGGACCGGGCGGCCCTGTCCGTCCAGGACCCGCCCGGCCACGACGATGCGCTCGCCGATCGGCTCGCCCGGATGCTGCCGGGTCAGGTCGGCGTCGAACGGGCCCACGTCCGCCGTGCCGAAGACCGGCCCGGCCGCCTCGACGGCGTCCGGGTCGGGGACGAACGGTATCGGCGGCCGCTGCGGGCGCCGGTTCTCCAGCCCGCGGTAGCGCGGGGTTGCCTGTTCCGTCAGAGGTTGAGGTGCCGTCATGACTGAGCCCTACCCCTGACGGACCGCTCATCCGCCGCCGGTTTCCGGTCAGTTCGGGTCAGCGTTCGAGGACCACGGCCTGGCCCTGCCCCACCCCGATGCACAGCGCCGCCAGGCCCGTGCCCGAGCCCGCGGCCGCCAGCTGGTGGGCGACGGCACCGGTCAGCCGGGCGCCCGAGCAGCCCAGCGGGTGGCCGACGGCGATGGCGCCGCCGCGCGGGTTCACGATGCCCGGGTCGAGGTCGGGCCACTCCGCGAAGCAGCCCAGCGCCTGGGCGGCGAAGGCCTCGTTGAGCTCGAAGTGCGTCACCTCGGCGAAGCACCGCCGCGCCTTGGCGAGCGCCCGCCGCACCGCGTCCACCGGCCCGAGCCCGTACAGGTCCGGCTCGATGCCGGTGACCGCAGTGGACCGCACCCGGGCGAGCGGCTCGCGGCCCGTCTCGCGCAACCCGTCCTCGTCGCACAGCAGCAGCGCCGCCGCACCGTCGCTCAGCGGCGAGGAGTTGCCCGCCGTGACCGTGCCGCCCTCCCTGCGGAAGGCGGTCTTCAGCGCGGCGAGGGCCTCCGGCGAGGTGGCGTCGCGGATGGACTCGTCCCGCGCGAGCGACACCCCCGGCACGGGCACCACCTCGGCCGCGTACGCGCCCTCCCGCCACGCCCGCGCCGCCTTCTGGTGACTGGCGAGCGCGAATGCGTCCTGCTCGGCCCGGCCGATGCCGTGCTTCTCGGCGATCAGCTCGGCGCCCTCGCCCAGCGACACCGTCCACTGCGGCGGCATGGCCGGATTGGTCATCCGCCAGCCGAGCGTGGTCGAGTACATCTCCTGGTGCCCCGCAGGGAAGGCCCGTTCGGGCTTGGGCAGCACCCAGGGGGCGCGGCTCATCGACTCCACACCGCCCGCGATCACCACCGACGCGTCGCCGAGCGCGATCGCGCGGTACGCCTGCACGACGGCCTCCATCCCGGACGCGCACAGCCGGTTGACGGTCGCGCCGGGCACCGACACGGGCAGCCCGGCGAGCAGCACGGCCATGCGGGCCACGTTCCGGTTCTCCTCGCCCGCGCCGTTGGCGTTGCCCAGGACGACGTCGTCGATGCGGGCCGGGTCCAGCGCCGGCGACCGGCCGACCAGGGAGCGGACGACGTGCGCGGCGAGGTCGTCGGGGCGGACGCCCGCGAGCGCGCCGCCGTACTTGCCGACGGGCGTGCGGACGGCGTCGACGATGTACACATCCCGGATGCGGTCGGTCATGGGGTCTCCGTAAACGGTCGTTGATCGCTGCGCGCGAGTCTCGGCCGGGGACCGGTGGCTGTCAATGGGGTTGCCGACCGCGGCCGTACGGCGATTTGAGACAGTGGACCCATGAGCGCAGCGCACACCTCCTCGCGGCATGTGGTCGTCGTCGGCGGCGGAATCTCGGGGCTGGCAGCGGCCCTCCGGCTGCTGGAGGGCGGGGTGCGGGTGACGCTCCTCGAAGCCTCCGGCCGGGTCGGCGGCAAGCTGCACGCGGGCGAGATCGCGGGCATGCCCGTCGACCTGGGCGCCGAATCGGTGCTGGCGCGGCGGCCGGAGGCCGTCGGCCTCGCGCGCGCCGTCGGCCTCGGCGACCGGCTGCAGCCGCCCGCCGCCACCGCGATGCTGTGGACCCGCGGCGGCCTGCGGCCGCTGCCGCAGGGCCACATGATGGGCGTCCCCGGCGACCCGGCCGCGCTCGCCGCCTCCGGCGTCTTCTCCGCCGAGGGCCTCGCCAGGATCGCCCGGGACGCGGAACTGCCGCCCACCGAGGTCGGCGAGGACGTCGCCATCGGCACCCATGTCGCCGAGCGCATGGGCCGCGAGGTCGTCGACCGGCTCGTCGAGCCCCTGCTGGGCGGCGTCTACGCGGGCGACGCCTACCGGATCTCGATGCGCGCCGCCGTGCCCCAGCTCTTCGAGGCCGTCCGCACGCACCGCACGCTGACCGAGGCCGTACAGGCCCTGCAGGCGCGCGCCGCGAGCGCACCGCAACAGGCCGGTCCCGTCTTCCAGGGCATCGAGGGCGGCATCGGGCAACTGCCGCTCGCCGCCGCCGACGCCGTGCGCGCCGCCGGGGGCGGGATCCGCACCGGCACGCCCGTCCGCTCGCTCGCCCGCGGCGCGGACGGCTGGAGCGTGACGACCGACGCGGGCGTGCTCGCCGCCGACGCCGTGGTGCTCGCCGCACCCGCGCCCACCGCCGCGGCCCTGCTGGCGGACGCGTCCCCGGCCGCCTCCGCCGAGCTCGCCGCCGTCGAGTACGCCTCCATGGCGCTCGTCACCATGGCCTTCCGCCGCTCCGACGTCGAGGGGCTGCTGCAGGGCAGCGGTTTCCTCGTCCCGCCCGTCGACGGGCGGACGATCAAGGCGTCCACCTTCTCCAGCAACAAGTGGCGCTGGAACGCGGAGGCCGACCCCGGCCTCTTCGTGCTGCGTACCTCGATCGGGCGGTTCGGCGATGAAGACGACCTGAGCCGCGAGGACGCCGATCTGGTATCGCTGTCGCTCAAGGATCTCGGCGAGGCCGTGGGCCTCGCGGCGGCCCCGGTCGACAGCCGGGTCACCCGCTGGGACCGCGGACTCCCGCAGTACCCCGTCGGCCACCTCGGCCGTGTCACCCGCATCCGCGCCCACGTCTCCCGGCTGCCCGGCCTGCGGGTGTGCGGCGCGGCCTACGACGGGGTGGGCATCCCCGCCTGCATTTCCAGCGGACAGCAGGCCGCCGGCGAGGTACTCGCCACCCTGACGGCGCGCGACGAGGGCGGCGAGTGAGAATAGGGACATGACTGACGCCCCTGTGAAGACCCCGAACGCCGGCAAGAAGGCCAAGGACCTCAACGAGGTCATCCGCTACACCTTGTGGTCGGTGTTCAAGCTGCGCGACGTACTCCCGCAGGACCGGGCGGGCTGGGCCGACGAGGTCGAGGAGCTCTTCGCCCAGCTCGCCGAGAAGGACGTCACGGTGCGCGGCACCTACGACCTGTCCGGGCTGCGGGCCGACGCCGACGTCATGATCTGGTGGCACTCCGAGACCGCGGACGCCCTCCAGGACGCCTACAACCGCTTCCGCCGGACGAACCTGGGCCGCGCCCTGGAGCCCGTCTGGTCGAACATGGCCCTGCACCGGCCCGCCGAGTTCAACAAGTCGCACATCCCGGCGTTCCTCGCCGACGAGACCCCGCGCGACTACGTCAGCGTGTACCCCTTCGTCCGCTCCTACGACTGGTACCTGCTGCCCGACGAGGACCGCCGCCGCATGCTCGCCGACCACGGCAAGATGGCCCGCGGCTACCCGGACGTGCGGGCCAACACGGTCGCGTCGTTCTCGCTGGGCGACTACGAGTGGATCCTGGCCTTCGAGGCGAACGACCTCCACCGGATCGTCGACCTGATGCGCCACCTGCGTGCATCCGAGGCGCGCATGCACGTGCGCGAGGAGGTCCCGTTCTACACCGGCCGCCGCAAGGCCGTCGCGGACCTGATCGCGGGCCTGGCGTAAGGCCGAACGCCGAGGGGCCCGGGAGCGCGCCGCTCCCGGGCCCCTCGGCCGTTCTCAGGACGGGCGGGGCTCCGCGCGCGGTGCGCAGTACACGCGGCGGGCGGGGAGGCGTCCCGTCAGCAGGTAGGTGTCCAGGTACCGGTTGACGCACGCGTTGGGGCCGCCGCCGATGCCGTGCGTGCCCGCACCGCGCTCGGTGACCAGGGCCGACCCCGGCAGCCTCTTCTGCAGCTCCAGCGCCCCCCGGTACGGCGTGGCCGCGTCCCGTTCGGCGGCCAGCAGCAGCGTGGGCGGCAGGGCGGAGCGGCGCCCGACGCCGACGTCGACCACCCGCTGCCGGGGGCCCTGCCAGAAGGCGCACGGCAGGTTCATCCAGGCGTTGCTCCACGTCTCGAACGGCGCGTGCTTGGCGAGCCGGGTGTTGTCCTTGTCCCACACCTCCCACGACCTGGGCCAGGCCGCGTCGTTGCACTCGACGGCCGTGTAGACCGCGTTCTCGTTCTCCGACGACGCCGCGGTGTTCGCGTCGGGTGGCGAGGCGATGGCCAGCAGCGGCCCCTCGTCGCCGTGCACGTAGGCGGAGAGCGCCCGGGCGTCGCGCGCCCAATGGCTGTCGCTGTAACCGGACTTGAGGAGTGCGCCCTGCAGCTGGCCGGGGCCGACCACGCCGCCGGCCGGGTGGTGCTCCAGCTGCCTGCTCGCCTTCTCGTACGCGGCCAGCACCTGCTCCGGGCGGCGGCCCAGGTGGTAGACGGTGTCGTGGCGGGCCACCCAGCGGCGCCAGTCGCCGAAGCGCCGGTCGAAGGCGGCGGACTGGTCGAGGTTGTTGCCGTACCAGATCTTGTGCGGATCGGGGTTGACCACGCTGTCGAAGACCATGCGGCGCACGTGCCCCGGGAAGAGCGTCGCGTACAGGGCGCCGAAGTAGGTGCCGTAGGAGGCGCCCACGTAGTTGAGCTTCTTCTCGCCGAGGGCGGCCCGCAGGACGTCGAGGTCGCGGGCGTTGTTGATGCTCGTGAAGTACCGCAGGGACGACCCGTTCCGGCGCGCGCAGCCCGCCGCGTACGAACGGGCCTGGGCGATCTGCTTCTTCTTGAACGCGGCCGACGGGTGCTCCGGGGCGGCGCTGGGCCCGCCGTCGAAGCCTGCCGCGTCGGCGCAGGAGACGGGGGCGGAGCGGCCGACGCCGCGCGGTGCGTAGCCGACGATGTCGTACGCCTCGGCCACGTCCCGCCAGGCGGGCAGGCCGGCGATGAGCGGGTAGAACATGCCGTTGCCGCCGGGCCCGCCCGGGTTGAACACCAGGGCGCCCTGCCGGTCCTCGCCCGTGGCGCGGTGGCGGCTGACGGTGAGTCTGATCTGCCGGCCGTCGGGGCGGGCGTAGTCCAGGGGGACCAGGACGGTGCCGCACTCGACGGTGCCCGGCAGTCCTTCGACGGCCGGGCAGCTGTCGAAGTCGATGCCCCGGACCGCTGCGCGCTGGGCCGCGACGGTCTCGCCGCGGGCCTCGGCGGCGGTGCTGCCCGGGGGCGCGGTGCCGGTGGCGGTGGCCGGGACGGCGGGGAGGCCGGTGAACCCCGTGAGGATCAGTGAGCCGATCGTGCCGTACAGGGCTGCTGCTTTCACGGGGCCATCCCTCCGATGATTGTGCGATAAAGGGGATAATTGGGATGGCGGTTGGCGAAGTAAAGCACCGTCCCGCGATGTCGGGCCAATGCGCCCGAAGAGACCTGAGGGACGGGGAAGGGCCTTCCGTCAGCCGCAGCGGCGGCCCTCGTCGATGCAGCGCACGACCGTCGCCATCAGCTGCCGCGGCATGACGTCCGCGAAGTCCGCGTGGTCGGTGACGGGTTTGCGCAGCTGCTCGGGAAAGCTGTCGACGGCGAACGCCGGGCCGCGCGGCACGGTGTAGGCGAGCTCCATCCGCAGCTGCGGCACGGCAACGGTGCCTGCTGCGCAGCGGCCTGACGCGGCATCGGGGAAGCGGAGGTGGGAGCGGTGGTCCGCGCTGTCCGGGTGCTGCCCGTCCCAGCAGCTGGGGAAGTCCAGCAGCCGGACGACCCGGCTGCCGCGCGGGCACAGCGGGTACCGGTCGGTGAAGTGCCGCCCGGCGACGCCGGTGCAGCCCCAGCGGGCCCGGGCGTTCGCGGTCCCCGCGGTGAACGCCTTGGCGTCGCCGGTGATCGCGCGGAGCCCCTCGGGCATGGCGGTGACCGGGGCGGCGGGGTTGCCGCGGAAGGTCAGGGCGACGCTGTCCGGGGTGAGGATGCGGCCGGAGTTCTGTCCGCCGGAGCCGCGGACGTCGCGGAGTACAGGCCAGAAATATGCGGACTTGTCGCCCCGGGCGCAGGTGGTGCCGGAGGCCTGCAGGGAGATGTCCGTCGAGAAGGCGTCGGTGGAGAGGTTGCCGACGTAGTCGTGGACGTGGTGGGCGCCGTTCGCGACGCCGGGCGTGACGATGAAGTTGTCCGGGTTGCGGTGGCCGTTCCCGTTGCGGCCGCAGCGGGCGGTGAAGGTACCCGTGGACGCCTCGGGGCCGGGTGCCGGGGCGGGGGCGTCGCGGGGGGCCCGGCGGATGTCGGCGAAGTCGGCGGGGGAGGGGCCCGCGTGGGCGTGGCCGGGGCCGTTGTCGGTGGCGGACGGCACACTGGACGGTGCCTGGTGGGCGGAGGCGCTGCCGGTGACGGCGGCGAAGGCGGCCGCCGAGCCGAGCAGGGCCAGTAAGGCGACGAGGACCAGGTGCGTGCCGCCGGGACGGCGGCGGTGGTGGGTCGGCATGGGCTCATTTCTCCGAGGGGGAGGACGAGGGGGAGGGGGAATCCGGTGCAGGAACCGGCGGCCGGGGCAGCCGGGAGGCGAGGGCGTCGAAGTCGACGAGACCCGTGTCCTCCAGCACCTTCATGTGGTCGAGGACGGTCGCGTTGGCGTCGTCGGCCAGCTCGCGCACGGCCGAGTTGCGGGTGGCCGCCCGCACCTGCCCGACGAGGGCGAAGACCTTGCCGTGCGCGAGCCGCAGGGTGTTGGCGAACTCCCGGTCGTACGCGTCGCCCTGCGCGGCGTCGAGCCGGGTGAGCCAGTCGCGCTGCTCGGCGGTCGGCTGGCTGGGCAGGGAGAGCCCCAGCCGGCCGGCCACGTCGCGCACGTGCTTGTCGAGCGCGGAGTGGCCCTCCACGAGGTGCTCGCCCGCGTGCCGCACGGCCGCCGTCGTGCCGCGCGCCATGGCCTGCTGCCCGGCCGGCATCTCCCACAGGCCGGCCTGCCGGACGCGGGTGACGAAGTCGCGGTCCGCGGCGGACAGCGGCCCGTAGCGGGTGGGGACGGACCCCGCCGCGAGGCCGACGGTGACCGTTCCGGTGCGGGGGTGGTAGGTCCAGAGCGGGAAGAGCAGCGCGGCCAGGGTCGCCGCCAGGGCGGCGACGAGCAGACCGGTTCCGGTGCGGGAACGCATGGCGCCTCCTGAGCATGATCGCGCCTCGAAGGGGCGCGAGGAACTGCGCGACGAGCCACGACGGGCCCGCAGTTGACGCACTGCATTCGCCGGGCCCGCTTGATGCGGCGGCACCGCACGCTAGACGTCCGGGGTTGATCCCCGAGGGCATTCGCCGGGCCCCGGCAGCCCGGCCGGGCCGGCAAGGCGGGGCTGACCTGGGGTGCGACCCGGTTGCAGATGTTCGACGCGCGGATGTGTGCTGCGTCACTGCGCGGGCAAGAGGACCCGCGCGGGGAAGGCCCGTTGGTACGGTGCTCGGTTCGCCGTCCCGGCCGGGCACTGGTGAGGCCCCGCGAACGGGGGGAGTCGCGGGGCCTCGTCCTGTCCAACGGCCGGCCGAATGGGTTGGTTCCCGCGCTTCTGCGGCAATATGGCGGGTGGGGGTGATGGGCGTGTACGAGCCGACGAAGAGCAGCGCGAACGGAAGGCGCTACGACCCCGAGAGGCTCTTCCTGCCACCCGACGACGATCTCGCCCCCAACCGCCCGGGCGAAACGCTTCGCTCGCGCCTCGACGGCTCCCGCACCGGGCGCGCCGGCCTGCTGCTCGCCCGGCTCCTCGGCCGCCGCCCCGTCGAGGACGACTGGCGCCGCTCGCTCGCGGCCGAACAGCTCGTCGGGGCCCGGCTGGACGGGCTGACCGCGGGCGGCTGGGAGGTGGTGCACTCCATCGCCCTGCCGGGCGACGCGGTCATATCCCACCTGCTCATCGGCCCCGGCGGCGTCTTCTGCATCACCGACGAGCAGACCCGCAGGGCCCGGGTCCGGGTGGACGACGCCATGGTCCGCGTCCCGCGGGAGCGCCCGCGGCCCTGCGTCCGCCGGGCCCGGCAGTGCGCCGTGCGGTCCGCGCACGTGCTCTCGTACGGCTGCCGCTTCACGGTGCAGGTGGAGCCGGTCCTGGTGCTGGCCGGGGCCACGGGGGTGGACGGGGCGGAGGCGTCGGAGGACGTCCGGGTGCTGCGCGAGCCGGAGGTCGAGGGGCTCGGCGCGCTGGGCGGTGTGCTGCACCCGGAGCGGGTCGACCGGATCCACACGGTGGCTCGTAACCGGCGTGTCTGGACGGCCGCATGACGTGACGTCGGACGGGTGAAGTACGGGGGCGTTCCCGCCCCGCACGGCGCAGGCAGGCCCGGTGCCGCGGGGGCGGTGCCTAGCATGGGCCGCCGTCAGCCTGATGTTGACGTCTGCCGCAGACCGTGTGGGGAGCCCCCGGAGTGCCCGTTGCCTCTTCCCTGGTGCCGGCCGTGTGCGCACTGGCCGTGGCCGCGGCGTGGCTGCCGGGGGCGGACGCCGTCGAGGTCTCGCCGGGCGGCTGCGGAACGGGCTGGACCCGCCCGTATGCCGGGATGCAGGACTTCGCCCTGCACAACATCTCCGCCACGGCGGCGGACGTGCGCCTGCAGGACGCCCGCACGGGAGCGGTGTTCGGCGAGGTGGAGGGGCTCGGACCGGGGACGGTCCGGGAGCTGCGGGCCCGGCTGGGTCCCGGCGCGTACGCGTTCGTCTGCCTGCACGAGGACGCGGACGCCGTCACCGGCCCCACCGTGCGGATCGGCGGCGCCGGGGCCGGCGGTCCCGCCGCCGTGCCCGTCACCCGGCACGACCTGGTCCCGCCGACCTTGGACTATCAGCGTCGGACGGCCCGGCAGCTGGACGACCTGGCGGCACGGACCGACGCCCTCGGCGCGGCCGTCGCCGCCGGGGACCGCGATGCGGCCCGCGCGGCCTGGCTCTCCGCCCACCTCGCCTACGCGCGGCTCGGCGCCGCCTACGGTGCGTTCGGTGCGGCGGGCGAGACCGTCGACCGCACGACGGCCGGCCTGCCCGGCGGTGTGCACGACCCGCGCTTCACCGGCTTCCACCGCGTCGAGTACGGCCTGTGGCACGGCGAAAGCGGCCCCGGCCTGCGCCGGGCCGCACGGCGGCTGGCCGCGGACGTCCGCACCCTGCGCACACGGGAGGACCGGACCCGCATGGATCCGGCCGACCTGCCGCGCCGCGCACACGAGATCCTGGAGGACGCCTTCCGGCAGGAACTGACCGGCCGCACCGACTACGGCAGCGGCACAGGCCTCGCCACCGTCCGGGCCGACGTGGACGGCACCCGTGCCGTACTCGCCCGGCTGCGACCGCTGTTGAGAAGCCGGTACGCGGGGCTGCCGCTGCTGGACCGCCGGCTGGACCGCGTGCAGCGCACGCTGGACGCGCAGCGCCGGGGCGGCAGGTGGACACCCCCGCTGCGGCTCGCGCGTGCCGACCGCGAGCGTGTGGATGCCGAACTCGGCGACGTGCTGGAGCGCTTGGCGGAGGTGGCGGCACTGTGCGAGCCGCGGAGAACGGCATGAGGGGGGAGCCGGGGGCGGCTGCGGGCGGGGACGGTGCTTGGGCGCGGCCCCGGCAGCTCGCGCGCGCCGGCCGCCAAATCGGCAGCCCGGCAGCGGACTTGGCGGGCCTGGCGGCGCTGTGTGAACAGCGGAGGCCGGCATGAGCCGCGAACCGGGCGCCGTCGCCCGCGGAGTGCGCCGGCGCGGTGTTCTGCGCGGGGTCATGGCCGGGCTCGGCGGAGCGGTGGCGGGCAGCCCGGCCCTCGCGGACGGTGGTTGGGCGAACGCCGGAGCCGCACCCGGCGTGGGCGGGGCCGGGATCGGCGCCGGGGCCCCCGCCCTGCCGGCTCGTACCACCCCCGCCCCCCGCAGAGGCACCCCCTTTCACGGCCCGCATCAGCCGGCCGTGCTCACCCCTCCCGCCCGGGCCACCGTCTTCACCGCCTTCGACGTCACCGCCCCCGAACGGGACGGGCTCGTCGAGGTGTTGCGCACCCTCACCGCCCGCGCCCGGTTCCTGAGCCACGGTGGGCCGCCGCCCCCGGCCGGGATCACCGCACCGCCCACCGACTCCGGGGTCCTCGGACCGTGCATCCCCGCCGACGGTGCCGTGCGGGTCACGCTCGGGGTGGGGGCCTCGCTCTTCGACGGGCGGTACGGGCTCGCGGACCGGGTGCCCCGGCGGCTGCGGGCCATGCCGGTCTTCCCGGACGACGACCTCGACCCGGCCTGGTGCCACGGGGACCTCAGCCTTCAGCTGTGCGCCGACAGCACGGACACCGTCCTGCACGCCCTGCGGGACATCACCCGCCACACGCGCGGCGGCCTGCAGATCCGCTGGCGGCTGGACGGTTTCACCGCCCCGCCCCGGCCCTCGGGCGCCCCGCGCAACCTCTTCGGTTTCAAGGACGGCACCGCCAACCCGGACGTCCGCGACGCCCGCCTCATGGACCGGCTCGTATGGGTGCCGCCCGGCCGCGGCGAACCCGCCTGGACGGCCGGCGGCAGCTATCAAGTGGTGCGGCTGATCCGCATGTTCACCGAGTTCTGGGACCGCGTCACCCTCCGCGAACAGGAACGGATGCTCGGCCGCAGCCGGGACA
Organism: Streptomyces morookaense; assembly: GCF_013030945.1. Lineage (GTDB taxonomy): Bacteria > Actinomycetota > Actinomycetes > Streptomycetales > Streptomycetaceae > Streptomyces > Streptomyces morookaensis. The sequence goes on along the minus strand of NZ_JABBXF010000002.1, from coordinate 131,797 downwards.
CCGGCGCCCCGCTGGACGGCGACCGCGAGACCGACACCCCCGCCTACGACCGCGACCCCACCGGCGAGGTGATCCCCCTGGACAGCCACATCCGGCTGGCCGGACCGCGCACCCCGGAGACCGACGGGCAGCGGCTGCTGCGCCGCTCCTACAGCTACGACCGGGGCGTGGACACCAACGGCGGCCTCGACATGGGGCTGCTCTTCTGCTGCTACCAGCAGGACCCCGTACGGCAGTTCACGGCCGTACAGCAACGGCTGGCGGGCGAACCGCTGACCGACTACGTGAAGCCCTTCGGCGGCGGCTGGTTCTTCGCACTCCCCGGCGTACGGGACGGTGCGGACTGGTACGGGCGCGCGCTGCTGGGCGCGAGCGGAAAGTGAGACGGAACATGGCCGGCAGACCCGTCGCCGGACGCGCAGCAGCACTCGCCGGGGTCGCCGCGGCCCTGGGCCTGACCGCAGGGGCCGCGGCACCGGCGCCCCCGGTGCCCGTGACCACGGCAACTCCGGTCGAACACCTGGTGGTCGTCTACGACGAGAACATCTCCTTCGACCACTACTTCGCCACCTACCCCCACGCCGCCAACACCGACGGCACGCCCTTCACCGCCGTCCGCGGAACCCCCGCCCGCGTCGACAACCTGCGCACCGCCGGACTGCTGCGCCGCAACCCCAACCAGTACCCGCCCCGCCGGCTGGGACCCGACCGGGCCATGACCTGCGACCAGAACCACAGTTACAGCCCCGAGCAGTACGCCGCGAACGGCGGCCGGGAGGACCGGTACGTCCAGTACACCGAGACGAGCACCTGCTCCGGCCCGCTCTACGGCGAACCCGGACTCGTGATGGACTACTACGACGGCAACACCGTCACCGCCCTGTGGAACTACGCCCAGCACTTCAGCATGAGCGACCGGTTCTTCGGCACCACCTACGGCCCGTCGACGCCCGGTGCCGTCAACCTCGTCTCCGGCCAGACGCACGGCGCGATCTCCACCGACCCGGCGTCCGGCACCGAGCACCCGCGGCAGACGGCCACCCCGGACCGGTCCGCCGTGACCGTGCCCGACGCCAAGGGCGTGGGCACGCTGACCGAGGATCCCGACCCCGCCTACGACGACTGCTCGGACCACGACCACACCGCCCGCAGCGCCCTGGCCGCGCTCACCGGGCGCAACATCGGCGATCTGCTCAACGCCAAGGGCGTTACCTGGGGCTGGTTCCAGGGCGGCTTCCGGCCCAGCACACCGTGGGACGGCAAGTCCGGGCACTACGCGCGCTGTTCGGGCACGGCGCACGCCAACGTGGGCGGTGCCCGGGTGATCGACTACTCGCCGCACCACGCGCCGTTCCAGTACTACCGTTCCACCGCCAACCCGCACCACCTGCCCCCGGCGTCCGTCGCCGAGATCGGCCACGCCGGGCGGGCCAACCACGCCTACGACCTGGCCGACTTCGACGCCGCCCTGCGGGCGGGCCGGCTGCCCGCGGTGAGCTTCCTCAAGGCCCCCGCCTACCAGGACGGGCACGCCGGCTACTCCGACCCCCTCGACGAACAGCACTTCCTGGTGGAGTGGATCAACAAGATCCAGAGCGCGCCGCAGTGGCGGAACACCGCGGTGATCGTCGCCTACGACGACTCCGACGGCTGGTACGACCACGTGTACGCGAAGCCGCTGAACGGCTCGCGGATCCGCAGCCGGGCGGCCGGCGGCAGGCCGACGGACGCGTCCGCGTGCCAGAACGCGCCGGGTCCGGCAGGGAGGTTCGCGGGCCGCTGCGGGCCGGGGCCGCGGCTGCCGCTGCTGGTGATCTCCCCGTACAGCAAGGCCGGCGCCGTGGACCACACGCCGGTCGAGCAGGCCTCGGTCCTGCGCTTCATCGAGGACAACTGGCACACGGGCCGGATCGGGGGCGGGGCGTTCGACGAACGGGCCGGTTCGCTGCTGCACCTCTTCGACTTCGCGCACCCGAACGGGGCGCGGCTGCTGCTGGAACGGGACGGCTCGGTGAGGCGCGCCCCGTAGGGGCGCCCCTGACGGGGGCGCTACCCCAGCAGCTCGCGCAGCAGCACCGCGTCCGCCGCGGTGAGCCCGCCCGCAAAGCGGGCGAGCACGGCCTCGCGGTCCGGCCGCGCATCCAGAATCCGGTGCATGCCCCGCGCAGCGAGCCCCGCCTCGTCCGTCACCGGCACGTACGCGTAGGCCCGCCCGCGCGGCGTCCGCGTGAGGACCTCCTTGGCGTGCAGCCGGGACAGGATCGTGACCACGGTGCTGTACGTCAGCTCGCCCGGCAGCGTGTCCTGCACCTCGCGCGGGGTCAGCGGGACGCCCGCCCGCTGCAGTGCGGCGAGGACCTCGCCCTCCAGCGCTCCGTTGGCGCGGCGGCGGCCGCGGTGTACCGCGGCGGCGGGGGTGGCCGCTTGCATCGTCGGGGGGTTCCTTCTGCCGGACTTCCACCTCTACAGGGCTGTAGAGGGACCTCAGCAGTGTAAAGGACGGATATGAAAGACTCTGCCCGTCATCGAGCAGTAGATGTACAGACAGGTGTTCGGACGAAGTCGGGGTCAACCGGTGGTCGAGCGGCGAGAGAGGGCACACAGCCGGCGTGCCCGCAAGGACTTCAGCCCTGCCCGCAGCCGCACCGGCAGCCGCCGCAGGCCGAGGACCGGCAGCCGCTTCGCGTGGCTCGCCCGGTTCGCCCCCCTCGGCCGCCGCCTGCGCCGGATGCGCCCCGCCTACCCCCGGCCCGGCCGGACCGGGTTCCGCCGCTGGGTGCCGTCCTGGCGCCAGGTGCTCGGGCTCCTCGGCGCCGGCTTCGGCACGATCGTCGCCGCCGTCGGCATCCTCTACGTGCTGACCGACATCCCCACCGACCTCAACGCCTCCGCCACGCAGCAGGACAACGTCTACTACTGGGCCGACGGCACCGAGATGGCCCGCACCGGCGAGGTCAACCGGCAGGACACCTCGCTGGACAAGGTCCCCGAGAAGGTGCGCTGGGCGGCCGTAGCCGCCGAGAACGAGACGTTCTACACCGACAGCGGCATCTCGCCCCGCGGCATCACCCGCGCCATCACGAAGATGATCGGCGGCGGCGACACCCAGGGCGGCTCCACGATCACCCAGCAGTATGTGAAGAACGCCTACCTCAACCAGCAGCAGACCCTCACCCGCAAGCTCACCGAGATGTTCATCGCGATCAAGCTGGACAACAAGATGAGCAAGTCGGACATCCTGGAGGGCTACCTCAACACCAGCTGGTACGGGCGCGGTTCCTACGGCATCCAGCGCGCCGCCCATGCCTACTACGGCAAGGACGTCTCCCAGCTCGACCCGAGCGAGGGCGCGTTCCTGGCCTCGCTGCTCAAGGGCGCGGGCATGTACGACCCGGCGCTCGGCCCGAAGAACCACGAGCGGGCCGTCGAGCGCTGGAAGTGGATCCTCGACCGGATGGTCGTCATCGGGAAGCTCACGCCCCAGGAGCGGGCGAAGTACACGACCTTCCCCGAGCCCAAGGCCCCGCCCAAGCCGGCCGGGCTGACCGGGCAGGTCGGCTATCTCGTCGACACGGCGCGGGCGTACGTGAGCGCCCACACCGACGTCTCCGACGCCGACTTCGACCTCGGCGGCTTCCAGATCCACACCACTTTCGAGAAACCGAAGGTCGACGCGCTCGACAAGGCCATCGTCGACGTCCGCGAGCAACGGCTGGACCCGGAGAAGCGGGACGCCGACAAGAACGTGCGGATCGGTGCCGCCTCCGTCACCACCGACGGGCGCATCGTCGCCCTCTACGGCGGCCCCGACTACCTCAAGCAGGGCTTCAACGACGCCAATTCGGGCGTCGTCCCGGCAGGCGGCACCTTCGCGCCCTTCGTCTACGCCGCCGGCCTGCGCGACGGCATCCAGCGCGAACGCAACGGGGCCCGTACCCCCGTGACTCCCGCCACGCTCTACAACGGGGACAACAAGGCGGCCGTCCGCACGCCCGAGGGCCCGTACTGGGACCGGGCCGGGAAGATCGTGAAGACCGTCAACGACGGCGGCAAATCGTGGGGGAACATATCCCTCAAGGAAGCCGTCGTGCAGAACGTCAACTCCCCGGTCGTGCAACTGGGCATGGACGTGGGCCTGGACCGGGTGAGCAGGACGGCCGTGCAGGCCGGCCTGCTGGAGGAGAGTCTCGGCCCGCAGGTGCCCGCCTTCTCCCTCGGCACCACCCGGCCCAGCGCCATCCGCCTGGCGGGCGCGTACGCCACCTTCGCCGCCCAGGGCCTGCACAGCGAGCCGTACTCCGTCGACCGGCTCAGCCGCAACGGCGACGCCGTCGCCGTGGAGAAGCCCACCGCCGAGCGCGTCCTGCCGGCGAGCGTCGCCGGGGCCGTCGACGACGCGCTGCACGACGTGGTCAAGCGCGGCACCGGGAGCACCGCCAAGACCGCCGGGTCCGACGCCGCGGGCAAGACCGGCACCGGACCGGACAACAAGTCCGCCTGGTTCGCGGGCTACCGGGGCAAGCTGGTGACCGCCATCTCGCTCTCGCGCATCGACCCCAAGAGCCAGGAACTGCTCCCGCTCACCGGCACCGGCGGCACCGCGCCGTCCGTGACCGGCAGCACCTTCCCCATCGACATCTGGACGAAGTACGTGACGGCCGCCAAGTGACCGTCAGTGTACGACCGTTACCGTATGACCGTCACTTGAGGAACGTCTTCCAGTCCGGCGACTGCGCCGGGTCCAGCGTGCGCAGCTTCGCCAGCACCTTGGGGTCCTGGGCGTCGAGCCAGTCGGCCACCTGCCGGAAGGACACGCAGCGCACCCCGTCCCGGCGGCACACGCTCTGCATGACGTCCTCCATGGCCTTCATGTAGATGCCGCCGTTCCACGTCTCGAAGTGGTTGCCCATGAACAGCGGTGCACGGCTGCCGTTGTAGACGCGCTCGAAACCGTTGAGATAACCGTCGCGGGTCGTCTTCTCCCACTCGGCGTACTTCGCGGGATCGCCCTTGGTGCTGTCGCCGGACTGGTTGTAGAGGAAATTGAAGTCCATGGAGAGGACCTGGCGGTCGCTCTTCGGATACGGCAGCAGCTGCAGCGGGAAGTTCCAGACACCGTCGGTCTTCGACGGCCATACCTGGAAGTCGCCCGGGGAACTGGCGTCGTAGCGCCAGCCGAGCGACTTCTCCACGGGTATCAGCGCCTTCTGCCCCTCCAGGCAGGGGGCGCGGCCGCCGACCAGCTCCTTCTTGTAGTCGAAGGGGAGAGGGGCGACGTCCTTGAAGCCGGTGTTCGTCTTCCAGTTCTCGACGAAGGAATACGCCTGATCGATCTCCTTGCGCCATTCGTCGGACGTCCAGTCGAGGCCGCCGCCCTTGCCGCAGAAATGGCCGTTGAAGTGCGTGCCGATCTCGTTGCCGTCGAGCCAGGCGCCGCGCAGCTGCTCCAGGGTGTCCTTGATGTGCGCGTCGGAGGTGAAATCGATGTCCGCAGCGCCCTGTTTGTGCCGGGGAGCCTGGTAGAGGCTCCGCTTGGAATCGGGCAGCAGGTAGATGCCGCTCAGGAAGTACGTCATCTGCGCGTTGTACTTCTTGCCGGCCTCGCGGAAGTGGGAGAAGAGCTTGTCGTCGTTCTCCAGGGCGCCGTCCCAGGAGAAGACGACGAACTGCGGGGGCTTTTCACCCGGTTTGAGCTTTTCGGGCTTGGGCACATGGGGCTGCGGGCCCGTGAACGACGTCGAACCGTCCCCGAGCACCTTGACCTTGCCGTCCCACGGCTCGTCCTGGCCGGCCCCCGGGCGGGCCTTGGCCTGCGCGGTGGAGGCGGCGTCGCCCTTGTGGTCCGATCCGCCGGAGCCGCCCGTCAGCAGGCCGACCGCGAGAGCGGTGACCAGCGCGGCGGCGCCCACGGCCGTTGCCGCGTACAGGGTCTTCTTCGAGTATGTGGGCGGTTTCGCCCTTTTCGCCCGCTTCCCCCTTGGCAACGTCGAACTCCCTGACGCCGGTACGGATGTTCCGCCGCCAGTATCACAGGCCTATGTGACAGTTCGGTCGCGAAGGTCCGGGTGGTCCGCGATGGAGCGGACGCACCCGTTCCCTCGGCGTGCGGGGTCAGGCGGTGGTGGGGGCGCCGGCCACGCGGCGTTCGCCGCCGTTGCGCTCCTGCCAGAGGCGGTAGACCTCGACCGCGGCGTCCCGCGGCTCGTGGCGCATCGGCAGCCGGCGGTCCTGCCACGGCTTGGCGAACTCGTCGTAGAAGGTGTCGAGCTCGAAGTACTTGCGGTCGTCGACGTAGTGGGGCTCGTAGGCGTCGCGGGTGGTGAGGAAGACGACCTCGTCCGGCGAGCAGTAGTAGAGCGAGCCCAGGCACATCGGGCACGGGTGGGCCAGGACGTAGATGGTGGTGCCGGTCAGGTGCTCGGTGCCCAATTTCACGCAGGCCTCGCGGATGGCGAGGATCTCCGCGTGCGCGGTGGGGTCGTCGGTCTGGGCCACCTTGTTGGGGCTCTCGGCGAGGATCTCGCCGTCCTTGACGATGACGGTCGCGAACGGGCGGCCGCCCTCGGCGACGTTCTGGCGGGCGAGGTCGATGGTGCGCTGGACGAAGTCCATGGACGGGTCCTTTCCGGTGAAGGGGCCCTGCGCCCCGATCGGGGCGCAGGGCTGTTCGTGATGTGCGGCTCCGTCGCGTGGGCGCGATCGGTCGAGGGCGCCCCGCAGCCGAAGTCCGCCCTCGCGGGCGGGGTCAGAACGGCTTGGTCGGCAGGTACTTGCCGTCCAGGGTGATCACCGCGCGCTCGCCGCCCTCGGGGTCGGCGACCTTCTTCACGTCCAGCTTGAAGTTGATCGCGGAGATGATGCCGTCGCCGAACTGCTCGTGGACCAGGGCCTTGAGAGTGGTGCCGTAGACCTGGAGCATCTCGTAGAAGCGGTAGATCGTCGGGTCGGTGGGGATGCCGCCGGGGATCGAGCCACGGGTCGGGATGGTCTGCAGCAGCAGCGCCGCGTCCTCGTCCAGGCCCAGCAGCTCGGCGACCGCCTTGGCGGACGCCTCCGGCAGCGGGTGCTGGCCGAGCACGGCTGCGGTGGTGAAGGCGACCGACAGGCCGGAGGCGTCGGCGATCTGCTGCCAGGAGAGGTTCTTGCGGGTCTTGGCGTCCACGGCCTGGACGGCGAGGGTCTCGCGGGCGGTGGAGTCGAACTGGGCGTGCATCATGAGGGGTTTCCTTTCGGGGCGGGCCGCCCCGCGGCGGCGGGGACGGCTGGTCCGGGTCAGGCCGCGAGCGCGGGGCTGCCGGTGATGTCGAGCTCCTCGACGCGGCCGGTGGGGATGTCGAAGACCCAGCCGTGCAGGGTGATCTTCTTCTCGGCCAGGGCGCGGGCGACCGACGGATGGGTGGTCAGGTTCGTCAGCTGCGCCAGCACGTTCTGGCGCACCAGTGCGGCCACTCCGCCGCCGGCGGCGCGGGCCACGGCGGCGTCCGCGTGCCGCAGCCAGTCGGCGACCACCGGCGCGCCGGACAGGTCGTGGCCTTCGGCCAGGGCGGTCATCGCGCCGCAGGCGGAGTGCCCGCACACGACGATGTCGGTCACGCCCAGCACGGCGACGGCGTACTCGATGCTGGCCGTCACCCCGTTGGCGCCGGGGGTGTAGGCGGGGACGAGGTTTCCGGCGGTGCGGATGACGAACAGCTCGCCCGGCTCGCCCTGGGTGATCAGCTCGGGCACGACACGGGCGTCCGAGCAGCCGATGAACAGCGTGTGCGGCGTGTGATGCCCGGCGAGGTGGGCGAAGAGGTCCGCCTTGGCCGGGAAGACGTCGCGCTGGAACTGTGCGACACCCTCGGTGAGGTTCTGCATGGGTCACTCCCTTCGGTAGCCGTCAGGCCCCGGGGGGCTGACGAGATCCACCATGCACGACCTGCATCTATAGCGTCCAAGAGTTGTTCACCATGTCTGCTATTGGCCACATCTATAATCGGTCGCATGGCCGTCCTGGAACTGCGTCACCTGCGCTACCTGCTCGCTGTCGCCGAAGAAGGAAACTTCACCCGCGCCGCCGAGGACCTGCACATCTCCCAGCCCACGCTCTCCCAGCAGATCAAGCAGCTGGAACGGATCCTGGGGGTGCAGCTGCTGGACCGCACCGGCCGCACGGTCCGGCTCACCGACGCCGGCGAGGCCTATGTGCACCACGCCCGGCGCGCGCTACGGGATCTGGCGGCCGCCGAACGCGCCGTCCACGACGTGCAGGACCTCTCCCGCGGCCATCTGCGGCTGGCCGTCACCCCGACCTTCACCGCCTACCTCGTCGGCCCGCTCACCGCCGAACTCCGCACCCGGCACCCGGGCATCACCCTGACCGTCAAGGAGATGACCCAGGACCGCCTCGAAGCAGCCCTGCTCGCCGACGAGCTCGACCTCGGCATCGCCTTCGCCGGTACTCACCTGCCCGGCATCACCGCCACGCCGCTGTTCACCGAAACCCTCGGCCTCGTCACGGGTGTCGCGGGGGGCGCCGACAGGGAGCGCCCGCTGCCCGTGGACGATCTGGCCGGGCGACAACTCGCCCTGCTCTCAGGCGACTTCGCCACCCGAGGCCACATCGACGCCTACTTCGACCGGCACGGCGTCGGCCCCCGCATCACGGTCGAGGCCAACTCCATCCAGGCGCTGACCGAAATCGTCCGCCGCACCGATCTGGCCACCGTCCTGCCCGACGCCATCACCCACGACCACCCCCACCTCACCCCCGTCCCCCTCGACCCGCCCCTCCCGACCCGTACGGTCACCCTCCTGAAGCGCGAAGGCGCCTACCACAGCGCCGTCACCCACGCCTTCGCCCGGCTCACCCACGACCTCGTCCGTGCGCGCGGATACGCCCCGCCCCGGTGACGCCCGCCCGCTGCCCGCTTCCGCGCCTACGGTCGCCGCAGGCGTGGGAGCGGGCAGTAACGCTCGCCGCCTTCGACTGCGACAGTCAGTCCGGGCGCGATCTCCGTGAAGCCCGCGTCCCGCACCAACGGCAGCCCGCTCGCGGTGAGTTCGGCCCAGCGGGCGGCATCCGCCGTCCGCACGGACAGGGCGAAACCGTCCTCCTGCCAGGCCTTGCGGGCCGCCTCGTCCAGTGCCCACCACGCCAGTTGGGCACCGTGCCCGGCCTGGGCCATGGCCTTGCCCGCGGTCATCTTCAGCTCCGGGTTCAGCCACAACACCGGCCGCGCGGGATCCGGCGCGGCCGGCGGCTCCGGATCGTCCAGCTCCGTGCCCGACACCTGGAGCTTGACCAGCTCCTTCGGCCAGCCGTCCAGAGGGACGGGCGGGAAGACCCGCACCTCGGCCGCGGCCCCGTGCACCGTGATGCCCGGCAGGCCCGACGCCTTGCGCCACTCCGCGCCGCGCGCCCGGCGCACCACCTTGCGGATGCGGGCGTCCTCCCAGTTCCGCACGGCCTGCGTCCACTCGCCGTCCTCGTCCGTCGCGCGCGCGTCCGACAGCAGCGTCAGCACCGCCCGCGCCGCCGTCTCCAGCGCGTCCGTGCGGGCCGGGGGAGCGGTCTTCTCGATCCGGACCACCAGCGGCAGCACGAACTGCGGTGCGCTGTCGCGGGGATCGGACGTGGCGGGGATCTCGTCGGGGAGGTCAGGGCTGGTCACGGCCTCCACGCTACCGTGAGGCCATGAGGCTGATGGGGGTCGGCCGCCGCTACGGAGCGGGCGGACCGTGGGTGCTGCGCGACATCGACTTCGAGGTGCCGGCGGGCACGCTGCTGCGGATCGAAGGGGCCAACGGCAGCGGCAAGTCCACGCTGCTGCGGCTGCTCGCGGGCATCGACGCCCCGAGCGCCGGCCGCATCGTGGACCGCCCCCGCACCGCCTACGTCCCCGAACGCTTCCCCGCCGCGCTGCCGTTCACCGCGCTCGGCTGGCTCACGCACATGGGCCGCATACACGGCCTGGGCCGCGCGGCCGCGGCCGCTGCGGGCCGCGACTGGCTGGAACGGTTCGGCGCGGGCGGCCACGCCCGCACCCCTCTCGCCGAACTCTCCAAGGGCACCAGCCAGAAGGTGGCCGTCGCCCAGGGACTGCTGGGCGCCCCCGGCCTGCTCGTCCTCGACGAGGCATGGACGGGCCTCGACCGGGCCTCCCGCGCCCTCCTCGACGACGCGGTACGGGACCGGGTGGCGGCCGGAGCCTCGGTGGTGTTCGTCGACCACGACCCGCGCCGCCTGGCCGGCGCCGCCGGCGCCGGGTACCGGGTGGAGGCGGGCCGGTTGACCAGGGTTCCCGTCCCCGCGGACGCCCCCGCCGGCCCCCGCGTCCGGATCGAGGCCCAAGCCCCGCCCGGCGGCGCGCACTTGCCGCCCGACCTGCCCGGCGACCCGCATCGGGAAAGCCTGCCCGGCGCGGTCCGGCTGACCGTCGCCGCCGCGCACTCCGACGCGCTGCTCCGGTCCCTCCTGACCGCCCGACCCCCCTGGCACATCAGGGCCGTCACGGCCCTGGACCCGCGCACCCCCGGAGAGGACCCGCGCCCGTGATCCCGCTGCTCGGCTATCAGGCCGCCCTGCTGCTCCGCTCGCACCGCTGGCTGCCACCGCTGCTCTTCTACGGCGCCGTCATGGGCATCGGGGTGCAGGGCGGACAGCCCGTCCTCGACTCCCTCGGCTGGGCCGCCGCCGCGCTCGTGCCCGTCGCCGCCTGGCTCGTGCGGGTGTGCGTGACCAACGAGCCGGACGCCGCCCGGAATTGTTCCGTCGCGGCGGCCGGGCCCCGGCGGGTGCACCTCGCCGCGGTACTCACCGGACTGACCGCCTCGACCGCCCTCGCGGTCGCCGGCACGGCCCTCGTCGCCGCGATCGGCGACCCCCGCAGCGCCGACCACCGCGTCGCCGTCCCCGTGCTGCCCGCCTCGCTGGCCGGCCTGCTGGGCGCACTGGCGTGCGTACTGCTCGGCACGGGCGTGGGCGCGCTGTGCAACCGGCCGCTGCTGCGCAGCCCGGCGTGGGCGGTGCCGTCGACGATCCTCGCCGCGTTCCTCGTGATGTTCGTGTCGGGCTCGCCCGCCAACGCCGCCGTGACCGGCCTGGTCACGGGCTCACGGCACGGGACCGTCACCATGCCGCTGCTCCCGCTGGCCCTGGCCGCGGCCCTCGCGGCGGGGGCCACGGCGGTGGCGTGCGCGGTGAGCGCGCGGCGTTAGGGGGCGTGCCCCGTAAGGGGCGCGAGGAACTGCGCGACCAGCCCGAAACCGACCCGCAGCCGAAGTACCGCCCTACCCGTCGCACCGCTCGACGAGCGGCCCCGCATCGCGCGCCAGCGCAGTAAGCCGGGAAATGGCCCGGAAGTACTTCTTCCGGTACCCGCCCTGCAACATCTCCTCGCTGAACAGCTCGTCGAACGGCCTCCCCGAGGCCAGCACCGGCACCTCACGGTCGTACAGCCGGTCCGCCAGCACCACCAGCCGCAGCGCCGTCGACTGGTCCGGCACCGGCTCGACGCCGGTCAGGCACACCGCGCGGATGGAGTCGCACATCGCGCCGTACCGGCTCGGGTGGACCTTGGAGAGGTGGGCGAGCAGGGAGGGGAAGTCGTCGAGCGAGGCCCCCTCGGCCGCGTACGCGACGCGCTTGACGGTCTCGTCGTCGTACGGGTCCGGGGCCTGCGGCAGGCCGCGGTGCCGGTAGTCCTCACCGTCGATCCGCAGCGGGCGGAAATGGGCGGACAGGCCCTGGATCTCGCGCAGGAAGTCGGCCGCGGCGAACCGGCCCTCGCCGAGCTTGCCGGGCAGCGTGTTGGAGGTCGCGGCCAGGGCCACACCCGCCTCGACCAGCTTGCGCAGCAGGCTCGAGACGAGCACGGTGTCACCCGGGTCGTCGAGCTCGAACTCGTCGATGCACAGCAGCTTGTGGCCGCTGAGCGTCTGGACGGTCTGCTGGAAGCCCAGCGCGCCGACGAGGTTGGTCAGCTCCACGAAGGTGCCGAAGGCCTTCTGCGCCGGCTCGGCCGGGGCGGCGTGCCAGAGCGAGGCCAGCAGATGGGTCTTGCCGACGCCGTAGCCGCCGTCGAGGTAGACGCCGCGCGGCCCGGAGGGCGCGGCGGGCTTCGCCTCGCGCCGGAACCAGCGCTTGCGACCGCCGCCCTGGTCCGTACCGCCGCCGAGCCCGGCCGCGAAGCCGGCGAGGACGGTGACGGCCTCGGCCTGGCTGGGCTGGTTCGGGTCGGGGATGTAGGTGTCGAACCGCACGGAGTCGAAACGCGGCGGCGGCACCATCTCGGCGACCAGGCGGTCGGCCGGTACGTGCGGGGCGCGCGAGGTCAGCGCCACCGGGGCGGCGGCGGACTCGCCTATCGGACCGTTGACGGACCCGGAGGCATCGGCAGGTGATGCGGTGGAGGATGACACAGCTGTCCAGCGTAGCTGCTGTGGGAGCCGTGCCGGCCACGTGATCAGCGAGCCATGTCACACTGCGGCCTATGCGACGCCTGTTCCCCTCCCCGCTCAGCCCCGCCGACCTCGACGACCGCGAGTGGGGGCTGGACGAGCTCGCCGACTTCTACGCCTACCCCGATGCCCCGCCCGCGCAGGGCGGGGCGTGGCTGCGGGCCAACATGGTCTCGTCCCTGGACGGTGCCGCCCACCACGAGGGACGCTCGCAGCCGCTGTCGTCGGACGCCGACATGCGGATCTTCGGCACCCTGCGCGGGCTCGCGGACGCCGTCGTGGTCGGTGCCGAGACCGTGCGGCAGGAGGGCTACCGGCCGGCGCGGGCCCGGGAGGCGTTCGCGGCGCGGCGGGCGGCGCTCGGGCAGGGCCCGGCGCCGGTGATCGCAGTGGTGAGCGCGGGGCTCGGCCTGGACTTCTCGCTCCCCCTGTTCACCTCCCCGCTGGTGCCGACGATCGTGCTGACCGGCGCGGAGGCCCCGGCCGACCGGGTGGCGGAGGCCCGGGCGGCGGGTGCCGAGGTGGTCGTGGCGGGCGAGGGGCGGGGCGTGGACCCCGTGCTGGTGCCGCGGGCGCTGGCGGAGCGGGGGCTGAGCCGGCTGCTCACCGAGGGCGGTCCGCGGCTGCTGGGGCAGTTCGCCGCGGCGGGGGTGCTGGACGAGATGTGCCTGTCCCTGGCCCCGGTGATGGCCGCGGGCAGCGCGCCGCGGATCGCGGCCGGACCGCCGCTGGAGGTGCCGGAACGGTTCGCTCTCGGTTCGGTTCTGGAGGAGAACGGCTTCCTCTTCACCCGCTACATCCGGCACCAAAGGCTCTGAAGGATCTGACAATCGGCGGAATTTACCGTTCCGCTTCGCATCCGCTGGGCAGAATGGGGATCAGACGCGAGTCAGACGCTCCCCCGAGGGCACGGGATCAAAACAGGCGGGCTCGAGGGGAGCACGCGCAGGATGGTTTCTGTTGGGCCCGGTGGCCCACGGAGAAGAAGGGCGCCCACCGTGTTCACGAGCGTATTGATGATCGAACAGCCGCTGTCCGCCACCGACGTCGACTTCGTCACCACGCTGCACGACGACCAGATGTCCTTCGTGGTCCTCATGCGACCCAGAGGCAACGAGGACCGGCTGCTGCGTGCCATCGACGACGTCGCCCTCGGCGAGTTGGAGCACGCCGTCCACGAGGCCGACGAGCCCGAGGGCGAGGAGGCACTGCGGCCGGCCGCGGTGGCGCTGGAGCATTCGCTGCGCAGCCTTCGGGCGGCGGGCTGCGAGGCGGTGGGGCAGATCATCGACAATCATCCGCTGGATCTGCTGCGCTCGGTCGTCGAGCAGACGCATGCCGACGAGGTCATCGTGCTGACTGCTCCGCACCTGGTCGAGGAGTTCTTCCACCGCGACTGGGCATCGCGGGCGCGGCACAAGGTGGGGGTGCCGGTGCTGAAGCTGTACGCCCATGCGGGCGAGGCCGAGGGGGAGGCCGAGCTGGCCTGAGGCCTGTGCGCCCCGTAACGGGGCGCGCCCCGTCAGGGGCGCGGGGCTGTGTCGATATGCGGCTCCGCCGCGTGGGCGCGATCGGAGGCGCCCCGAAGGGGCGCGGGGAACTGCGCGACCAGCCCCCACCGGCCCGCAGTCGACGCACCACGCCTGGGGGTCCGGGGCGCAGCCCCGGGGACCTCGGCTGCGGGCCCGTCGTGGTTGCTCGCGCAGTTCCCCGCGCCCCTTCGGGGCGCGCCCCCTCACGGAGTGCTCAGGTGGCCGTCCGTCATCGTCAGGACGCGGTCCGCCCGGCCCAGGAGGGCGCGGTCGTGGGTGACGAGGACCGTCGCCGTGCCGTGCCGTCGTGTCACCTCGGACAGGAGCGCCGTCACCTGTTCGCCCCGCTCGTGATCCAGCGCCGACGTCGGCTCGTCCACCAGCAGCACCGACGGCCCGGTGCACAGCGCGCGGGCGATGTTCACGCGCTGCCGTTCGCCCCCGGACAACTGGTGCGGGCGGCGGCGCCGCTTCGCCGCGTCCAGGCCGACGGACTCCAGCAGTTCCTCGGCCCGCGCGCGGGCGGCCCGGACGTTGCCGCCGCGCAGGTGCTCGACCGCCAGCAGCTGTTCGACGGCCGTCAGCGACGGCAGCAGGTTCGCCTGCTGGAAGACGATGCCGATCTGCTCGCGCCGCAGCCGCGTCCGCTCCCGCTCGGGCAGGCCCGCCGTGTCGCGGCCGGCCACGACGACCCGGCCCGAGTCGGGGCGCAGCAGTGTGGCGGCCACCGCCAGCAGGCTGGACTTCCCCGAGCCGGACGGACCCGCGACGGCCACGAGCTCGCCGGGCGCCACGGCCAGCGAGACCGCGTCCAGCGCGGTGAGCGTGCGGTCGCCGTCCGGGTAGGTGAGGGTGACGGATTCGAGGGCGAGGGCGGCGGTCATCGGGTGGCTCCCAGGGCGGTCAGCGGGTCGACGGAGGTGATGCGGCGCACGGCGAGCACGGACCCGGCCAGGCCCAGCAGCACCATCGCCGCCACCGGGACGGCCACCGTGGCCGCGCCCAGCTCGAAGGGCACGGCGGCGGAGGCGAACCATCCGCCCACCACCCCGGCCGTGCCGCCCAGCGCCGCCCCCGCGAGCAGCACGGCCAGCGCCTGCGCGAGGGCGTCGCGCACGAGGTAGCCGCTGCTCGCCCCGACCGCCTTCAGCACGGCGATGTCCGGGCGGCGCTGCACGGTCCACACCGTGAAGAAGGCCCCCACCACTAGCGCGCTCACCACGAACAGGAAGCCCTGCACCAGCTGCAGCGTGCCGTGCTCGGCGGCGTACCCGTCGATCCCGTCCAGCGCGTCGGCGAGCGGCACGGCCTCGGTGGTCCGGGCCGCCGCCCCCGCCGGGCTGCCGCCGCCGGTGACCGCGAGCGCGGTCGGCTGCTGCTGGTGGGAGACCCGCTGCCAGGCGGGGAGCGTGGTCCAGACACTGGGCGCATGGCCGTGGCTGCGGTCGGCGGTCAGCCCCGAGACGGTCAGCCGCTCGGTGCCGAGGGTGACGGTGTCGCCGATGCGCAGGCCGTTGTCGTCGGCCAGACGCTCGCTCACGGCCACCGCGCCGTCGCCGGGTGCCGAGCCGCGGACGAGGGCCGGGCGCAGCCGCTCGGAGGTGCCGAACGCACTCACCGACGTGGCCTTGCCGTGCGCCGTCAGCCGCGTCATCGCCACCCCCAGCGGTTCGGCCGACGTCACGCCGGGCGCGGTGCGCCAGGCCGCGGCCTGCGAGGCGTCCACCGTGCTGTTCGTGAACGACACCTCCGGCGCGGCCCCGGCGGGGGCGCCGAAGACGATCCGGTCCGCCGGGAGCCCCGCGACAGCGGACGTGGCCTCGCGGGCCAGGCCGCCGGTCAGTCCGTAGAGGAAGACCACGAGCGTGGTGATGAGTGCGACAACCGTCCCCATCAGGGCGAACCGCCCCCGGGCGAAACGGATGTCGCGGAGTGCGACGAACACGAGCAGGACCTTTCCGGGCTTCGGTTGCTGACCTCTCCACCGTCGCGTGCGCACGCTCCCCGCGGTATCGGGAAAGGGACTGGCCCGGAAATCAACCGAAGGGTTGACGGCCCCGGGGGGAAAGGCCCGCGTGGCAGACCCGTACGCTCGATGGGGTGAGCAGAACCAGCCCCCCGCCCGCCACCGCGGCCCCCGACGTGCCCTCCCTGCGGGTGGTCCGGCTCGCCGTGCACATCGCGTTCTACGCGCTGCTCGCCGTGGCCCTGGGGCCCGCCCTGCTCGGGGAGGAACCCGCGCTCGTCCTGCTGCCGGGCGCGGCGCTGGCCGCGGTGTACGGGGCCGGGGTCGTCCGGCACCGGGACCGCCCCGTGCCGTGGCTGCTCGCCGTCACCGCCCTGTGGCTGGTGCTGCTGGCGCTGGACGCGCGCTTCAGCTACGTCGCCTTCCCGATCTTCTTCCTCTGCCTGCACGTCCTGCCGGTGCGCCGCTCGCACCCCGCCATCGCCGCGGCGACCGCCGCCGTCGTGGCCGCACAGGCCGCGGCACCCGGCGGCCTCACCGCGGCCAAGGTGATCGGCCCGGTGGCCGGCGCCGCGGTCGCGATCATGACCGGATACGGGTACGCCGCCCTGTACCGCGAGAGCCAGAAGCGGCAGCGGCTGATCGACGACCTGGTGCGCACGCGCGACGAACTCGCCGCCGCCCAGCGCGAGGCGGGCCGCCTCGCCGAACGGCAGCGGCTCGCCCGCGAGATCCACGACACCCTCGCCCAGGGCCTGTCCAGCATCGTCCTGCTCGCCCGCGCCGCCGAGACGGCACCCGGCGAGGCGGCCCGCGCCCGGGTCCGCGAGATCGGCCGCACCGCCGCGGACAACCTGGCCGAGGCCCGCCGCTTCGTCCAGGCCCTCACCCCGCCCGCCCTGGAGGACGCCCCGCTGCCGGAGGCACTGCGCCGCACCACCGTGCGCACCGTCCCGGGCGCCGTCTTCCGCGTGGACGGCGACCCCTGCCCGCTGCCCGTCGAGACCGAGGTCGCCCTGCTGCGCCTCACCCAGGAGGCCCTCGCCAACGTCGCCCGGCACGCCCGCGCCGAGCACGCCGCGGTGACCCTGGCCTACCTGGACGGCCAGGTGGCCCTGGACGTGTACGACGACGGCGTGGGCTTCGTCCCCGGCGAACTCCCGCCCGACGGCCGCCGCACGTTCGGCCTGCACGGCATGCACGAACGCATCGCGGAGCTCGGGGGCACCCTGACGGTGGAGTCGTCCCCGGGCGAGGGCACAGTGGTCGCGGTGGTGGTGCCGACGGTGACCCGCCCCGTAAGGGGCGCTGGGGGTACCCCCAGCGGTAGCTGGGGGAGGAACTGCGCGACCAGCCACAGCCGGCCCGCAGCGGCGATACGGCCCAGGACGGTCGCCCCATGAGCCCCGCACCGCACGCAGGTAGAGCCGTCCACGTCCTGCTCGTCGACGACCACCCCGTCGTCCGCCGCGGCCTGCGCGCCATGGTGGACGACCTGCCCGACGTCGAGGCCGTCGGCGAGGCCGCCGACGGTGCCGAGGCACTGCGGCTGCTGGCGGACGGGGTGTGCCCCGATGTCGTCCTCATGGACCTCCAGATGGGCACCGGCATGCACGGCGTCGAGGCCACCCGGCGCATCACCGCCCTGCCCTCCCCGCCGGCCGTGCTGATCCTCACCACCTACAGCACCGACGCCGACATCCTCGCCGCCGTCGAGGCGGGCGCCACCGGGTACCTGCTCAAGGACGCGCCGCCCGAGGACGTCGCCGCCGCCGTGCACGCCGCGGCCCGCGGCGAGACCGTGCTCGCCCCGCCGGTCGCGGCCCGCCTGCTCGGCCGGGTCCGGGCCGGCGGCCGGCCCGCCCTCTCGCCGCGGGAGACCGAGATCCTGGGACTCCTGGCCGAGGGCCTGGCCAACCGGCAGATCTCGCGCCGCCTGTTCATCAGCGAGGCCACGGTCAAGACCCACCTCGTGCACATTTACGGAAAGCTCGGCGTGGACAGCCGCACGGCCGCGGTGACGGCGGGCCTGGCGGCCGGGTTGATCCGGCCCGCCTGACGGGTGCGAGAATCATGGCCGAACGACCACGAGCACAGGGAGCACCCCACATGGCACCGGCCGTCCCCACGACGATGGAACGACCGCACTTCATCGGCATCGGCGGCGCCGGCATGTCGGGCATCGCCAAGATCCTCGCCCAGCGCGGCGCGGCCGTCGCGGGCAGCGACGCCAAGGAGTCGGCGACGGCCGGGGCGCTGCGCGCCCTCGGCGCGACGGTGCACATCGGGCACGCCGCCGAGCACCTCGCCGAGGACGCCACCTGCGTGGTCGTCTCCAGCGCCATCCGCGCGGACAACCCCGAGCTGGCCGCGGCCGCCGCGCGCGGCATCCCCGTCGTGCACCGCTCGGACGCGCTGGCCCGCCTGATGGACGGCCTGCGCCCGATCGCCGTCGCCGGCACCCACGGCAAGACGACCACGACGTCCATGCTGGCCGTCTCCCTCGACGCGCTGGGCCTGGCGCCCTCGTACGCCATCGGCGGCGACCTGGCCGGCCCCGGCACCAACGCGGCGCACGGCAGCGGCGAGATCTTCGTCGCGGAGGCGGACGAGAGCGACCGCAGCTTCCACAAGTACGCGCCCGAGGTCGCGATCATCCTCAACGTGGAGCTGGACCACCACGCCAACTACGCGTCGATGGAGGAGATCTACGAGTCCTTCGCGACGTTCGTCGGCCGCATCCGCCCCGGCGGCACGCTCGTCGTCGCCGCCGACCAGGACGGCGCCCGCGAGCTGACCCGGCGCATCGACCGCCAGGACATCGAGGTCGTCACCTACGGCGAGGCGGAGGACGCCGACGTCCGCGTCCTCAAGGTCACCCCGCGCGGCCTGACCAGCGAGGTCACCGTCGACCTCAAGGGCCGCACACTCACCTTCGGCGTCTCCGTCCCCGGCCGCCACTACGCGCACAACGCCGTCGCCGCCCTCGCGGCCGGCGCCGCGCTCGGCATCCCCGCGGACGATCTGGCGTCCGCCCTCGGCAAGTTCACCGGCGTGGGCCGCCGCCTGCAGCTCAAGGGCGAGGCGAACGGCGTCCAGGTGATCGACTCCTACGCCCACCACCCCACCGAGATGACCGCCGACCTGGAGGCCATCCGCGGCGCCGCCGCCGACGCCCGCGTCCTGGTCGTCTTCCAGCCGCACCTCTTCAGCCGCACCCAGGAACTCGGCACCGAGATGGGCCAGGCGCTCGCCCTCGCCGACTCCTCGGTGGTCCTGGACATCTACCCGGCCCGCGAGGACCCGGTCCCCGGCATCACCAGCGCCCTGATCATCGACGCCGCGCACGCCGCGGGCGCCGACGTCCGCCCCGAGCACGACATGACCGCGATCCCCGAGGTGATCGCGGGAATGGCCCGCCCCGGCGATCTCGTTCTCACGATGGGCGCGGGCGACGTCACGGACCTCGGCCCGAAGATCCTGGCCCGCCTGGAGAGCTGAGAAGGGACCGTGGACATGGCGTACGAGGTCGAGAAGCCGGACGAGCAGTGGCGCGCGGAGCTGACCCCCGCGGAGTACCAGGTGCTCCGCCGGGCCGGCACCGAGCCCGCGTTCCGCGGCGAGTACACCGACACGAAGACGGAAGGCGTCTACGCCTGCCGCGCGTGCGGTGCCGAACTCTTCCGCTCCACCGAGAAGTTCGAGAGCCACTGCGGCTGGCCGAGCTTCTACGACCCGAAGGACTCGGCGGCCGTCGAACTCGTCGAGGACCGCTCCCACGGCATGCTCCGCACCGAGGTGCGCTGCGCCCGGTGCGGCTCGCACCTGGGCCACGTCTTCGAGGGCGAGGGCTACCCGACGCCGACGGACCAGCGGTACTGCATCAACTCGATCTCGCTGCGGCTGGTGCCGGCGGAGGGGTGAGGGCGGCCGTCAGCGGCCCCGGCCCGGTACGAGGCGGTCGAGGTCGATGTCGACCTTGAAGGGGACGGGGCGCTGGAGGCCGTGGCGGAAGATCCCCGCGGGTGCGTACGCCTTGGTCGGTTCGTCCAGCTCGTAGACGTGGACGACGGGGTCGCCGCCCTCGTCCTCGATGCACCAGTAGTGCGGAATTCCGGCTTCGGCGTACTTACGCAGCTTGACGGTGCGGTCGCGGTGCGCGGACTCGGGGGAGACGATCTCGATCGCGAGTAGAACCTCCTCCGGCGCGAACCAGGTGCGGTCGCGGTTGTAGGAGGCCGTGGTCACCACGATGTCGGGCTCCGGACGGTTGCGGTCGTCGAGCCGGATGGTCATTTCCGGGCCGACATGGAGTCCCTCGGGTGCCTGCTCCGCGAGTGCGACGGCCAGAAAAGCGACGAGCCGGCCATGCCACCAGCGCTGGGGCGACATCATGAAAACAAGGGCTCCGTCGATCAGCTCGGTGTGGCGAGGGGCTTCCGGAAGGCGGTCGAGATCGTCCGCGAACCATCCTTCGGGACGGGGCGGGCTCATCCAGTCGGGCAAGGCGGTCATGGTGCAAGCGTACTGATCCGCCGGCGGCGTCGCCCGCTGTGATCACATTCGGGCGACAGTGCTTCGAGGGTGATCGGCTCGGCCCGATCACCGCAGCACCGCCGCGGTCTCCGGCGGGAGCAGCAGCGCGCCGTCGGCCGCAGGGGGAGCGACGGGGCGCCACGAGGCGACGACCTCGCGTGCCGTCACCGTCGGCTCCGTCGGCCGGGCGCCCAGGTTGGCCACGACGTCGTACGGGCCGCGCCGGAAGTGGACGACCGGGCGGGAGGGCCCGGTCACCGAGAGGGTGTCGTACGTCCAGTGCGGGTCGGTCAGTTCGGGGGCGGCGTGCCGGAGCGCGATCAACTGGCGGTACCAGGCGAGCAGTTCCGTATGCGGATGGCGGTCCCGTTCGCTCCAGTCCAGGCACGAACGGTCGCGCGTGGCCGGGTCCTGGGGATCCGGGATCTCGTCCTCCGGCCACCCGTGCGCCGCGAACTCGCGCCGCCGTCCCCTGCGGACGGCCTCCGCCAGGGCCGGGTCCGGGTGGTCGGTGAAGTACTGCCACGGCGTACGGGCACCCCACTCCTCGCCCATGAACAGCATCGGCGTGAAGGGGGCACAGAGGACCAGCGCCGCCGCGCAGGCCAGCAGGCCGGGGGAGAGACGGGCGGAGAGCCGGTCGCCCAGGGCCCGGTTGCCGATCTGGTCGTGGGTCTGGGAGTAGGCGAGCAGCCGGTACGCGGGGGTCGTGCGGGTGTCCAGCGGGTGGCCGTGCCGGCGGCCACGGAAGGACGAGTGCGTCCCGTCGTGGAAGAAGCCCCCGCGCAGCGTCTTGGCGAGGGCGTGCGCCGGGTCGGCGGCGAAGTCGGCGTAGTAGCCCTGGGATTCGCCGGTGAGGGCGGTGTGCAGGGCGTGGTGGAAGTCGTCGTTCCACTGGGCGTGGATGCCGTGCCCGCCGGCAGCGCGCGGCGCGGTCGTGACCGGGTCGTCGAGATCGGACTCGGCGACGAGGAAGAGAGGCCGGCCGAGATGCCGGGCCAGGTCGTCCACGGCGGCCGAGAGCTCGGCCAGGAAGTGTCGGGGGCCGGTGTCGGCGAGCGCGTGCACGGCGTCCAGGCGCAGCCCGTCGAGCCGGTAGTCGCGCAGCCAGGCCAGGGCGCTGCCGATGAAATACGCCCGGACCTCGTCCGAGCCGGGTGCGTCCAGGTTGACGGCCGCGCCCCACGGGGTGTGGTGGGTGTCCGTGAAGTACGGCCCGAAGACGGGCAGATGGTTGCCGGAGGGGCCCAGGTGGTTGTGGACGACGTCGAGCACGACGCCCAGCCCGTGCGCATGGGCGACGTCCACGAACCGCACCAGCCCGTCCGGCCCGCCGTACGGTTCGTGGACGGCCCACGGTGCCACGCCGTCGTACCCCCACCCGTGCGTGCCCGGGAAGGGACACACCGGCATCAGCTCCACATGCGTGATCCCCAACTCGGCGAGGTGCCCCAGCCGTTCGGCGGCGGCGTCGAAGGTGCCGTCGCGGGTGAACGTCCCGACGTGCAGCTCGTACAGCACGGCTCCGGCCAACGGCCGCCCGGACCAGGCCGCTTGCCGCCAGACGGACCGCGAAAAGTCGACAACCGCACTGAGCCCGTCCGGCCCGTCGGGCTGACGCCGCGAGCGCGGATCGGGGAGCACGGGCCCGTCGTCCAGGGCGAACCCGTACCGGCTCCCGGTGGCGGCGGTTACGGAACAGTGCCACCAACCGCCGCGGCCGGGATCGGGCTCCATCGCGTACCCGGCACCGTCGACGTGCAAGGTCACGCTCCGCCGCGCCCTGGGCGCCCATACCTCGAACAGCACGACCGGCTCCCTCCGACGGCGACGGCGGTGCCGTTCATGGTCCCACTGCCGGTGCCCGCACGGGGCCTTCTTGTGCGGTGAGTGATGCTGAACCCGACAGCCACGAGGAGGCAACGTGCTCACCTTCCCGCCCGAGACCATCCGCACCGACCGCCTGACCCTGCTGCCACTGCAGGCCGGGCATGCCGAGGAGATGGCCACCGTGCTGTCCGACCCGGACCTGCACACCTTCACGGGCAGTACTCCGGAAACCGCCCAGGCCCTGCGCGCCCGCTACGAGCGCTGGGCCGCCGGTTCGCCCGACCCCGCCGCATCCCGCGGAGCCTGTGCGGAGATCGCCTGGGTGGTCGGAACCCCCTGGCAACGGCAGGGCATCGCCACCGAGGCGGCCCGGGGGCTCGTCGCCTGGCTCCGGAGCCGTAGCCTCAGCTGTAGCCCCAGCCGTAGCCACGTGGTGCACACGGTTGTCGCCCACATCCACCCCGACCACCGGGCATCCGCCGCCGTCGCCACCGCTGCCGGACTCGCTCCCACAAGTCGGCGGCAGGACGGAGAGGTCAGGTGGCAGCTGGTCACGTGCCCTTGACCTGCCTGCAGTGTGCATTCGTCAACTGCCGTCCCCCGTCACGGATCGTGTGCCCGTAGACGTCCTGGTTCAGGGAGTTCCGCCGCATGGGCACGTCGCACACCACGGTCCGCTCGGCGCTCCTGAGCTTGAACGGGTGCGTCGTGTCCCCTTCGGCGTTGCCCAGGTGATTGCCGAGCAGCTCGACACCCGAGGCCCAGTTCTCGCCGCCACCGGTCCTGTTGGGCACGTTGCAGTTCTCGCCGATGGTGTCGTAGTAGCGACCGTGGTCGTCGACCTGATGGTGCAGCGCAAGCTTGGACGTGCAGGTGTAGACCGGCAGGTCCTTCGCCTGCGCGACAGGCGTGACCGCGGTCAGCGTGCCGGCCGCGGTCAGGGCGACGGCGGCCAAGGAGTGCAGAGACTTCACGTGGGCCCTTCCGGAACCGGGGAACGGGAGGCGCCGCGGGGGCGCGGCCCCATGTGTACCGCCAGGGGGCGCGGGTGAGTGCGGGGCATGCGCCCACGTTCACCCGGATTGCGCACGTCCTTCCCCATGCACCGGCGCTCACGCGGAGCGGGCGCGCCCACTTGTGGGATGGCAGCGCGCCCGGCCGGGAAACCCCGGCCGGGCGCCTGTATTGCATCAGGCCGCATGCGCGTACGCCGGGCGCCCTGCGTGGAGTTCGGCACAGGTGCCGGTGCGGGCGGCGTAGAGGGCCGCGGCGATTCTGTGGGCCTGATACGTGGTGCAGTGCGCGTGCAGCTCGTGCTGCGTGAGCCACTTGTACGCCGCCAGCTCGGGGACGTGGCCGCTGTTCGGGTGCGCCAGGCGGACGGTCGTGTCGTCCGCGATCGTCAGCGTCTGATAGACGAAGTCGATCGCGGACGGCGCGCACGTACGGTGGTCGCGCGGCGTGAAGTCGGTCAGTACGAGCCGGACGGGCGTCAGGGCCAGCCCCGTCGCCCGCTTGCCCTCGCGCACCATTGCCTCCCATGCCGGTTCGTCCTCCCACGCGGTGCCGCCCGGCAGTTGGAAGTTCCGTCCGGGATCCGGAGCGCCCTTGCGGTACGGCGAGACCAGCAGCACCTTGCCGTCGCCGTTGAGGATGAGGGCCAGCGCACGGATGCGTGGTGAGGGCATGGGGGCGCCTTTCGGGTTGTGGGGGTGTTCAGGCGCACTACCGAACGTGGGGGTTCGGGCGCTCAACCAGCTTGGGGCGTGCCAGAGTTGCCGGGCAAGCTGCGGCGAAACATTCGCCGAAGTGGCATATTCGCCAAGCAGGGCACGGGTTTCCGGGCGGCGGGCACCGGGTATCTGGCAGCGGGCATGAGTGCTCCTGAGCAGGTCAACAGTGCCGTCGAGCGGGACACGAGCGCTGCTGTGCCGGGCACGGGAGGGCGCACGCATGGCAGTGAAAACAGGGCCGACGATCCGTCGAGTTCAGCTCGGCAAGGAGCTGAAGCGGCTACGGGAGCGGGCCGGGATGTCTTTGGTGCAGGCGGTCGAGGGGCTCGCTTTCAGCGATACGAAGCTGTGGCGCGTCGAGCGCGGCATGACGAGCCTGGACAAGCTGTCGGATCTGCGCAGCCTGTGCGAACGGTACGGGGTCGAGGACGAGGAGGACGTCGACTTCCTGGTCAGGATCCAGCGGGAGTCGTTGAGTCGGGACTGGTGGGTGCCGTACCGGCATGTCATGCCCTCGGGCATGGTCATGTTTGTCGGCCTGGAAAGGGATGCCCGACGCCTGAGGGGCTGGCAGCCGAACGTCGTGTACGGACTGCTGCAGTCCGAAGGGTATGCCCGTGCGTTGTTCGAGACGGCGAAGCCGGTCGAAGAGACCACGACCGAGTTCGTCGAGCGCAACGTTCAGATCCGGATGGATCGCAAGGAGCTGATCACCAGGACCCAGAGCCCCGTAGAGCTGTGGGCCATCATGAGCGAAGGCGCCCTTCGCCAAGTCGTCGGGGACGCCGGTGTCATGCGGGAGCAGTACAGGTTGATCGCCGAGTTGGCCAAGCTGGACAACGTGACGGTGCAGATCATGCCTTGGGATACGCCTGCCTATCGTGCGACGAACAACTTCGTCCTGATGGATTTCGATCCGCCACTACCATCCGTCGTCCACATCGACGACGCGAAGTCGGTGAACCTGGTCGACAAGCAGTCGGAAATCTGGAAGCACACCCGCAGGTTCGACGCCATGTGTGCCGGCGCACTGGGGCCCGGGGAGACGCCGAAGTTTTTGGAACGGCTAGCAAGAGAGCAGGGAAGGCAGTGAGCAAAGCGACTTGGTTCAAGTCCTCCTACAGCGAGCAGCAAGGAGGGAACTGCGTCGAGGTCTGCCACCCCAAATCCTCACGACACGCCGCACTACTTGAGGATCCGCGTCCCCACATCCGCATACGCGACTCCAAAAACCCCACCCTTCACCCCCTCACCATCCCCGCCCCCGCCTGGGCGGCGTTCGTCGCCGGGCTCCGCGCCAGCTGACCCGCCTCACTCCCGCACCAGCAGTGCCACCGGTCCCGCCCCCAGCAGTTCCGCCAGCGGCACCGGACCCGCGGGGTGGGCGTGCCCGCTCAGCGCATCGCGCCAGCTGCCGCCCCCGGGGAGCGGGAGCACCGTGCCCCGCCAGCCACCGCCCCCGGCCAGCCGGCGAGGCAACCGCGTGGCGACCGCGATGACGTGGCCCGCGCGGCCGAACGCGACGCAATGCGCAGCCGCCGGGCCGGCCGCCGCGAACGGTTCGTACGACGACGCCGCACCGAACCATTCCGGATGCGCGCGCCGCAGGCGCAACGCCGCACGCGTGAGCCACAGTTTCTCCCCGGGCAGGCCCTCCACGGGAGGGCGGCCGCCCTCCTCCGGCGGCCTCCGGTTGTCGGGGTCGACGAGGGCGCGGTACACGGTTTCCGTGCCCATGTACAGGTCCGGCACCCCCGGCATCGTCAAGTGCAGGAGTGCTGCGCCCAGGGTGTGGGCGCGGATCGACGGTTCGGCCTCCTCCGCCAGCCGTACGAGTTCCTCGTGCAGCGCCCCGCACGGCCCGGCCGTGACAAAGGCCTCAACTGCCGCCTCGTAGGCGGTATCCGGCTCCGTCCATGTCGTCAGCAGTGCGGCCTCCCGTATCGCCTTCTGCATGGCCGGGGCGAGGCGGCCCGCGTCCGGTACGCCCAAGCCGAAGGCGGTCTGCCACGCGACCCATGCCACGTGCGGGTCGGGGGCGGGGCACCGGGCCCAGAGCCGGTGCATCAGGTCGGCCCACTGGGCCGGGTACTCGGTGAGGGCGGCGATCCGGGCCCGTACGTCGCCGCTCCGTTTGGTGTCGTGCGTGGACAGTACGGTTCCCGTCAACGGCCAGTCCCGCTGCAACCGTCCGCAGAAGGCGTGGAATTCGGACGGGCCGACCGCAGGACGGTCCGGGGTGCCGCCCACTTCGTTTGCGGACAGCAACGGGGCGTAGCGGTAGAAGGCGGTGTCCTCCACCGACTTGGCCCGCAACGCGGTGGCGGTCTGGGCGAAGCGGGCGCAGAAGTCGCGGTGGTCGGGGCCGTCGCCGAGGCGTCCCAGGGCCGCGTCCCGCACCATCTCCACGACCGTTGCTTCTTCCGGTACGGCGAAGGCCGAACGGGCGCCCTGGGCGGCCTCGTCCAGCATGGCCCAGTCGACCGGGGCGACAGGCGTGGCGCCGCCCGGTGCCGCGTACGGCCGGTACACCGGGAGCCGTACCAGGATCTCCCGCAGCGCCGCCCGCAGGGCCCACGGTGCGTGGTCGCGGAGGATGTGCGAGGCGTCGCAGACGCGAACGCCCGCCCGTACGAGCCGTTCCACCTCGGCTGCCAGCTCGTGCGTGACGATGCGGTACGCGGCGCGGCGCACGGTGGCGGGCCAGTCGCCGCCCTGGTCGGCGGGGCGGCCGGTGAAGGTGCGGTAGGCGGCGGCGAGTTCGGTGGCGCCCTGGGGGTCGGTGAAGAGGCCGTCGAGGTGGCGGAGGGCGTCGTAGCCGGTGGTGCCGGCGACGGGCCAGTCGGCGGGCAGGCGTTCGTCGCCGGTGAGGATCTTCTCGACGACGATCCAGGGCCGGGCGGGGGACCGGCCGCCGTGGTGCGTGGCCTGGTGCAGTCTGTGCAGGTAGCCGGCCGGGTCCGCGAGGCCGTCGGGGTGGTCGACGCGGAGGCCGTCGAGCACGCCGTCGCGTACGAGCTGGAGCAGCTTGCTGTGCGTGGCGGTGAAGACGTCCGGGTCCTCGACGCGTACCGCTATGAGTGTCGAGACGGTGAAGAAGCGGCGGTAGTTGAGCTCTGTACGGGCGAGCCGCCACCACGCGGGGCGGTACCACTGGGCGTCGAGCAGCTCGGGCAGCGGCAGTTGCCCGGTGCCGGGGCGCAGCGGGAACACGTGGTCGCGGTAGTGCAGGACGCCGTCCGCCGTGCGGAAGTGGGCGAGCTCGTCGCCGAGCCGGCCGGCGAGGACGGGCAGCAGGACCTTGCCGCCGTGTTCGGCCCAGTCGATGTCGAACCAGCGCGCGCAGGGCGAGGCCGGTCCGTCCCGCAGCACCTCCCACAGCGGGCCGTTGAGGTGCTCGGGCACGGGGACGGCCATGTGGTTGGGCACGATGTCGGCGATCAGGCCGAGGCCGTGGGCGTGTGCCGCGCGGGCGAGGGCCCGCAGCCCGTCCTCGCCGCCGAGTTCGGCCCGGACGGCCGAGTGGTCGGTGACGTCGTAGCCGTGGGTGGAACCCGGCGTGGCCTCCAGAATCGGGGAGAGGTGGAGGTGGGAGACCCCGAGGGCGGCCAGGCGCGGCACGGTGCGTTCGGCTGCCGCGAAGGGGAAGCGGGGCTGGAGCTGGAGCCGGTAGGTGGCCGTTGGCGGTTCGCGGCCTGCGAGGCCGCCGGATGCGTTGCGGTGCATGGAACGTACGTACCCGCTGTGCGCCGGTGGCTATCTGCGGGTTGTCCCTGGTTGTTCGCGCAGTTCCTCCCCCAGCTACCGCTGGGGGTACCCCCAGCGCCCCTTACGGGGTGTACCCCTACCCCGGCCTCTGCAGGATCACCAAACTCCTGTCCGTCAGCGTCAGCCGCTCGCCCGCCGCCATCTTCGGGCCGTCCGTCGAGACACCCTCCGGGCGGGCCGTGTCGACGACGACCTGCCACTGGCGGCCGTGGTCGACGGGGACGACGAAGTCCAGCGGTTCCTCGTGGGCGTTGAACATCAGCAGGAAGGAGTCGTCGGTGACCGGCTCGCCGCGCGGTCCGGGTTCGGAGATGGCGCTGCCGTTGAGGAAGACGGTCAGGGACTTGGCGTGGGCGGCCTGCCAGTCGGAGTCCCGCATTTCATCTCCTTCCGGAGTGAACCAGGAGATGTCGGACAGCTCGTCGTGTGTGCCCTGCATCGGGCGGCCGTGGAAGAAGCGGCGGCGCCGGAAGACCGGGTGGTCGCGGCGGAGCCACACCAGGGAGCGGGTGAAGCGGAGGAGGCGGCGGGCCCGGGCCGAGGAGTCCTCGGCGGGGTGCGGCCAGTGCAGCCAGGAGATCGCGTTGTCCTGGCAGTAGGCGTTGTTGTTGCCGTGCTGGGTGCGGGCGAATTCGTCGCCGTGGCTGAGCATGGGCACGCCCTGGGACACCATGAGCGTGGCGATGAAGTTGCGCATCTGGCGTTCGCGCAGGGCGAGTACCGCGGGGTCGTCCGTCTCGCCCTCGGCGCCGCAGTTCCAGGAGCGGTTGTGGCTCTCGCCGTCGCGGTTGTCCTCGCCGTTGGCCTCGTTGCGCTTGTGGTGGTACGAGACAAGGTCGTTCAATGTGAAACCGTCGTGGCAGGTGACGAAGTTGATGGAGGCCAGCGGCCGCCGTCCGTCGCCCTGGTACAGGTCTGAGGAACCGGTCAGTCGGGAGCCGAACTCGGCGAGGGTCGCCGGCTCGCCCCGCCACAGGTCCCGCACGGTGTCCCGGAACTTGCCGTTCCATTCGGTCCACAGCGGCGGGAAGTTGCCGACCTGGTAGCCGCCCTCGCCGACGTCCCACGGCTCGGCGATCAGCTTCACCTGGCTGACGACCGGATCCTGCTGCACCAGGTCGAAGAACGACGACAGCCGGTCCACCTCGTGGAACTGCCGGGCGAGCGTGGCCGCGAGGTCGAAGCGGAATCCGTCCACGCGCATCTCGGTCACCCAGTAGCGCAGCGAGTCCATGATGAGCTGCAGCACGTGCGGGCTGCGCATCAGCAGGGAGTTGCCGGTGCCGGTGGTGTCCATGTAATAGCGCGGGTCGTCCGCCAGCCGGTAGTAGGAGGCGTTGTCCAGGCCGCGGAAGGAGAGCGTCGGCCCCAGATGGCTGCCCTCGGCCGTGTGGTTGTAGACGACATCGAGGATCACCTCGATGCCCGCCGCGTGCAGCGCCCGCACCGCCGACTTGAACTCCAGTACTTGCTGGCCCCGGTCGCCCCATGAGGCATAGGCGTTGTGCGGGGCGAAGAAGCCGATGGTGTTGTAGCCCCAGTAGTTGGCCAGCCCGGCGTCCACCAGCCGGTGGTCGTTGACGAACTGATGGACCGGCATGAGCTCGATCGCCGTCACGCCGAGTTCCGTCAGGTGCTCGATGAGTGCAGGGTGGGCGAGCCCTGCGTAGGTGCCGCGGATCTCCTCCGGCAGCGCCGGGTGAAGCATCGTCAGACCCTTGACGTGGGCCTCGTAGATGACGGTGCGGTGGTAGTCGGTGCCCGGCGGGCGGTCGTTGCCCCAGTCGAAATACGGATTGACCACCACGGAGGTCATCATGTGGGGTGCGGAATCAAGGTCATTGCGCTTCTCGGGACGCCCGAAGTGATAGCCGTAGACCGCCTCGCCCCAGTCCACCGCACCGCTGACCGCCTTCGCATACGGGTCGAGCAGCAGCTTCGCGGAGTTGCAACGCTGCCCGCGTCCCGGCTCGTACGGGCCGTGCACCCGGAAGCCGTACTGCTGGCCGGGCATCACGCCGGGCAGATACGCATGCCACACGAAGGCGTCGCTCTCCCGCAGTTCCACCGCCGTTTCGGAGCCGTCCTCGTGCACCATGCACAACTCGACCCGCTCGGCCGCCTCGGAGAACACCGCGAAGTTCGTCCCGGCGCCGTCGTACGTGGCGCCGAGGGGGTACGCCTGTCCAGGCCACACCTGCATGAGGGGAGTCTTCCACCTCCCGGGGTCTCTTCCCGGTCATTCACACCGGCGCTCACGGAGCACCGGCAGTGCATACGGTGCGGACGAGCGGCCGCAGGGGGCAACCGGCGGGGCGGCGGATCGCGTCCAAGCGGGTGACAGCAGCGGCCCGCAGAGCGACCGGACGACGACCGGACGGCGTCCCGGCGACGACCGGAGGACGATCTGGCTATGAATCAGCTCACGTGCTGCGCCCGGGCTCAGGACAACACACCGGTCGACGGACCCAGTTGGCCGAAGCCCGGCGGAGCGCGTGTGCGCCGCATCCCGCCCGCACAGTAATCTGCCTTGATCGTTGGACGGGGGCGGAAGGCGGGTGCACAGGTGAGCTCGGGCGGACTGGAGCTGCCCCCCGGAGACGGGTGTCCCGAGGGAGACGGTTCGACCGGCACACCACCCGGTGTGGTGTCCTTGACGCGTCCCCGGGAGATCGGCGCGGAACTGGACTGGGGCAGCGAGGCCTGGAGCGAGGTGCGCACGCGCGCCCGCCGGGCCGGACGGGCCTACATCTGGCTGAACCTGGTGGAGCAGCGGCTGCGCGCCGTCGTCGCCGCCGTGCTGCGGCCGGTGTACGAGCCGGTGCACGGCGAGGACGAGTGGGTGGTCGCCGCCGCGGGCCCCGCCGGGCAGGAGTGGGTGCAGCGCGCCGTGGCCGTACGGGAGGTCAGCCGGCGCAAGGGCTATCTGCTCGACCCGGCCGACGACAACGTCCTCAGCTTCCTCACGCTGCCCCAGTTGCGCGAACTGCTCGTCCAGCACTGGCCGTGTTTCGAGCCGTACCTGGACGACCGGCGCGAGCTCGAACTGGCGCTGGACGAGCTGGAGGTCGCCCGCAACGTCGTCTCCCGCAACCGCGCGCTCTCCCAGACCGTCCTGGCCCAGGCCGAACGCGCCTCGGCCCGGCTGCTCGACATCCTCGGCGGCAGCGGGACGGGGCCGACCTCCGCCGACCGGCTGCCCATAGACGCCGTCGAGGACCTCGTCGGCGACCGCTACGCCGACGTCGTGGGCGTCCACCCGGACCGTGTGCGCCTGCAGCGGCAGCTGCCCGTCGAGGACCTCTTCGGCAACGCCCGCCGGCTGGACGCCGTCGGCATAGGCCTCAACCTGCTCGTCCAGAACTACTCGGGGCGCCGCCTCGTCCGCCTCGCCGAGTCCGGCTGCCGGGCCCGGCTGCTCTTCCTCAACCCGGCCAGCAGCGCGGTGCGCCGCCGGGAGCGGGAACTGGGCATCAAGAAGGGCGAGATGAGCAGGTCCGTCGAGATGAACATCATGCACATGCGGCGGGTCCGTGACCGGCTGCGCGATCCGGGAGCCTTCGAGATCCGTGTCTTCGACGAGACGCCGCGTTTCACGGCGTATCTGGTCAATGGGGATGGATCGGACGGTTTGGCCGTCGTGCAGTCGTACCTGCGCAAGGCCCGCGGCATGGAGTCGCCGGTGCTGGTGCTGCGCGGGGGCGGCCGGTCCGTGGTGCGCGAGGGGCGTGCCGCCGACGACACGGGCGGGCTCTTCGACACGTACCGCGAGGAGTTCGAGGGCGTGTGGGCGGACTCCCGGCCGGTGTCCTGAGCAGCCCTTTCCGGCCGGGAGGACCGGTTGTCAGTGGTGCGTGGCAGGCTGGGTGGCCAGACGGGGGAAGCACCACCTGAGGGGGGATCGCCATGGGCACCATGGGCTGGCACGGGGAGCTGCTGATCGGCTTCGACCTGGAGACCACGGGTACGGATCCGGCGCAGGCCAGGATCGTCACGGCGGCGGTCGTCGAGACGAAGGGCGGGGTGCTCCTGGGGAGCCGGCACTGGCTGGCCGATCCGGGGGTGCCGATTCCGGCCGAGGCGGCGGCGATACACGGCATCACGACCGAGGAGGCGGCGGCCCGCGGCCGCCCCGCCCGCGAGGTCGTCGAGGAGATAGCGGCCGTGCTGGCCGGGCACTGGTCGATGGGCGTGCCGGTCGTCGCCTACAACGCCCGCTTCGATCTGAGCCTGCTGGCGGCGGAGCTGCGGCGGCACGGGCTGCCGCCGCTCGGCGAAGTGGGCCCGGTCGTCGACCCGTTCACCATCGACCGGGCGGTCGACCGCTACCGCAAGGGGAGGCGCACGCTGGGTGCGACGTGCGCGGAGTACGGTGTCGTGCTGGACGGGGCGCACGAGGCGGGGGCGGATGCGCTCGCCGCGGTGCGGGTGGCGCGGGCGGTGGCCGCGCGGTACCCGGAGGTGGCGGAGGCGGATATCCGGCAGCTGCATGCGGACCAGCGGCGCTGGTATGCGGAGTGGGCGGCGGGATACCAGGCGTGGTTGCGGGGGCGGGGGGACGCCGAGGCGGTTGTGGAGGGGGAGTGGCCGATGCGGTAGTCCGGCTGCGGGTTGTGTCTGGTTGCTCGCGCAGTTCCTCCCCCAGCTACCGCTGGGGGTACCCCCAGCGCCCCTGAGGGGGCACGGTACGACCGCTCAGAACGGGTACCAGCGCACCGCCGCATCCCCGTCCCGCAGCGAGGCGACACGTCGCTCGAACTCCGCGAGAGCGGCCGGGTTTCCGGGGGCGTGCTGCGCCACCCAGGCGCAGCTCGCCGTCTCGCGGGCGCCGCGCAGGACGGAACAGCCCGACCACTCGCGGACGTCCCAGCCGTAGGCGTGCACGAACGCCTCGTACGCCGCCGGGTCCAGCCCGTACCGGTCGCGGCTGAGCGCCATGACGACCAGGTCGTGCTCACGGAAGTCCGTGGCGAAGGTCTCCAGATCCAGCAGCACGGGACCGTCGGGGCCGATGTGCACGTTGCGGGGGAGTGCGTCGCCGTGGATCGGGCCGGGCGTCAGGTGCGGGGTGAGGGCGGCGGCAGCTGAGGCGAAGCCGTCGCGGCGCTCGCGGAGGTAGTCGGCGTCGCGCGGGTCGATCGCGTCCCCGGCCAGTCGCAGCCAGCGCTCGACGCCGCCGAGCAGGTCGCGGTGCGGCAGTCCGAAGTCCGGTTCGGGGAGGGCGTGGACCCTGCGCAGGAGGGGGGCGAGATCGGCGGGGCCGGCGGGGCGGACGGCCTCGGGGAGGCGGTGCCAGAGGGTCACGGGGTGGCCGTCGGCCACGAGCACCTCGGGCGCTGCGGCGCGGACGGCCGGGACGCCGTGCTCCTGGAGCCAGGCGGCGATGCGGAGTTCGCGCTCGGCGCGGGGGAGGAGCGAGGCGTCGCGGCCGACCTTGGCGACGAGCCCGTCGGCGGCGAAGACGGCGTTCTCGCCGAGGGAGAGGAGTGCGGCGGCGGGGGCGGGGAGGGGTGCGCCCGAGGCGGCGAGCAGGGCGCGCGCCCGGTGTTCGGTGAATGCCACGTCCATACCTTCTCCTTCGCTCTCCATGGGCCTGCCAGTGTCTCCCGGGCCCGGTGGCCGGATTTCACCGGGGCCCGGAAAATCGGTGGACGCGAGACGGGGCGTCTCGTCTAGTCTGTGGGCATGCCCAAACAGAGTGCCCACATTGCCATGTTCAGCATCGGGGCCCACGGCCACGTGAACCCGAATCTGGACGTCATCCGCGAACTCGTCGCCCGCGGCCACCGGGTGACGTACGCCATACCCGAGTCCTTCGCGGACGTCGTCGCCGCGACGGGTGCCGAGCCGGTGGTCTACCGCTCGACGCTCCCGGACGCCGGCGACCCGGAGGCCTGGGGAACCGAACAGATCGGATACATGGAGCTGTTCTTCGACGACGCGGTCCAGGCGCTTCCGCAGCTCGCGGAGGCGTACGAGGGCGACGTGCCGGACCTGGTGCTGTACGACAGCACGTCCTACCCGGCGCGGGTCCTCGCCCATCGCTGGAATGTTCCCATCGTCCAGCTCTCGCCGCACATGGTGGCCTGGCAGGGCAGCGAAGACAGCCCGATTGCCCGGCAGTTCGAGGAGATCAAGCGGAGCGAGCGGGGCCGGGTCTACTACGACCGCTTCGCCGAGTGGCTCGCCGGCAACGGCATCACCATCGGCCACGACCGTTTCGTCGGCCACCCCGACCGCTGCCTCGCCCTCATCCCGCGGGCCATGCAGCCGCACGCCGACCTGGTCGACGAAAGCGTCTACACCTTCACCGGCCCGTGCCAGGGCGACCGCAGCGAACAGGGCGACTGGGAGCGCCCGGCGGACGCCGAGAAGGTGCTGCTGGTGTCGCTGGGGTCCACATTCAACAAGCGGCCGGAGTTCTACCGCGAGTGCATCAAGGCGTTCGGCGGCCTGGCGGGGTGGCACGTGGTGCTGCAGATCGGCAAGCAGGTGGACACCGCCGAACTGGGCGATGTCCCGCCGAACTTCGAGGTCCACCACTGGATACCGCAGCTGGCCGTCCTGCGCCGGGCCGATGTCTTCGTGACCCACGCCGGCATGGGCGGCTCCCAGGAGGGCCTCGCATGCGGGGTCCCGATGGTGGCGATACCGCAGGCGGTCGACCAGTTCGGCAACGCGGCGATCCTGGAGGGCCTGGGCGTGGCGCGGCACGTCCCGGCCGAGTCCGCCACCGCGGAGGTGCTGCGGGAGGCGGTGCTGTCCCTTGCGGGTGACCCGGGGGTTGCGGCGCGCTGCGCCGAGCTGAAGGCGGAGCTCGCGGCGGAGGGCGGCACTCCGCGTGCCGCGGACCTGATCGAGGCGGAACTTCGGTCCAGGGGGTGACCCCTGGTACGGTCCGCTGCGGACGGCGGCCGTCGCGCTTCACCCCCACGGGGCGCGGTGGCCGCCGTTCTCATGGGACGGTCACGGCGAGCCTCCTGCAGTCATGACCGCCGTAGCCGCCCGGCCAGACAGTGGGCTCGAGTAGACGACGCTCGTCGTCACCGCTCCCAGCGTGCCGATGCGCCCCGCCGTCCGCTCCAGGTCGCGCATCGAGCGGGCGACCACCTTGAGGACGAAGCAGTCCTCGCCCGTCACATGGTGGGCCTCCACGATTTCCGGGGTCGTGTCCAGCAGGTCGTGGAACGGCTTGTAGTTGCCGTTGGGGTAGCGGAGGCGGATGAAGGCCAGGATGCCGAGGCCCAGGGCCTCCGGGCTCACGTCGGCCGAGTAGCCGGAGATGACGCCGGTCTCCTCCAGGCGCCGGACCCGTTCCGTGACGGCGCTCGGGGACATGGAGACGCTGCGGGCCAGCTCGGCATAGCTGGCGCGCCCGTTGCGCTGGAGCGCTTCGAGGATGCGTATATCGGTGGTGTCGAGGGAATCGTCGGCCATCGACCGTTGATACCACGGATTCCACGGCGCTCAGCGGAGAGGGGCGTTGATCGCCGGTTCAGCCTGACGAGCGGGGGCCATAGCGTTCGGATATGACCACACCACAGCACGCAGCCGCCTTCTTCGCCGCCCGCCTCGCCTTCCAGACCGACGTGTCCGACGTCCGCTCCGCGCTGGTCTCCGGCGACCCCGGGTTCGTACTCGTCGACTCGCGCGGAGCGGAGGCCTGGGCGCAGGGACACGTGCCGGGCGCCGTGCACCTGCCCACCGCCGAGATCCCGTCCCGCGCCGCCCAGTTGCCGGACCCTGCGGTACCCGTCGTCACCTACTGCTGGGGCCCGGGCTGCAACGGCGCGACCCGCGCCGCCCTCGCCCTCGCCCGGCTCGGGTACTCCGTCAAGGAGATGATCGGCGGGATCGAGTACTGGATCCGCGAGGGCTTCCCCGTCGACGGAGTGAACGGCGTCGTGCAGCAGGCCGCCGACCCGCTGACGGCTCCGGTCGGGGCCGTCGGCTGCGCCTGCTGAGCCGTCCGCCGGGATCAGGCCGCCTGGGCCCGCACCGTCAGCGACGGCGGCTGCGCCGGCCCCGCACCCGCCCTCGCGCGGGCCTTGGAGCCGTACTCGTCCACGTACTCCTGCTCCGACAGCTTCAGCAGCGCGTACATGATCTCGTCCGTCGCCGCCCGCAGCACCTCGCGCGACTCCTCCATCCCCGCGTAGCGGGAGAAGTCCAGCGGTTCCCCGAACCGGATGGTGATCGGGACCAGGCGCGGCAGGCGGCGGCCGATCGGCTGGGCCTCGAAGGTGCCGATCATGGCGCAGGGTATGACCGGCGCGCCCGACCGAATGGCCATCTCCGCCACGCCCACCTTGCCCTTGTAGAGGCGGCCGTCGGGCGAGCGAGTCCCCTCGGGGTAGATGCCGAGGAGCTCTCCGCCGCCCAGCACTTTGAGGCCCGTCTCGACCGCGGCGCGGCCCGCGCCGTTGCCCGAGCGGTCCACGGGGATCTGGCCGACGGCGCGGAAGAAGGCCGCCGTGAGACGGCCCTTGAGGCCGCGGCCGGTGAAGTACTCGCTCTTGCACAGGAACGTGACCCGGCGCTTGACCATCACCGGCATCAGGAAGCTGTCGCAGAAGGACAGATGGTTTCCCGCGATGATCGCCGCACCCGTGTCCGGCACATGCTCCATGCCCTCGACCCGCGGGCGGAAGACCCAGCGCAGCAGCGGGACGAGCACCACGGCCCTGAAGAGGAAGTAGAACAACTCAGTGAGCCTCTCTGACCAATCCGATCACTGACCAATGCGACCCCCCGCGCCGCGTGACGCTAATGGCCTTCGGGGATCAGTGGCGAGAGGGCCTATTGAGCCATTTCGAGTGCCGTGGTTCCTGCCGTCGCTGTTACCGCCGGTGCTTCGTCGAACCGTCGCAGCAGCAAATCCACCACCTCCGGTGCCGGACCCAGTACGTCCGCCACCACATCCGCCCCGGCCGCCGCCGCGCCCGCCGCGATGCGGTCCGGCAGGCGGCCCGGCGCGAGGACGTACGGGGCCACCGCGACGCGGTCAACTCCCGCTGCCCGCAGGGCCCGTACCGCGTCCTCCGTGCGCGGTGCACAGGCGGAGGCGAACGCGGGCCGCACGGCGCACCAACCGGTGTGCCGCCACTCCCGCGCGACTGCTGCGATCACCGCGATCGCCTCCGGGTCCGAGGAGCCCGCCGAGGCCAGGACGACCCCGGTCGAGCGCCGGTCGCCGGGGCGCACCCCGGCCTCGTACAGCCGTCTCTCCAGGGCCGACGTCAACAGGGGCGACGGACCCAGGACTTCGGCCTGGACGAGCGACAGGCCCGGCAGGCGGGACGCCGCCCGGCGCAGGACCGCAGGCACGTCCGCCTTGGCGTGGAAGGCCCGCGTCAGCAGCAGCGGCTGCGCCACCACATCCCGCACGCCCTCCGCCGCCAGCCGTTCCAGGACCTGTCCCACGCCCGGGGCGCAGAAGTCCAGGAAGCCCACTTCCACGCGCAGCCCCGGCCGTTGCTCCGCCACCCGCGCCCGCAGCCGCGCCACGGTGGCCGCGTGGCGCGGGTCGCGGCTGCCGTGCGCGACCAGGACGAGTGCCTCTCTCACGGGTCTCGCCGGCTTCACCGGCCCGCCGCCAGGCCCCGTGTGCGCAGCACCCGCCGCTCCAGCGGGCTGAAGACCGCCAGGTCGATGGCGATGCCCACGAACAGGATCATGATGATGCCGAGCAGTACCCCCGGCATGTCCGAATCCGTTCGCGCGTTCTCCAGGTACTGGCCCAGACCAAGGCCCAAGTCCGGTGAGGAAGCGATGAGTTCGGCGGCCATGAGCGACCGCCATGAGAACGCCCAGCCCTGCTTCAGGCCCGCCACGTAGCCCGGCAGGGCCGCCGGCAGCAGCACGTACCGTGCGCCCCGCACCCCCGTCGCCCCCAGCGTGCGGCCCGCCCGCAGATACAGCGGGGGCACCTGGTCGATGCCCGACACCAGGCCGTTGGCGATGGACGGCACCGCGCCCAGCAGGATCACCGCGTACATCGCCGCGTCCGTGATGCCCAGCCAGATGACCGCCGCCGGCACCCACGCCACCGACGGGAGGGATTGCAGGCCCGAGAGCACCGGGCCCAGTGCCGCCCGGACGAACGGGACCCGCGCCACCAGCAGACCGAGCGGGGTGCCGATGGCGAGTGCGGCGAGGAAGCCGAGCAGGCCGCGCGAGACGCTCGTCCAGATGATGTCGAACAGGGTGCCGTTCAGCCACAGTTCGCGGAGGCTGTGCCAGACCGCCGACGGGTCGGGCAGCTTGTAGTCGTCGGTGACGTGCGCCAGGACCAGCAGCTTCCAGACGGCCAGGACGACGATCACCGCCGTGACGGGCGGCAGCACCTTCCGCCACAGGACCTCCCGCCACGGCGTGCGCCGCACGAGAGGGGTTTCCAGCGCGTCGAGCCCGGCCTCCAGGCCGGCCAGTTCCGTGCCGGTGCTCGTGCCCGTTGTGTCAGTTCCGGCCATGTCGGCGGATCTCCCCCCGCAGTTCCTCGGTGATCTCGACGGACAGGTCCGCCACGGCCGGGTCCTCGATGCGGCGCGGCTGCGGCAGTCCGACCGTCCACTCGCGGGCCACCCGGCCCGGCCGCGACGACAGCAGCACCACGCGTTCGCCCAGCCGCACGGCCTCCCGCACGTTGTGCGTGACGAACAGGACCGACAGCTGCGTCTCGGCCCAGATGCGGGCCAGTTCGTGGTGCAGCACGTCGCGGGTGATGGCATCGAGCGCGGCGAACGGTTCGTCCATCAGCAGCACTCGGCTGTCCTGCGCGAGCGCCCGGGCCAGGGCGACGCGCTGCCGCATGCCGCCCGACAGCTCGTGCACCCGCTTGTCGTACGCCCCGCCCAGGCGGACGAGGTCCAGCAACCGCTCGGCCTCCGCCCGGCGTTCGGGCCGGGGCACGCCGCGCAGCCGCAGCGCCAGCTCGATGTTGCGGCCGGCGGTGAGCCACGGGAAGAGGGCGTGGTCCTGGAACATCAGGGCGGGGCGGCCGCCGGGCACCTCGATGCTGCCGGACGTCGGGGTGTCCAGGCCCGCGACGAGGTTCAGCAGTGTCGACTTGCCGCAGCCGGATGCGCCCAGCAGGCAGACGAACTCGCCCTGGCGGACGTCGAGGGTGATGTCGTCGAGGACGGGCACGGCGGGGCCGCCGTGGCCCGGCCGGCCGAAGCTCTTGTGGACGTGGTCGAGCCGGACGGCGACGGCCGTGCCGGTGGTGAGTGTTGCCGGAGCCATCCGGTCACCTCCAGGGGGGAACGGGCCTACTGCCGACCGAGGTTCGCGGCGCCGACCGGCCGCTTGCCCTCGCCCGCGAGGACCCTGTTGAGCGGCCTCAGGTCGTAGATGCCGGTCAGGTCGGGCTTGTCCAGCAGCCCGGCCGTGACGGCGTGGGACGCCTCGGCGTCCAGGGTCGCGGCCAGCGGGTCGTCGGTGAGCGTGAGGGACGCCCACGCCGGATCGAGGACGGCGGCGGGCAGGCCGCTGCCGGAGAGCTTCTTCAGCGCCGCGTTCGCGCTCTCCTTCGCCTGCTGCGGGTGGGCCGCGATCCACGCGTTGGTCTTCACCGAGCCGCGCAGCACGGCCTCGACGACGTCCGGGTGTGCGGCGAGGAATTTCTGCGACACCACCACGTTGGTGATGACGAACTTCCTGTCCGGCCACAGCGTGCTCTCGTCGAGCAGCACCTTGCCGCCCTCCGACACGAGCTTGGAGGCCGTCGGCTCGGGCACCCAGGCGCCGTCCACCGAGCCGGACCTGAAGGCGTCCGGCGTCACCTTGTTGTCCATGCGGACGACGGAGACGTCGCCCTTGCCGCTCTGCGGGTCGACCTTCCAGCCCTTCCCGGCGATCCAGTTGAGGAACGCCACGTCCTGCGTGTTTCCCTTCTGCGGAGTGACGATCTTCTTGCCCTTGACGTCGTCCAGGGTGGCGATCTTCTTCGGGTCGACGACGAGCTTCACGCCGCCGGACGCGGAACCCGAGACGATGCGCAGGCTGCGGCCCTTGGACTTCACGTAGCCGTTGATCGCGGGGGCGGGTCCGATCCAGCCGATGTCGATCGAACCGGCGTTGAGCGCCTCGATCTCGGACGGTCCGGCGTTGAAGGTCGTCGACTTCAGCCGGGTGCCGCCCAGTTCCTTCTGGATGATGCCTTCCTGGTCGCCGACCAGGGCCGTGGCATGGGTGATGTTGGGGAAGTAGCCGATGCGCACGGTGTTCGCGGACAGTTTCCTGCCGGACGATGCCGTGGCCGCGGCGCCGGCCTGCTTCTGCGAGCCGTAACCGCAGGCGCCGAGGGCCGGGATGAGCAGGGGCAGGGCGGCGAGGGCCGCGAGGGTGCGGCGGACGGCTGCGGGCACGGGGGCGTTCCTCTCGGTGGGCGGAGCTGGGGCGTGGCCGGCGGACCTCCGCGCCCCGTCAGGGGCGCTGGCGGTACCCCCAGCGGTAGCTGGGGGAGGAACTGCGCGATCGGCCACGACGCGCCCGCAGCCGGCGTTCCCGGGGCTGCGCCCCGGACCCGGGCGGTGCGTCGGCTGCGGGCCGGTGGGGGCTGGTCGCGCAGTTCCCCGCGCCCCTACGGGGCGCCAAGGCGTCCCCCGAAAGACGTTCCCGCCATGCCCGCCGTGAGCGTCGTCCCGTCGGCCGGGTCGATCAGCAGGAACGAGCCCGTGCGGCGGGAGTCGGCGTAGGCGTCGAGCGCGAGCGGCTCCGCGGTGCGCAGCACCACCCGGCCGATGTCGTTGGCGGCCAGCTCGCCGGGGTCGGCGTGCTGGGAGAGGTCGTCCAGGGCGAGGCGCGAGGGGACGGCCTTGACGATGGCCTTCACCGTGCGGGTGGTGTGCTTGAGCAGCACCCGGTCGCCGGGGCGCAGGGGCCGGTCGGCGACGTGGCAGACGGTCGCCTCGACGTCCTGCGTCGGCGCGGGGGCGGCCGCCGCGGGTGCGATGAGGTCGCCGCGCGAGACGTCGAGGTCGTCGGCGAGCCGCACCGTCACCGACTGCGGCGCCCAGGCCACGTCCACGGCCTGCCCGAGCGCGTCGATCGCGGTGACCGTGCTCGTGCGCCCGGACGGCAGCACGGTCACCTGCTCGCCGACCCGCAGCACGCCGGAGGCGATCTGGCCCGCGTAGCCGCGGTAGTCGGGGTGCTCGGCGGTCTGCGGGCGGATGACGTACTGGACGGGGAACCGGGCCGGTTCGCCGCTGGGGTCGGCGACGACGGGCACGGTCTCCAGGTGTTCCAGCACGGTCGGGCCGCCGTACCAGTCCATGTGGGCGGACGGTTCCACGACGTTGTCGCCGGCGAGGGCGGAGACGGGGATGGCGGTCACGTCGGGCACGCCGAGCGAGGAGGCGTAGCGGCCGAACTCCTCGGCGATCGCGGCGAAGACGGGCTCCGCGTAGTCGACGAGGTCCATCTTGTTGACCGCCAGCACGACGTGCGGGACGCGCAGCAGGGCGGCGACGGCGGCGTGCCGCCGGGTCTGCTCGACGACGCCGTTGCGGGCGTCGACGAGCACCACGGCCAGCTCGGCGGTCGACGCGCCGGTCACCATGTTGCGGGTGTACTGCACGTGCCCGGGCGTGTCGGCCAGCACGAACCGCCTGCGGGGGGTGGCGAAGTAGCGGTAGGCGACGTCGATGGTGATGCCCTGCTCGCGCTCCGCGCGCAGCCCGTCGGTGAGCAGGGCGAGGTCGGGTGCGGCGGCGCCGCGGCTGCGGGAGGCGTGCTCGACGGCCTCCAACTGGTCGGCCAGCACCGCCTTGGAGTCGTGCAGCAGCCGCCCGACGAGGGTGGACTTGCCGTCGTCGACGGATCCGGCGGTGGCGAACCGCAGCAGCGAGGTCGTGCCGGCCTCGATGGTCGTACTGGACATGGCTAGAAGTACCCCTCGCGCTTGCGGTCCTCCATCGCGGCCTCCGACAGCTTGTCGTCGGCCCGGGTGGCGCCCCGTTCGGTGAGCCGGGACGCGGTGATCTCCGCGATGACGGCCTCGATGGTCACGGCGTCGGAATCCACCGCGCCGGTGCAGGACATGTCGCCGACCGTCCGGTAGCGCACGAGCCGTCTCTCCAGCTCCTCGCCGTCCTTCGGACCGCCCCAGCCGCCCGGGGCCAGCCACATGCCGCCGCGGCGGAAGACGTCGCGCTCGTGCGCGTAGTAGATCGACGGGAGGGCGATCTCCTCGCGGGCGACGTACTGCCACACGTCCAGCTCGGTCCAGTTGGACAGGGGGAAGACGCGGACGTGCTCGCCGGGCGAGTGGCGGCCGTTGTACAGCTGCCACAGCTCGGGGCGCTGCCGGCGCGGGTCCCAGCCGCCGAACTCGTCGCGCAGGCTGAACACCCGTTCCTTGGCGCGGGCCTTCTCCTCGTCCCGCCGCCCGCCGCCGAACACCGCGTCGAAGCGGTGCGCGGTGATGGCGTCCAGCAGCGGCACGGTCTGCAGCGGGTTGCGGGTGCCGTCCGGCCGCTCGCGCAGCCGGCCGTCGTCGATGAACTCCTGCACCGAGGCCACGTGGAGCCGCAGCCCGTGCTCGGCGACCGCGCGGTCGCGGTAGGCGAGCACCTCGGGGAAGTTGTGCCCGGTGTCCACGTGCAGCAGGGCGAACGGCAGGGGGGCGGGGGCGAACGCCTTGAGTGCCAGGTGCAGCATGACGATCGAGTCCTTGCCGCCGGAGAACAGGATCACCGGCCGCTCGAACTCGCCCGCCACTTCGCGGAAGATGTGCACCGCCTCGGACTCCAGGGCGTCCAGGTGCGTGAGCGCGTACGGGCTGTCCGTCATATCAGGCCCCTTTCCTTGAGCAGTGCGTGCAGGGCGGCTGCCGACTCCGCCACGCTCTGCTCGTGCGTCTCGATCCGCAGGTCCGGGTCGGCCGGTGCCTCGTACGGGTCGTCCACACCGGTCAGCCCGGACAGCTCGCCCGCGGCCTGCCGCGCGTACAGACCCTTCACATCACGCACGGAGCACACCTCGACCGGCGTCGCCACGTGCACCTCCACATAGCCGGTGCCGTGCGCCTGGTGGCGCTTGCGCACCGCCTCGCGGGAGTCCGCGTACGGCGCGATGACGGGCACCAGGACGGTCACACCGTGCGAGGCGAGCAACTGAGCGACGAAGCCGATCCGTTGCACGTTCGTGTGACGGTCCTGTCGCGAGAAACCGAGCCCGGCGGAGAGGAACTCGCGGATCTCGTCGCCGTCCAGCACCTCCACCCGACGCCCTTCGGCGTGCAGCCGGCCGGCCAGTGCGCGGGCGATCGTCGTCTTGCCGGCGCTCGGCAGGCCGGTCAGCCACACCGTGGCTCCTGCTGTCGTCTCTGTCATTCGTGCAGTCCGCATTCCGTCTTGGCGCGGCCGGCCCAGCGGCCGGCGCGCGCGTCCTCGCCCTCGCGCACGCGGCGGGTGCAGGGTGCGCACCCCACCGACGCGTAGCCGTCCTGGAGAAGGGGGTTGGTGAGCACGCCGTGTTCGGCGATGTAGGCGTCGACGTCGTCCTGCGTCCAGCGGGCGATCGGCGAGACCTTGACCTTGCCCCGCCGGGCGTCCCAGCCGACGACCGGGGTGTGCGCCCGGGTCGGGGACTCGTCGCGGCGCAGGCCCGTCGCCCACGCGTCGTACGCACGCAGGCCTTCCTCCAGCGGCTTCACCTTGCGCAGCGCGCAGCACAGGTCGGGGTCGCGGTCGTGCAGGCGGGGCCCGTGCTCGGCGTCCTGTTCGGCGACGCTCCGGGGCGGGGTGAGCGTGATGACGCGGACGTCCATGACGGCGGCGACCGCGTCCCGGGTGCCGATGGTCTCCGGGAAGTGGTAGC
The DNA here is from genome assembly GCF_013030945.1 of Streptomyces morookaense. Classification (GTDB taxonomy): domain Bacteria; phylum Actinomycetota; class Actinomycetes; order Streptomycetales; family Streptomycetaceae; genus Streptomyces; species Streptomyces morookaensis. The sequence continues at coordinate 88,163 of NZ_JABBXF010000002.1, read as the reverse complement.
CGGTGTCCAGGAAGACGACGTCGACGCCGGGCCGGGCCCGGGAGGCGAGGTGGGCGACGACCGCGTCCTCCATGGAGGAGGTGACGCAGAAGCGCTCGCCGAAGGTGTCGGCCGCCCAGGCGAGGATCTCCGGTGCGGACGCGTCCTCGAGTTCGCGCCCGGCCTGCAGGGCCAGTTGCTCAAGTCCGGGCACCGGGCACCTCCTTGGCGAGCCCGCGGGCGAGGAGCCCGAGGAACTTCAGCTGGAAGGCACGGTTGCAGGCGGCGCATTCCCAGGCGCCGTGGCCCGCCTCGTGCGGGCGCAGGTCCTCGTCGCCGCAGTAGGGGCAGAAGAAAGGGGCTGCACGCTCACTCACTGTGTCTCCCGGTCGCTTCTCCGCCCGCGCGGCGCCCGTGCAGGTGTCGTTTCCGTCTGCGGCCCGGCGGCCGCGCGTGCGACGCTCACGACAAGTCCCCTTCGCTCGCCCGCGCCGTCCAGGCGGCGAACCGCTCGCCGTCCGTGCGCTGTTCGAGGTAGCGGCGGAGTACGCGCTCCACGTAGTCCGGCAGTTCCGCGGACGTGACCTTCAGGCCCCGCACCTTGCGGCCGAACCCGGCCTCCAGGCCGAGCGCTCCGCCCAGGTGCACCTGGTAGCCCTCGACCTGGCGGCCCTCGTCGTCCAGGACCAGCTGCCCCTTGAGACCGATGTCCGCCACCTGGATACGGGCGCAGGCGTTCGGGCAGCCGTTGATGTTGATCGTGAGGGGTTCGTCGAACCCGGGGAGCCGGCGCTCCAGTTCGTCGATGAGCGCCGAACCGCGGGCCTTGGTCTCCACGATCGCCAGCTTGCAGAACTCGATGCCGGTGCAGGCCATCATGCCGCGCCGGAACGGGGAGGGGGAGACGCGCAGGTCGAGCGCCTCCAGCCCGGCGACGAGCGAGTCGGTCCGGTCCGCCGGGACGTCGAGGACGATCATCTTCTGCTCGGCGGTGGTCCGCACCCGGCCCGAGCCGTGCTCCTCGGCCAGTGCCGCGATCTTGGTGAGGGTGGTTCCGTCGATGCGGCCGACGCGCGGCGCGAAGCCCACATAGTGCAGGCCGTCCTTCTGGCGGTGCACGCCGACGTGGTCGCGCCAGCGGGCCAGGGGCTGCTCGGGCGGCGGCCCGTCGGTCAACCGCCGGAGCAGATACTCCTGTTCGAGTACGGTGCGGAACTTCTCGGGGCCCCAGTCGGCGACGAGGAACTTCAGGCGGGCGCGGTTGCGCAGCCGCCGGTAGCCGTAGTCGCGGAAGATGGACACGATGCCCTCGTGGACGTCCGGAACGTCCTCCAGCGGTACCCAGGCGCCCAGGCGCACGCCGATGCGGGGGTTGGTGGACAGTCCGCCGCCCACCCACACATCGAAGCCCGGCCCGTGTTCGGGGTGGCGGACGCCGACGAAGGCGACGTCGTTGATCTCGTGGGCGACGTCCAGCAGCGGGGAGCCCGAGACGGCGGACTTGAACTTCCGCGGCAGGTTGGAGAAGGCGGGGTTGCCGACGATTCTGCGCTGTATCTCCTCGACGGCCCAGGTGCCGTCGACGATCTCGTCCTCGGCGATGCCGGCGACCGGCGAGCCCAGGATCACGCGCGGGGTGTCGCCGCAGGCCTCGGTGGTGGACAGGCCCACGGCCTCCAGCCGGCGCCAGATCTCGGGGACGTCCTCGATCCGGATCCAGTGGTACTGGATGTTCTGCCGGTCGGTGATGTCGGCGGTGCCGCGGGCGAACTCCTCGGAAACCTCACCGATCACACGCAGTTGACGGGTTGTCAGGCGTCCGCCGTCGATGCGCACCCGCAGCATGAAGTAGCGGTCGTCGAGTTCCTCCGGGGCCAGGACGGCGGTCCTGCCGCCGTCGATGCCCGGCTTGCGCTGGGTGTAGAGCCCCCACCAGCGCATCCGGCCGCGCAGATCGCTGGGGTCGATCGCGTCGAAACCGGCCTTGGAGTAGACCGTCTCAATACGTGTCCGCACATTGAGACCGTCGTCGTCCTTCTTGAACTGCTCGTTGCCGTTGAGCGGGGTGAAGTGGCCTGCGGCCCACTGGCCCTCGCCCCGGTGACGGCCGGTCTTGCGCCGCGATGGGGCGGCGGGGGTTTCCGAGGTGGCAGCCATGACGGTGTGTGTCCTTTGGTGACCGAACTCAAGGAGCTGCGCAGCCGGCCGTGACATCCGCGTCCGTGCAGGTGGAAGCGGGTACGACGGCGGTGCGCGGCGGGGGACGCCCGTCCGCGGCGGTGGGGACGGCGACAGGCGGAGCGGTGGAAAGGTGAAGCGCCAAGCGGTGAACGGGGGCTGGGCGAAGGTGCGCTGAAGCGGGTCAGCCCGCCGGACAGATGGCGCTGGACATGCGGCAGAGGTCGACGTGACGCCGACTCACCAAGACGATTCCAGCTCCGGACATGACGGAAGCGTGGCATGGCGGTCTCGGGCGAGTCCACCATTCTCCATAATATGAGACGCGCCGTCTCTTATCGTGAGACGGCGCGTCGTGTTCGGGTGCTGGTTCAGGCGGCTGTTCCGGCAGCCGTTCCGGCGTACGCGCCCGGCCACGGGCCCGGAGGCGGAACATCCGGCTCCTCCTCGGTCTTCACATCGAACACCCGGAAGCCGCGCCGCTCGTAGTTGGCCATGGCGTGCGGGCCGTCCTTGCTGCACGTATGCACCCACACCCGCTTCGTCCGCTCGCGGCCCGGCCAGCGGTCGGCGAGGTCCCAGGCCCGCGCGGTGCCGAAGGAGAGGAGGTGACCGCCGATGCGGCGGCCCTGGAAGGGCCTGAGCAGTCCGAAGTAGGCGATTTCGACCGTCCCTTCGGACTGCGGGTCCAGCTCGATGTACCCGGCCGGTGTCCCGCGGTCGTAGGCCACCCAGGTCTCCACCCCCGGCCGCTCCAGGTGGGCCTGCCACTGGGCGTACGTCCAGGGCAGCCGGTCCGTCCAGGTGATGTCGCCGCCCACGGCGGTGTAGAGGTACCGGCTGAACTCGGGCGAGGGCACCTCGGCCCGTTCGATCCGGATCCCGGACGGCGGGTCCGGCTCGTGGGCCGGGACCAGGTCGTCGGGGGAGGTTTGTTCCAGGGACCAAGTGGTGACGCGCAGCGTGCGGTTGCCGTTCATGGTGTCATCTTCGCCGCGGGGGCCACCACGGTGCCCCTCACGGGGCGCACGTCACGTCGAAGTGCGCGCCGCAAGCACCACCGGTGCCGACGACATCGGCAGCAGGTCCGCCGGGTGTGCCGGCGTCAGCAGGCTCACCTCCAGGCCGTCCGCGAAGCGGTACGGGCGGTGCACCAGCACCCCCGCCAGTGTGCGCCGCACCCGGGACATCTCCGCCCGTACCGTCACGGTGCGCGACGCGTCGCCGAACAGGTCGGCCGCCAGTTCCGCCGCCGTCCGCCCCGCCGGATGAAGCGCCAGGACGTACAACAGCTCGGCATGACGCGGGCTGAGATCCTGCGACCAGTCGCCCGCCTCGCCCGAGACCGTCACCGTCCGGCTGCGCGGGTCCCGCAGGTCCAGCACCACCCGGCTCGGCGCGGCCGGACCGTCCGCCGCCTCCAGCCGCACCAGCCAGCCGTCCGGCAGGGGTTCCACGAAACAGGGCCCGAACGACGGCAGCCATACCGGGCCCGGCTGCACCGCCTTGGGCAGCACCACCCGGCCGACCGGGCCCATGCCCGTCACCGCCGCCGTCCAGCCGTCCCGGTCCACGGCCAGCGCCCGCCCGCGGATCCGGGCCAGCATCGGCGCCGCCACCGCGCGCAGCCGGTCCACCGACTCCCAGTGCCGCGCCCGCAGCTCGGCCTCGGCGACCTTGCCCACCGCCGTCACCAGCGCCAGCGTCGCCGGGTTGAACGCGGGCGCCGGCCCGCTGACGTTCAGCACCCCCAGCGTCCGCCCGCTGCGCGGATCGTGCAGCGGGGCCGCCGCACACGTCCAGGAGTGGTGCGAGCGCACGAAGTGCTCCGCGGAGTGCACCTGCACCGGCCGGTCCTCCACCAGCGCCGTGCCGATGCCGTTCGTCCCCACCGTCTCCTCGGTCCAGCACGCACCCACCTCGAACCCCAGCCGGTCGGCGCTCCGCCGCAGCGCCGGCCCGCCCTCCCGCCACAGCACCTGGCCCTTCGGGTCCGTCACGACCGTCAGCTGCCGCTCCGCGTCGCACGCCGGGGCCAGCCCTTCGCGCAGCAGCGGCAGGAGATCGGCGAGTCCCGACACGTGCCGGCAGTGCTCGAGCTCGTCCGCCGGCAGCACCGTCACGGGCCGGCCGGACTCCGGATCGAGCCCGTGGCCGCGCACCCGCTGCCACGACCGGCCGATCAGCGGCCGTGGCCGCAGCGGCGGCCCGGAGCCGGCGAGCGCCGCCTCCCGGATCGCCGGAAGCAGCGCAGCGTCGATTGGTCTGGGGTTCACGCTGCAATGGTGCCGCCGCCGGGCGCCGGCCGCAGGAGCATCCGCGAGATTGCAACGCTGTGCAACCGTTGCCAACGCCCCTGCCCCGGGCGGAAGGTGACTGACGAGCGGTCGGAGGGTGGTGCCGAGTCGGCGCAGCATCACCCTCCGCCGGGCTCCCCGGCGCCGCCGCCGCAGGCCGCCCGCCTGCCGGGCGCCGGGTGAATGCACCCGTCCGCGGCCTATACGGTTAGGGCGTGCAGGCAGCAAACGAACCACCGGCGCGGCAGCCCGGACGGCTCCACAGGGCACGGGCCCTCTACCGGAACGTCTCCAAACGCAAGATGGCGTGGCTGCTCCTGAAGGACACGGTCAACTCCTGCATGGAGTACCGCGTCACCGGACTCGCCGCCGAAGCAGCCTTCTTCACGCTGCTGTCGCTGCCGCCCCTGCTGCTCGGCCTCATCGGCCTGCTCGGCTACTTCGACTCCTGGAGCGGCACGCACACCATCGAGAGCATCCGGGACAACATCCTCTCCGCGTCGGCGACCGTCCTGTCCGACAAGGGCGTCAAGGAGATCGCCCGCCCGCTGCTCGACGACATCATCAAGGGCGCCCGCCCGGACGTCATCTCGGTCGGCTTCGCCATCGCCCTGTGGTCCGGCTCCCGGGCGGTGAACGTCTTCGTCGAGACGATCACCATCATGTACGGCCTGGAGGGCAAGCGCGGCATCGTCCACACGCGGCTGCTGGCCTTCGGCCTCTACGTCGTCGCCCTTCTCATCGGGGCGGTCGCCCTGCCGTTGATGGTGATCGGGCCGGAGACCCTGACGGACATCCTGCCGTGGAGCGCCGACGCCATTCAGTACCTGTACTGGCCGGTCGTCACCGTGCTGTCCATCGTCTTCCTGACGACGCTCTACCACGTGTCCGTACCGGTCCGTTCGCCCTGGCAGGAGGACATTCCGGGCGCGCTCGTCGCCCTGACGATGTGGGTGATCGGCAGCCTTCTGCTGCGCATCTACCTCACCCACACCGTGGAGGGCCCCACCATCTACGGCTCCCTCGCCGCGCCCGTCGCCGTGCTGCTGTGGATCGGCGTCTCGGCCTTCGCGGTGCTCGTCGGGGCGGCGGTCAACGCCGCCCTCGACCGGGTGTGGCCGTCGGTCGCCACGGCCGCGGGGCGTGCCGAGGTCGACCGGCAGCGGGAGGCCTTCGCGGCGCGCACGGCCGCCGAACGGGCCGCGCTGGCACTGGCGATGGACGACGAGGACCTCTACGAGGAGCTCCCGGACGAGGGGGCCGCCGGGCGGGACCGGGAGCCGCCGTCGGAATTCCCGGAGCGGTGGGCGCAGTTCCTGCCGCCGGAGGACCTGCGGTCCAGGCTCCACAAGGGGGAGCCGCATCAGCCGAAGCACGCCAAACGGCGCGATTAGTCGCGCAGTTCCTCCCCCGGCTACCGCCGGGGGTACCCCCAGCGCCCCTGACGGGGCGCGGAAAAATCATTGGCGGGGCGCTTCTGCCCCCGCATACGCTCGTCGAGCACACGCACGTACCCCAGGAAGGAGGTCGGGACCGATGACTGTCATGGCCCGTACCCGGAAGTCCGTTCATTCCACCTCCCTCCTCAAGGGGCACTGTCTTGTCCGAGCACACCGCTCAACACCCCCTCGTCCGATACGGCTGGGACGAGGGTTTTGCCGCTGACTTCTCGGCGCACGCCGCCGAGGGGCTGACGCCCGGGCGGATCGTCCGCGTCGACCGCGGCCGCTGCGACCTCGTCGTCGCCGACGGCGACAGCGACGACGTCCGGCACGTCCTGGCCGACACCGCACTCGTCACCACCGGCGACCCGGTGGCCATCATGTGCACCGGCGACTGGGCCGCCGTCGACCTCGCCTCCGGCCATGTACGGGCGCTGCTGCCGCGGCGCACCGCCTTCGTCCGCTCGACCTCCTCCTCACGGTCCGAGGGGCAGATCCTCGCGGCCAACGCCGACTGCGCGATCGTCGCCGTCTCGCTCGCCGCCGACCTCGACCTGGGCCGCATCGAAAGATTCCTGGCCCTGGCCTGGGAGAGCGGGGCCGAACCACTGGTCGTCCTCACCAAGGCCGACCTCGTCACGGCCGAGGTCCTCGGCCACCTCGTCGCCGACACCGGGGCGGCTGCGCCGGGCGTTCAGGTGCTGGCGGTCAGCGCGGAGACCGGCGAGGGCCTGGACGTCCTCGCCGCCGTCCTCGGCGGCCGCGCGTCCGTCCTGCTCGGCCAGTCCGGTGCCGGGAAGTCCACGCTGGCCAATGCGCTCGTCGGCGCCGAGGTCCAGGATGTGCAGGCCACCCGCGACCGGGACGGCAAGGGCCGTCACACGACCACCACCCGCAATCTGCTGCCCCTGCCGCTGCCCGCGGGCGGCGTCCTGATCGACACCCCCGGCCTGCGCGGCGTGGGTCTGTGGGACGCCGGGGCGGGCGTGGCCCGGACCTTCTCGGAGATCGAGGCCCTGGCCGGGCGGTGCCGCTTCCACGACTGCGCGCACGCGGCCGAGCCGGGGTGCGCGGTCCTGGCGGCGGTGGAGACAGGCGAACTCCACCAGCGCCGCCTGGACAGCTACCGCAAGCTGGTGCGGGAGAACGAGTGGATCGCCTCGCGCACGGATGTGCGGCTCCGGGCGGAGATCAGGCGGGACTGGAAGGCGAAGCAGGCGGCCGGGCGCCTGGCCATGGAGTACAAGCGGGGGCGTTCACGCCAGGTTTTGCCGCGCCCCTGACGGGGCGCGGGCTGGGGCGCACGGGGCGCCCCACCACCACGTCCGATTTCCGCCAGTCCGCGCCCCGGGCCTGTCGCAGACTGGATGGCATGAAGGACGACGACCGCTACCAGGCGGTCCGCAGCAGAGACGCCCGTTTCGACGGTGCGTTCTTCACCGCCGTCAAGACCACCGGCATCTACTGCCGGCCCAGCTGCCCCGCCGTGACCCCGAAGCGCGAGAACGTGTGCTTCTATCCCTCGGCCGCGGCCGCCCAGGGCGCCGGGTTCCGGGCCTGCCGGCGTTGCCGGCCCGACGCCGTGCCCGGGTCCGCCGAGTGGAACGTCCGGGCCGACCTGGTCGGCCGTGCCGTGCGGCTCATCGGCGACGGTGTCGTCGACCGCGAAGGCGTCGCCGGGCTCGCCGGGCGCCTCGGCTACAGCTCCCGCCAGGTACACCGCCAGCTCACCCAGGAGCTGGGCGCCGGGCCCGTCGCCCTCGCGCGGGCCCAGCGCGCGCACACCGCCCGCACGCTTCTGCAGACCACCGACCTGCCGGTCACGGAGATCGCCTTCGCGGCCGGGTTCGCGAGCGTGCGGCAGTTCAACGACACGATCCGCGAGGTCTACGCCGCCACCCCCAGCGCCCTGCGCGCCCGCCCGGGCCGGCCCGCCTCCGCCAGGGAGTCCGCGGCCGGGATCCCGCTGCGGCTCGCGCACCGCGGGCCGTACGCCGCGGACGAGATCTTCGGCTTTCTCCGGCGCCGTGTCATCCCCGGCATCGAGGAGACGACCGGCGCCCCCGGCGCCCGCACCTACCGCCGCACCCTGCGGCTCCCGTACGGCACCGGCATCGCGGAGGTCCACGAGCCGCGCCACGGTGACGGTGCCTGGCTCGACTGCCGGCTGCACCTCACCGATCCCCGCGACCTGTCGACGGCCGTCCAGCGCATCCGCCGCCTGTTCGACCTCGATGCGGATCCCTGGGCCGTCGCCGAACGCCTCGGCGCCGACCCCCACTTGAGGGCGCTCGTCGCGGCCCGCCCCGGGCTGCGCTCGCCCGGCGCGGCGGACGCCGAGGAGCTCGCGGTACGGGCCGTGCTCGGCCAGCAGGTGAGCGTGGCCGCGGCCGCCGTCCTCGGCGGCGTGCTCGTCGCCGCGTACGGCAAGCCGCTCGCCGCACCCGACGGCGGGCTCACCCACGTCTTCCCCGACCCCGGCACCCTGGCCGGCGCCGCGCTGGACGAGCTCGGCATGCCCGACTCGCGCCGGCGTGCCCTGCGCGCGGTGGCCGAGGCGCTCGCCGAGGGCACCGTCCGGCTCGATCCCGGCGCCGACCGGGACGCCGCCCAGCAGGCGCTGCTCGCCCTGCCCGGCATCGGCCCGTGGACGGCCGGCTACATCCGGATGCGGGCGCTCGGCGACCCGGACGTCTTCCTGCAGGGCGACGCCGGTGTGCGCCACGGCCTCGCCGCCGTCGGTGCCGCACCGGCGGACGCCGCGGCCTGGGGGCCCTGGCGCTCGTACGCCGTGCACCACCTCTGGAACGCGCCCGCCCTGACGGCCGGTTGACGCGCAGACGCACACACCACGAAGGAAATCCGATCATGCTCTACACCGAGATCGACAGCCCGCTCGGGCAACTGCTCATCACCGGCCGCCCTTCCGCCACCGCCCCCGGCGGCACGGCCCTCACCTCCCTCTCCGTCCCCGGCCAGAAGAACGCCCCGGCCGTGCAGCCCGGCTGGCGGCGCGACCCCTCGGCCTTCGCGGAGGCGGAACGGCAGCTGGCGGCCTATTTCGCGGGGGAGGCCGAGGACTTCGACCTGGAATTCGACACCGGCGGGACCGAGTTCCGCCGCAAGGTCTGGGACGAACTGGACACCATTCCGTTCGGTGTGACCACCACCTACGGCGAGATCGCACGGCGGATCGGCGCATCGCGCGCCGCCGTACGGGCGGTCGGGGGTGCCGTCGGCGCCAACCCCTTGATGATCCTGATCCCATGCCATCGGGTGATCGGCGCGGACGGCTCGTTGACCGGTTACGCCGGAGGGCTGGAGCGCAAGCAGATGCTGCTGAAACTGGAGGGTTCCCTGACCTGACACGCCTCATGCGCCGCTCCACCCCCTGGGGTGGTGTTGGCCGTGCACTCTTCCCGTATGCCACTCAGTGTGGACAATAAGGGCATGGACCAGCGTGGGGACGATCTCGCCGGACAAGAGGACGCCTGGTGGCGAGAGTTGTACGGCAGAAGCGCGTCCGATACGGGCCCCGTCACCGGGGGAGACAGCCTCGACGAGCGGTTCACCTCCGCCGCGGCAGTGGTGAGAGCGGAACCGCCCCGGCCCCGGGCGTCCGAGCCGCCGGTCGTCCCCGCGGCTGCGTCCTCCCCGTCCGCACCGCCCAAACTCGCGCGCAGAGTGCCCCGGCAGTCGACGGGCTGGGGAGTGCTCCGCGACTCGCTCCCCGTGCCGTATCCGCCGCCCCCGCCGCCGCCCCTGCTCACCGGCCGGGTCGAACTGCCGCCGCCCCGGGGCTCGGAGCGGCTGGTCCGTACCCGGCGCTCCCGTCCGGAGGAACAGAGCGCGCGCCCGCCGTCCTCGCCGCCCGCGCCCGAGGCGGGCGGGGGTGCCACAGCCGAGGAGGCCGACAAGCCGGCCAAGGCGGACAGCGGCCGGGGGGCGGTGGCCAACGCCCCCAAGAACACCGGCAGCCGCCCTGCCAAGCCCGCCAAACCCATGCGGACGCCTGCAGGCAAAGCCGCCCGGCCGGCCAGGGCGGCCAGACCCGCCAAGACCCCCGAAGTCGGTGAACTGGTCGACCCCGTCGGGCCGATCGCCCCGCCCGAACCGGCCAGGTCCGAACCTTCCAGGCCCGAACCGCCCAAGCCCGAACCGTCGAAATCCGGAACCGCCACACCCCGACCGTCCAGGCGCGAACCGTCAACACCTCGACCGTCCGCGGTCGAACCGTCCACCGTGGACAAACCCACCGAGCCCGTCGACCCGGCCGAACTGCTCGGCCCCGCCGAACCCGTGGAACTCCTCGAACCCCCTGCGCCTCCTGCACCTCCCGCATCTCCCGACCCTGTCGCATCCGCAGAACCGCCCGCCCCGCCCGAACCCGCCGAGGCACTCGGGCCCGTGGTCACCCCCGAACTGTTCGACGCGCCGGAGGTCTCGCCGGTACCGGGAATGCCCCTCGTCCCGGCCACCCCCGCGGCACCGGCCGCGCCTCCCTCCTCCGAAGTCGCTGTCGTCACCGCCTCCGTCGTCGCCCCGGCCGTCTCCGAAGCCACCGCCCGGCACGATGTCATCGAGGTGTCGGAGGTTCCCCCGCCGCCGGTCCGCCGCCGCGGACCCCGTTCGTACACCGCCGACTTCATCGGCCAGGGCCCGCCCACCTACGAGGCGGAGCCCACCTCATGGCCCGGGGCCGACCCCGGCAGCCTGGACGATCTCGTGCCCGACACCGTGCTGGACGGTGCCCGGTACGGCGCCATGACGCTGCGCGCCGTCTCGCTGCGCGGCGACTCGGCCCGCTACCGCGGGGAGCCGCGCCGCGACGCCCTGCTCTCCGCCCGGTTCGGGACGGGGGACGACGCGTTGCTGCTCGTCGCCATGGCCAGCGGGGCCCGGGCCGCCGAGGGCGCGCACCGCGCGGCGCGCGACATCTGCACCTGGATCGCCGGTTCCGTAGGCCGCAGTCATGCCCGGCTGTCCGAGGACCTGCACAACGGCCGGCGCAGCGAGCTGAAGTCCGGGCTGCACCGGCTGACCGACCGCTCCTACGGGCGGCTCCGCGCCCGCGCCGCCGAACTCGGCCTGCCCGCCGCCGAGTACAGCGCCTCGCTGCGCTGTCTGCTGCTGCCCGGCGACCCCCGGTGCCGGACGCGGGTCTTCTTCGGGGTCGGCACGGGCGGCCTGTTCCGGCTCCGCTCGGGTGCCTGGCAGGACCTGGACCCGGACCCGTCCCCGCCCGAACCCCTGGCCGCCGAGCCCTCCGTCCCGTACGGCCCCGGCGACCGGATCACCATCGACCTCGGTATCGCCACCCCCGGCACGGCACACGTCATCGACCCGGCGGAGGTGCCGGGGGAACCGTTCCGCTTCCGCGCCTCGATCTCCCGGCCGGGGGACGCCCTGCTGGTGTGCACCACGGGCCTCGCCGAACCCCTGCGCGGCGAACCGGAGCTGGGCATCCGGCTCGCGGAACGCTGGGCCTGCGAGGAGCCGCCCGGACTGGCGGCGTATCTGGCGGACACCCAACTCCGGGTCAAGGGCTACGCCGACGACCGCACCGCGTGCACCGTGTGGGAGGCGTAGGAAGTTTCGTTTCCGAACATTCCGAACGTCATGTTGATGCAGTCGACAGGCGTCGGTCCGCTGCTCCCGGGGCATGCATTGGCGTGAGCGTGTTCGACGCCGGGCGCCGGGAGGGGGCGGGTCCGAAAAGCATGAAACGGCGGACTGCACAGTGGGCGGGCGCGGAGAGCGGCGACGGTCCGGGAGACGCGGGGGAAATCGACCGGTGGGATGCGGAGCCGATATGGGAAAGACGCCTGCGGCACCGGGACGTGGCGGCCGTCGCGGAAGTCCGCGCGGCCCTGCGGCACATGCTCGCCGCCTGGGGGGAGCCGGGGCGGGCGGACCTCGCGGAGTTATTGGCCAGTGAATTGGTGACGAATGCCCTGGTGCACACCGACGGCCCCGCGGTCGTCACCGCCCGGCTCGCGGGCGGCGGTTCGTCGCCGGCCACCAAGGGGCGGCTGAGAGTGGAGGTACGGGACCTCGTGCCGCGCCATCCGACGCTGCGGGTACGGATCCCGGACGGCGACCCCATGTCCGAGGCGACGTCCGGGCGCGGCCTGCTGCTCGTCCACTCCCTGGCCGACGCCTGGGGCGTACAGGCCCATGGGGTGGGCAAGGCGGTGTGGTTCGAGCTGGACGCACTGGGCGCAGCGGACGCACAGGAGCCCTGAGCCGAAGGAGAAGGCTCAGGGCTCCTGTTGCCGGTTCAGCCGAGCTTCCGATCGCCCTGCCCCAGCCGGGCATCGCGTTCGATCTGCGCGAGCTTGGCCTCCAGCGAGTCGAGCCGGGGGATGGCCTGGGTGTCGTCCTCCGCGGTGAGGTCGATCGGTCCCGGGCCGCCCACCGACTGCAGCGGGCGGGAGCGCACGGGGAACTGCCCCGGGTCGGCTATGGAGGGCTCCGAACCGCCGAGCTGCGCCGGTTGGGCGGGCGGCGGCACGGACGCCGCGGCGACCTCCACCTGACGGCCGCCGCGCATGCGGCCCCACACCCGGTTCTGCCGGTTGTACGCCTTGATCCGGGCCCGCTCCAGCTTGCCCGCCTCGCGGCGGCGCATCCGGTGCTGTGCCCGCTGCCGCTTGTCCTCGCGGACCTCCTCGACGGCCTCGTCCAGCGACCGTACGCCCTCCAGGAGCATCAACGACCAGGCGCCGAAGGTCTCGCGCGGCGCCCGCAGCCATCGCACTATCCGGATCTGCGGCAACGGGCGGGGCACCAGCCCCTGTTCGCGCAGCGCCGCCCGGCGGGTCTGCTTGAGCGCGCGGTCGAAGAGCACCGCGGCCGACAGCGACATGCCGGCGAAGAACTGGGGTGCCCCGGCATGGTCCAGCCCCCGCGGCGCGTGCACCCAGTTGAACCAGGCCGCCGCACCCGCGAAGGTCCACACCAGCATCCGGGAGCCGAGCGCCGCGTCGCCGTGACTGGCCTCGCGCACCGCGAGGACCGAGCAGAACATGGCCGCGCCGTCCAGACCGAAGGGCACCAGATATTCCCAGCCGTCCGTCAGCCCCAGGTTCTGCTGCCCGAAGCCGACCAGGCCATGGAAGGAGAGGGCCGCGGCGACCGCGGCGCAGCAGAAGAGGAGGACGTACGAGACGCTGCCGTAGATGGCCTCCTTGCGGCGTCTGCGTTCCTCGCTGCGCTCCCAGGAGTCCGAGCCTGCGGCGGCCTCCTCGGGGCGGGCGTGCCGGCCGCGCGCGTACACCGTCACCGCCACCACTGCCCCGAGGAACGCCACGGCACTGGGGAGCGCCCAATTCAGCGGTATGTCGGTCACTCTCATCTTGCGTCCCTTGCATCGCAGTACGGCGTTTCGCGCGCCATCCTGACGGAATCGCGCCGGGCGCCATAGGGGATCGCGGCAACTCGCCGCCAATGGAGGCCAAAGACATACGGATAGGTGTGAAAATTTTCGAACACCGGTCAGGGGCAAGGGATTTGGGTTCTAATAAATCCACTCGAAGGGGTGGCGTAGTCGATTCGGCGTGCTGACAGTCGGCCGGTGCGGTTCGTGTCACTCGTGAGAGGGCAGGTGCCGCAGTGGTCAGGCGTGGAATAGGTAAGGTTTACCTTATCCGGATGGGTCCGGGTTTGAACTGCCGGATCCGCCGCCTATGGTTCCGTTTGGACACCAGGAGGACCGGATGGAGCAGGGCAGACCCCACGCCGCCGTGCCCGCGCAGGCGGACGCCCGCGGCGAGCATGTCCACGAGGCGATCCATGAGGCGGCCCACGAGGCGTACGAGCGCCCGGCGCGCCGGGCCCCCCAGCGGTACTCCGTGCGAGGCCAGGTGCTGGACGCGCTCCGCAAGGCGCTGGTGAGCGGCGAGCTCGTGCCCGGCGAGGTCTACTCCGGGCCCGTGCTCGGCGAACGGTTCGGGGTGTCCGCGACACCGGTGCGCGAGGCGATGCAGCAGCTGGCCCTGGAGGGCGCCGTCGAGGTCGTCCCCAACCGCGGTTTCCGGGTGGCCAGCCGGACGGACCGCGATCTGGCCGAGCTCGCCGAGGTCCGCGCGCTCCTGGAGATCCCCGCCGTGCTGCGGCTGGCCGGTGCCGCGCCCGCGGGGTGCTGGGCCGGGCTGCGGCCGCTGGCCGAGCGGGCGGCCGCGGTGGCGGTGTGCGGGGACCGGGCCGCCTATGCGGAGGCGGACCGGGCGTTTCACGGTGCGCTTCTGGCGCTCGCCGGGAACCGGCAGTTGGTGCTGGTTGCCGAGGGGGTGCAGCGGAGGGTGCCTGCCACGGATCTCACGCGGGACGCGGCTGAGCATCTTGTGCTGCTCGATGCGTTGGCGTCCGGCGACGTGGGGCGGGTCGAGGACGTTCTCAGGCGGCACGTCCACGGGTAGCTGCGGGTTCCCCGCGCCCCTTACGGGGCAACCCCCAGTCGTCTTGCCAGCCACGTCGGCACCCCGCCCAGCAGGCGTACGAGGCGCCCCGCCTCCCGGCGGAGCCGTGTCGCTTCGGTTTCGTCCTCCGTCACCGCCGCCAATGATGCCAAAGCGGGCGCAATCCCCACGAGGTATCCCAACTCCTCGCGAATGCGGAGGGATTCCGTAAATCCATAACGCGCCTCGCTGAGCCGCCCGTCCTGTTCCGCCATGGCCGCCACATGGCGCCACGTGAACGACAGGAGCAGCCGCTGCCCCCGCGCCGTGGCCCCCGCGTGCGCCCGCTCGAACGCCGCCGTCGCATCGCCCGGGTTCTCCGACAGGTGCTGGGCGATCAGGCCCCGGCGGAAGTCCAGCAGCGGCCGCGTGGGCGACTGCGGCCCGAGCAGCGCGGCCGCCCGCCCGAGCGCGGAGCGCGCCTCGTCGGCCCGGTCGCGTACGCCCAAAAGAGTGGACGCGTACGCGAGATGACCCCGTTCACACGCGGCCGCACCGCGTTCCTCGTCGTCACCGGCCAGCGCCTCGGCGGTCCGCAGCGCATCCTCGGCCGGCTCCCAGCCCCGGCCCGTGTACATGCACTGCTCGATCAGCACCGCCGTGCGCCGCTGCGCCGCCTCCGCCCCCTCCGTGGCGTGCGGGGCCAGCAGCGCGGCGGCGTCGTCCCAGCAGGCGCGCGACCGCAGCCGCCACACCGCACGGTCGAGCGGGTCGCCGCCCTGCCCGCAGGGGGGCTCGGGGGGATCCTCCCCGCCGTGAGGCCCTCTCGGCTCCGGCAGTCCGGAATTCCGCATGGCGGTCTCCGCCACAGTCCCCTCCCCAAGTCTCCGAGCGCGCCGTCGAGCTGGAAGCCCGAGCGCATCTCAGCACGAGCGGGCAGGCGCAGCCAAGAGGTAAGTGTGAACCAATTCACAATCGTCGGGGGCGTCCGGGAAAATCGCTGGCGACGGCACGGCGCCGGTGCGAGCATGCCCTCGCCCCTGCACGCGAGGAGATACGGAGACCACGGACATGCGCCAGACCTTCGAAAACACCTACCGCCCTGATCGGACACCTGTTTTCGAGGACTTCTGCACGCATGCACACACTCGGCACGCTCAACATCGGGATCCTGGCCCACGTCGACGCGGGTAAGACCAGCCTCACGGAGCGCCTGCTCTTCGACACCGGGGCGATCGACCGCCTCGGCAGCGTCGACGAGGGCAGCACCCGCACGGACACCGGCGAGCTCGAACGCCGCCGGGGCATCACCATCCGCACGGCCGTCGCACCGTTCACCGTGGGCGACTTGAGGGTCAACCTCATCGACACCCCGGGCCACAGCGACTTCATCGCCGAGGTCGAGCGCGCGCTCGGCGTCCTGGACGCCGCGGTGCTCGTCGTCTCCGCGGTGGAGGGCGTCCAGGCGCAGACGCGCGTGCTGATGAAGAGCCTGCGCCGGCTGGGCCTGCCGGTCCTGTTCTTCGTCAACAAGACGGACCGCACGGGCGCGAGCGCGGGACGCACGCTGCAGGACATCCGCGCGCGGCTGCTCCGCGGCGCCGTCGCCGTGCCCATGACCGGTTCGCTCGCGGACCCGGAGTTCCGGGAGCGCGTGGCGGAGGTCTTGGCGGAGCAGGACGACGAACTCCTCGCCGGCCTCGTGGAGGGCCGCACCCCCGGCGCCGGCGAGCTGCGCGCACGGATCGCGGAGGGCACGGCACGGGGCGGGATCCACCCCGTCTACTGCGGGTCGGCCCTGTCGGGGGAGGGGGTCGCGGGGCTGATCGAGGGCATGGCGGCGTGGCTGCCGCATGCCTCCGGTGCCGTGGACGGTACGCCCAGCGGCACGGTGTTCGCGGTGGAGCGCGCGGCCGGTACGGGCGAGAAGACCGCGTATCTCCGCCTGTTCACGGGGGAGTTGCGCAGCCGGGACCGCATCACGCTGAGCAGCGGCGACGGGGAGCACGCGGGCCGTATCACCTCCCTCGACGTCGTCGGCGGCGGAAGCGTCCTCACCGCGGGGGGCATCGCGCGGATCCGCGGCCTGCCCCGGGTCCGGGTGGGCGACCGCCTCGGCCCGGCCCGTTCCGCCGCCGCGGAGCGGTACTTCGCGCCGCCGGCGCTGGAGACGGTGGTGCGTCCCGTGCACCCGCGGGAGGCGGCGCGCCTGCACTCGGCGCTCATGGCCCTGGCGGACCAGGACCCGTTGATCGCCGCCCGTGCGCTGCCGGAGGGGGAGGGCGGCGGGACGAGTGTCCTGCTGTACGGGGAGGTCCAGAAGGAGATCCTCGCGTCGACGCTGGACGAGGAGTTCGGCGTGGCCGCCGTCTTCGAGCCGAGCCGCACGGTCCACCGCGAACGCCCCCTCGGTACGGGCGCCGCCCACGAGGCGATCGACCGCCGCGGCGGTCACGTCTTCTGGGCGACGGTGGGCCTGCGCGTGGAGCCGGGGGTGCCCGGTACGGGCGTGACGTTCCGCCGCGAGACCGAACTGGGCGCGCTCCCGCACGCGTTGGACCGCGCCATCGAGGAGACGGTGCACCGCACGCTGGCACAGGGCCTGTACGGCTGGGCGGTGACGGACTGCACGGTCACCCTGACCCACTCCGGCTACGCCAGCCCCGTCAGCACGGCGGCGGACTTCCGCAACCTGACCCCGCTGGTCCTGATGCGCGCCCTGGCGGAGGCGGGCACGCGCGTGTACGAGCCCTGCCACACGTACGAACTGGAGCTCCCGGCGGACACGGTGGGTCCGGTGACCGCCCTGCTGGGCGAGGCGGGGGCCGGCATCACGGAGACCCTGCCGGGGCTGCTGAAGGGCACCGTCCCGGCCCGCGGCATCCCCCTGGTGGAACGACGCCTCCCGGCGCTGACGCGCGGGGAGGCGGTGTGGTGGTCGGCGCCGACGGAGGACCGCCCGTGCGGGGGCCGCCCGCCGACGCGCCCCCGCACGGACGGCAACCCCTTGAACAGGGCGGAGTACCTACGCCACTTGGGCCGCGCCTGAGGCGCCCCGCACCCGCGCCCCGTAAGGGGCGCGGGACTGTCTCGATATGCGGCTCCGCCGCGTGGGCGCGACCAGCCACAACAAACCCGCAGCCGAAGAACTACCGCTCGGCCCCGAACACCCGGCCGTCCGCAAGGACAAACCGCACGCGCCGCAGCGCGTCCAACTCGACGAGCGGGTTGCCGTCCACGACAAGGACATCGGCCCGGTACCCCGCGGCCAGCCGCCCGACCTCGCCCCCGACCCCCAAAGCCAGCGCAGCGTCCCCGGTCGCCATGTCGACGATCTTCGCCGGCGGGAAGCCCAGGTACTCGTAGAACTCCAGGCTGTTGACGAACTTGTCGAACACCGCGCGCGTCACACCGGCGTCCGTGCCGGCGATCATCGGGACGCCGAGCTTCGCCATCCAGCGCATGGAGGCGAAGAGTTCCTCGGCGCGCTCGTGGCCGACGCGCTCGGCGAAACCGCGCCAGTTGGGGCTGGTGGCCGTGCAGACGTGGATCCCGGCGGCCTTGATGCCGTCCACGAGGTCCTCGCGGAGGTCGAACCCGCCGCCCTCGGCCATCCACGTGCAGTGCTCGATGGTGGACACGCCCGCGGCCACGGCCGCCTCGATGCCGGCGGTGCCGTGGGCGTGGACGGCGACGGGCAGTCCGGCCCGGCCGGCCTCCTCGACGACGAGCCGGAGCTCGTCCGCGGTGAACTGGCTCTGCCAGACGGCCGGTCCGCCGCGGGTGTGCCCGCCGCCGGTGGCCATCACCTTGATGACGTCGGCCCCGGCGTCGATGTTGCGCCGGACCAGATCGCGGATGGCGTCCGCGCCCTCCACCTCGCCGCCGAAGAACCAGCAGTGCCCGCCCGGTGCGGTGACCGGCGTCGCCGCGGAGAGGATGCGCGGACCGGGCAGGGTGCCCTCGGCGATGGCGTCGCGCAGGCGCAGGGCCAGGCCGTTCCGGTCGCCCAGGTCGCGCACCGTGGTGACTCCGCTTCCGAGCAGCCGGCGGGCCCGCTCGGCCATGCCCTCCAGGAGGGCCGCGTCGTCGCTGTCCTGCAGGGCGGTCACGGGGTCGTCGCTCCCGTCGAACGCCAGGTGGACGTGGCAGTCGATGAGGCCGGGCAGCGCCGTGGCGTCCCCGAAGTCGTGCCGGGCGATGCCGTCGGGGGCCGCGGCCTCGACCGCCGTGCGCGGACCGGCGGCCGTGATGGTGCCGGCCTGCACGAGGACGGCACCGTCCTCGACGTGCTCGCCGCCGGGACCGGTCAGCACGCGGGCTGCCGTGATCAGTACGTCGTTCAACAACTGTGTGACTCCTATGCCGTCTTCACCAAGGCCTCGGCCACGGCGACCAGTTGCCGTGCGTCGGCGTCGATGCTGTCTTCACCCGGGAGCGCCACCGCCAGCGCCTCGGTCGTCGCGGGCGTGCCCGCGGCCTGGGCGCACAGGGCCGCGCGCAGGTGCTCGGCCACCGCCTGGGGCGTGGCGCCGTCCTGGACGCCCAGTTGGGCCAGGTAGGGACTCACCCGGACCAGGCCGTCGCGGCACTCGATGACCCGTCGGTAGTAGCTGCGGTGCACGCCGCGCATGCGGAACGCCTCGCGCCACTTGCCGCCGGGCGTCCGGCCGAGGGCGTCCTGCGGGAACGCGTCGTGCAGCAGGTCCCACAGCGGGCGGAGGCGCTGGTACGTACGGCGGTGCTGCCGCCAGATCCGGAAACCGGCCAGCCGCATGGCGAGTCCGGGGTAGCTCAGTCCGACGACGAAGGCGGGCACGGCGAGCGCGAAGAGCAGTGCCACGCTGTGCGACAGCCCGGCCGGGGCGGAGCCGTTGCCGAACCAGCCCGTCAGGTCCATCACCACGCGGAGCGCGTTGGCCGCGGCCATGCCGGCCAGTGAACCGGCGGTGATCCACAGCCCGGTGGCGGAGGGCTTCTGCGACATCCGCGCGTAACGGGCGGTCCACCGGGCCGTGGTCGCGAGGGCGTACACCAGGTACAGCTGGGCGGCGACGAAGAAGACCGCGATCTGCGGCGTGTGCAGGTCGGCCTGTGCGTAGGGGCGGCCGCGCACGCCGGGCGGGGCGGTCACGGTGGCCACGGTGATGACGATCGCCGTCAGCGCCAGGGGCACCGCTTCGAGACGGGCGCGGCGGGTCGCCCGGTGCCGGTCCGCGGCGGAGTGCAGGAAGAACGTCAGCAGCGAGTAGACGGCGGCCAGGAGCAGCACGTTGGACAGCAGACTGGCTGTCCCGGTGCCGAGCGCGGCGTCCAGGGCGCGCTTCTCGGGCGGGAAGCCGGTCGAGAACGAACCGGCGGTGCAGACGAGGCAGGCGGTGACCGCGCGCAGGGCGCGGTCGTGGGGGGCCTGGGTGAGCTGGTAGATCTTCCAGAGGATGGCCAGCACGAACAGGGCGGCCGTCAGGCACATCACGACGGTCACAGCCACCCCCTGCGGTCGCCGAGGGCGGTCTGGACGCGGTGGACCGAGGGGTCGGCGACCGGGCGGGGCGCCACGCGGTCGAGGACCGACGCCCACTCCAGGATGATGGTGGCGACGAGCTCCGCCTGGCGCTCGTGCTCCTCGTCGTACGAGGTGCGCCGCAGGCCGCGGGTGACGGTGTCCGGCGCGAGCTGGGGCATGGTCGACTGCAGGAAGTCGGCGCCGGTGTCGACGCCTTCGTGGTCGGCCATGATGTGACCCACTTCGTGCAGGATGATGTGGTCCTGGTGGGTCTTGCTGGTTTCCTGCTGGTACAGGATGTAATCGGCCGTCGGCGTGGCGATCCAGCAGCCGAACGGCCCCGGCATGGGCAGCGGATGGGGGACGAGCCGGATGGGGCGCCCGCGGCGCTCACCGAGTTTCTGGCACAACTCCGCCACACGGAGCGGCGGTTGTATGTCCAGGGCCCGCAGTTCCCGCTTGCAGCGGCGTCGGAGCTCACGCTCCGTCAAGTGGATCAAGTGGATCTCTCCTGCACAAATGCGGCATGAATCCCCCTTTCCTGCCCCCTCGTCTATAGCGGCGTATACCGGAACGCCCCGGTATCAGGCATGGTCAACCGCCCAAACCGTCTCCGCGCTCGGCCTGTTCCAGTTTGTAGACGACGTCCAGGAGGTCCATCACCTGCTTGCGCCGCTGCGGGGAGAGCTCCCCGGCCCGCATCGCCATGAGCTTCACGTCGCCGCTGTCCATGACCTCTCGCATCCGGGCCTGCTGCGCCTCCAGCGCCTTGAGCTTCCCGTCGACCTCGCCGGCCGCCTCGTCGTCGAAGAAGTAGGCGACGGGAACGCCGAAGAAGTCGGCCAGGGCCTGGAGATGGCTGATGGTGGGGTTGGTCTTCTTCCCCTTGCGCAGCTGCCAGATGTAGCTCTGGGAGATCGTGGTGAGCCCTCGGCCGCAGATGCCCTCGGCCACTTGCTCGTTGCTGTACTCGTGGCCGCTCGGTGACCTGACGCTCTCGAACAGCCGGTTGATCTTTTCCGCAAGACTGCAGGCCCGCGTCTGCTCGCTCAAGTCTCCCCCTCTCCCCGTGGTCGGACGCCGTCACCCTACCCGAGTGAAATTTTCCGCCCCGGCCGGATCCATCACAGTGGAGAAGTCGGGCGGGGTGGTGGCGAGCACTTCCACTGACGTGAGAAGCTTCAGCCGCGACGGCGTTCACGTGAGTGAAAACGGGGGCGTTGCCCTGAGCTGGGCTCACGGGGGTAGTCCAGCACCGGTGCGCCGATGCGCCGTCGCAACGCCGGGTCCGGCGCCGGGGGGTTCGAGCCCCTCGGCGCCGGACCCGGCCTGCAGCGGGGCCGGCAGCCGGCGCGGGAGGGGAACGCCGGGGCCGGCCGCTGCGGAGGTCCTCAACTCATCCGCAGGGCCAGGAAGAAGTCCAGCTTGTCCTCCAGGCGCGACAGGTCGCGCCCCGTCAACTGCTCGATGCGGCCCACCCGGTAGCGCAGGGTGTTCACGTGCAGGTGGAGGCGCGTCGCGCAGCGGGTCCAGGAGCCGTCGCAGTCCAGGAACGCCTCCAGAGTCGGGATCAGCTCCGCGCGGTGGCGGTGGTCGTAGTCCTTCAGCGGGTCCAGCAGACGTGCCGTGAAGGCGCGGCGGACGTCGTCCGGGACGAACGGGAGCAGGAGGACGTGCGACGCCAGTTCCTGGTGGCCCGCTGCGCAGACCGTGCCGGGGCGGGCCGCGGCCACGCGGCGGGCGTGGCGGGCCTCCTCCAGGGCACCGCGCAGGCCTTCCGCGGAGTGGACGGGGGCGCTGACGCCGAAGGTCAGACGGCCGTCGTCGGCGAGGCCCGCGGCCAGGGGGGTGCGGACGGCCTCCAGCAGGGCGTCCGCGTGCAAGCCCGTGGCCGTCGGTTCGTCCGAACCGGTGACGACGGCGGGGAGCGGCACCAGGGCCACCGCCTCGTCGCCCGTGTGCGCGACCGCTATGCGGTCCGACGGCTCGGGACCCGACGCGTCCTGGTCGACCAGGACCTCTTCCAGCAGCGCCTGCGCGACCGGGCCGGCCTCGATGTCGCCGTCCGCCCACTCGACGCGGGCCACCACGACCTGCCAGTGCGGTGCCGTGCCCAGGCCGGGCAGCAGCACGGGCGCGGCCACCCGCAGCCGGGCCGCGATCTCGGCGGGCGCGGCGCCCGTCTGGACCAGCTCCAGGACCTCCTGGGCGAGCCGGCGCCGCACGGTGCGCGCCGCGTCGCGCCGGTCGCGCTCGACGGCGATGAGCTGGGTGACGCCCTGCAGCAGGTCGAGCCGCTCGGCGGGCCAGTCCGCCGGGTCGGCCTCGACGGCCAGCAGCCAGTCCGACAGGACGGTCTCGCGCACGTCCCGCCCGGCCGCCATGCGGCCGCTGCTGCGGATGGGGAAGACCGCGTACGTGTGGCCGCCGGCCGTCACCCGGTGCGGCTCGCGGCGGCCGGTGCGCGTCGCGGCCAGGTGCTCGCCCGCCAGCACGGCGCCGACCGGCGCGGCCAGGGCGGAACCGGCGATGCGGCGGCCGGTGGGGGAGAGCACCCAGGCCGGCAGGTCCAGGTCGGACTTGAGCAGGTCCAGGACGACCTCGGGGCCGCCGCCCGCCGGGCCCGACGTCATCAGCCGCCGGTGCCGGTCCACGACGGCGGCCAGGTCGCCCGCGCGCTCGCTGGAGACCTGCCGCACCACGTGCTCGGTGATGGAGGCGAAGGAGACCGTCTCGTCGACGGAGAACAGCGGCAGCCGGTGCCGGGCACAGGCCTCGATCAGGTCGTCCGGCGTCGAGGCGATCTCCGCCTCGCCCGCCGCCAGCCCGGCCACCCCGGCCGCCGTCAGGATGCGGACGAACCGCTCCGAGTCGGCCGGCTCCCGCCGCCACGCCAGCCCCGTGAGCACCAGCTCGCCGCCGGAGAGGTAGCGGCTCGGGTCGCGCAGGTCGGTGGTCATCACCCCGCGGACCGTACGGTCCAGCTCGTCCTCACCGCCGAGCAGCCGAAGGCCCAGCGCATCGGTCTCCAGCAGTGCGCGCAGCCGCATCCTCGTCGCCGCCGATCCTCTTCTTGTAACCAGTCGTGTAACCAGTGGAATGCCGTGAGGTGTCCGAACCCCGTCTTTCGTTCGAATCTACAAGACCATCGGCCTGGCCAGCCAACCGCTTCATGTTTTCGGTGACTGCACGGGCCCGTTCCGCCCTCGCTGTACTGGCTCCACCGCACCCCCACCGCCGCAGCGAGAAGAGAACCGTCCATGGACTTCCTGCGCCCCACCGGCTGGGAGGAGGCGCTCGCGCTCAAGGCCGAGCACCCCACGGCCGTGCCCATCGCGGGCGGCACGGATGTGATGGTCGAGATCAACTTCGACCACCGCCGCCCGCAGCAGCTGCTGGACCTGACCCGCATCGGCGAGCTCCGCACCTGGGAGACCGGCGAGGAGAGCGTACGGCTCGGCGCCGCCGTCCCGTACGCCCGGATCATCGGGCAGCTGCGCACCGAACTCCCCGGCCTCGCCCTCGCCGCCCGCACCGTCGGCTCCCCGCAGATCCGCAACCGCGGCACCGTCGGCGGCAACCTCGGCGCCGCCTCCCCGGCCGGCGACGCGCACCCGGCGCTGCTGGCTGCCGGTGCCGTCGTCGAGGCCGGGTCCGTGCGCGGCACGCGCATGATCCCCGTCGACTCCTTCTACACGGGCGTCAAGCGCAACGCCCTCGCCCCGGACGAGCTGATCCGCGCCGTGCACATCCAACGGGCCGACGGGCCGCAGCAGTTCTCCAAGGTCGGCACCCGCAACGCGATGGTCATCGCGGTCTGCGCCTTCGGCCTCGCCCTGCACCCGCGCACCCGCACCGTACGCACCGGCATCGGCTCGGCCGCCCCCACGCCCGTACGGGCCGTGGCGGCCGAGGAGTTCCTCGCCGCCGCCCTGGAGGAGGGCCGCTGCTGGGACACCGGACGGCCCGTACCCCCCTCCGCGGCACGGCAGTTCGCCGAGCTGGCCTCCGGCGCCTGCAGCCCGATCGACGACGTCCGCGGCAGCGCCGCCTACCGGCGCCGGGCCGTCGGCGTCATGGCCCGCCGCACGCTCGACTGGGCGTGGCACGAGTACCGCACCGACGGGGACGGAGTGCAGCAGTGCGCGTGAACTTCACGGTCAACGGACGGCCGCAGCAGGCCGACGACGTGTGGGAGGGCGAGAGCCTCCTGTACGTCCTGCGCGAACGCCTGGGCCTCCCGGGCTCCAAGAACGCCTGCGAACAAGGCGAATGCGGCTCCTGCACGGTCCGGCTCGACGGCGTGCCCGTGTGCGCCTGCCTGGTCGCCGCCGGACAGGCGGAGGGCCGCGAGGTCGTCACCGTCGAAGGGCTGGCGGCCGGCGGGCAGGGCGAACTCGCGCCCGTCCAGCAGGCGTTCATCGACGCCGGAGCCGTCCAGTGCGGATTCTGCACCCCCGGCCTCCTCGTCGTCGCCGACGACCTGCTCGCCCACACCCCGCAGCCCTCCGACGCGGACATCCGCGAGGCGCTCTCCGGCAACCTGTGCCGGTGCACCGGCTACGAGAAGATCCTCGACGCGGTGCGCCTGGCGGCGGCCCGCGCCGGGGCCGGACAGGAGGGCTGAGCCGTGCGCGACCTCACCCAGGGCATCCGCGCCAGGGGCGGCATCGGCGAGTCCACGCTGCGCCCCGACGGCACCCTCAAGGTCAGCGGCGAATTCGCCTACGCCTCCGACCTGTGGCACGAGGACATGCTGTGGGGCTTCACCCTCCGCAGCCCCCACGCCCACGCCCGGATCCTGTCCGTCGACGTCACCGAGGCGCTGCGCACCGCCGGGGTGCACGCCGTCATGACCCACGACGACCTCCCGGCCGAGACCCGCTACGGGCTGGAGATCAAGGACACGCCCGTCCTCGCCGACGGCGTCGTCCGCCACCACGGCGAACCCGTGGCCCTCGTCGCCGCCGACCACCCCGAGACCGCCCGCCGCGCCGCTGCGAAGATCAAGGTGGAGTACGCGCAACTCCCCGTCGTCACCGACGAGAAGACCGCCACCGCCCCCGGCGCCCCGCTCCTCCACCCCGCCCGCGACGACGCCCACGCCCGCCACTCCCCGCACCCCAACATCGTCCATCGCCAGCCCGTCGTCCGCGGCGACGTGGCCGCCGCACGGGAGCTGGCCGACGTCGTCGTGCGCGGCGAGTACGAAATGGGCATGCAGGACCAGGCGTTCCTCGGCCCCGAGTCGGGCCTGGCCGTGCCCGCCGAGGACGGCGGCGTCGACCTCTACATCTCCACCCAGTGGCTGCACGCCGACCGGCGCCAAGTGGCCCCCGTCATCGGCCTGCCCGAGGACAAGGTGCGCATGACCCTCTCCGGCGTCGGCGGCGCCTTCGGCGGCCGCGAGGACCTGTCCATGCAGGCCCACGCCTGCCTGCTGGCGCTGCGCACCGGCAAACCCGTCAAGATCGTCTACAACCGCTTCGAGTCCTTCTTCGGGCACGTCCACCGCCACCCCGCCAAGCTCGTGTACGAGCACGGGGCCACCCGCGACGGCACGTTGCTCTACGTCCGGTGCCGCATCGTCCTCGACGGCGGCGCCTACGCGTCCTCCTCCCCGGCCGTCGTCGGCAACGCGGCCTCGCTGGCCGTCGGCCCGTACGTCGTCGACAACGTCGACGTCGAAGCCCTCGCGCTCTACACCAACAACCCGCCCTGCGGCGCCATGCGCGGCTTCGGCGCGGTGCAGGCGTGCTTCGCCTACGAGGCGCAGATGGACCGGGTCGCGGCCGAACTCGGCATGGACCCGGTGGAGTTCCGGCAGCGCAACGCCATGGCGCAGGGCGCGGTCATGCCGACCGGCCAGGTCGTCGACTCCCCGGCGCCCGTCGCCGAACTCCTGCGCCGCGTCAAGGCGATGCCGCTGCCGCCCGAGCGGCAGTGGGAGACGGCGGGCGGCGCGCCGGACCTGCGGGCGCTGCCCGGCGGCCTGTCCAACACCACGCACGGCGAAGGCGTCGTCCGCGGCATCGGCTACGCGGTCGGCATCAAGAACGTCGGCTTCTCCGAGGGCTTCGACGACTACTCCACCGCGCGCGTCCGCCTGGAGGTCGTGGGCGGCGAGCCGGTGGCGACGGTGCACACCGCGATGGCCGAGGTCGGCCAGGGCGGCGTCACCGTGCACGCCCAGATCGCCCGCACCGAGCTCGGCGTGGCCCGCGTCACGATCAACCCGGCGGACACCAGAGTCGGTTCGGCGGGCTCCACCTCCGCCTCCCGGCAGACGTACGTCACCGGAGGCGCGGTCAAGCGCGCCTGCGAGGCCGTGCGCGAGGAGGTGCTGGAGCTGGGGCGGGCCCGCTTCGGCCCGTACCACCCGGCGTGGGCGACGGCCGAACTCCTGCTGGAGGACGGCAAGGTCGTCACCGACGGCGGCGAGGTGCTCGCCGATCTCGTCGACGTGCTGGAGGACGCGTACGTGGAGCGGGAACTGGAGTGGCGGCACCGCCCCACCGAGCCGTTCGACCTGCGGACCGGGCAGGGGCGGGGGCACGTCCAGTACTCCTTCGCCGCGCACCGGGCGGTCGTCGAAGTCGACACCGAGCTCGGGCTGGTGAAGGTGGTGGAGCTGGCCTGCGCCCAGGACGTCGGCAAGGCGCTCAACCCGCTGTCCGTCACCGGCCAGATCCAGGGCGGCTCCACACAGGGCCTGGGGCTCGCCGTCATGGAGGAGATCGTGGTCGACCCGGCGACCGCGAAAGTGCGGAATCCTTCGTTCACGGACTATCTGATCCCCACCATTCTCGATACCCCCGCCATTCCCGTGGATATTCTCGAACTCGCGGACGAGCACGCGCCGTACGGGCTGCGGGGGGTGGGCGAGGCGCCCACGCTCTCCTCGACGCCGGCCGTTGTCGCCGCCATCCGGCAGGCCACGGGGCTCGCCGTGCGGCGGGTGCCCGTGAGGCCCGAGCATCTCACGGGGACCTGAGGTTGTTCGTCGGCTGCGGGTAGGTCTTGGTTGATCGCGCAGTTCCCCGCGCCCCTTTCAGGGGCGCGGCCACCCCCCATTGGAGCGGGCTCCATGACCCAAGCACCCGCACGGCCGGAGGCCCCGGTCGTGCAACTGCCCTGGTACGACCGGTACTTTCAGCTGTCCCACCGTGGTTCCACCCTCGCGCGCGAGGTACGCGGCGGCATCACCACCTTCATGGCCATGAGCTACATCCTCCTGCTCAACCCCCTCATCCTCTCCGGCCCCGACGTCCGGCACCACACGCTCGGCCATGCCCCGCTGATCACCGCGACCGCCTGCGCCGCCGCCGTCTCCACGCTGCTCATGGGGTTCGTCGGCAAGGTGCCGCTCGCCCTGGCCGCCGGGCTGGGGGTTTCCGGTGTGCTCTCCACGCAGGTCGTGCCCCATATGACCTGGCCGCAGGCGATGGGCATGTGCGTGGTCTACGGCGCCGTGATCGTCCTGCTCGTCCTCACCGGGCTGCGCGAGCGCGTCATGGACGCGATCCCGGCGTCCCTCAAGCACGCCATCACCATGGGCATCGGCATGTTCATCGCCCTCATCGGCCTGGTGAAGGGCGGCTTCGTGCACACGGCCAAGGGCGGCGGCGGGCCCGTCACGCTCGGGCCCGCCGGGGAACTCGCCGGCTGGCCCGTGCTCGTCTTCTGCGTCACGCTGCTGCTCGTCTTCATGCTCCAGGCCCGCCGCGTCCCCGGCGCGATCCTCATCGGCATCGTCGCCGGCACCGTGCTCGCCGTCGTCGTCGACGCGAGCGGCGCGGCGGGGCGCGGGGCCTGGCAGAACGGGCCTCCCCGGCTGCAGGGGAGCGCGGTGTCCATGCCGGACTTCTCCCTGTTCGGGCATGTGGAGTTCGGGGGCTGGGGTGCGGTCGGCGGCCTCACCGTCGGAATGATCGTCTTCACGCTCGTCCTCGCCGGGTTCTTCGACGCGATGGCGACGATCATCGGCGTCGGGTCCGAGGCCCAACTAGCCGACGCCCAGGGCCGGATGCCGGGCCTGAGCAGGGCGCTGCTGGTCGACGGCGCGGGCGGGGCGATCGGCGGACTGGCCGGTGCGTCCGGACAGACCGTCTACGTGGAGTCGGCGACGGGCGTGGGGGAGGGTGCGCGCACCGGACTGTCCTCCGTCGTGACCGGACTCCTCTTCGCCGCCTGCCTGTTCTTCACCCCGCTGACGCGCATCGTGCCCGGCGAGGTCGCCGCCGCGGCGCTGGTGGTCATCGGCGCGATGATGATGGGCAGCGCGCGGCACATCGACTGGACGGACCGGGCCGTCGTGACCCCGGTCTTCCTGACCGTCGTCCTCATGCCCTTCACCTACTCCATCACCGTCGGCGTCGGCGCGGGCGTCATCGCCTTCACCGTGATCAAGGCCGCCGAGGGCAAGTGGCGCGAACCCGGCGCCTTCATGTGGGCGCTCAGCGCGGTCTTCACGGCCTACTTCGCTCTGCACCCGATCGAGCGGTGGCTGGGAGCCACATGAGGAGGGCACGGTGCTGGACCTGGCGGACGAGCTGACCCACTGGTGCGCGGAGGGCCGCGACTTCGCGGTGGCCACGGTGACCGCGGTGCGGGGCAGCGCGCCCCGGCAGCCCGGCGCGGCACTCGCCGTCGACGCGGACGGCACGGCCGTCGGCTCGGTGTCGGGCGGGTGCGTCGAGGGCGCGGTCTACGACCTGTGCCGGGAGGCGCTGGAGAGCGGCGAGCCGCTGACGGAACGGTTCGGCTGGTCGGACGGGGACGCGTTCGCCGTCGGCCTGACGTGCGGGGGCGTGATCGACGTCCTGGTGACCCCGGTGCGGCGGGACGCGCCGTGGCGTGAGGTGTGCGCCGAGGCACTGGCGGCGGCCGCCCGGAAGGAGCGTGCGGCGCTCGTCCGGGCGCTGCACGGCGGTGCGTTGCTCGTGCGGGCCGACGGGACCGTGGAGGGCACGCTGGGCGGCGGACCGGAACACGACCGTGCGGCTGCGGCGGAGGCCGCCGCCCTCCTGGAGACCGGCGGCCGCACCGCGCTGCTGGACCTCGGCTGCGACGCGCCCGTCACCGTCCTGGTGGAGCCGAGCGGCCCGCCGCCCCGCATGGTCGTCTTCGGTGCGATCGACTTCGCGGCGGCACTGGTCAGGGCCGGAAAGTTCCTCGGCTACCACGTGACGGTCTGCGACGCCCGCCCGGTCTTCGCCACCGCCCGCCGCTTCCAGGACGCGGACGAGGTGGTCGTGGACTGGCCCCACCGCTACCTCGACGCGCAGGCCGCGCACGGGAGTCTGGACGCCCGTACGGTCCTGTGCGTCCTCACCCACGACGCCAAGTTCGACGTGCCGCTGCTGGAACGGGCGTTGCGGCTGCCCGTCGCCTACGTCGGCGCGATGGGCTCGCGCCGCACGCACCGGGACCGGCTGTCCCGGCTGCGCGAGGCGGGCGTGGACGAGGACGGGCTGTCCCGGCTGCACTCCCCGATCGGCCTGGACCTCGGGGCCCGTACGCCCGAGGAGACGGCCCTGTCGATCGCGGCGGAGATCGTCGCGGTGCGCAGGGGCGGATCGGGGGTGCCGCTCACCGGGACACGGGCGCCCATCCACCACGACGGCGGTCCGCCGGCCGACGCGTCAGGCGTGGGACGGGAGCAGCGGAAGGTAGCCGTGTGACTGGCCGTCGGCGGTGGGGTGATAGGACTCCTCGACGGGGAACGTGAGGCTGTGCAGCCAGGGGTGGGGGTCGCCGGAGCAGATCTCGTGCCCCGCGAAGGAGGAGTTGGCGTCCCGGAAGACGAACCGGTGGCGGCCGGCGGCCTTGGCGGTGACGGCGTTCAGCTCGTCCTCGGCCCGGTCGATCGCCGTCCGGCTGCGCTCGCTGATGCCGATGCGGCAACTGCCGTTGAGCTTGTAGAGGCGCGGGTAGCCGAGCACGACGACGCGCGAGGCGGGGGCCCGGCGGCCGATGGCGTCGTAGAGCTTGTCGAGCTTGTCGGGCAGAACGTCCTCGATGAACGCGCGGGCCTCGTTCACGCGCTCCACGCACGCACCGTCGTCCGGGCTGACGGCACAGTTCTGCATGACCTGGGCGAACCCGGCGTCGTTGGCCCCGGCGGTGATGCTGACGAGCCCGGTCTGCCGGGAGAGCGGCCCGAGCTGTGAGTTACGGACGTCCTCGGTGGTGGCACCCGAGCAGGCCGTGAACGAGAACGACTTGGGGGAGTGGGCCTTGGCCCAGAGGGCGGGGTAGGCGCGGGCGCTCCGCTTGCACTGCCCGCTCCCGAAGTCGTAGGAGCCGGCGCCGAGACCGGAGGAGTAGGAGTCGCCGAGGGCGACATACCGGGAGCCGGTCACGGTGGCGGGGTCGGCGGTGGCGGTGGTCGCGGTGCCGGTGAGCAGGAGCGCGGTGACGGCGCCGAGGAGTGCGGCGCGGGGCTGGATGGTCATGTCCCGCCAACGAGGTGGGTGTTGGGCCGGACACGGTTGGTGTGCTCCGCCCGGTGGGGGCTCCCGGCTAGCCCCGGGTCTCGTCCCCCACCCAGGCCAGATAGCCGGCGCTGCCGGCGACGACGGGCACCGCGATGATCTCGGGGGTGTCGTAGTCGTGCAGTTCGCCGATGCGCTCGGCGAGCCGCTCCACCAGCTCCCCCCGCGTCTTGAAGTCGACGCGCCACTCCTGCGCCTGCTCGACCTTGCCCTCCCACCGGTAGACGGAGGACACCGGATAGACCTGGGCACAGGCGGCCAGCCGGTCGCCGATCACCTCGGCGGCCAGGAAACGGGCCTTGGCCTCGGCGTCGGCGGTCGTGGTGACCACGGCGTAGGCGGGGGCTGCTGATGTCATGGGGACGAGAGTAGGCCGAAGGGCCGGTTGACGCTGCTCATACCTGTGGCATGCTGGGCACCGACGCTGTCCGTACGAGCGAGGAGGTGATCGGGATGACCAGTCGGAGTCCCGAGGGAAGTCCTCGCTGCAGCGCGCCTTCTTTCTGATCACTTGCTGATCGTCTTCTGAATTCCGGCGCTGTCGCGCGCAATTCCCCTTCCCCTCCGGCCTGCTCAGGCCGTTTTTCCCCCGTGACCGGGCTGCCCAGGGGCACTTCGTCCTGCCCCTGCCAGGACTTCCGGCCTGCTCACATCTCCGCTCGCTGTCCGTGCAACGGCACCGCTTCGCCATGCCGTCATGCCCGGAGAGAGGTTCTGCCATGACCAACACCGTCCTCACCCCCCAGAAGCTCGCACCGCCGGGCCCCTCTTCGTCGCGGACGGGGCGCCGTGACCGCCGGGCCGCGGAGCTGGAGGCGCGTACCCGTGCCGTCGGGGAGCGCCTCGTGCGCTTCAGCGCCATGCCCGCACCGCAGGTGCTGCGCGACACCGATGCCACCACGCACGGCCTCCGGCAGGAGGAGGCCGCCGAGCGCCTGGAGCGCTTCGGCCTCAACGCCGTCGCCCAGGAGCGCGCCCCGCACTTCCTCGTCCAGCTGGCCAAGGCCTTCTGGAACCCCTTCATCCTCGTCCTCGTCGCCCTGGACGCCGTCATGCTCTGGCAGTGGCTGCAGGTCGCCGACGAGGAGCCCTTCGACCCGGGCATCGCCATCCTCGCGACGATGGTGCTGGTCAGCGGGCTGCTGCGGTTCTGGCAGGAGTACCGCTCGGGCCGCTCCGCCGCCGCCCTGCGAGCGCTGGTCACCACGACCACCGCCGTGCAGCGCCGCCCCGGCCGCGGCACCGAGCCGCTGACCGTCGAGGTCCCGATGGAGCAGGTCGTCCCCGGCGACCTCGTGCGCCTCGCCGCAGGCGACCTCGTACCGGCCGACCTGCGGCTGCTCACGGCCAAGGACCTCATGGTCGGCCAGGCCGCACTGTCCGGCGAGTCCCTCCCGGTCGCCAAGGCCGACACTCGCTCCCGCGACTACGGCCAGCACGCCACCACCGACCCCGTCGAGGCCGACAACCTGTGCCTGATGGGCACGTCGGTCACCTCCGGCACCGCCACCGGCGTCGTCGTCGCCACCGGCGCGGACACGTACTTCGGCTCGATGGCCGGCTCGCTCGCCGGCGAGCGTCCGCAGACCAGCTTCGACACGGGAGTGAAGAAGGTCAGCTTCCTGCTGATCCGCTTCATGCTCGTCATGGTCCCCGTCGTCCTCGCCATCAACGGCTTCACCAAGGGCGACTGGGCCGAGGCCTTCACCTTCGCGGTCGCCGTCGCGGTCGGGCTCACGCCCGAGATGCTGCCGATGGTCGTCACCACCAACCTCGCGCGCGGCGCCGTCGCCATGGCCCGGCGCAAGGTCGTCGTCAAGCGCCTCAACGCCATCCAGAACCTCGGTGCCATGGACGTGCTCTGCACGGACAAGACCGGCACGCTCACCGAGGACCGCATCGTCCTCGACCGCTACCTGGACGTCCACGGCCGGGAGGACACGGAGGTCCTGGAGTACGCCTACCTCAACAGCCACTTCCAGACCGGGCTGCGCAACCTGATGGACCAGGCGGTCATCGACCGCGTGCTCGAAGCCGAGGAGGTTGTCGTCGACGCACGGTTCACGATGGTCGACGAGATCCCCTTCGACTTCGCCCGCCGGCGGATGTCCGTGGTCCTCAGCCGCAACGACCTCACCGGGCCCGCCGCCGAGCACGTGATCATCACCAAGGGCGCCGTCGAGGAAGTCCTCGCGCTGTGCACCCACATGACCGACGACGGCAAGCAGATCGCACTCACCGACGAGCTGCGCCGCACGGTCACCCGCACCGCCGAGGACCACAACCGGCAGGGCCTGCGCGTGCTGGCCGTCGCCACCCGCACGCTCCCCGCCGAGTGCGAGACGTACACCGTCGCGGACGAGGCCGGGCTGACGCTCATCGGCTTCCTCGCCTTCCTCGACCCGCCGAAGCAGGACGCCGCCGAGGCGCTGCGCGCGCTGGCCGACAACGGCGTGGCCGTCAAGGTCGTCACCGGCGACAACGAGCTCGTCGCCGCCCGCGTCTGCGCGGACGTCGGCATCGACGTCGGCGAGGTCGTGACCGGATCGGTGATCGA
The DNA here is from genome assembly GCF_013030945.1 of Streptomyces morookaense. Taxonomy (GTDB): domain Bacteria; phylum Actinomycetota; class Actinomycetes; order Streptomycetales; family Streptomycetaceae; genus Streptomyces; species Streptomyces morookaensis. The sequence continues at coordinate 55,309 of NZ_JABBXF010000002.1, read as the reverse complement.
CACCCTGGACGACGCCGCCCTGCGCCGACTGGTCCGCGGTACCACGGTGTTCGCCAAGACGAACCCCGTGCAGAAGGCCCGCATCGTGCGCGCCCTGCAGGCCGAGGGCCACACGGTCGGCTTCCTCGGCGACGGCATCAACGACGCGGCGGCGCTGCGCGAGTCCGACGTCGGCATCTCCGTCGACACGGCCGTCGACATCGCCAAGGAGTCCGCGGACATCATCCTGCTGGAGAAGGACCTCACCGTCCTGGAGCAGGGCGTGCTGCAGGGGCGCCAGACCTTCGGCAACACCATCAAGTACATCAAGATGACGGCCTCCTCGAACTTCGGGAACGTCTTCTCGGTGCTGGTGGCCTCCGCCTTCATCCCGTTCCAGCCGATGCTGGCCATGCAGCTGCTCGTGCAGAACCTCGCGTACGACATCTCGCAGCTGGCCACCCCCTGGGACCGGATGGACAAGGAGTACCTGCGCAAGCCCCGCACGTGGGACGCCAAGGGCATCGGCCGCTTCATGCTCGTCATGGGACCGACCAGTTCCGTCTTCGACATCACCACCTTCCTGCTGATGTGGCACGTGTTCGGGGCCGACAGCGAGGCGCACCAGTCGCTCTTCCAGTCCGGCTGGTTCGTGGAAGGCCTGCTGACGCAGACGCTGGTCGTGCATATGCTCCGGACCCGGAAGGTCCCGTTCCTGCAGTCGCGTGCCACCGCGCCCGTGCTGCTGATGACCGCGCTGGTGATGGCCGTCGGCGTGCTGCTGCCGTTCTCGCCGATCGCGACGGCACTCGGCATGCAGGCCCTGCCGATGAGCTACTTCCCCTGGCTGGCCGGGACCCTGCTGGCGTACTGCCTGCTGACACAGGGCGTTAAGACGTGGTACATCCGCCGGTTCAACAGCTGGCTGTGATGAGCCGATAGAGATCAGGGCGAGAACGAGGAAAGAAGAGGGTGGATCATGGTCGTGGTGAACGAATGGCACATGGCGGCCAACATCGGAGCCGGTCTCGGCTTCGGCGCCGTCATCGGCCTGGAGCGCCAGTGGCGGGCCCGCATGGCGGGTCTGCGCACCAACGCGCTCGTCGCGGCCGGGTCCGCCCTGTTCGTCCTGCTCTCGCAGTACGGCTTCGTGGCGGCGACGAGCACGGCGGGATACGACGGCTCGCGCGTCGCCGCACAGATCGTCTCCGGCATCGGTTTCCTCGGCGCGGGCGTCATCATGCGTGACGGGCTGAGCGTGCGAGGCCTGAACACGGCGGCCACGCTGTGGTGTTCGGCCGCGGTCGGCGCCCTCGCCGGGACCGGGCTGTACGTGGTAGCGGGGCTGGGCACGCTGGGCGTGGTCGGCGCCAACACCCTGCTGCGGCCGCTCGCGCGCGGCCTGGACCGCGGGACGCGGGGCGGGGCCGGGGCCGAGGTGGCCACCGACTACCACTTCGAGGTGGTCTGCACCGAGCCGGAGGAGGCACATGTGCGCTCCCTCGTCGTGCAGGCCGTCGCCCGGCCCGGCTTCCTGCTGCGCTCGGTGCGCAGCCAGGACGCGGAGGCGGCGGGCAAGGTGATCGTCTCGGCGGAGCTCACCACCGAGCGCCGCGACGACAGCCTCCTGGAGGAGGCCGTCAGCCGGCTGTCGCTGGAGCCGGCGGTCTCGGCCGTCAGCTGGACGGTGCTGCACGAGCCGGACGACGACACCGACGACTCGGACGACGACGGCTATGCGGCGGGCCGGCGGGCCCGGCGCCGGGTGCGCAACCTGTTCACCGGGCGGTGGTCCTAGGCGGTGCCCGCCGGGGGGACGTGCGCTACCCGTCCCCGCACAGATCGTCGAGATGGGCGCGCAGCACCCCGGCGCAGGTCTGCGCGTCGAGAACGTCCGGGTGCAGGACGGCACCGAGGCCGAGGCCGTCCAGGAGGGCGGTCAGGCGCTCGGTCTCGAATGCCAGGTCGCGGCCGGGCCGCAGGGTGCCGGTTTCGTCGAGCCGGGTCAGGACCCGGCGGGCGAGCCGTCGTGTGTCGGTGGCGGTGCGGTGTGCGAGGGCGGCGAAGGCGGGGTCGGTGCGGGCCGCCGCGTTGAAGTCGAGGAAGACGGTGACTTCGGCGCGGCGGCGCTCGTCGAGGGGGAGCAGTTCGGCCAGGAACCCGGCGGCGAGGCGGAGTTGCTCGTCGCGCGGGTGGTCGCCGAGGTTCCCGATGCGCTCGGTGTGTCCGCGGAGCCGCTCGTCGAGGCGGTCGAGCATCGCCTGCATGGCGAAGTCCATCAACTCCTGCTGGTTGGCGAAGTAGTGCCGCACAGAACCGATGTTGAGGCCGGCCTCGTCGGCGACGGCGCGCAGTGATGCCCGTTGCAGGCCGTCCCGTACGACGACGCGGAAGAGGGCGTCGACGACGTCGCGGCGGCGGGCGTCGGGGTCCACGAGCTTGGGCATGCCTTCTTTTTTATCACGGGCGTGATAATTTATTTGGCATCACGACCGTGATAAATAAATGTCCCGGGAGGCCCCGTGCAGAGGTACCTCGACTTCATGCTGATCAGGTTCGGTCTGGTGGCGGGCGGCATCGTGGTGCTGGCCCTGGTGGTCTTCGCCGTGGCGCTGACCCTGAAGCGCAGGGGCCGGCTCGACCAGGTGCGCCGGCACGCGGACCCGGCGGTGCGGGCCGCGATGCGTTCGGCGGCACGGCGCTTGGGTGACCGGCGATGACTTCCGCTGCTATGGAATCGACCACTCTTGTCCGCGAGTTGATCCTGGACCACATCATCAAGGGCATGATCGTGCTGGTGGCCACGGTCGTCCTCACGCTGGGGATCGCCGTGGTCTGGCGGACAGTAGGCCGTTCGCGACGGCGATGACGGCGATGACGGGGGTGGACGGATGGGGCGGGGGCGCTTTCCCGCAGCGTACTGGTGGGTGTGGACCGGCAGTCTGATCAATCACGCCGGTGCCTTCGTGGTCCCGTTCTTCGCCTACTACCTCACCGGCCGGCAGGGGTTCGGCCCGGCACAGGTCGGCCTGGTCGCCACGCTCTACGGGGCCGGAGGCGTCGCCTCGACCGTGGCGGCCGGGGCGGCCGCGGACCGTTTCGGCCGGCGCCCGACCCTGCTGGTGTCACAACTGGCCGCCGCGGCCACGACATTGGCGGTCGGCCTCGCCGACGGATTCGGCTCGATCGCGGTGCTCGCCTTCATCCTCGGCTTCACGTCCTACGGCGCCGCGCCGGTCCTCTCCGCCCTCGTCGCCGACGTGGTGCCGGAACCGGACCGGAAGCGCGCCTACGCCCTCCACTACTGGGCGGTGAACCTCGGCTTCGCCGCGGCCCCGGTCCTGGCGGGGCTGCTGGCCGGGCACGACTACCGGTGGCTGTTCGCCGGGGACGCGCTGACGACGGCGCTGTGCGCGGTCCTGATCGCCTGGCGCGTCCCGGAGGTGCGGACCGCCAACGCCGGTACGGCGGAGCCGACTTCCGGGGCAGGTCTGCTGCACGCCCTCCGCGACCGCGCCCTGCTCACCCTTCTGCCGGCCGTCTTCGCCATGGTCCTCGTCTACACGCAGTACCAGGTGACCCAGCCGCTCGCCATGCGCGCGGCCGGGCTGTCGCCCGCGGTGTACGGACTGGTCAGCGCCGTCAACGGGGCCGTCATCGTGGTGTTCCAGCCGCTGGTGGCACGCCTGGCCGACCGCTGCGACGACGCCCGGCTGCTGGCGGCGGGCGCGCTGCTGCTCGGCGCGGGCATGGCGTCGACCGCGTTCGATCACAGTGCTGCGGCGTTCGCCGTGTCCGTCGCGGTATGGACGCTGGGCGAGGCCATCGCGATGCCGACGAGCAACGCCGTCGTATCGCGGCTCGCCCCGCCGGGCCTTCAGGGCCGGTACCAAGGCTTGTACGCAATGACCTGGGCCCTGGCCGCAGTTGCCGCACCGCTGGCGGGCGGCTGGACCTTCTCCCGTTTCGGCGCCGCGCCGGTCTGGGCGGGGTGCCTGGTGCTGGGCGCGCTGGCGGCGGGTGGTGCGGTGGTGCTGCGGAACTCCCCGCTCCGGCAGCCCACATCCTCACCGCAGGCGGCCTGAACGGAGGATTTGGGCTGGCGGAAGCGTCCGCAACCTCACTGCCCCCGCCAGATGTTGTCGTAGGCCGCCTGCTCGATGTCCCGTCGCTGCCGGGCGGCCTCCAGTTCCAGCAGGGCGTCGTTGACCGCGGCCAGGACGGTCGCGGTGGTGTCGTCATCCGGGACGGGAATGCCCTCCGGGCCCTCTTCGCGGAGCCCTACGGCCGCGGCCAGGGCGGTGAGGACAGGCTCGTCCGCCGCCCAACGGTCCTCCGCCAGGCGGCGGTCGGGCGAATCCGTCAGCGTGGTGCGGCCGGCGGCGAACGGCTTCCAGTGCGGGCGTTGCCGCGTGAGCTGCCCGTCCGCCTCCAGCGCGGCGAGGTAGGCCACGGCCAGTCCGCGGCCTCTGCGCCACAGCCAGTCGCCCACGGACTCATACGGCGCCTCGCGGATCAGCGCCGCCGCGGCCTCGTCCAGCAGGCGGTCGCCCGTGGCCGGGGTGTGGCCGGGAACGATCCGGTCGTCGTCCAGCGCGGCGGCTTCCGCGGCCAGGAGGTCGAGCAACTCCGCACCGGCGAGCGCGAGCGACAGCCGGCCCCGCTCCACCGGGCGGCTGGGTGTCGTGTCCATGGCGATGATGGTCAGGTCCCGGGGTGTGGTCATGGGGGCTCCACCGTCGGCGGGTACGTCCGTCTACGAGCCTAGGGAGACCCTGCGGAACCCGCTTGTCGCCAAGACATGGCAGTCCCGCAGGGTGAGTGGTTGTGCATGCTCTGTCACTCCCCCACGTCCCGCCCCCGCAGATCCTCCAGCGTCTCCCGGCGGACCAGGAGCCGGGCGCGGCCGTCCGTGACCGCGACGACCGGCGGGCGGCCGACGAGGTTGTAGGACGAGGCCATCGAGACGTGATACGCACCCGACGCCGGGACCGCCAGGACGTCCCCGGGGCGGATGTCGCCCGGGAGCGGGACGTCCTCCGCAAGGACGTCGCCCGCCTCGCAGTGGCGGCCGACCACGGTCATCGTGCGGGCCGGGATCGGTGAGGCGCGGCCCACGAGGCGGACCGTGTAGCGGACGCCGTAGAGGGCGGGGCGGGGGTTGTCGCTCATGCCGCCGTCCACGGCGACGAAGGTGCGGGTCCCGGTGGTCTTGACGGCCAGGACGCGGTAGAGGGCGACGCCCGCCGGGCCCGCGATCCAGCGGCCGGGCTCGACCGTGAGGCGGGGGACCGGGAGGTCGGCGTGGGCGCAGCGGAGGGAGAGTTCGGCCGTCACCCGTTCGGCGTATGCGCGGGGGTCGATGGTGTGGTCGCCGTCGCGGTAGGCGATGGCGAAGCCGCCGCCGAGGTCGAGTTCGGGGAAGGTCACGCCGTGCACGTCGCGCAGGCGTTCCAGCAGGGTCACCAGGCGGCGCACGGCGGTGACGTACGGATTGACCGAGGCGATCTGGGAGCCCAAGTGGCAGTGCAGGCCCATGAGTTCGAGGCGGGGCTGGCCCAGGATGCGGGCCACCGCCTCCTCCGCCTCGCCGCCGGCGACGGGCAGGCCGAACTTCTGGCCCTCCATCCCGGTCTGCACGGCCACGTGCGCACCGGCCGTCACGCCCGGCACGACGCGCACCAGGACGCGCTGGCGTGCGCCCGCGGGCACGAGGGAGGCGATGCGGGCGATCTCGCAGGTGCTGTCGATGACGATGCGTCCCACGCCCAGGCGCAGGGCGGTGCGCAGGTCGTCGGGGCTCTTGGCGTTGCCGTGCAGGATGATGCGCTCGGCGGGGAAGCCCGCGTGGGCGGCGAGTTCGAGTTCGCCGGCCGAGCAGACGTCCAGGTGGAGGCCCTCCTCGGCGATCCAGCGGATCATGGCCCGGGTGAGGAAGGCCTTGCCGGCGTAGGCGACGTCGGCGCCGGGCAGGGCCGCCTTCCAGGCGCGGGCGCGGGCCCGGATCTCGCCCTCGTCGACGATGTAGGCGGGGGTGCCGAAGCGGTCGGCGAGTTCGGCGAGCGGGACGCCTCCGACCGCCGGGGCGCCGCCCGGGAGCGGTTCGGCGAAGGACGCGGGCCAGACGGGGGCGGCGGGGGGAGCGGACTGGTGCGGCAGCCGGGGCGAGGCGGCGGAGGCAAGAGGAAGGGACACGAAGGGCTTCCTTCGGGTGGTGCGGAGGCGGGGGCGGGCTCAGGCGGGGGTGACCGGCAGGAGCTCGGGGCCCTCGGGGAGGGACGTCACGGCGGGGGCCGTCAGCTGCGGGTCCACGGAGACGAGGGCCACGCCGAGCGGCTCGGCCAGGGCCCGTACCGCGGGGAGGGAGAGGCGCACGGAGTCCGCTCCGGGGCCCAGACAGTCGAGAAGCCGCCGCCCGGTGGTGAAGGCGACGGCCGTGCGGGAGCCGAGGGGGGTGCGGAAGACGCGGAGCGCGTAGCCGCCGCGGCAGCGCCGTACGGGCACGTACAGGGGATCGGTGGCGCGCCGGGCGGTCACGGGATGGGAGGGTTCCCCGTCGTCGGCGCGGGAGGCGTCGCCCGTGATGTCGCTGATGACGGCGGCGACTGCGGCCGCTTCGGAGGGGGTACGGCTGAGATGCATGACGGTCCTCGGGAGGTGTGGGAGCTGCGTCGCTCACGCTATGCCCGGACCGGTGCCGGACGAGCGCCTCCTTGACAGCCTGTTGACCCTGCCCGGTGCACCCTTGACGGCTCGTTGACGTGGGCCTGTGAATGGGCCTGTGACAGGCCTGTGCCGAACGCGGGGGCTGTCCGGAACAGCAACACGGCAACACGGCAACGCAGCAACCAGGAGGAAGAGTGACGGCAACGAAACCCGCCGACGAGACCGGCGCCGCGAGCGGATTCCGGGCCGCACGGGATTTCCTGCTCGCCCACCGCGAGGACTACAAGGCGGCGTACGAGGGGTTCGTCTGGCCGCGGCCCGAGACGTTCAACTGGGCGCTCGACTGGTTCGACTGCATCGCCGAGAACAACGACCGCACCGCGCTGTGGATCGTGGAGGAGGACGGCAGCGAGGAGCGCCACTCCTTCGACGCCCTGCGCCGCCGCTCGGACCGGGTGGCCAACTGGCTGCGCGGCCACGGGGTACGGGCCGGCGACCGCATCCTCGTCATGCTCGGCAACCAGGCCGAGTTGTGGGAGACGGCCCTGGCCGCGATGAAGCTGCGCGCCGTCGTCATCCCGGCCACCCCGCTGCTGGGTCCCGCCGACCTCGCCGACCGCATCGGGCGCGGCGGTGCGCGGCACGTGGTCGTACGGGCCGGGGACGCCGCCAAGTTCGCCGAGGTGCCTGGCGGTTACACGCGCATCGCCGTCGGGGGCGCCCCGGCCGGCGGGCAGTGGCTCGCCTACGAGGACTCGTACGCCGCCCCCGACGGTTTCACCCCCGACGGGCCCACCCGGGCCGGCGACCCCCTGCTGCTCTACTTCACCTCCGGCACCACCGCCCGCCCCAAGCTCGTCGAGCACACGCATGTGTCCTACCCCATCGGGCACTTGAGCACCATGTACTGGATCGGCCTGCGGCCCGGCGACGTCCACCTCAACATCTCCTCGCCGGGCTGGGCCAAGCACGCCTGGTCCAACCTCTTCGCCCCCTGGAACGCCGAAGCCACCGTCTTCGTCCACAACTACACCCGTTTCGACGCCGCGCGCCTGATGGCCGAGATGGACCGCTGCGGCGTCACCACCTTCTGCGCACCGCCCACCGTGTGGCGCATGCTGATCCAGGCCGACCTCGGCGCACTGCGCACCCCGCCCCGCGAGGCCGTCTCCGCGGGCGAACCGCTCAACCCCGAGGTCATCGAGGCGGTTCGGCGCTCGTGGGGGCTGACCATCCGCGACGGCTTCGGCCAGACCGAGACCACGGTCCAGGTCGCCAACCCGCCGGGCCAGCTGCTCAAGCCGGGCTCCATGGGCCGGCCCAGCCCCGGATTCCGCATCGCCCTGCTCGACCCGCAGAGCGGTGAGCCCGCCGGCGAGGGCGAGATCGCGGTCGACCTCTCGGCCCTGCCCGTCGGCGTGATGACCGGGTACGCGGGCGACCCGGAGCGCACGGCCGAGGTGATGCAGGGCGGTTACTACCGCACCGGCGACATCGGGGCACGGGATGCGGAGGGATACATCTCCTATATCGGGCGCGCCGACGACGTGTTCAAGTCCAGCGACTACAAGATCTCGCCCTTCGAGCTCGAGAGCGCCCTCCTCGAACACGAGGCCGTGGCCGAGGCCGCGGTCGTCCCCGCACCCGATCCCGTGCGGCTGTCCGTGCCGAAGGCGTACGTCGTCCTCGCCGAGGGGTGGGAGCCCGGCCCGGAGACGGCCGCGGCCCTCTTCGCCCACTCGCGGGCCGTGCTCGCCCCCTACAAGCGCATCCGCCGCCTGGAGTTCGCGGACCTGCCCAAGACCGTCTCCGGCAAGATCCGCCGCATCGAGCTGCGCGAGCGCACCGCGCAGGGCGACGGTACGGCCGAGTACCGGGAGGAGGACCACCGGTGAGCACCCCCACACCTTCCTACGCGGCGGGCCCCACCGACACGCCGCTGCTGGAGGAGACCATCGGCGCCAACCTGGCCCGCACGGTCGCGGCCTTCGGCGACCGCGAAGCACTCGTCGACGTCCCGGGCGGACGCCGCTGGACGTACGCGGAGTTCGGGCGGGCGGTCGAGGAAGTCGCCCTCGGGCTGCTCGCCAAAGGTGTGGCCAAGGGCGACCGGGTCGGCATCTGGGCCGTCAACTGCCCCGAGTGGGTACTGGTCCAGTACGCCACCGCCCGCATCGGCGCCGTCATGGTCAACGTCAACCCCGCCTACCGGGTGCACGAACTGGACTACGTGCTGCGCCAGGCGGGCATCTCGCTGCTCGTCTCCTCCGTCGAGCACCGCACCAGCGACTACCGGCGCATGGTCGAGCAGGTGCGCTCCGGCTGCCCGGCGCTGCGCGACGTCGTCTACATCGACGACCCGACCTGGACCGGGCTCGTCGAACTCGGCCGGCGCACCGACCCGGCCCGGCTCGCCGCGCGCGAGGCGGGCCTGCGCTGCGAGGACCCGGTCAACATCCAGTACACCTCGGGCACCACGGGCTTCGCGAAGGGGGCCACGCTCTCCCACCGCAACATCCTCAACAACGGCTATTTCGTGGGCGAGGCCCTCGGCTACACCGCCGAGGACCGCATCGCGCTGCCCGTGCCCTTCTACCACTGCTTCGGCATGGTCATGGGCAACCTCGCGGCCACCTCGCACGGTGCCTGCATCGTCGTGCCGTCCCCGTTGTTCGACGCCACGGCTGCGCTCCACGCGGTGGAACGCGAGCGCTGCACGGCGCTGTACGGGGTCCCGACGATGTTCATCGCCGAGCTCGCGCTGCCCGACTTCGCCACGTACGACCTGTCGTCGCTGCGCACCGGGATCATGGCCGGCTCGCCGTGCCCGGCCGAGGTGATGAAGCGGGTGGTGGCGGAGATGCACATGGCCGAAGTCGCCATCTGCTACGGCATGACGGAGACCTCGCCGGTCTCCACGCAGACGGGCCGGGACGACGACCTGGAGCGGCGCACCGGGACGGTGGGGCGGGTGCAGCCGCACGTCGAGGTGAAGGTCGTCGACGCCGCGACGGGCGAGGTCGTGCCGCGCGGGGAGCCGGGGGAGCTGTGCACCCGGGGGTACTCGGTGATGCTCGGCTACTGGAACGACCCGGAGCGGACGGCCGAGGCGATCGACGGTGAACGCTGGATGCACACGGGCGACTTGGCGGTGATGGACGAGGACGGCTTCGTCCGGATCGTCGGCCGCATCAAGGACATGATCATCAGGGGCGGGGAGAACGTCTACCCGCGCGAGATCGAGGAGTTCCTGCACACCCATCCGAAGATCGCCGACGTGCAGGTCGTCGGAGTGCCGGACGAGAAGTACGGCGAGGAGATCATGGCCTGCGTGATCCTGCGGAACCCGGCGGACACGCTCAGCCGCGAGGAGCTCGCGCGCTTCTGCCGGGGGAGGCTGGCGCACTACAAGGTGCCGCGGTATGTACGGATCCTGGAGGCGTTCCCGATGACGGTGAGCGGCAAGGTGCGAAAGGTGGAACTGCGCGCCGTGGGCGCCCCGTAGGGGGCGCCCCGTAAGGGGCGCGGGGAACTGCGCGACCGGCCCCCACCGGCCTGCAGCCGACGCACTACCGTGGGGTCCGGGGCGAAGCCCCGGGGACGTCGGCTGCGGGTGCGTCGTGGCTGGTCGCGCAGTTCCCCGCGCCCCTTACGGGGCACGGCTCAGCCCCGCTTCACCAGTTCGTCCGCCCAGTCGTTCAACGGCTGCGGCGTCCCGGCAAGGTCCAGGACGAACAGCGGCAGGCACAGGTCGTCGGCGCGGCATCGCGCATCCGGCGCGTACCCGGCCAGGGAGAAGCAGACGGCGGCCGCGGAGTCCAGCAGGCCGTGCAGCCACAGGCATTCGACGTCGCGCAGCGTGGTGGGGAGGGTCGTCGGGTCGACCCGGGCGACGAGGCCGGTGGCGCGCAGGTCGACTCCCGCGACGGCGGGTGCCGGGCAGTTGCCCGGGCGGCGCACATCGGTGAAGCCGAGCCAGCGCAGATAGCGTTCGGCGGCCATGACGGCATCGCGCTCGGTGCGGATGGCGACGGGCCGGAAGGCGGGGCGCGTCCCGGCCCGCGGCGGCGCATCCGGTGCGGCGGCCTCGTCGTCCGGCACCGGCAGCCGCATCACGGCGCCGCACGAGCAGCCGAACTCCGGCCGCGGCCACTGGCCCTCGCGGTCGCAGGCGGTGCAGCGCACCGACACCCAGGAGTCCCGCCAGGTGCGGTGCCCGAGTAACTCGGGTGCCGCGTCCGGCAGAACCGGCAGGGTGAGGGGAGCGCCGCAGGCACAGGGGAAGGTGGGCGGGGTGAAGGAGTGCTCCCGGTGGCACGTGGGGCATTGCACCGGCACGCTCTTGGCCATCTTCGGCTCCAGCGGGGTATGGAGAGCGGGGTATGGGAACCCCATCGTCCACGATGCCGGGCGCTCGGGGGAGCGATTCCGTAAGCCGTGGCCCCGCTGGAGCGTCGTCTTTCGGGTGCGGGTGCGTTGTGGCTGGTCGCGCAGTTCCTCCCCCAGCTACCTCCCCCAGCTACCGCTGGGGGGGGGACCCCCAGAGGTGCCCCCAGCGCCCCTTATGGGGCGGCGCCCTCGGATTCCTGCACCGAGTCGATCTCCTGACCGTGCGGCGCATCCGCCTCGCGTTCGATCATGATCTCGACCAGCACCGGCCGCGAGGTCGCCACGGCCTCCTTGCGGGCCCATTCGATCGCCGGGCGGATGCCGGCCGGGTCGGTGACGCGGCGGCCGGAACAGCCGTAGGCCTCCATGATCTTGACGGTGTCCGTGCCCGTCTCGTCGTAGTGGATGTCGACCTGGTAGTTCATCCCGTAGCCGGCCGACGCCTGCCGGATCAGGCCCAGGTAGGTGTTGTTGAGCATGATCAGGACGAGCGGCACGTCGTACTGCGCCGCCACGGCCAGCTCCTCCACCGTGTACTGGAAGCCGTAGTCGCCGACGATGCCCACGACTTCGGTGCCGCCGCGGCCCATGCCCTCCAGCGCCTTCCTGACGCCGATGGCGGCGGGGAGCTCCCAGCCGAGCGGCCCGGCCTGGCCGCACACCTGGTAGCGGCGGGGCAGATGGGCCTTCTGGTGCTGGCCGCCCCAGATCTGGTAGAGGCCGATGGCGGTGACGAAGTAGGTGTCCTCGCCGAAGACTTCGTTGATCTCCCGGTACACGCGGGGCGCCTTGACGGGCACGTCGTCGAAGTCGTCGCGGCGGATGAGGGTGCGTTTGAGCTCGCGGCAGCGCGCCGTCCAGGCGTCGGTGCGGGGCCGGGCGCCGCGGGCCCGGGCCGCGGCGAGCAGGGCGGCGAGGAAGAGCCGGGCGTCGGAGACGATGCCGAGATCCGGTGCGATGACCCGGCCGAGCTGGGTGGGTTCGATGTCGACGTGGACGAACGTGCGGTCGCCCCGGTAGACGGCGGTGTCCGCCCCGGTGTGCCGGTCGCCGAAGCGGGCGCCCACGGCCAGGACGAAGTCGGCCTCCAGGAACGAGGCGTTGGCGTAGCGCTGCGAGGTCTGGATGCCGGTGGTGCCCAGGTGCAGCTCGTGGTCGTCCTCGATGACGCCCTTGCCCATCAGGGTCACCTGGAAGGGGACGCGGAGGTGTTCGACCAGTGCGCGCAGTTCCGCCGACGCGTCGGCCAGGATCACCCCGCCGCCCGCCAGGACCAGCGGCCGCTCGGCGGCGAGCAGCAGGTCCAACGCGGCCTCGACGCGCGGCGGATGGGGTGGGACGGGCGCGACGGGCAGCCGGGTGTCGAGGGCGGGGTCGTACACGATCTCGCGGCGGGCGATGTCGACCGGGATGTCGACGAGCACCGGCCCCGGCCGCCCCTGGCGGGCGGTCCGGAACGCCTCGCGGAAGATCCAGGGGATCTGCGCCGCCTCCTCGACCTGCACTGCCCACTTGGTGACGGGCCGGGCGATGCCGACGATGTCGACGGCCTGGAAGGCCTCTTGGTGCAGTTTCGTGGAGACGGCCTGGCCGGTGATGCACACCATCGGGATCGAGTCGGCGAAGGCGGTGTAGAGGCCGGTGACGAGATTGGTGCCGCCGGGGCCGGAGGTGGCGATGGCGACGCCGGGCCGGCCGGTGGTCCGGGCCCAGCCGTCGGCCATGTGCGCGGCGCCCTCCTCGTGGCGGACGATGAGGTGGTCGATGCCGCCGAGTTGCTGCATCGCCTGGTAGAGGGGGAGGACGGCGGCGCCGGGGCAGCCGAAGGCGATGTCGACGCCCTCGTCCTCGAGGATGTGCACGACGGCCTGCATGGCGGGCATGGTGCGTACGTTCACGGGCACGTGCACTCCTCGGTGGGGATGCCGGAGAGCCGTTCCACCCCGCGCAGCAGCGCGGAGTGGTCCAGGGCGCCGTCCCCCTGTGCGCGGAGCGCGGCGACCAGCCCCGCGACCACGCCGCCGACGGGGAGGGCGGCACCGGCCTCGCGGGCGGCGGCGGTGACGATGCCCATGTCCTTGTGGTGCAGGTCGATCCGGAAGCCCGGGGCGTACGTACGGTCCAGGAAGTTGTGCCGCTTGCGCGCGAGGACCGTCGAGCCGGCGAGGCCGCCCGCGAGGACGTCGAGGGCGGCGTCGAGGTCCACGCCGGACTTCCGGAGGAAGACGACGGCCTCGGCGCAGGCCTGGAGGTTGACGGCGACGATCAGCTGGTTGGCGGCCTTGACGGTCTGGCCGGATCCGGGAGCGCTGCCGCAGTGGACGACGGTGGTGCCGAGCGCGGCGAACAGCGGCTTTGCGGCCCGGAAGTCGTCCGCCGGGCCGCCGGCCATGACGGAGAGCGTGCCCTCCAGGGCTCCGGCCTCCCCTCCGGAGACGGGGGCGTCGAGGAAGCGGACACCCTTCGCGGCACTGGCAGTTGCGAGATGAGCAGCCGTGGCGGGGGAGACGGTGGACATGTCGATGTAGAGGGTGCCGGGGGCGGCGTGGGCCAGCACCTCCCCGGCCACGGCCGTGACGTCCGGGTCGGCGGGGAGCATGGTCACGACGACGTCCGCGTCGCGGACCGCGTCGGCGACGGAGGCGGCCGGGGTGCCGCCCGCGGCGGCGAGGCGGTCGAGCTTGTGCTGTTCGAGGGTGTACCCCGTGACCGGGTGACCGGCCTTGAGGAGGTTCTCGGCCATGGGGGAGCCCATGATGCCGAGGCCTATCCAGGCGATGCGCATTGGTGTGTGTCCTCTCCGAGTGGGGTTCGGTAGCGCCTCGTAGGGGTGCGCCCCTGACGGGGCGCCCCTACGGGGCGCACCCGTGCAGCCAGTCGAAGGCGTCGGCGCTCGGGCCGACCGGGGTGTACTCCAGGCCGATCCGGCCCCCGTACCCGGCGCCCCGCGCCCGCCGTATCAAGTCCCGCAGCGGGAGCGCCCCCGTGCCCGGGGCGCCCCTCCCCGGTACGTCCGCGATCTGTACGTGGCCCGCGCTTTCCGCGTGGCGGTCGACGACCGCCGCCACGTCCGCCCCGCCCATCGCCACGTGGTAGAGGTCCAGCAGGATCTTCGCGTTGCCCAGGCCCGTCACGGCGTTCACCGCCGCGGCCACCTCGGCCGCCCGGTCCGCGGTGACCACCGGGTAGTCGGGCGACTCGGCCGTGTTCAGCGCCTCGATCAGCAGCACGGCGCCTGCCCGGTCGGCGGCGCGGGCGGCGAACACCAGGTTGTCCAGGGCGAGTTCGTCCTGCTCGGAGGGGGCGGCGGATGCAACACGGTTCCCGTACAGCGCGTTGAGCGCCTTGCACCCCACCGATTCCGCGAAGGCCGCGGCCACTTCGACGTTCGCGCGGAACCGCTCCGACTCCGCGCCCGGAAGCGACAGTGCACCCCGGTCCGGGCCGGGCAGCCGGCCCGCGTAGAAGTTCAGCCCGACGAGCTGCGTGCCGGCGTGCTGCAGCGCGTCGCGCAGTGCGGCGAGTCCGGACGGCTGCGGCACCGGTTCCTCCGGCCAGGGCCACCACAGCTCCACCGCGTCGAAGCCCGCTGCTGCTGCGGCCGCGGGCCGTTCCAGCAGCGGGAGTTCGGTGAAGAGGATCGACAGATTCACATCGAAGCCGTGCACAGCGTCTACATTCCTTCCGTATAGCGGAAGTTGACTTCTGTCATACGAAAGACTGCTCACTGCCGTCCGGCGCTGTCAAGGTCCGCCGCCAGGCAGTAGGTTGACGGCGTGCGATTGCGAGCGGAGTTCACGACCGAGCCCTTCGACCTCGACGAGCCCCCGCCCCACGCGGTGGCGGCCCGCGAGGCGGTGCAGGGTGCCGCGCTCGATGCGGTGGATGTCGGGCCGTTCGGCAACACGGTCGAGGGCGCGGCCGACGCCGTGCTCGCCGCCCTCGGCGAGGTGCTGCGCACCTCGCTCGCCTCCGGGGCCACCCGGGTCTCGGTGCAGGTCAACGTCCTCGGCGACACGGGGGGACGGGAAGCGTGAGCGACGAACACCCCTTCCGTACCGCCGTCGAGCCGCTCGTGGCCGCCCTCGGCGGGCAACTGCTGGAGCCCGAGGCGGCCGGCGCCGACGACGTGGTGCTGTCCTGGGAGGGCAGCCCGGTCGTGGCCGTACGCCTCCCGCACCTCGCGGACTCGCTCGACCGCATCCTGTCCGACCTGGAGCGCCGCCACGGGATGCCGCTGGCCCAACTCGACCGCAGGGAGAAGCAGTCGGTCGTCCGCAACCTGGAGGCGCGCGGCGCCTTCACCCTGCGGCACGGCGTCGAGACGGTGGCCGCCGCGCTCGGGGTGAGCCGCTTCACCGTCTACAACTATCTGAACCGCGCCCCGTAGGGCCGCAGATATTCAACAAACTGTTGACGGCAATCTCCCGCAGGCGTTAGCTGAGCCCAGCGAACGGAGGTCACCGTGACACCGAGTTCGGCACCACCCGCCCTCGGCCGCTTCAACGCGGCCGACGACGCCACCGCCCTCGCCGCACTGCGCACCGTCTGCGCAAGTGACGCATGGGGCAAAGAAGTTCTTGCGGGACGCCCTTATCCCGACGCCGAGGCCCTCTACGCGGCGAGCGACGCCGCCGTGGCGCGTCTCGGCCCGGCCGATCTGGACGAGGCGCTCGCCGGGCATCCGCCCATCGGCCGGCCGGAGCCCGGCGACCCCGGTTCCGCCCGCGAACAGCGCGGCATGGCGGGCGCTCCGGCCGCACTCCGCGCCGAGATGCTCGCGTCGAACCTCGCCTACCAGGAGAAGTTCGGGCATGTCTTCCTGATCTGCGCCACCGGCCGCAGCGCCGAGGAGATGCTGGACGCCGTCCGCAACAGAATCGACAACTCCCCGCAACGCGAGCGCGAGATCGTGCGGGAGGAGCTCGCGAAGATCAACCGCTTGCGGCTCGCCCGCCTGGCCGGCACGGAAGGAGCGACCGTCTCCACGCACATCCTGGACACCGCCGCCGGCCGCCCGGCCGCGGGCGTCGCCGTCGCCCTCTCCGTACGGGACGGCAGCGGCACCGCCTGGCAGCCCCTCGGCACGTCGGCGACCGACTCCGACGGGCGCTGCAAGGACCTCCCCGCCCTCCCGGCGGAGGCGCCCCATGCCCGCCTGGTCTTCGCGACGGAACCCTGCGGCGCCGGCTTCTTCCCCGAAGTGGCCGTCGCCTTCGCCGTCGCGCCCGGCGAGCACTACCACGTACCGCTGCTGCTCAGCCCGTTCGGCTTTTCCGTCTACCGAGGGAGCTAGCCATGCCTGCGATGCTCGGCCAGAACCAGTACGGCAAGGCGGAGAGCCGCGTCGTGCGGATCACCCGCAACGGCGCCGTCCACCACATCAAGGACCTCAACGTCTCCGTCGCGCTCTCCGGCGACCTGACCGCGACCCACCTCACCGGCTCCAACGCCGACGTCCTGACCACCGACGCCACCAAGAACACCGTCTTCGCCTTCGCCAAGGAACACGGCATCGCCTCGGCCGAGCAGTTCGGCATGCGCCTCGCCCGGCACTTCGTGACCAGTCAGGAGGCGATCACCACCGCACGGATCCGCATCGAGGAGTACGTGTGGGAGCGGATCCCGCCCTCGGACACCCGCGAGGCGCGGCACTCCTTCGTCCGCGCGAACCGCGAGACCCGCACCGCGCAGATCACCTACGACGGCGAGCGATGGCAGATCATCTCCGGGCTCACCGGCCTCACCGTCCTCAACTCCACCGACTCCGAGTTCCACGGCTATGTGAAGGACCGCTACACCACGCTCCAGGAGACCCGCGACCGGATCCTCGCCACCGAGGTGAACGCCCGCTGGCGGCACGGCGCGACGGACGATGCGGGGGTCGCCGGCGCGGACTGGGACGACGTGTACGCGCGGGCGCGGGACTGCCTGCTGCAGGCCTTTGCCGAGACGTATTCGTACTCGCTGCAGCAGACGCTGTACGCGATGGGTACGCGGGTCGTCGACCGGTGTCCCGGGATCGACGAGATACGGCTCTCCCTCCCCAACAAGCACCACTTCCTCGTGGACCTGGAGCCGTTCGGGCTCAAGAACGACAACGAGGTGTACTTCGTGGCGGATCGCCCCTATGGGCTCATCGAGGCCACCGTGTTGCGCGAGGGCGCGGAGGCCGGCCTCGCCGTTCTTTGACGGCGGCTGCCCGCGCAGTTCCCCGGCAGAAAGGATTCAACCGTGCGCATCGTCATCGAGAACTGCGCCGTCGCCACCGTGGACGCCCACGACACCGAGTACGCCTCCGGGCACGTCGTCGTCGCGGGCAACCGGATCGAAGCCGTGGGACCCGGGCCCGCGCCCGGGCAACCGGACGGCGCCGTCCGGCGCATCGACGGCACCGGGCATCTGCTCACGCCCGGCCTGGTCAACACCCACCACCACTTCTACCAGTGGCTCACGCGCGGCCTCGCCCAGGACGCCATCCTCTTCGACTGGCTCGTCGCCCTCTATCCCGTCTGGGCGCGCATCGACGAGGAGATGCTCTACGCGGCCGCGCGCGGCTCCCTGGCCATGATGGTCCGCGGCGGCGTCACCCTCGCCATGGACCACCACTACGTCTTCCCCCGCGGCGCCGGCGACCTGCTGGGCGCCGAGATCCGCGCGGCCCGCGAACTGGGCGTGCGCTTCAGCCCCACCCGCGGCTCGATGGACCGGGGGCAGTCGCAGGGCGGGCTGCCCCCCGACTTCGCCGTCGAGACCACCGAGGCCGCACTGGCCGCCACCGAGGCGGCCGTCGACGCCCACCACGACCCGTCACCCGACTCCATGCTGCGCATCGGCGTCGCGCCCTGCTCGCCGTTCTCCGTCTCGACCGAGCTGCTGCGCGAATCGGCCGCCCTCGCCCGCCGCAAGGGCGTACGGCTGCACACCCATGGCTCGGAGTCGGTGGAGGAGGAGCAGTTCTGCAAGGAACTGTTCGGCATGGGGCCCACCGAGTATCTGGAATCGACCGGTTGGCTGGGCGAGGACGTGTGGATGGCGCACTGCGTCCACATGAACGCCGCCGACATCGCGGCTTTCGCCCGCACCGGCACCGGCGTGGCCCACTGCCCGTCCTCCAACGCCCGCCTCGCCGCCGGGACCGCCCCCGTCCCCGCCCTGCTCGCCGCCGGAGTCCCGGTCGGGCTCGGTGTGGACGGCACGGCCTCCAACGAGTCCGGGGAACTGCACACCGAACTGCGCAACAGCCTTCTCGTCAACCGACTGGCGGGCGGATCCGATGCCTTGACGGTGCGTCAGGCACTGCGGATGGGGACGTACGGCGGTGCCCAGGTGCTGGGCCGGGCCACGGAGACCGGGTCGCTGGAGGCGGGCAAGCTCGCGGACCTGGTGCTGTGGAAGCTGGACGGGCTCGGCCACTCCACCATCGCCGACCCCGTCGCCGCCCTCGTGCTCGGAGCCCCCGCGCCCGTCACCCTCTCCCTCGTCGACGGGCGCCCGGTCGTCGAGCACGGGCGGCTGGTCACCGCCGACGAGGACGACATCGCCCGCGAGGCCCGCGACCAGGCCCGGCGCCTCGCGCGGATCGCCGCCGGCTGAGCCGGGCGGCCATCGGGCGCCCCCACCCCCACCGACAGGAGGAACCGCCGTGGCCGCTCCGCCCAGTGGCGTCCACCCCGTGGACCGGCTGCCGGGGCCCGGCAGACTGCTCGCCGGTGGCCTGCAGCACGTCGCCGCCAGCTATGCGGGCGTGGTGGCACCGCCGTTGGTCATCGGTGCGTACGTCGGGCTCCGCCCGGCTCAGCTCACGTTCCTGGTGGGCGCGAGCCTCTTCACGGCCGGGCTGGCCACGCTGCTCCAGACGATCGGCTTCTGGAAGGTCGGCGCGCGGCTGCCGTTCGTGAACGGCGTCTCGTTCGCCGGTGTCGCACCGATGCTCGCGGTCGCCGACGGCCGGGCGGACCGGAGCACCGCCCTGCCCGTCATCTACGGGGCCGTCATGGTGGCGGGCGTGCTGGGCTTCGTACTGGCCCCGTACTTCTGCAGACTCGTCCGCTTCTTCCCTCCCGTCGTCAGCGGGTCCGTCATCACGCTGATCGGCATGTCGCTCCTTCCGGTCGCCTTCGGCTGGATCCAGAACGGTCACACCGATCGGCCGGCCTCCATGACCGATCTCGCCCTGGCGGCAACGACATTGGTGATCGTGCTGGCGCTGCGGCGGCTGTTGCGGGGATTCCTGCAGCAGATCGCGATTCTGCTGGGCCTGGTGGCCGGCACCCTGCTCGCCGTCCCCGTCGGCGCCGTCGACGCGACGCCCGTGCGGGAAGCGGCGGTGGTGGGCTTCCCCGCCCCCTTCCATTTCGGGCACCCGCAGTTCACGCTGCCGGCGATCGTCTCGATGTGCGTGCTGATGCTGGTGTCCATGACGGAGAGCACGGCCGACATGCTCGCCCTCGGCGAGATCGTCGAACGCCCGGCGGACGAGCAGGTCATCGCGGCCGGCCTGCGGGCGGACACCCTCGGCACGGCGCTGAGCCCCTTCTTCAACGGCTTTGCCAACAGCGCCTTCGCGCAGAACATCGGCCTGGTCGCCATCACCCGGGTGCGCAGCCGGTTCACCGTCGCCGCGTGCGGGGTCGTCTTCGTCCTCCTCGGCCTGAGCCCCGTCGCCGCCTCGTTGATCGCGGTGGTGCCGCGGCCGGTGCTGGGCGGTGCGGCCGTCGTGCTGTTCGGCTCGGTGGCGGTGAGCGGAGTGGAGGTACTGGCGCGGTCCGGGCTCGACAAGGGCGAGAACCTGCTGGTGGCGGCGGTGTCGCTGGGGGTCGGGATGATTCCCGTGGTGTCCCGGGACTTCTACGGCGCCGCGGCGGTGCCCGCCACCCTGAGGACGATCCTGGATTCGGGGGTGAGCGCGGCGTGCGTGACGGCGGTGGTGCTGAACGCGGTGCTGAACCGGCGCCCCGCGAGGGGCGCCCCCTAAGGGTGCAGGAACGCCGGAAAGCGCTGCTCGGTGTCGTAGTAGCGGTGGAAGACGGGCGTGGCGGCCCCCGAGAGCGGCGGCACGATCCACGACCAGTCGGCCCCGACCTGCCGCCCGGCGCGTTCCTCGCGGGCGACGTGGTCGAGGAACCGGCGGGCCTCGGTGTGGTGGTCGCTCATGGCGACTCCCGCCCGTTCGAAGGAGTGGAGCACGGCGACGTTGAGCTCCACCAGCGCCCGGTCCTTCCACAGCGAGCGGTCCCGGGAGACGTCCAGTCCCATCAGCCGCGCGATCTGCGGCAGCAGGTCGTAGCGGGCGGTGTCGGCCAGGTTGCGGGCGCCGATCTCGGTGCCCATGTACCAGCCGTTGAAAGGGGCCAGCGGATAGCCCACGCCACCGATCTCCAGCCGCATGTCGGAGACGGCCGGCACCGCGTACCAGCGCAGGCCCAGCTGCACGAACCAGTCGAACTCCGGGTGCGTCAGCGGCACTTGGAGCACCGCCGAGTCCGGCAGCTCGAACCAGCGCGGCTTCTCGCCGCAGCCCTCCACGACCAGCGGCAGCACATCGAACGGGGTGCCCGGCCCGCCGGGCCAGCCCAGGCCCTGCGCGAGAGCGGTGAGCTCCACGCTCACCGGGTCGCCCAGGACGGAGCCGTCGGGGCGCGAGTAGCCCGCGTAGCGCACGAGCTGGGCGTTGTGGATGCGCGGCCCGGGCCGCCCGGGCGCGTCGGGGGCGAACACCGTGACGTACGGGCGTATCCGCCCGCCGTTGGTCGACTGCTGCAGGTGCCGGACCGCCTCCTCGGCGATCTCCTCGGCAGTGTTCACGTCCCGCCGGTCCCGCACCGTCAGCGAGCGCCAGTACAGCCGGCCGATGCAGCGGACGCTGTTGCGCCAGGCGACCTTGGCCCCGAACTCCAGCTCCTCCGGCGTGTGCCGGTAGGTCCCGGTGCGGGAGATCTCCTCGGCCACCTCCGCCAGCCGCGGCTCGGGCGGGCCCGCGGCGGGGTTCTCGTGGTGGTGGAGGCGCACGAACGCCTCCGCCGCGGCGCGGACCGCCTCCCGCCTCATGGCGTACGGCTTTCCGGCGAGTCGGGAGTTCCGGCCTGCGCCGTGTCCGGCGCGTCCGCCGCACACGAGCCCTCGGGCGGCCGGGAGCGCCGCGCGGAGGCCAGCCACAGGGCGGTCGTCGCCGCCCCGAACACGGCGCCCAGGAGCGCGACCCCGGTCCAGCCCCACCGGGCCCAGGCCAGCGAGGCGAGCGCCGAACCCGCCGCGCCCGCGAGGAAGTACGTCGTCATGTAGGCCGAGGTGAGCCGGGACCTGGCCTCGGGTGCCAGGCGGTAGATCTCGCTCTGGTTGGTGATGTGCATCCCCTGGGCGGCCAGGTCGAACACGACGATGCCCAGCACGAGGACCGGCAGCAGCGTGCCGCCGAGCCCGAGGGGGAGCCACACCAGGAACAGCAGCAGTGCGGTGGCGCCCGTGACGGCGCCCGCCAGCCCGCGGTCCGCGAGTCGCCCGGCCCGGGCCGCGGCCAGCGCCCCGGCCAGTCCGGCCAGTCCGAACAGGCCGATGGCGCCGGTCGAGTAGGAGTAGGGAGGCGCGGACAGCAGGAAGGACAGGGAGGTCCACAGCACACTGAACGCCGCGAACGACAGAGCCCCGTACGCCGCCCGCAGCCGCAGCACGGGCTCCCGGGCGAAGAGGGTGAACACCGAGGCGACCAGGCGCCGGTAATCCGGAGCACCCGCCTCCCGGTACGCCGGCAGCACTGCCCGGGCCGCCACGGCCAGCAGCAGCATCATGCCCGCCGCCCACCAGTACACCGCGTGCCACCCGGCCCACTGCGCCACCGCACCCGCCACGGTCCGTGCGAAGAGGATGCCGCACAGCAGCCCGGCCATCACCGTGCCCACCACGCGGCCGCGCCGGTCGGGAGCGGCGAGGGAAGCCGCGTAGGGCACCATCACCTGCGTGACGACGGAGCACAGCCCCACCAGCCCCGCCCCCGCCAGCAGGACGGCCTCCGAACCGGCGCTCGCCATCAGGACGAGGCTGGCGGAACAGGCCGTGCACAGGCCGACGATGAGCCGGCGCCGTTCGAGCAGGTCGCCGAGCGGGAGGACGAGGAGCAGGGCCGCGGCGTACGCGCTCTGCGCCACGGTGACCAGCAGCCCGGCCTGTCCCGCGGGCAGGTCGAACTCGCGGCCGATGGCGCCGAGCAGCGGCTGCACGTAGTAGTTGTTGGCGACGGACAGGCCGGTGCCCACGGTGAGCAGCACGATCGCGCCGCGCCCGAGGCGGGCGTCCTGTGCGGTGGCTGCGGTCATGGGTGCCGTCCTTGCCGGGACCGGTCTTCGCCGGTCAACTGCCCTTCTACGCCCAGCCCTTGCCAGCGGCGGTGGACGAGGACCTCGTCGTGGGGGAGCGCGCAGCCCACGAGGAAGCCGCCCAGTGCCGCCACGCGCGTGGGTTCCCCCGCGGTCCTGCCGTGGGCCCGCAGCAGGCGCCGGACCTCCGGGCCGTCCGCGGCGGTCGCCTCCCGCACGTGCGGCACCGCCGACGGGCCGTGCGGTGCGCGATGCAGCACCTCCAGGAGGACGGCGGCGTGGTCGAAGGCGAACCGTTCCTCCGTCGCGGCGCCGGGAAAGCCGTCCGGAGGCGCGGGCAGGGGCTGCCACCACGCCTCCGCCGCGTCGTCGCCGCCGCGCGCGCCGGGCAGGGCGGGCAGCAGCACCGCGTACACCAGGCTCACGTAGCGGCCCCGGGGGTCCCGGTCCGGTGCCGTGTGCCAGGAGACGGGGGCGAGTTCGGCGGGGGCGACCTGCACGCCCGTCTCTTCCCGCAGCTCCCGGCAGGCCGCGGCCGGCGCGTCCTCCCCGGCACGGACCTTGCCGCCGGGCAGTGCCCACCGGCCCCGGAACGGCTCGGTCCCCCGGCGGACGAGCAGGACGTGCCAGCCGTTGCCGGCGCTGTTGCCGTCATGGGCCAGCACGGCCAGGTCGACGGTCAGGACGACGGCGCCCATCGGTTAACCGCGGCTCTCGGCGGCCTTGGCGAACGCGCCGAGCCGGTCGGCGAGTTCGGCCGTGGACGACAGGTACTCGACGCCGGGGAGCCGGGTGGCGTGGTCCCCGACGGCCCACACGGTCCGCTCCGCGTCGAGGGCGACGATCATCTCCTGGAGCGAGCCGTGCGAACCGGGGACGGCGATCATGGCACTGGCCACGTTGGCCAGCACGATGTTGCGGCCGTTCGCGGTCAGCCCGGTGTCCAGGACGAGATCCGCCCCCGCGTACGGGGCGGTCGTCCGGTTCGCCGAGCCCGGCAGCAGGCTCAGCACCCGGCCGCCGTGCTCCTTGGCACCGCGCGCGGCGGCCTCCATCGCGCCCCCGAGACCGCCGGTCACCAGGAGGCAGCCGGGCTGCCGTGCCACGAGACCGCCCACCTCGTGGGCCAACCGGTAGGTTTCCGGAGGGCAGTTGCGCCCTTTGCCGACGACGGCGACGAGGGTGTCCGGCCATTTCTCCACGGTGCTGTCAGTCCTCCTTCTGCTTGCGGATACCGAGGGCGAAGAGCGCGTCGACGAAACCTATGAGCCGCTTCTCCCGGCTGATCTTCTGCGAGGTGCCGGGGCGCTCGCCCTCGGCCTCGTAACGGTGCATGCGCTCCTCCGACAGGGCGACCAGTCTCCGGCCGATCTCCTGGAACTCTTCCGAGGTGATCCGTCCCCCGTCAAGGGCCGACGTGCACCGTTCGTAGGCGGCCAGGGGGCCGACCGTGTGAACGGAGCAGGTCTGCAGCGCCTGCCGCATCTGGTTGGCCAGCTGCTGCACGTCGTCCGTCTGCAGCCCGGCCTGCGGTCCTCGGTCCATGCCTGTCACCTACCTTCCCAGGAAGGAGGGTTTCTCCGCGACCGCGCTCTGCCAGAGCGGCTGCCAGTACTGCTCCTCGCGCAGTACGCCGCGCCGCTCGAACACCGTCACGACCTCCTGGCTGGGCGCGTTGGTCCGCAGCGCGATGCAGCAGTGGGCGCTGCGCAGCACCAGGCCGATGCCCTTCGGCTGCAGCCGCGCCTCCAGGAAGTCCACCGCGTCCACCACCAGGCGCTCGTTGAGCTGCGGCTGGCGGGCGAGGTAGTTGAGGCCCTTCTTGAGCTTGGAGTAGCCGGCCACCTTGCGGTCGGGGACGTAGCCGAGGTGGGCGATCCCGAAGGCGGGGGCCAGGTGGTGTTCGCACATGGATACGTAATGCACGTCGTTGACAAGGACCAGGTCCTGCATCCCGGGGTTGTCGAAGACCTTGAAGTCCTCTTCGATGTCGATGTCGCCCGGGTTGATCGTCTGGGCGTACAACTCGGCCACCCGGCGCGGGGTCTGGGCCATCACTTCGCTCTTGTCGCCCTGGCCGAGACCGCGCAACAGATCGGCGATGGCGTTCTCGATCACGTCCACATCCACCGGCTTGGGGGGAAGCGGTGAATGCGGCTGCTGGAATTCCGTCATGATGCCGCCCTTCGGGCACGACCGGTCACCCCGCTGCCAACGGGCACGGGGTGCACCGGAGTTCGCCGGTTAGGTGATGCATGAAACGGTCGTCCGTCAGGCTAGGAACGGTGACGATCTCCCGTCAACAGGCGTGCAAGAGGCAGTTAAAAGTCGTACAAAGAGGTGCGTGACCTGCTGCTGGGGTGCGCGGCCGGTGCAAAAGCACGAGCGCACCACCCCGTGCACCCTGCAAACAGGTTGGTTCCGCCAGTGGTTGCGGGCCGCCCGGCCCGTTTAGCATCGGCTTCCGTGGGATGGCGACGGACCGGCGGCGAGGTGCCGGTGCTCCTGGCGGCACTGCTGTGGGGCACGGTCGGCCCCGCCCAGCTCCTCTCCGGCACCACGGCCTCGCCGGTGTCCGTCGGCGCCTGCCGGATGCTGCTGGGCGGCCTGCTGCTCGCCCTGTTCACCGTCCGCGGAGCGGGACTGCGCACGCTGTGGGCGCCCGGTGTCCGCCGGTTGATGCTGCTGAGCATCCTGGTCACCGCCGCGTTCCAGGCGTGCTTCCTGGAGGCGGTGGACCGCTGCGGCGCAGCGCTCGCGACCGCGGTCGCCTTCGGGACGGTACCGGCCGTCTCCGGGTGGTGCGCGCACCGGACGACCGGCGAGCGTCCCGGCCGCTCGTGGTGGTGGGGCACGGCCTGTGCGGTGGGCGGGATCGCCCTGCTGCTGGTGCCGGGCCGGACCGTGCGCGCCGACGTCCCGGGGGTGCTGCTCGGCATCGTGGCCGGTGCCTCCTTCGGCGTGTACATCGCCCTCACCGGTCGGCTCGCCCGCCGCGGGGCGGATACCGCGGCGGCGGCGCCGATGAGCGTGCTGTGCGCGGGAGTTCTCGTCTCGCCGTGGATCGCGGCGGCCCCCGGGGGCCTCGCGAGCCCGCGCACCCTGGTCCTCGTCTGCTGGCTCGGCATCGGCACGACCGCGCTGGGCTACTGGCTGTTCACCAGCGGCGTCGGCCGGATCGACGCGGCCACCGCAGGCACCCTCAGCCTCGCCGAGCCGCTGGTGGCCACCGTGCTCGGGGTGGCACTGCTGGGTGAACGGCCGCCCGCCCCGGCCGTGTGCGGAGCGGCGCTGCTGCTCACGGGACTGGTCGTCGTCTCCGTGACCCCGGGTCGCCGGTCCGCGCGCGGACCCCTGGCTCAACGGTCCTGATAGCCCGCCATCGCCTCGTGGACCCGTGGCGAGAAGAACAGCGGGCCGATGGCGTCCGACCAGGCCATCCCCTCCGGAGTGAGCCGGAGCACCCCGCCCCCGTCCGCGTCCAGCCACTGCCGCTCCCCGAGCGTGGCGAACTCGGCCGCGAAGTCGTCCAGGGGCGGCGTGCCGAACCGCTGCCGGTAGCCGTCCACCGGCAGGCCGCCGGACTCCAGGAGCGTCTGCAGGACGAACATCCGGCGCCGTTCGCCGTCGTCCATTCTGAACGCCCACTGCGCCCGCGCGAACTCCTCGGCGGGCGTGGCCAGATAGCCGTCGATGATGCGCCGTACCTCGGGCACGGCCACCGCGTAGTCCGTGGTGTAGTGCAGGTCGGTGGTGAACGAGCGGGCGCCCACGCCGAGTCCGACCATGCCGGCCTGCTGGTTGTACTCGCCGATGCTCGTGTCCTCCGCGCGTTCGGCGGCGGGAGTGCCGGTGCGCCGGAAGACCCGCATGGAGGTCTGCTCGTAACCGTTGGCCAGCAGGTGGTCACGGCCGTAGCGGTACAGACGCAGCCGCTGGTCGTCCCACAGTCTGCCGTCCTTGTCGTGCCGGGCGCTCAGACCGGTCAACGGGCGTACGTACAGCGGATACAGATAGATCTCCTCCGGCCGCCAGGCCAGCGCGGCATCGAGGGAGATCCGGAACGACTGCTCGGTCTGACCGTCTATGCCGTAGATGAGGTCGATGTTCAGGACCGGGAAGCCGGCCTCCCGCAGCCGGGACAGCGCCGCCTCCACCTCGGCCCGCTTCTGCGGCCGGACGGCGGCGCGCGCCTCTGCGTCGATGAAGCTCTGCACCCCGATGCTCAGCCGCGTCGCCCCCCGCTCGGCGAGAACGGCCAGCCGGTCCGCGGTCGCGGTGGCCGGCGACGTCTCGACCGACCAGGGCACGGCCGCGAGGTCCGCTCCCGTCACGTCCTCGCAGATGTCGCAGAGGCGGGTGAGTTCGGCCGCGGTGAGGTACGTGGGCGTGCCGCCGCCGAAGGCCGACAGCACGAAGCGCACGGGACGCCCGGCCGCCTCCAGGGCGCCACGGGTCGCCTGGGCCTGTCGCTCCAACGCGTCCAGGAACGCGCCGGTGACGTCTTCCGGGGCACCGGTGCGGGTGAAGAGATTGCAGAATCCGCAGCGCATCTCACAGAAGGGGATGTGAACGTAGAGCGAAAGCGCGTCGAGCCGCTCACTTGTCCACACGTCGCTCAGCAACGGGCCGTTCTCCAGCAGCCGGTAGGCCTTCTGGTGCGGATAGGCGTACACATACTGCCGGTACGGCGTCTCGGGAACAGGGAGCGCAGGTCCGTAAGTCAGGTGTACAGGAACTGAGTTGGCCATGGAGGCACGGTACACAGACGCATAGGTGCGTCGGACAACTTTTCCGGGTAACTCTCAGGACCATGAGGCGACTTCTGATTGCCGCCGGAGGAGGCGGGGACGCCATCACCACGGCCATGGTCCACGCGGCCCTGTACGGCGAGGACACTCCGGCCCTGGTCCTGACGTACGCCTGGGAGCGTCTGGTCGTCGACCCGGTTCCCGGCCCGCGCAGCCCCGCGGACTTCACCGGCACCGAGCGCGTCGGCGAACTGCTGCACCTCGTCACCCCGCGGTCCGCGCCCGTGCCGCCCGCCGGTTCGCTCCTGCCGCGGCTCGCCGCCGCGCTGAAGCCCGCACTCGGCATCCTCGACCCGTACACGGGCAGCACGGGCATGGCCCGGCAGATCGCCGAGGCCGCCGCGTACTGCGGGGCCGACCGCGTCGACATCGTCGACGTCGGCGGGGACGTGGTGGCCGACGGCAGCGAACCCACGCTGCGCAGCCCGCTGGGCGACGCGCTGGCGGTGGCGGCCTGCCGGCGCGCCGGACTGCCGACCGCTGTCCACGTCGCGGGCCCCGGCCTGGACTCCGAGGTGCCGGAGGCGGACCTGCTGCCCCGGTTGGGGGAGCCGGCGTTCACGCTGACCGCCGGGCATGCCCGGTGTGTGGACGCCGTCTTCGACTGGCACCCCTCCGAGGCGAGCGCCCTGCTGGTGGCCGCGGCCCGCGGCGTCCGGGGGGTGTGCGGCACCCGCGATGCGGCGGTCCCGGTGGTGCTCGGGCCCGCGAGTGCCCGGGTGTACCGGCTGCCGCTGGAACGCGTCCTGGAGATCAACCGGCTGGCGCGGGCGCTGGAGGGGGTGGAGGGATTGGCCGAGGCGGAGTCCGCTTGCCGCTCGGTGTGCGGGTTTTCGGAGGTGGCGCGCGAGCGTTTCCGTGCGGCGCGCGGGTTCGGCGGCGCCGTCGGCTCGGCGGACGCTGTGGTGGATGCCGGTGCTCTGTACGAGCGGTTCGCCGCTTGGGAGCGGCGGACTGCGGCCTTGGGGATCGAGTACGTGACGACTCGGCGGTTCGCCGAGGAATTGGCGCTGTCGCCGGGGGAGTTGGCACTGTTGCGGGGGCGGCTGAAGGGGCGGGCTGCGCCGCCGCTGTGGCGGTTGAACGTGGGCCGCTGACTGCCGCCTGTGGCTGATCGCGCAGTTCCCCGCGTCCCTTACGGGGCGCGGCATCGTCGCAATACCGGGCAAATCTGAGCAAAATGATCCCCGTGAACCACCCAACCGAAGGCCACCACAAGCCCCGATTCACCTTCCCCAGTGCCCTCACCGTGCTCGCCGCCGTCACGGTCGCCGTCTGGGTGCTCGCCTTCGTCGTCCCCTCCGGGACCTACCGGCGCAACCCCGCCGGCCACCCGCTCCAGGGCAGTTACCATCGCGAGGCCGCCCCCGGCGACTTCGTCCACCGCCTCGGCGACCTCTTCCTCGCCCCCGTCAACGGGCTCTACGGAGTACGGGACCCGGTGACCGGCCAGGTCTCGCCCGACGCCACCGGCACGCTCTACGGCAGCGCCGGCGTCTTCCTCTTCGTCCTCGCGATCGGCGCGTTCATCACCGTCGTCTTCACCACCGGGGCCCTGGACCGCGGCATCGAGCGACTCGCCCACCGGCTGCGCAACCGCGGGGCGCTGCTGATCGCCGGGATCATGACCGTCTTCTCCGTCCTCGGCACCGTCGAGGGCTTCGCCGAGGAGACGCTCGGCTTCTACGGGCTGATCGTGCCCCTGATGCTCGCGCTCGGCTACGACCGCATGGTCGCGACCGGCACGATCATCCTCGGGGCGGGCATCGGCGTGCTCGCCTCCACCGTCAACCCCTTCGCCACCGGCGTCGCCTCCTCGGCCGCCGGGATCTCGCTCGGCGACGGGATCGCGCTGCGCTTCGCGATGTGGCTCGTCCTGACCGGCGTCACCATCGGCTACGTCATCCGCTATGCGCACCGGGTGCGGGCCGACCCGGGCCGTTCGCTGGTCGGCTTCCGGCCCGGCGACCGGGAGTTGGCCGCCGAGGCCGTGGAGCCGCCGGAGCTGACGGGGCTCCAGAAGGCCGTGCTCGTGACGGTCGCCCTGGTCTTCGCGTTCATGATCTTCTCGGTGATCCCGTGGTCCACGGCGCTCACCGGAAGGTCCGACGCCGCCCCCTACGGGTGGGAACTCGACTGGTCCTTCGCGCAGTTGGCGGCGCTGTTCATCGTCGCGGCCCTGCTGGTGGGGCTCGTCGCCCGCCTCGGCGAGCAGCGGCTGAGCGCCGCGGTCGTCCAGGGCGCGGCCGACTTCATCGCGCCGGCCCTGGTGATCGTCCTCGCGCGCGGTGTCACCGTCATCATGACGAACGCCAGGATCATCGACACGGTGCTGCACTCCATGGAGGGCGTCGTCTCCGGCACCCCCGCGGTGGCCTTCGGCATCCTGATCTACCTGGTGAACCTGCCGATGGCCTTCCTCATCCCCTCCACATCCGGCCACGCCACGCTGGCGATGCCGATTCTCGCTCCGCTCGCGGAGTTCGCCGGCGTGGCGCGGTCGGTGGTGGTGACCGCCTGGCAGTCGGCCAGCGGCTGGATGAACCTGTGGGTGCCGACCACGGCCGTGGTGGTGGGCGGGGTGGCTCTCGCCAAGGTGGGGTACGACCGGTATCTGCGGTTCGTCTGGCCGCTGTTGGTGATCCTGGCGGTGCTGATCTGCGGGTTCGTGGCGCTGGGTGCGGTGATGAGCTGACGGCGCCGCCCTTTCCGCCCTTTCCCGGTGAAAGGCCGGAAAGGGGGGAAAGGGCGGAAGGCCGAGGTGGACCTACACCGTGCGCAAGTCCCCGCTCAGCCACGCGGCGCGCAGCGCCTTCTTGTCCACCTTGCCCACCTTGGTCGTCGGCAGCCGATCCATCAGCACGGTCTCCCGTGGCGTGTACAGCTCGCCCAACTCGGCGGTCACCGCAGCGCCGACCGCCTCCGGGTCGACGTCCGCGCCCTCGGCCGTGGCCAGGAAGATCTGCACGGCCTCCCCGTACTCCTCGTCCGGCATCCCCACCGCCGCCGCATTGCGCACACCGGGCAGCGTGAGGAGGAAGTCCTCCAGCACCCTCGAGTACACGTTGTCGCTGGTGCTGCCGGTGACGATGATGTCCTTGGCCCGGTCGACGAGGTAGAGGTACCCCTCGGCGTCGAGGTACCCCAGGTCCCCGGTGCGCAGCCAGCCGTCGTGCAGGGCCGCCGCGGTGCGCTCCGGGTCCTCGAAGTAGCCCAGCATCACCGTCTCGCCGCGGACGCACACCTCGCCGACCTGCCCGACGGGCAGTGCCGCTGTGCTCCCTTCACCACGGATCTCGATCTCGGCATCCCTGATGGCGCGACCGCAGCTGCGCCAGAGCTCGGGGCGCCGGGCTGCCTCCGAGACGAGTTCCTCTGCACCGAAGGCACTGATTCCGAGCGCCTCCGACTGCCCGTAGCCCTGGCTGAGCACGGGCCCGAACACCTCGACCGTCTGCTGCAGCCGGCTGGGCGACGTGGCCGCGCCGCCGACGACGATCCCCCGCAGCGCGGGCAGGGCGCCCGGCTTGCACTCCGGGTGGTCGAGCACCGCGTAGAGCATCGGCGGTACGAACATCGTCGCGGTGATGCGCTCCTCGCGCAGCACCGTCAACGCCGCGCCCGCTTCGAATTCGGGCAGCACGACGAGGGTGGACCCCGTCACCAGAGCCTGGAGCGAGGTGAGGTGACCGCTGCCGTGCGTGAGCAGTGTGGAGACGAGCACCCTGTCCGTGCCCTCGTCCATGGCCGGGAAGAGCGTGGAGCCGGAGTCCTGCTCGGCGTCGTCCACCAGGTCCAGCAGCATGTTGTAGAGCTGGTGGCTGTGCGCGGCCAGCTTGGGCCGGCCCAGGGTGCCGCCGGTGTAGAGGACGGTGACGGCCTCGTCCGCTCCCGGGGCGGGCACGCCCTCCGGGCGCACGTCCGGGCACTCGGCGGCCAGGGCCAGCAGGTCCGGGCACTGCTGCTCACAGGGCCCGAGGCCGAGCAGTGCGGGGGCGTGGACGCTGCGGCCGGCCGCGTCGGCGGCCCGCTGCGCGAAGGTCGGGTCGGTGACCACGACGCGCGCCCGGGACTGCTCGACCAGCGCGGCGAGTTCGCCGGGCCCCGGCTCGGGCGGCAGGAACACGACGCGACAGCCGATGAGATGGACGGCGAGTTGCACGAGCACGGAGTCCACGCGGTTGGCCAGAAACAGCCCCACCCCGTCGCCGGGCGCGAGCCCCTGCCGGCGCAGCGCATGCCCCAGCCTGAACAGCTGCCGCCGAGCCTCCCGTCTGGTCAGCCGCTGCGCCCCCTGGACGAGCGCCTCGGCGTCCTCGTCCCGGTTCCAATGCTCCAGAATGCGCTCGATGTATATCCGCGGCCCGGATGTTTCCTGTGCGTTAACGATCACTGGCATATACAAACATGCCGGTGAGAGGCTCTGGCAGCACGGGGTCATCTGCGAGGCGGCCCTTGAGACATGAACGGCGCCCCGGCAGCCCCTCACTCCAGCAGCTCGTACGCCGGCAGCGTCAGGAACTCCGCATAGTCCTCGTCCAACGCCACCTTCAGCAGCAGGTCGTGCGCCTCCTGCCAGCGGCCCTCGTCGGCCGCTGCCAGTTCCGCCGCGGCGAGGCGGCGGACCAGCTCCGCGGTCACCTTCTCGCCCGTGTCCAGGACGACCCCCGCATGGACCCACTGCCAGATCTGGGAGCGCGAGATCTCCGCCGTGGCCGCGTCCTCCATGAGATGGAAGACGGCGACCGCGCCGTGACCGCGCAGCCAGGACTCGATGTAACGGATGCCGACCTGGACGGCGTTGCGCAGGCCCTCGGACGTCGGCCTGGCCTTCAGCGAGTCCACGGCGATGAGCTGATCAGCCGTCACGTGCACGTCCTCGCGCAGCCGGTCCTTCTGGTGCGGGCGGGCGCCGAGGACGGCGTCGAAGGAGGCCCGGGCCACCGGGACGAGGTCGGGGTGGGCGACCCAGGAGCCGTCGAAGCCGTCGGCCGCCTCCCGGTCCTTGTCGGCCCGCACCTTCTCCAGGGCCACCTCGTTGACCTCGGGGTCCTTGCGCGAGGGGATGAACGCCGCCATGCCGCCGATGGCGTGCGCGCCGCGCTTGTGGCAGGTGCGGACGAGGAGTTCGGTGTACGCGCGCATGAAGGGCGCGGTCATGGTGACGGCGTTGCGGTCCGGCAGGACGAACCGCTCCCCGCCGTCGCGGAAGTTCTTCACGATCGAGAAGAGGTAGTCCCAGCGGCCCGCGTTGAGCCCCGAGGCGTGGTCGCGCAGCTCGTGGAGGATCTCCTCCATCTCGTAGGCCGCGGTGATCGTCTCGATGAGGACGGTCGCGCGGACCGTGCCGTGCGGCAGGCCCGTCCAGTCCTGGGCGAAGACGAACACGTCGTTCCACAGGCGGGCTTCGAGGTGCGACTCGGTCTTGGGGAGGTAGAAGTACGGGCCCTTGCCCAGCTCCAGCAGGCGCCGGGCGTTGTGGAAGAAGTAGAGGCCGAAGTCGACGAGAGCGCCGGGCACGGGCCGCCCGTCGACGGTCAGGTGGCGCTCG
Source organism: Streptomyces morookaense (assembly GCF_013030945.1). Taxonomy (GTDB): domain Bacteria; phylum Actinomycetota; class Actinomycetes; order Streptomycetales; family Streptomycetaceae; genus Streptomyces; species Streptomyces morookaensis. The sequence goes on along the minus strand of NZ_JABBXF010000002.1, from coordinate 22,601 downwards.
TCCAGGTGCCAGCCGCGCGGGCGCATCACGACCGTGGCCAGCTCCTCGGCGGGCCGGAGGGCGTAGGACTTGCCCTCGGGAGTGGTGAAGTCGATGCGGCGCGCGTAGGCGTCGATCAGGTTGAGCTGGCCCCCGAGCACGTTCTGCCAGGTGGGGGCGGAGGCGTCCTCGAAGTCGGCGAGCCACACGCGGGCACCGGAGTTGAGGGCGTTGACGGTCATCCTGCGGTCGTCGGCCGGCCCGGTGATCTCCACGCGCCGGTCCTCCAGGGCGGCCGGTGCGGGGGCCACGCGCCAGGAGGGGTCCTCGCGGATGCGGGCGGTGCCGGGGAGGAAGTCCAGCCTGCCGGTGCGGGCGATCTCCGCGCGGCGCACGGCCCGTTGGGCGAGCAGCTCGTCGCGGCGGCCGGTGAAGCGGCGGTGCAGGGCGGCGACGAAGGCGAGCGCACCGTCGGTCAGCACCTCCTCCTGGCGTTCCACGGGCGGGCCCTGGACTACGGCCGGTTCGGCGGGTGTTGCTGCGGACATGGCGGTCAGCTCCTTCAACTGGAGGGAGACAGCGGACAGTAGTTTCCTCATGGTGGAAGTTCAATGCCGCCTGCCGTGAGCCGCGCCAGGTCCTCGGGGGTGTCGAGGTCGTCCGCCGCGGCGACGTCCCCGCACTCGACCAGCGTGATCCCGGCGGCGTGCGCGCGCAGATACGTGCGCGCGCCCTGGTCGCCGCGGGCCGCCGCCGCGACGCCCGCCCAGTGCTCCCGCGCGAACAGCACCGGGTGCCCCCGCTCGCCCCCGTAGGCCGCGGCGGCGAGGCCGGCGCCGGCGCGGTGCGCGGCCAGCACCCGCGCCACCGCCTCCGGGCCGATGCGGGGCTGGTCCACCAGCATCACCAGGACGGCGCCGGCGCCCGGCACGGCGGCGAGCGACTCCAGGCCCGCCCGCAGCGACGAGCCCATGCCCGCCGCCCAGTCCGGGTTCTCCACGAGGACCGTCCCCGGCGCGAGCGGCCGGATCCGCTCGCGGACCTCCGCGGCCCCCGCGCCCAGCACGGCGTGCACCGGCGAGCAGCCGCCCGCGCGCAGCACCTCCAGGGCGTGCCCGGCCAGCAGACCACCTCGGTACCTCAGTAGGGCTTTGGGCCGGCCGCCGAGGCGCCGTCCGCCGCCGGCCGCCAGCAGCAGACCGGCGACCGAAGGCCCGTGTGCACGAGGGTCCTTGGAGTTGTTCATGCTCCCTGCATACCCCATGACCGGGCGCGTGTGCGCCGGACGTCAGTTCGTCACCCGCACGGGAACATGCGGCCTGAATTTCGCTGTGCGTGTGGCGCGTCGCACAGAAAGTGGCGTTAACTGATCCGCGCGGGCGGGCCGTGGGAGGGGGAGAGTCGTGACGGAAGGCGCCGTAGTGGTGGAAGAGGAGCGAGCGGGCCATTCCGGTCGGAATCCGGACCCGAGAGCGGTCGTGCTGTGCGCCGCCGTCTCGCGGCTGCGCAAGGCCCTTGCCGGGCACCCCGCCGCCTTACCCGACCGGGAGGCCGCCGACGACGAACTCGCCGCGCTGGACGCGATGGCGCGGGCCGGGGAGCCGGATGTTTCGCGGTTGCGGAGTGCGTTGCTGTTGGTCGCCGGTGCCGTGGGGTCGGTGAGCGCGCTGTCCGGCGCGCTCGGCGAAGTCCGCGCGGCGGTGGACAGTTTCGACGAGACGTCTGTGGTGCCTCGACCACGCGAGGAGCCTCGCGCCCCGTAAGGGGCGCGGGGAACTGCGCGCTCAGCCACGACGTGCCCGCAGCCGGGGTCCCCGGGGCTACGCCCCGGACCTCTGGGGTAGTGCGTCGACTGCAGGCCGGTGGGGGCTGCTCGCGCAGTTCCCCGCGCCCCTGACGGGGCGCACCTGCTCGCGCCCACGCGGCGGAGCCGCATATCGACACAGCCCCGCGCCCCTTACGGGGCGTCCGGCACCGCCAGTTCGGCGGCGAGCTCCGCCGCCACCCGCTTCAGCAGCGGCACGATCATCTCCGTCGCCTCGTCCGTCACCCGGCCCGCCGGCCCCGACACGGAGACCGCCGCCGCCGTAGGGGAGTCCGGCACCGGTACCGCAAGGCAACGGACCCCCAGCTCCTGCTCGTTGTCGTCCACCGCGAAACCCGTCTCGCGCACCCGCGCCAGCGCCGTCAGGAACGCCTCGGGCGTGGTGATCGTCTTCTCGGTCGCAGCCGGCATCCCCGTACGCCCCAGCAGGGCGCGCACCTCGTCGTCCGAGCACTGGGCGAGCAGCGCCTTGCCGACCCCCGTGGAGTGCGGCAGCACCCGGCGGCCGACCTCGGTGAACATCCGCACCGAGTGCCGCGAGGGCACCTGGGCGACGTAGACGACCTCGTCCCCGTCCAGCAGCGCCATGTTGGCCGTCTCGCCCGTCCCCTCGACCAGCCGCGCGAGGTGCGGGCGGGCCCAGGTGCCGAGCAGCCGGGAGGAGCTCTCGCCGAGGCGGATCAGCCGGGGGCCCAGCGCGTAGCGGCGGTTGGGCTGCTGGCGCACGTAGCCGCAGGCGACGAGGGTGCGCATCAGCCGGTGGATGGTGGGCAGCGGAAGGCCGCTGCTCGTGGAGAGTTCGCTCAGCCCGACCTCGCCACCCGCGTCGGCCATCCGCTCCAGCAGGTCGAAGGCGCGCTCCAGCGACTGGACGCCACCGGTCGGCGAGGCGGTTCGGGGCTCGGCGGGCGAGGGCACGGTGCGGTCCTTCCGGGACGGTGAGTGGCAGCAGCCTACCGGTGTACGGAAGGGGTCTTGACGGGGTCGGGCCACCGCAGAAGACTGCGGGCCACCCGGGCGTCAACAGAGTGTTGAAGCACGGACCCGGCCGGCGGATCGAGGAGGGGGCGCCATGCCCGCGGTGGAGCTGTTGCTGCGCTCGACGAGAGTGGTCACCCCGGACGGCACCCGCCCCGCCTCCGTCGCCGTCGCGGACGGGCGGATCGCCGCCGTCCTGCCGTACGCGGCCGAACTCCCGCCCGCAGAAGCCTTGGAGGACCTCGGCGACGACGTCCTGCTGCCCGGCCTCGTCGACACCCACGTGCACGTCAACGACCCCGGCCGCACCGAGTGGGAGGGCTTTCGCAGCGCCACCCGCGCCGCGGCCGCCGGGGGCGTCACCACACTCGTCGACATGCCCCTCAACAGCCTTCCGCCCACCACGACCGTCGCTCATCTGCGCGTCAAGCAGGCCGTGGCGGAGCAGGCGGTGCACGTCGACGTCGGCTTCTGGGGCGGAGCCGTGCCCGGCAACACCGGTGACCTGCAACCCCTGCACGCCGCCGGGGTGTTCGGCTTCAAGTGCTTCCTCTCGCCCTCCGGCGTCGAGGAGTTCCCGCCGCTGGACCGCCGCGGACTGGAGGCCGCCGCGGCCCGGATCGCCGATTTCGGCGGCCTGCTGATCGTGCACGCCGAGGACCCGGACCGGCTCTCCGCAGCACCGCAGCGCGGCGGCACGCGCTACGCCGACTTCCTCGCCTCCCGCCCGCGGGCCGCCGAGAACGCCGCCGTGGCCGCCGTCGTCGACGCGGCCCGGCGCTTCGGCACGCGTGTGCACGTCCTGCACCTGTCCTCCTCGGACGCGCTGCCCCTCGTCGCCGCAGCCAAGGCCGAGGGCGTGCCCGTCAGCGCCGAGACCTGCCCGCACTTCCTCACCCTGACCGCGGAGGAAGTACCCGACGGCGCCACGGAGTTCAAGTGCTGCCCGCCCATCCGGGAGGCGGCCAACCAGGACGCGCTGTGGGCGGGGCTCGCCGCCGGGACCGTCGACTGCGTCGTCTCCGACCACTCGCCCTGCACCACCGGCCTCAAGGTCCCCGACTTCGGCGCCGCATGGGGCGGCATCTCCTCCCTCCAGCTCGGGCTGCCCGCCGTCTGGACCGCGGCCCGGCGGCGCGGTCACACGCTCGACGACGTGGCCCGCTGGATGTCCGCCGCCCCGGCCGCCCTCGCCGGCCTGGCCCGTAAAGGCGCCGTCGAGCCGGGCCGCGACGCCGACTTCGCCGTTCTCGCCCCCGACGAGACCTTCACCGTCGACCCGGCCGCGCTCCACCACCGCAACCAGGTCACCGCCTACGCGGGCCGCACCCTGCACGGCGTCGTGCGGTCCACCTGGCTGCGCGGCCGGAAGATCGCCGACCACGGCACCCCCATCACCGGGCCCACCGGCCGACTCCTGGAGAGGCAGCACCCCCGCATATGAGAGACACGAGTGACATAGCCGAACCCGTGGATATTCCCCCGCAGTTCACCGGGCCCGCACGCCCCTACCCCGGCGGGGACCCCTACGCCGACTACCGCACCGCGCCCTTCGCCTTCGACGTCCTTCCCGACCTCGCCGACCGGAGGCTGGGCGGCGCCGTGACCGCCGCCAACGACGAGTTCTTCGCCGACCGCGAGAACCTGCTCGTCCCCGGCCCCGCCCGCTTCGACCCCGAACTCTTCGGCCACAAGGGCAAGATCATGGACGGCTGGGAGACCCGCCGCCGCCGCGGCACCGCCGCCGCCCCGCACCCCGCCCCCGGCGACCACGACTGGGCGCTCGTCCGCCTGGGGGTGCCCGGCGTCGTCCACGGCATCGTCGTCGACACCGCCCACTTCCGCGGCAACCACCCCGAGTCCGTCGCCGTCGAGGCCACCGCCCTGCCCGGCACCCCCTCCCCGGAGGAGCTGCTGGCCCCGGACGCGCCGTGGACGACCCTCGTCCCGCGCACCCCCGTGGGCGGCCACGCCGCCAACGGCTTCGCCGTCGCCGTCCGCGAACGCTTCACCCACCTGCGCCTCGCCCAGTACCCCGACGGCGGCATCGCCCGGCTGCGGGTGCACGGCGAGCCGGTGCCCGACCTCGCCTGGCTGGGCGCGCTCGGCACCTTCGACCTCGCCGCGCTCGAGAACGGCGGCCATGTCGAGGACTCCTCCGACCGCTTCTTCTCCTCCGCCCTCAACTCCATCCATCCCGGCCGCTCCCTGCGGATGGACGGCGGATGGGAGACCCGCCGCCGACGCGACCGCGGCCACGACTGGGTGCGCTACCGGCTCACCGGGCAGGCGGTCCTGCGTGCCGTCGAGATCGACACGGGCTGCTACAAGGGCAACGCCCCCGGCTGGGCCGACGTCCATGTCCTCGACGCCACCACCGGCGCCGACCCGGCCGACCGCACCACCGGCTGGACCCCGCTGCTGCCCCGCACCCGCCTCCAGCCCGACACCGTCCACCGCTTCCTGCTCGACGGAGCCCCGACGGCCACGCACGTCCGCGTCGACATCCATCCCGACGGGGGCCTCGCCCGGCTGCGCGTGCACGGCTCCCTGACGGCGGAGGCCCTCAGCCGGAAGCCAGGGGACGGCTCATGAACAGGGCCGTCTCGCCCTCGGAGGCGGTGCCGGTGTAGAGCGTGGTGTCCAGGCCGGCGAATGTGAACCCCATCTTCCGGTAGGCCCGGACCGCCGGGGCGTTGACGCTGGTGACCTCCAACCAGGCCGTGCGGGCGCCCAGTTCGCGGCCCCGGGCGAGGACCCGGTCCAGCAGGCCGCGGCCGATGCCCCGGCCGCGGTGGGCGGGGGAGACCCGCAGGTCGGCGATGTGGAGGCGACGGTTCCAGGCCTGGTACGCCACGGTGACCGCGCCGCACAGCTCGGCGCCCTCGTAGGCGGCCACGACCTCCGCACCGTCCGCGCGCTCCTCGTCCTCGTCCGGGTACTCCTTGAGCAGCGGCGGATCCACCGGTGCCTCGCGCAGGACGAACCCGTCGGCGCGGGCGGTCACTTCGAGGACGGCAGTGGTGACAAAGGAGTTGTCGATGGCGTCGACGGCGGCCAGGGCCTCGGTGTCGTCGGCGGGAATTGCACGGTATATCGGCATGCACACCTGTCTATCACCACGGCCACCCCGCGGTGGACACCCCGTCCAGGCTGTCCCAGAACATCAACTCGTACTCCTGGAGCAGCCGTCCGTGCCGACGCGCCAGCCGCTCCGAGAACGTGCCGTCCGCCAGCCCGGCCCGTACCGCGGCGAGGGCGAGCGCCTCGCCCTCGGGGTCGGGCCCGGCGAAGAAGTCGAAGAAGCCGCAGGCCGCGTCGTCGAAGCCGTAGTGGGTACGCAGCCCCCGGCTCAGCGTGGCGCAATAGCCGGCCCACGCGGCGAAGTTGGCGGTCAGTGCGACCACGACGTCGGCCGGCTCGGCGCCCAGGGCCAGCGAGGCCACGTACGCCGGGTAGGCCTGGCAGCCGGCCTGCGGCTCGTAGGCCCGTACCGCGGCGTCGTCCAGACCGCAGGCGGCCGTCAGCGCACCGAGCCGGTCCAGGGCCACGGTCTCGCCCCCGGCGAGGTGCGTGAAGAAGCCCGCGACGGCCGGGCGGTCCGCGGACCGGGCCGCGAGGTGCGCGAAGCTGCGCCGGTCACCCCTGATGACGTGGTGCTGCTCCAGCGCGAAGGCGGAGACGGCCTCCCGGGGCGCGGTGCCCGCGGCGATCCGCGGGACGAGCCGGTTCGCCGCGGTGTCCGGTGCCAGCTCCTGCACCGCCTGCGCCAGGACTTCCTCAGCTGTACGGGCCATGGCGCCAGGTTAGGACGCAGGCGGTCACTTCGCCCCGGCAAGCCAGAAGATGAGGAAGAAGAAGGCGACGATGAAGTGGACGGCGACGAGGTAGATGAACACCCGGACCGTCATCCCCATGGGTGCCCGGTCCTCTTCCACGTAGCGCTTGGCGTTGTCGCTCACGGCATTCCCCTCCGGTTCGGTGCGGCGTCGCCCAGGCACAGCCCGGGCGCGCCGCTCTGCATCAGCGTGTGCATGAACAGCAGGTCCGCCCCGCCCTGCGAGACGGCGGCGATGCGGTGCGGGGTGAGGGAGTCGAAGTGGGCGGCGTCGCCGGGGCCGAGCTCGTGCACGGCCTCGCCGAGCGTCAGCCGCATCCGGCCCGCGGTGACATAGAGCCACTCCTCGCCCGGGTGCACCCGGACCAGTTGCTCCTGGCCGGCCTGCCCCTGCGGCACGTGCAGTCGCAGGGCCTGCATCGCCCGCCCGGAACCCCCCGCCCGCCAGTACGTCCAGCCGCCCGCCTGCTGCGCCTCCATACGGTCGGCCCGTACGATCGGATCCGACTCGGGCGGCACCTCGCCCAGCAGATCGGAGACGGTCGTGCCGTAGGTCCGGGCGAGCGCGAGGAGCATCGGCAGCGACGGTGTCCGGTGGCCGGTCTCCAGCCGGGACAGGTGCGCGGGCGAGAGCCCGGCCCGGGCGGCCGCAACCTCCAGCGTCAGCCCGCTGCGGGTGCGCAGGGCGCGCAGTTGCGGGGCGACGAGGGGGAGCGGATCCGGCGGCTGGTTCATGGCTCCGGTATATCCCCGCTTTACCTGTAGGACAAAAAGTTTTGCCTCGGAGGCAAAGGTTCCTTCGTGAACGCGTCACATTCGGTGAACATCAGGAAAACATCAAGATCACGCCATTGACATGGCACGGTCATCGCTCGGCATGCTGTCCGGCATGAGAACCCCCCATCGCCTCGCACGCATCGGCGCGCTCGCGGCCCTGTCCTCCGTCCTGCTGCTCGGCGGCACGCCCGCCATGGCCGCCCCGCACACCGTCGCCGCCACCGCGGCCGTGAGCGCGGACTCCGTCGGCAGCGTCTGCTACTCGCAGCTGCCGTCGCAGGCCCACGACACCCTGAACCTCATCGACCAGGGCGGCCCCTTCCCGTACCCGCGGGACGGGATCGTCTTCTCCAACCGCGAGGGCGCGCTGCCGGCGCAGTCCAGCGGCTACTACCACGAGTACACGGTCATCACCCCGGGCGCCCCGACCCGCGGCACCCGGCGCATCATCACCGGCCAGGGCGACCACGAGGACTACTACACAGCGGACCACTACGCGAGCTTCGCCCAGGTCGACTGGACCTGCTGAGCAACTCGTCCCGCAGGAGGGCCCGTCACCGCACCGCGGTGGCGGGCCCCCGCCTTTCCCGGCAGGGGGCGCGCAACGGCACACCGTGCGACGCCTTCCACGGCGGGCGGGGGCGGGAACGCTCCCCTTTTCGCGCCTTCACGCGACCCATGCCGTCCGTCCGGGGCCGATTGTCGGCGCCTCCCGTTAACGTTTCGGTAGAGCGGCGTTCCGGGGAGGGGGCGTGATGTACAGGGCATCGACGATCGTGCGTGAAGTGCCGCAGCGGAAGCGGTGGTTGACCGCCTGGCATCCGTCCCGGGCCGTGAGCCCCGCCTGTTGACGTCCACGCCATGCACACCGAGAAGGGCGGCGAACTGCCGTGTACCGCTGGGAGATCACCCGAGCCGCACTCGCGCAGCGAGTCCTCGCCGTCGTCCGCGGCGACAGCTACGACCAGGCCGCGGTGACGGCGGGCACCCTGATCTCCGCCGGGGTCACCAGCCTGGAGATATCCCTCACCACGCCCTTCGCGCTGGAAGCGGTCACCACGCTGGTCCGGGAGGTCGGCGACGAGGGCCTGATCGGCGCCGGCGCCGTGCTGGACGCGGCCTCGGCCCGGATGGCCATCGACGCGGGCGCCTCCTTCCTCTCCTCGCCCATCCTCGACCACGAGGTCATCGCCACCGGCCACCGCTACGGCATCCCGGTCTTCCCCGGCGTCGCGACGCCGACGGAGATCGTCCGGGCGCTGGAGATGGGGGCGGACGCGGTCAAGCTCTTCCCGTCGCCCTCGCCGCACCCGGACTGGGTCAAGGACCTCAGGGCCGAACTGCCGCAGGCGGCACTGGTGGTGAGCGGCGGGGGAGTGACGGTCGACAGCGCGCCGGACTGGATCGCGGCGGGAGCGGTGGCCTGCGCCCTCGGCGCGGACCTGGCCGAGGGCGACCGGGACTCGGTGGCGAAGCGCGCGGGCGAACTCCTGGGAAGGCTGGCGGAGGCGGATCCGTACGGCGAACCGTAGCGGTGGCTGCGCCCCGTGGAGCCCCGGGCGGAGCCCGGTATGTCCGTACAACAGGACGTCCGGACTACCGGTCAACACGCAGCCCCGGCTACGCTCCCTCCGTGGCGCAGCAACCCCTTCACTTCACCCTCGACCGCACCAGCCCCGTCCCCCTCTACTTCCAGCTGTCCCAACAGCTGGAAGCCGCCATCGAGCAGGGCGTACTCGCCCCCGGCAGCCTCCTCGGCAACGAGATCGAGCTGGCCGGGCGCCTCGGCCTGTCCCGGCCCACGGTCCGCCAGGCCATCCAGTCGCTGGTGGACAAGGGCCTGCTCGTACGCCGCCGCGGCGTGGGCACCCAGGTCGTGCACAGCCAGGTCAGGCGCCCGCTGGAGCTGAGCAGCCTCTACGACGACCTGGAGGCCGCGGGCCAGAGGCCCGCCACCCGCGTGCTCCACCACGGCACCGAGCCCGCAACGGCCCAGGTCGCCGCGGCCCTCGGCGTGCCCGAGGGCACGGAGGTCCGCTACGTCGAGCGGCTGCGCCTCGCCCACGGCGAGCCCGTGGCCCACCTGCGCAACCACCTCCCCGCCGGCCTGCTCGACGCCGGCGCGGACGCACTCGCGGAGACCGGCCTCTACCGCCTCATGCGCAGCGCCGGCATCACCCTGCACAGCGCCCGCCAGACGATCGGCGCCCGCGCCGCCACCGCCGAGGAGGCCCGGCTGCTCGGCGAGCCCGAGGGCGCGCCGCTGCTGACGATGGAGCGGACCACCTTCGACGACACGGGCCGCGCGGTGGAGTTCGGCTCCCATCTCTACCGGGCCTCGCGCTACTCCTTCGACTTCCAGTTGCTGGCGCGCCCCTAGGGTGTGTCCGAGCGGAGATCCTTGTCCCGTCGTAAGAATGTTCTGACAAAGTCTTGACGCGATGTGGCGTCCGCCACTAGAACTCCACCCACATGACACAGCCCGGTACACACCGCCGACGCCCCGGCCGACAGCGGTGACGGATGGTGACGGATACTTGGGCGGTTGGGCCCGCACGATCGGGGTCCGGCCGCACCGTGACAGACAGTGAGAAGGGCAAGTCCTCGTGGCAAGGGTTCGGACAGGCGTACGCGCGCTGAGCGCCGTGCTGGCAGCGGTGCTCGGCGCCACTCTGGCGGGGTGCAGCAGTACGGGCGGCAAGCGCGCGGAGGAGCGGGCCAAGGCGGCCGCCCAGGGGCACGCTGCAGTCGACACGCCCCGGTGGACCTTCGCGATGGTCACCCACTCGGGTGATGGCGACACCTTCTGGGACATCGTCCAGAACGGTGCGAAACAGGCGGCGGTCAAGGACAACATCAAGTTCCTCTACGCCCATGACGTGGAGGGCAACAAACAGGCCCAGGACGTCCAGGCCATGATCGACCAGAAGGTCGACGGCCTGATCGTCACCCTCGCCAAGCCCGACGCCATGAAGGACGTCGTGGCCAAGGCGAAGGCGGCGGGCATCCCGGTGATCACCGTGAACTCGGGCTCCGAGGAGTCCAAGGCCTTCGGTGCCCTCACCCACATCGGCCAGGACGAGACCATCGCCGGCGAGGCCGTCGGCGACGAGCTCAACAAGCGCGGGAAGAAGAAGGCCGTCTGCGTCCTGCACGAGCAGGGCAATGTCGGCCACGAGCAGCGCTGCGCCGGCGTGAAGAAGACCTTCAAGGGCGATCTGCAGAACCTCTACGTCGAGGGCACCAACATGCCCAACGTGCAGTCGTCCATCGAGGCCAAGCTGCAGTCCGACAAGGACATCGACGCCGTGGTCACCCTCGGCGCCCCCTTCGCGCCCACCGCGGTCAAGGCCGCCCAGCAGGCCGGCAGCAAGGCCGAGGTCGACACCTTCGACCTCAACGCCAAGGTCGCCGACTCCCTCCAGGACGGTTCCCTCGGCTTCGCCGTGGACCAGCAGCCGTACCTCCAGGGGTACGAGGCGGTCGACCTGCTGTGGCTGTACAAGTACAACGCCGACGTCCTCGGCGGCGGCCGCCCGGTGCTGACCGGCCCGCAGATCATCACCAAGGACGACGCGAAGGCCCTGGCGGACTACACGAAGCGGGGCACCCGATGAGCGCAGCAGTCCCGGCGGAGGCCGACGAACGCCTGGTGCGCCAGAGCTGGCTGCGCCACATGATGGGCCGCCCCGAACTGGGCGCGGTCGTCGGCGCCGCGGCCGTCTTCCTCTTCTTCTCGTTCGTCGCCGAAAGCTTCCTGCAGGCGTCGAGCCTCTCCACGGTCCTCTACGCCTCGTCGACGATCGGCATCATGGCCGTGCCCGTCGCGCTGCTGATGATCGGCGGCGAGTTCGACCTGTCGACCGGCGTCATGGTCACGAGCTCGGCGCTGGTCTCGTCGATGTTCAGCTACCAGATGACGGCCAACGTCTGGGTCGGCGTGGGGGTCTCGCTGCTCGTGACCCTTGCGATCGGCTTCTTCAACGGCTTCATGCTGACCCGCACCAAGCTGCCCAGCTTCATCATCACGCTCGGCACCTTCCTGATGCTCACGGGCCTCAACCTCGGCTTCACCAAGCTCATCAGCGGCACCGTCTCCACCAAGAGCATCGGTGACATGGAGGGCTTCGACTCGGCGCGGGCGCTCTTCGCCTCGCACCTGACCATCGGTGGCGTGGACCTCCAGGTCACCATCCTGTGGTGGTTCGGCCTCGTCGCCCTGGCCACCTGGGTGCTGCTGCGCACCCGCGTCGGCAACTGGATCTTCGCGGTCGGCGGCGGCTCCGACGCGGCGCGCGCGGTGGGCGTCCCGGTCAACAAGACCAAGATCGGCCTGTACATGGGCGTGGCCTTCTGCGCCTGGATCTCGGGCCAGCACTTGCTGATGTCGTACGACGTCGTGCAGTCCGGCGAGGGCGTGGGCAACGAGTTCCTCTACATCATCGCGGCCGTCATCGGCGGCTGCCTGATGACCGGCGGCTACGGCTCGGCGATCGGGTCCGCGGTCGGCGCGTTCATCTTCGGCATGACGAGCAAGGGCATCGTCTACGCGCAGTGGAACCCGGACTGGTTCAAGTTCTTCCTGGGCGCCATGCTGCTGCTGGCCACCCTGCTGAACGCATGGGTCCGCAAACGGGCGGAGGCGACCAAATGACCGCGGAGCAGACGACCGCGCTGGTCAGGCTCACGGACGTGAGCAAGTACTACGGCAACATCCGGGCCCTGGAGGGCGTCTCCCTGGAGGTGCACGCGGGGGAGATCACCTGCGTCCTGGGCGACAACGGCGCGGGCAAGTCCACCCTCATCAAGATCATCGCGGGGCTGCACCAGCACGACGCGGGCACCTTCGAGATCGAGGGCGAGGAGAGCCGCCTCGGCTCCCCGCGCGAGGCGCTGGACCGCGGCATCGCCACCGTCTACCAGGACCTCGCCGTGGTTCCCCTGATGCCGGTGTGGCGGAACTTCTTCCTGGGCTCGGAGCCGACGAAGGGCCGCGGCCCGTTCAAGCGCCTCGACGTCCAGCAGATGCGCGAGACCACCCGCGCCGAGCTGCTGCGCATGGGCATCGACCTGCGCGACGTCGACCAGCCCATCGGCACCCTCTCCGGCGGCGAGCGGCAGTGCGTGGCCATCGCCCGGGCCGTCTACTTCGGTGCGAAGGTCCTGGTGCTGGACGAGCCGACGGCCGCGCTCGGCGTCAAGCAGTCCGGCGTCGTCCTCAAGTACGTCGCCGCCGCCCGCGACGCGGGCCTGGGCGTGGTCCTGATCACGCACAACCCGCACCACGCCTACCTCGTCGGAGACCGCTTCGTGCTGCTCAAGCGCGGCGCGATGGCCGGCAGCCACAGCAAGTCCGGGATCGCCCTGGAGGAGCTGACCCGTCAAATGGCGGGCGGCAGCGAGCTGGACCAGCTCAGCCACGAGCTGGAGCGCGCCCCGGGCCCCGATGTGATCGGCGGGAAGAAGGTCGACGCGGACCCGGCCGGGTGACCGGCGGACCTGCACGGCGGGGGCGGGACGGGAGACCGTCCCGCCCCCGCCGTTGTGCACCGCCCACCCCCGGTGAGGCACAATCGGCGACGACCACACCCGCGAGGCCGCGGCCTCCCGAGACCACCGCAGGGACGACGACTCGTGCGAGCACGCCCCCGAACACCCGCCGGACCGCGCAGCGCGGAGGTGGCGCGATGAGCATGTACCGCGACAGGGTGCACCGGGGTACCGCCAGAGCGACCGTCCTGCGCACCGTGGGCACCCGTGAGCGCCGCTCCCACCTCACCGCCCCCCGTGTCCCCACCGTCGGCATCGACATCGGCGGCACCAAGGTCATGGCCGGCGTGGTGGACGCCGACGGCACCATCCTCGAGAAGATCCGTACCGAGACGCCGGACAAGTCCAAGAGCCCCAAGGTCGTCGAGGACACCATCACGGAGCTCGTCCTCGACCTCTCCGACCGGCACGACGTGCACGCCGTCGGCATCGGCGCGGCCGGCTGGGTCGACGCCGACCGCAACCGCGTCCTCTTCGCCCCTCACCTGTCCTGGCGCAACGAGCCGCTGCGCGACCGCCTCGCCGGCCGGCTCGCCGTCCCTGTCATGGTCGACAACGACGCCAACACCGCCGCCTGGGCGGAGTGGCGCTTCGGCGCCGGCCGTGGCGAGGACCACCTCGTCATGATCACGCTCGGCACCGGCATCGGCGGCGCGATCCTGGAGGACGGCCAGGTCAAGCGCGGCAAGTTCGGCGTCGCCGGCGAGTTCGGCCATATGCAGGTCGTCCCCGGCGGGCACCGCTGCCCCTGCGGCAACCGCGGCTGCTGGGAGCAGTACAGCTCCGGCAACGCGCTGGTCCGCGAGGCCCGCGAGCTGGCCGCGGCGGAGTCCCCGGTGGCGCAGGGGATCATCGACCGCACCGGCGGCAACGTCAAGGAGATCACCGGCCCGCTGATCACCGAGCTGGCCCGCTCCGGCGACGCCATGTGCGTCGAGCTCCTCCAGGACATCGGCCAGTGGCTGGGCGTCGGCATCGCCAACCTCGCCGCCGCCCTCGACCCCTCCTGCTTCGTCATCGGCGGCGGCGTCAGCGCCGCCGACGACCTCCTCATCGGCCCGGCGCGGGACGCCTTCCGGCGCCATCTCACCGGCCGCGGCTACCGGCCGGAGGCCCGGATCGTCAAGGCCCAGCTCGGCCCCGAGGCCGGCATGGTCGGCGCCGCCGACCTGGCCCGCCTGGTGGCACGGCGCTTCCGGCGCGCCAACCGGCGCCGGGTCGAACGGTACGAGCGCTATGCGAAGGCAGGTCGCGGGTGATCACCATGGAACACACCGGAAACCAGGCGCCCGCCGCGCCGGAACAGCCCATAGGCGGCGGCGACGGCGGACGCCCGCCGCGCCGCTGGCTCAAGGCCGTCATCGTCTTCCTGCTCATCGCCATCCCGGCCGGTTACCTCTACATCTCCGCGCTGCAGAGCCGCGGCCCGGCAGGGGAGAAGGAGGAGCAGGCCACCGACGGGCAGCTGGAGGAGGGCTGGCCGTCGCGCCTGCAGCGCCGCATCTACGGGATGTCGGTGCCGTACTACGCGACCGGGGTCGCGCACTACGAGGACAACTCCTGGAAGTCCAGCTCGCTGTATCTCCAGTTCACGACCACGCCCGCCAAGTTCGACAAGTGGCTCAAGAGCGTCGGCACGAACGCGTCCGCCCTCAAGGACGGCGAGATCACCATCGACGCCGACGAAGCGGCCGTCGTGGGCTGGAAGTTCGGCAGCGGCCACCACTGGAAGGGCACGGTCCACAAGCAGGGGGACCGGCCCAGGCCGGAGTTGGAGATCACCGCCAATATGGACGACCCGAAGCACCCGAAGGTGTACGTCGTTTCGACGACCACCCCCTGACGGCCGGGCGCCTTACGGGCAGGGATCCTGGCGCTTCACGCCGGGCAGCAGCTCCTTCCACTGCTTCTCCGGCACGCGCGTGCTGCGGATCGAGCACAGGGTGCGGCTCAGGGCGGTGAAGTCCGTGCTCACGACGAGCGAGTCGACGCCGAGCGGAACGAGCTGTCCGGTGCTTTCCGGTGACATGACGAGGTCACCGGCGGGGCTCATGTCCTTGATGCGCATCTTCCGCGTCAGGTCGGACAGGACGAGCAGTTCGTCGTCGCCTCCGGGCCGGGAGCCGTTCGGGTCGGACACGTTCCACAGCGCGAGCAGGCCCTCGTTCTCCCAGGCGGCCACCAGGTGGCGGGCCCGGGAGGCGTACATGTACTGGACCTTGGGGACGGGCCCCGGCAGCGGGACGCCCCGCCCCGGCCTGCGCAGGTCCCACACCGTCGGCCTGCCCTCCTCGGAGAGGACCGCCAGGGCGTTCCGGGAGATGAGCTCGGTGGCGGACACGTCCTTGTCGACGTTCACGATCCTGCGCGCCGTGCCGTCGGCGGTCAGACTCCAGACGTGCGTCTCCTGCCGGCCGGGCCGGCCGCGGCTCGGGACCCGGCCCACCACGAGCCGGGGCCCGGTACCGTCGCCGTCATCGCTGATCGTGGACCACGGCGTCTCCTTCACCACATCCCCCCGGCGGGGTCTGCGGGGGTCGCGTACGTCCCAGGTCTGCGTTCCGTGGGAGGTCATCAGCGCCAGGACCCGCCGCCCCGGGAAGGACGGGGTGGTCGAGCCGTCGTCGCGGGGCCACGGCACCTCCCCGACCCGCCGCGGGTGCTCGATGTCCCGGATGTCCCACAGCCCCATCGTGCTCTCGGAGGCGCCGCGCAGGGCGAAGAGGGCCCCGTCGTCGCTCACGGCGTACACCTCCGGGTCGCTCCCCTGCACCGCCCCGCCGGACAGCCGGAACTCGTACCCCGGCCGGAGTCGGCCGCCGTCCACCTGCCACAGCTTCAGCCGGGTGCCGTCGGTGTTCCGGCTCAGAAGCATCCGGCCGTCCGTGAGGAACCGCGCCCTGACCCATGGCGGCGGCAGTTCGGCGGTCGGCTTCGGGGCGCGGCCCGGTGCGGAGACGTCCCATATCCGCACCGGCTGCTTGTTGTTGGCTTCTCCTCCGGTCACGACATGGTGCGCGGACTCGTCGAACGCGCTGCCCGCGACGTATCCGCGGTCCGCGACCCCGCCGGTGACGGCCCGCGGCGGCGGCTGCCGTACGGCGATGTCCCCGTTGTCCTCGTCCCCCGCCACAAGACCCCGGCCGTCGGGGAAGTAGGCCAGGGACCGTGTGCTGCCGCCGACCAGCACCCCCGCGCTCCAGTCGAGGTCGGTGCCGGGTGCGGAGCCGGTGCCGCTCCGGAAGGTGAACGTGTGGACCGACTTGTCCCCGACGGTCGAGGCCGCCACGAACTGCCCGTCCGGCCGCCAGACGAGCCCGGTGTACGCACCCGAAGTGCTGTACGCGGTGGGCTTGTTCAGGGCCCGGGGCCGGCTCGGGTCCTTCACGTCCCATGCCCACAGGTTGTCGGACCTGCCGGTATGGCTGCCGCCTCCTGCCAGCATCTGCCCGTCGGGCCGGAAGGCCAGCGAGAGCAGCGCGGCGTCCTTCACGGTGGCGAGCGGTGTGAGGCCGCCGGCCCGTCCGGTGTCCCACAGCCGCATGGTGTCGTCGTCGAGCGCCGTGGCCAGCACGTGCCCGTCGGGGCTGTAGGCCTCGGCCACGACGGCCTGGTCCTCGGCAATGTGCACGACGGTGGACGCCGGGCGGGCGGGGTCCCGTACGTCCCACAGGTGTATCCGCACATGGTCGCCCGACACGGCGACGGTGCGGCCGTCCGGGCTGAAGGCGAGGGCGCTGATCCGGGTGCCGTCCGTCGCCAGGCGGGCCACCTGCCGGGGGTGGAGCGGGTCGGAGGTGTCCCACAGGAAGAAGGTGTCGCGGCTCGACGCGGCCAGGTAGCGGCCGTCCGGCCGCCAGGCGACGGCCACGGGACGGCCGGTGTGCAGGACGGCGCCCGGTACGGGGTGGTAGCGGTCCGCGAAGTCCCACAGGCGCAGCGTGCCGTCCGCCGCCGAACTCGCCAGCACTCTGCCGTCCTTGTGGAAGGCCAGGTTCAGGACCTTGCCGGTGTGCCCGGACAGGGTCAGCGCCACCGGCGCCGTCGCGCTCTGGAGCAGGCTCGTGCGCGCCTCGACGGTGGGGGCCGTCCGGTAGGCCGCCAGGCTCAGGTCGAGCGCGGCCGACGGGTCCTGCGGGCGCAGCGCCTCCGCCTGGGCGGCGATGCGTTCGGAGGTCAGGTTCGCGGCCCGCTGCTGTGACCGGTCGCGTTCGAGGAAGGCGACGGTACCGGCGGCGGTGAGCAGCAGTGCCAGGCAGACGGCGAGCGCGGTGACGGCCAGGCGGCGGCGCCGGGTGCGCCGGGCCGCGCGCAACCCCGCCTCCGCGAAGGCTCGTTCCGCCGTGGTCAGCCCGATGCCCGCCCCGGGCTGGCCCGCGGTCGTGCCGGTGAGCCAGGGCCGGACGGTCTCCAGGCGGCTGCCGGTGTAGAGGTAGCCGGGGTCCCTGCCGTGTTCCTCCCAGGCCGCCGCGGCCTCGGACAGCTGCTGACGGGCGAGGAGTTCGGTCTGTGCCTCGCGGATCCACGAGCGGAGCCGGGGCCAGGCGCGCAGCAGCGCCTCGTGGGCGATCTGGGCCCCGCCCTTGTCGACGGTGACGAGGCGGGCGTCGGCGAGCCGGTCCCACACGCCCGTCACAAGCTGCTGCTCGTCGTCCGGGCGGCCGGCGAGGAGGTCGGAGAGTTCGACGCGGCGGCGGACGAACTCGCCGTTGCCGCTCAACTCGACCATGCGCAGGAGGAGTTCGCGCAGCGCCGTGCGGGCGGGCGCGTCCAGCTCCTGGTAGAGGGCCTCGGTGGTGGTGGCGACGGACTGCCGGATGCCGCCCGTCGCCTGATAGCCGGCCAGGGTGAGCACGGCGCCGGAGCGGCGCAGCCAGGTCTCGCGCAGGGCGTGCGCGAGGAAGGGCAGCGCGGTGGCCTCGGCAGGTGCGTCCGTGGGGCGTTCCTCGTCCGTGTCCTGGGCCAGGTCGGCGAGGAGCCGGTCGGTGAGGCCGTCCTCCAGGGCCAATCCGACGGCGAGGGCGGGCCGTTCGACGGCCGCCCGGAGGGCCTGTTCGTCCATGGGCCGGACGGTGCGCTGCCGGTGCTCCAGGGCCTCGGCGAGTTCCGGGTGGGCGAGGCAGCTGCCGTAGTGGTCGGCGCGCAGACCGAGGACGACACGTGGGTGGGCGGCGGGGTCGCCGCCGGGTGCGCACAGCGACCGGATGAACCGGGTGCGCTCCTCCGGGTCCGTGCAGCGGGTGAACGTCTCCTCGAACTGGTCCACCACCAGCAGCCGGCAGACCGTGGAGCCGGGGCGCGGCGCGGGGAGCCCCGCGCCGGACAGGAGTCGGCCGTGGACCTCGTCCGGCGGGTGCCCGGTGGCCCGGGCCCAGCGTTCGGCGAGGGCGCGCAAGGGGTGCGGGCCGGGGGCGGGGAGCAGCACGGCGGGCCAGGGGGTGCCGGGGCGCCCGGCGCCGTGGCGGCGGTCGAGCCCCGCGAGCAGCCCGGCGCGCAGCAGCGAGGACTTGCCGGCACCGGAGGCGCCGACGAGGACGAGCGGGCGGCCGTCCGCCCCGGGGCCGGACACCGCGTCCAGCAGTTCCTCGGTGAGCTGTTCGCGGCCGAAGAAGTGGGCGTGGTCCTCGGCCCGGAAGGGCTCCATGCCGGGGTACGGGCAGGGCACGTCGGCTGGGGGCAGGGCGGCGGCGGGGCGCTGCCGGCGGTAGGCGCGGTTCGGTGCGACGACGAGCCCGCCCAGGGTGCCTTCGCTGCGCCGCTGGGGGTGCACCGTCCCGTCCCGGAAGGCCCGGTCGAGGAAGGTGTGGACGTCGTCCAGCGTCAGCAGGGGCGGGCCGGAGGGGTCGCCGTCCTCCAGCAGCCGCAGCAGCTTCCCGCCGAAGAGCGTGTGCCGTTCGCCGTCGGGTGCGTAGGACACGGCGAAGCCGGAGGCGGAGGTGAGGAGGAAACTGCCGTCGGGGAGGGCGGAGTCGAACACCCCGCGGGGGCCGCCCGCCCCGGGGACCGCGGCGCGTCCGGAGAAGCAGCAGTCGAGGACGACCACGCTGCCGCCGGTGGCCCCGCCGAGCGCGTCCTTGACG
Source organism: Streptomyces morookaense (assembly GCF_013030945.1). GTDB lineage: Bacteria > Actinomycetota > Actinomycetes > Streptomycetales > Streptomycetaceae > Streptomyces > Streptomyces morookaensis. The sequence continues at coordinate 3,574 of NZ_JABBXF010000002.1, read as the reverse complement.
ACGCGGTAGGGCACGCAGGGCGCGATGCGGTCCTCGCCGAGTGTGCCGCGGGTGGCGAGGTAGAGCTCGTCCCCGGGTCCGAGGATGCCGTGTCCGGTGTAGGAGAAGAGGACGGTGCCGGTGGCCTCGGCGACCGCCTGCTGCACGGCTTCGATGACGTCGGCCGCCGTGGCGTCGGCGGGCACCCGGCGGATGTGGTCCTCGGGCAGTCCGCACACGTCGCGCAGGGCCCGGGCCAGGTCGTCGACGGTGGCGTCGACGGCGGGCAGGGCGGGGAGCGCGGAGCCGGGGGCGTGGGTGCCGGTGCCGACGAGGACGGCGCGGGTGCCGGGGGCGGCGAGGCCGGTCACCTCCGGGGGGTTCCGGGCCGTGCCGCCCGGCCGTCCTCCGGGCCGGGCCGCGCCTCGTCGCCGCGGTCCTCCAGCATGGCGGCCAGCCGTTCCGCCAGCTCGGCCGTCTGCCGGGCGTCGAGCCCCTTGACCTGGGTGCTGCTGAGGGTGAACCGCGTGCCGTCGGCCCGGGTCACGGTGACCGTCTGGGTGCCGCCCCGCGTCCGCACCCAGGTGACCACGGCGCCGGCCAGGGCCGCGACCACGCCGCCCGGCTCGAGCACGGCGATCACGGCATCGGCGGCGGCGCCCATGGTCCCCGGCTCCGGCACGTCCGCCCGCCTGCGGATCCTGCCGCGCAGCTCCGGCTGTCCGCCGAGCCAGCGCCGTAAGTCGTCGGTCCCCACTGGGGCGTTCACGCTCTCCACGATGATGGTGGCTTGCATGTGGGGGATGGTAGTGAAGGGGTGGGACGTGTGAGAACGCCTTGACGGGAACGGATGTCCGGGTACGTGCTACCCTCAAACGTTTCCCTGCCGGGCCTTCCTCGGTACGTTCCCCACGCGGAAGGCTCTTCATGAACCACGTGAACCACCCGGACGCCCTCGGCACCTCGCACGGCGACCCCGCCCCGACGGCGTCCCCGGCCGCCTTCGCCGACATGGCACTGCCGGCCGCGGTGCTGCGGACGCTCGCCGAGCTGGATGTGCGCGAGCCCTTCCCGATCCAGGCGGCCACGCTGCCCGACGCCCTCGCGGGACGCGACGTCCTGGCGCGCGGGCGCACGGGATCGGGCAAGACGCTCGCCTTCGGCCTGCCGCTGCTCGCACGGACAGCCGGGCGGCGTGCGGAGCCGAAGCAGCCCCTCGCCCTGGTCCTGGTGCCCACCCGGGAGCTGGCCCAGCAGGTCACCGAGGCGCTCGCCCCGTATGCCGAGGCGCTCCGGCTGCGGATGGCCACGGTCGTCGGCGGCATGTCGATCGGCCGGCAGACCGCCGCGCTGCGCGACGGCGCCGAGGTCGTCGTCGCCACGCCCGGCCGCCTGCACGACCTCGTCGAGCGCAAGGCCTGCCGCCTGGGACGCGTACGGATCACCGTCCTCGACGAGGCCGACCAGATGTGCGACATGGGCTTCCTGCCGCAGGTCACCGAGGTGCTCGACCAGGTGCACGCCGACGGCCAGCGGATGCTGTTCTCGGCCACCCTGGACCGCGACGTCGACCAGCTGGTCCACCGCCACCTCCACGACCCGGTCGCCCACTCCGTCGACCCGTCCGCGGGTGCGGTCACGACGATGGACCACCATGTGCTGGTCGTCCACGGCCCCGACCGGTACGCCGTCACCACGGAGATAGCCGCCCGCGACGGCCGCGTCCTGCTGTTCCTGGACACCAAGCACGCGGTCGACCAGCTCACCCGGCATCTGCGGGCGAGCGGAGTGCACGCGGCGGCCCTGCACAGCGGAAAGTCCCAGCCGCAGCGCACACGGACCCTCGCGCAGTTCAAGAACGGCCAGATCACCGTCCTGGTGGCGACCAACGTCGCGGCCCGTGGCCTGCACGTCGACGACCTCGACCTCGTCGTCAACGTCGACCCGCCCACCGACCCCAAGGACTACCTGCACCGCGCGGGCCGCACCGCCCGGGCCGGCCGGGCCGGCAGCGTCGTCACGCTGGTGCTGTCGGCCCAGCGCCGCGAGACGAGCCGCCTGATGGCCGAGGCCGGCATCGAGCCGACGGTCACCAAGGTCCGCTCGGGCGAGGCGGAACTGAGCCGGATCACCGGCGCCAGGGCCCCGTCCGGCATCCCGCTCGACGGCGGGCCCGCAGCGCCCCGGCCCAAGAACACCAACGCCCCCTTCCGCGGCCTGGGCACCAGCAAGGGCACCTCCCGCGGCACCGGCGGCAAGTCCCGCAAGGCGGGCGAGGCCCGCATGCTCGCCGAGGCCCGCAAGGCGGCCCGGGTGCGACGGGGCGGCTGAGGGGCGTTGCCCTGAGGGGGCGTGGACGTGCTCCCTCGGTCATGCCCCCGTCATAGGGGCGGAAAGGGCACATGAGAGGGTCGGGCGGGTGAGTGAGAGACCGGTGAACACCCTGCAATACCGCTCGGACGGGCCGGAAGGCGCCCCCGTCCTGGTCTTGGGCCCCGAGTTGGGCACCACCTGGCACATGTGGGACCGGCAGATCCCGGAACTGAGCCGGCACCGGCGCGTCCTGCGCTTCGACCTGCCCGGCCACGGCGGCTCGCCCGCCGAGCCCGCGAGCACGGTCGGCGAGCTCACCGACCGGCTCGTCGCCACGCTCGACGCCCTGGGCATCGAGCGCTTCGACTACGCCGGCTGCTCCTTCGCCGCCGCCCTCGGCACCGACCTCGCCCTCCGCCACCCGCACCGCCTCTCCGCGCTCGCCCTGCTGGGCTCCGCGGCCCGCTTCGGCGCCGCCGACGCGGAGGGGGTGCGCCGGAGCGGCCTCGAACCGATCGCCCGTGCCGTGCCCGGGCGGTGGTTCGCGCCCGCGTTCGCGAGTGCACAGCCGGCCATCGTGGACTGGGCCGTCCAGATGGTCCGCAGCACCGACCTGAACTGCTTCGCGGCGGCGTACGAGGCGCTGGCCGCGTTCGACGTGCAGGCGGACCTGGCCCGCGTCGCCGCCCCCACCCTGGTGGTCGTCGGCGCGGACGACCAGGTCACCCCGCCCGCCCAGGCCCGCGCCCTGGTCGCGGGCATCCCCGACGCCCGCCTCGCGGTGGTGCCGGGCGCATGCCATCTGACGCCGGTGGAACAGCCGGCGGCGGTGACGGACCTCCTGGTCCGCCACTTCACGACACCGGCGACGGCCACCACGGTCCGCATTCCCGGGCCCCCGGCGGGCCGCGCCGCGGACGACTGGCCGACGGGAGGCGGAGGCGCTCCGGCGGGGCCGGTGCCGGGTCCTGGCCGGCCGGCTGATGCGGCGACGGGTGCGGGACCGGGCGCGGTCGCGGGTGTGAGTCCGGGTGAGGGTGCCGGGCGTGACGACTGGCCGGTGCCGTCGGGCGGTGCCTCGGCGGTTGCGGTTTCCGAGCCGGCCCGTCCGGGTGCCCCTGTGCCCGGCTCGGGCGTCGGGCGTGACGACTGGCCGGTGCCGTCGGGCAGTACGTCTGCGGTCGCGGCTGCTGAGCCGGCCCGTCCTGCTGGCGCTGTGCCAGGCCCGGGTGCCGGGCGTGACGACTGGCCGGTGCCTTCGGGCGGTGCCTCGGCGGTTGCG
>NZ_JABBXF010000199.1 GCF_013030945.1 Streptomyces morookaense | reverse complement strand
GGCACTGTTGCAAAGTTAGCGATGAGGCAGCCTTTTGTCTTATTCAAAGGCCTTACATTTCAAAAACTCTGCTTACCAGGCGCATTTCGCCCAGGGGATCACCATAATAAAATGCTGAGGCCTGGCCTTTGCGTAGTGCACGCATCACCTCAATACCTTTGATGGTGGCGTAAGCCGTCTTCATGGATTTAAATCCCAGCGTGGCGCCGATTATCCGTTTCAGTTTGCCATGATCGCATTCAATCACGTTGTTCCGGTACTTAATCTGTCGGTGTTCAACGTCAGACGGGCACCGGCCTTCGCGTTTGAGCAGAGCAAGCGCGCGACCATAGGCGGGCGCTTTATCCGTGTTGATGAATCGCGGGATCTGCCACTTCTTCACGTTGTTGAGGATTTTACCCAGAAACCGGTATGCAGCTTTGCTGTTACGACGGGAGGAGAGATAAAAATCGACAGTGCGGCCCCGGCTGTCGACGGCCCGGTACAGATACGCCCAGCGGCCATTGACCTTCACGTAGGTTTCATCCATGTGCCACGGGCAAAGATCGGAAGGGTTACGCCAGTACCAGCGCAGCCGTTTTTCCATTTCAGGCGCATAACGCTGAACCCAGCGGTAAATCGTGGAGTGATCGACATTCACTCCGCGTTCAGCCAGCATCTCCTGCAGCTCACGGTAACTGATGCCGTATTTGCAGTACCAGCGTACGGCCCACAGAATGATGTCACGCTGAAAATGCCGGCCTTTGAATGGGTTCATGTGCAGCTCCATCAGCAAAAGGGGATGATAAGTTTATCACCACCGACTATTTGCAACAGTGCC
>NZ_JABBXF010000198.1 GCF_013030945.1 Streptomyces morookaense | reverse complement strand
CGGCGGGGTGTTGAGCGGTATGACGCAAGGCTGCCTGGACGACGCTCTCACCATCCCCGTCCTCCGTGCCGACCGCCCCGAGCCGCAGGCCGTCGTCACCGCCCTCGGGCAGCTCCACGCCCACGGCATCTCCCCGGACTGGCACGCCTTCTTCTCCGGTGCCCGGCGCGTCGACCTGCCCACCTACGCCTTCCAGCGCGAGCGCTACTGGCTCGACGCACCCGAGGTTCGTGGTGACGTCCGGGCGGCCGGCCTCGGCGCGGCGGACCATCCGCTGCTCGGTGCCGCGCTCGCGACCGCCGACAGCGGCGGCCTGCTGCTGACCGGCCTGCTCTCCCTCGACACCCACCCGTGGCTCGCCGACCACGCAGTGCACGGAACCGTCCTGCTGCCCGGCACCGCCTTCGTCGAGCTGGCGATCAGGGCGGGCGACGAGGTCGGTTGCGGGTCGATCGAGGACCTCACCCTCGAAATGCCCCTCGTGGTACCCGAGCGCGGAGGCGTCACCCTTCAGGTGTCGGTCGGTGCGGAGGACGAAGCCGGCCGACGGCAGTTCAGCATGCACTCGCGCGTCGGAGACGGTGCGTGGGTGCGGCATGCGACGGGTGCGCTGTCCTCGGCGGAGACGCCCGGTGCGGAGATCGGAGAATGGCCGCCACCGCCGGCTGCGGAGGCCGTCGACCTGACCGCCTTCTACGAGGGCATGGCCGAACTGGGCCTGGAATACGGCCCGGTCTTCCAGGGCCTGCGGTCGGTGTGGCGCAGCGGGGACGACGTCTTCGCCGAGGTGGCCCTTGCCGAGGGCACGGAGCCCGACGGGTTC
>NZ_JABBXF010000197.1 GCF_013030945.1 Streptomyces morookaense | reverse complement strand
CTAGTGCCGTGACCGCATAGGTTCACCGTGTTGGTCGTTGTTGATCGAGCTCTCTGGAGATTGCTTCCAGGGCGTGGAGCGTCGGTATGCGCTCGGGCACCGCAGCTCGAGAGCCCGGCCCCTGGCTGGCGCGCATGCCAAGGGCGAACCCTTCCTATTCCGGGCCTTCCGCGTCGGGTGTGCCGCGGCTGGCCAGTCGTTCGTATCGCTGTCTGGCTGCTTGCGGAGTGCCAAGCCCGAGGCCAAAGGCGATCTCTTGCCAAGTCATGCCGCGTCCACGTGCCATCTGGAGGAGTCCGGTTTCCAGTTCGTCCATCTCCCCGCGAACCAGCGGGACGAGGCTCAGCGCGGCCGTGATGTCAGCGTGGTCCACCTCCGGCTCACCGTCGTCGAGCTGTGCGGCCCCACTGAGCAGGAACGACACGAGCCTGACGGCTTCGTGTGGCCCGATGACCGAGGGATGAACCTGTCGGTGGCGTTGCTCGTCGGTGGTTGCGTGTCGCTCGGCGATGCGAAACAGGGACGCGTAGACGCGGTGCGCTCGCGCCTGTTCCGGCTGTGGAGGCGTGAACGGGTCGGCGTGCTGTTCAGGAGTTGACGACATGAGAAGAGAATGAAGCAGTTCCTGAACTGTTGTCAACGAATCGTTTTAAACAGTTCGTTCAATCGTGGCTCGCGAGCCCCCTGGTGCTGTGGCTGGCAGGTTCGCCGGGTTGGATCAAGCTGCGGTTTCGAGGGGGCGTCCGCCCCAGCGGGTGCCCTTCTCGCTGCGGATGCGGGCGCGTTCTTTGCGCTGAGGAGCGTGCACGTCGGGGTGGCGGGCGTTGGTGTTGCGCCAGCGCAGGCAGGCGTGCAGGGCCCTG
>NZ_JABBXF010000196.1 GCF_013030945.1 Streptomyces morookaense | reverse complement strand
CGCACGTCGATTGGTCGGCGGGCGCGGTGCAACTGCTCACCGAAGCCGTGGAGTGGCCGGAGACGGACCACCCGCGCCGGGCCGCCGTCTCGTCCTTCGGCGTCAGCGGCACCAACGCGCACACGATCATCGAGCAGGCCCCGCCGCTGGAGGAGGAGCCCGAAGCGGCGCCTGCCGTCGGTCCGTCGGCGTGGCTGCTGTCGGCCAAGAGTGAGGCGGCGCTGCGGGCGCAGGCGGCCGGCCTGCTGTCCTTCGTGGACGACACGATGTCGCCGCTGGACATCGGCTTCTCCCTGGCCACGACCCGGGCGGCGCTGCGCCACCGGGCCGTGGTGATGGGGGAGAGCCGCGAGGAACTGCTCACCTCCTTGGGCGACTTGGCGTCCGGCGCCCCGTCGTCCGGCGTGGTGCTGGGGCGTCCGGTCGGCGGCAAGACGGGCTTCCTCTTCTCGGGGCAGGGGTCGCAACGCCTCGGCATGGGACGGGAGTTGTACGCGGCGTACCCGGTGTTCGCGGAGGCGTACGACGCCGTGTGCGCTCACCTGGACGCGCCGGTGGATGTCGATGCCGAGTCGCTGGACGAGACCGGGCGCACGCAGCCCGCATTGTTCGCCGTCGAGGTGGCGCTGTTCCGGTTGCTGGAGTCGTGGGGTGTGCGGCCGGATTACGTGGCCGGTCACTCGGTGGGCGAGATCGCCGCGGCCCACGTGGCCGGGGTGCTGTCGCTGGAGGACGCGGCGAAGCTGGTGTCCGCCCGCGCCCGGCTGATGCAGGCGCTGCCGAGCGGCGGTGCGATGGTGGCGGTGCAGGCGACCGAGGACGAGGTGCTGCCGCACCTCACCGAGCAGACCGGTATCGCCGCCGTCAACGGCCCGCAGTCGGTGGTGGTTTCCGGTGCCGAGGACGCGGTGCTGGCGATCGCGGAGGTCTTCAGGCAGCAGGGCCGCAAGACGTCCCGGCT
>NZ_JABBXF010000195.1 GCF_013030945.1 Streptomyces morookaense | reverse complement strand
AACTCAACGGCTACCGCGTCGAACTGGGCGAGATCGAGAGCGCCCTCTCCCAGGACCCGCGCATCTCCCAGAGCGTCGTGCTGATAAAGGAGTACGACACGGCGGCCGGCCGCCGCGGGCAACTCCTCGTCGGTTACTACGTGTCCGACACCGAGCTCGACCCCGCTCCCCTCCTGGAGCGGCTGTCCGCGAGCCTGCCGGCGTACATGGTTCCCGAGGCGCTGGTGCATCTGCCCGAGCTGCCGTTGAGCCCCAACGGCAAGCTGGACCGCAAGGCACTCCCGGACCCGGGGACGGCGGTCGCCGCCGAGCACGTCGCACCGCGTACCGAGCGCGAGCGGCAGCTGCGCGACGCATGGGCCGACGTGCTGGGCCTGCCGCAGGATCAACTGGGCATCACCGCCGACCTGATGCGCCTCGGCATGGACAGCATCGTGGCCATCCGGCTGGTCAGCCGTCTCCGCAAGGTGCTCGGCCTGCAGGTGAGCGTGCGCGACGTCTTCGCCCACCGCACCATCGAGCGGTTCTACGACCGGGTCGTCGCCGGCTCCGAGGCGGCCACGGCAACGGCCGTGCGGACCGAGCAGGGCGTGCTCGAAGGCGATGTGCCCCTGCTGCCCGTCCAGTCGTGGTTCTTCGCCCAGGACTTCCCCCGGCCCGGCCACTGGAACCAGGCCTTCCTGCTGCGTACACCCGAACTGGCCCTCCCG
>NZ_JABBXF010000194.1 GCF_013030945.1 Streptomyces morookaense | reverse complement strand
CCCCGGCCCGGCCACTGGAACCAGGCCTTCCTGCTGCGTACACCCGAACTGGCCCTCCCGCGGCTGGAGTCCGCCCTGCGTGCGCTCGCCGAGCACCACGACGTGCTCCGGCTGCGCTACCACGGCACCGCACAGTCCTACGGCCCCGCTGCCCCCTTCCCCGGCCTCAACGTCCTCGATGTGCGCAGCCTGCCCGCCGCCGAAGGAACCCCCGAGTTCACCGAGGCTCTGGAGCGCGTACTCACCGAGTGGCAGAGCGGTTTCGACCTCTCCGCCGGTCCGGTGTACGCCGTGGGCTATCTGCACGGCT
>NZ_JABBXF010000193.1 GCF_013030945.1 Streptomyces morookaense | reverse complement strand
CGTTGAAGACGCTGGGGATGATGTAGTTCGCGTTGAGCTCGTCCTCGGCGACGACGTCGGCGAGGGCGCGGGCGGCGGCGAGCATCATGTCGGTGTTCACGGTGCGGGACTGGGCGTCCAGCAGGCCGCGGAAGACACCGGGGAAGACCAGCACGTTGTTGATCTGGTTCGGGAAGTCCGAACGGCCGGTGGCCACCACGGCTGCGGTCTGGCGGGCGACGCCCGGGTCGACCTCCGGGTCGGGGTTGGCCAGCGCGAAGACGATCGCGTCCTCGGCCATCGCGGCCACGTCGTCACCGTCGAGGACGTTCGGTGCCGAGACGCCGATGAAGACATCCGCGCCGCGCACGGCTTCCTTCAGGGTGCCGGTGATGCCCTCGGGGTTGGTGTTGTCCGCGATCCACCGCAGCGCCGAGTCGGGGGCCGCGTCGACCAGGTCCGCCCGCCCGGCGTGCACCACGCCGTGGATGTCGGCGACGACGGCGTGCTTGACGCCGGCGGCCAGCAGCAGCTTCAGGATGGCCGTACCGGCGGCGCCCGCACCGGACATGACGACCCGTACGTCGGCGATGCGCTTGTCCACCACGCGCAGCGCGTTGGTCAGCGCGGCCAGCACCACGAT
>NZ_JABBXF010000192.1 GCF_013030945.1 Streptomyces morookaense | reverse complement strand
GTACGTCGGCGATGCGCTTGTCCACCACGCGCAGCGCGTTGGTCAGCGCGGCCAGCACCACGATGGCGGTGCCGTGCTGGTCGTCGTGGAAGACGGGGATGTCCAGGGCCTCGCGCAGGCGGGCCTCGATCTCGAAGCAGCGCGGGGCGGAGATGTCCTCCAGGTTGATGCCCGCGAAGCCCGGGGCGATGGCCTTGACGATCTCCACGATCGCATCGGAGTCCTGGGTGTCCAGGCAGATCGGCCAGGCGTCGATCCCGGCGAACCGCTTGAACAGGGCGGCCTTGCCCTCCATCACCGGCAGCGCGGCCTTGGGGCCGATGTTGCCCAGGCCCAGCACCGCCGAGCCGTCGGTGACCACGGCCACCGAGTTCCGCTTGATCGTCAGACGGCGCGCGTCCTCGGGGTTCTCCGCGATCGCCATGCACACCCGGGCCACACCGGGGGTGTAGACCATGGACAGGTCGTCACGGTTGCGGATGGGGTGCTTCGACGCCATCTCGATCTTGCCGCCGAGGTGCATCAGGAACGTACGGTCCGACACCTTGCC
>NZ_JABBXF010000191.1 GCF_013030945.1 Streptomyces morookaense | reverse complement strand
GGACCTCGGCTTCGACTCGCTGACCGCGGTGGAGCTGCGCAACCTGCTCACCGCCGAGACGGGTCTGACCCTGCCCGCGACGCTGGTCTTCGACCACCCGACGCCCCAGGCCATCGCCCGGTATCTGCGGTCCGGCCTCGTCGGCGAGGCGGGCCCGGCGGAGGTCTCGGTCTTCGGCGAGCTCGACCGGCTGGAGGCGGTGATCTCGACGGCCGCGGCCGAGGAAACCGTCCGGTCGGGCGTGCGGAAGCGGCTGCAGGACCTGCTGGCCCTGGTCAACTCCGCGGACGGCCGCGGGGAGAAGGCCGCCGATGCACAGCGCAAGCTCGAGGACGCGACGATCGACGACATCTTCGACTTGATCGACCAAGATCTAGAAAATTCCTAGTCCTCGGCCCTCTACCTTCGATGACAGCCAAGGACGGATGGGGCGGATGAGCAGCAACGAAGACAGGCTCCTTGAGTATCTCAAGCGGGTCACCGGAGACCTCCGCGAGGCCCGCGAGCGCCTGCGCGAGGCCGAGGAGAAGAACCAGGAACCCATCGCCATCGTGGGGATGGCCTGCCGGTATCCGGGCGGTGTCCGTTCGCCCGAGGATCTGTGGCGGCTGGTGGCCTCCGGCACCGACGCGGTCGGGGAGTTCCCGGCCGACCGGGGCTGGGACGTGGAGGACATCTACGACCCGGACCCCGAGGCATCGGGAAAGACCTACGCGCGGCACGGCGGATTCCTG
>NZ_JABBXF010000190.1 GCF_013030945.1 Streptomyces morookaense | reverse complement strand
GGCATCGGGAAAGACCTACGCGCGGCACGGCGGATTCCTGTACGAGGCCGGGGAGTTCGACCCCGCGTTCTTCGGGATCAGCCCGCGCGAGGCCGTCGCGATGGATCCCCAGCAGCGGCTGCTGCTGGAGACCACGTGGGAGACGTTCGAACGGGCCGGCATCGACGCGGAGTCGGTGCGGGGGAGCAGGACCGGTGTCTTCGTCGGGTCCGGCTACCAGGACTACGTCAACCTCCTGCTCGGGGTGGCCGGCGAGTCCGACGGCCACCTCGGGACCGGCAACTCGGCCAGCGTGATGTCCGGCCGCATCGCCTACACCTTCGGTCTCGAGGGCCCCGCGGTCACCGTGGACACGGCGTGCTCGTCGTCCCTGGTGGCCCTGCACTGGGCGATACAGGCGCTGCGCAGCGGCGAGTGCTCCATGGCGCTGGCCGGCGGCGTGCAGGTGATGACGACGCCCACCCCGTTCGTGGAGTTCAGCCGCCAGCGCGG
>NZ_JABBXF010000019.1 GCF_013030945.1 Streptomyces morookaense | reverse complement strand
CCACACGTTCTCCCAGTACAGCTGGACCGGCGTCGAGGTCTTCTTCCTCATCAGCGGCTTCGTCATCTGCATGAGCAGCTGGGGCCGCTCGGTCGGCGACTTCTTCGTCTCCCGCATCTCCCGGCTGTACCCGGCCTATTGGGTCGCGGTGGCGGTGACGTTCACCGTGATCACCCTCTGGCCCGTCGTCCCGCTGTTCCACCGCACGGACAGCTGGACGCACGCCGCGATCAACTTGACCATGCTGCAAGGGGGCATGGGGATCCCGGACGTCGACGGCGTGTACTGGACCCTCTTCTGCGAGCTGAAGTTCTATCTCCTCTTCGCCCTCGCGGTCGTGGCCCGGGGTGTGGGCTACCGCAACTGCGTGATCTTCTGCTGCCTTTGGACGGTCGCCGGCATCGTCGACTACACGGCGCCGAGCCAGCTCCTCGACATGTGGGCCATGCCGCTCTTCTCGCCGTACTTCGTGGCGGGCATCGCGTTCTATCTGATGTACCGGTACAAGCCGAACGCCGTGCTCACGGGCATCGTGCTGGTCTCGTTCCTGCTCGCCGAGAACCAGATCGTCAAGCGCGTCGGCTTCAACCTGACCGAGCCGCACCGCCCCATCCCGGCCTGGCCGGCCCAGGTGATCGTGGCACTGGCCTTCGCCTTCATGGCACTGCTGGCGCTGGGCGCCTTCGACCGCATCCAGTGGCGCTGGCTGACCACGGCGGGCGTCCTCACCTACCCGCTGTACCTGCTGCACGAGAACATCGGCTGGACCATCATCGCTGCGCTCCGCCGTACGGCTCCGCCGCTGGTGCTGGTGGCGGGGACGACGGTGGCCATGATGCTGGCCGCGTACGTCCTCCACCGGCTGGTGGAACGCCCGTTGGGCCCGAGGCTGAGCCGCTGGCTCAAGAGCGCCACGGCGGAGATCAGGAGCCTCTGAAACTGCGGGCTCGTCGTGGCTGGTCGCGCAGTTCCCCGCGCCCCTTACGGGGCGCAGAACCGCAAAATCCCCGCGCCCCGTGAGGGGCGCGGGGAACTGCGCGAGCAACCGGGAACGAGCCGCACCCGTCAGGCTGCGTGCACCACGTCCTTCTCCTCGGCGAAGTGGCAGGCCGACTCATGCGCCGCCAACGTGCTGCGGCCGGCGAACACCTCCGGCACCGCCAGCACCGGCACCTCCTCCGCGCACTTGTCCTGCGCCTTCCAGCACCGCGTGCGGAACCGGCAGCCCGACGGCGGGTTCGCCGGCGACGGCACGTCACCGGTGAGGATGATCCGCTCGCGACCCTCGCGCGCCTCCGGGTCCGGGACCGGGACGGCCGACAGCAGCGCCTGCGTGTACGGGTGCGTCGGGTGGTCGTAGATCTCCGCGTCCGTGCCGATCTCGGCCAGCTTGCCGAGGTACATCACGCCCACGCGGTCCGAGATGTGCCGGACGATCGACAGGTCGTGCGCGATGAAGACGTAGGACAGGTTGAACTCGTCCTGCAGCTTCTCCATCAGGTTGATGACCTGGGCCTGGACGGACACGTCCAGGGCCGACACCGGCTCGTCGCAGATGATGATCTCGGGGTTGAGCGCCAGGCCGCGCGCGATGCCGATGCGCTGCCGCTGGCCGCCCGAGAACTGGTGCGGATAGCGGTTGATGTACTCCGGGTTGAGGCCCACGACGTCCAGCAGCTCCTGGACCCGCCGCCGGCGGTCGCCCTTCGGGGCCACCTCGGGGTGGATGTCGAAGGGCTCGCCGATGATGTCGCCCACCGTCATACGGGGGTTGAGCGAGGTGTACGGGTCCTGGAAGACCATCTGGATGTTGCGGCGCACGGCCTTCAGGGCGCGCCCGGACAGCTTGGTGATGTCCTGGCCCTTGTAGAAGACCTCGCCGGAGGTGGCCGTCTCCAGGGTCATCAGCAGCTTGGCGACGGTGGACTTGCCGCAGCCGGACTCGCCGACGATGCCGAGCGTCTCGCCCTGGTAGAGGTCGAAGGAGACCCCGTCGACGGCCTTGACCGCGCCGACCTGCTTCTTGAACAGGACGCCCTGCGTCAGCGGGAAGTGCTTGACGAGGTTGCGGACCTGGAGGATCGGCTCGCCGCGCTCCACCGGGGCGTCGAGCACGGCCTCCACCTCGGCGGTCGTGCTGGCGTCACTGGCCACGACGTCGGAGAGGGCCTCGTCCTTCATGCCGGTCTCAGCCATGGATCGTCTCCTTCCAGAAGTGGCACGCGCTTCCGCGTCCGGCCATGGCCGCGCCGTCCTGCTCGGTCACCTGGTGCAGCGCGGGGGTCTCCGAGCGGCAGATGTCCTGGGCCTTGGGGCAGCGCGGGTTGAAGGCGCAACCGGTGGGAATGCGCAGCAGGTTGGGCGGCAGGCCCTTGATCGCGTAGAGCTCCTGGCCCTTCTGGTCCAGGCGCGGGATCGAGTCCAGCAGACCCCGGGTGTAGGGGTGCGCGGGGCGCTTGTACAGCTCGTGCACGGGCGCCGTCTCCACGATCCGGCCCGCGTACATCACCGCGATCTTGTCGGCGACGTCCGCGACGACGCCGAGGTCGTGGGTGATGAGGATGAGCCCCATGTTGAACTCGCGCTGCAGCTCGGCGAGCAGGTCCATGACCTGGGCCTGGACGGTGACGTCCAGGGCGGTCGTCGGCTCGTCCGCGATGATCAGGTCCGGCTCCAGGGCCAGCGCCATCGCGATCATGATGCGCTGCCGCATACCGCCCGAGAACTGGTGCGGGTAGTCGTCCACCCGCTCCTTCGCGGCCGGGATACGGACCCGGTCCATCAGCTCGATGGCCTTGGCCTTGGCGTCCTTCTTGGACATGCCCTGGTGGACGCGGAACATCTCGCCCAGCTGGTAGCCCACGCTGAGCACGGGGTTGAGGGCGGACAGCGCGTCCTGGAAGATCATCGCGATCTTGGCGCCGCGGATCTTCCGGCGCTCCTCGGGGGACATCTTGAGCATGTCCTGGCCGCGGAAGAGGATCTCCCCCTTGGGGATCGCCCCCGGCGGCATGTCGAGGATGCCCATGACGGCCTGGGCCGTCACGGACTTGCCGGAGCCGGACTCGCCGAGCACGGCGAGCGTCTCGCCCGCGTTCACGGAGTAGTTGACCCCGTTGACGGCCTTGGCGATGCCGTCACGGGTGTGGAACTCCACGTGCAGATCGCGGACTTCGAGGAGCGGGGCGTCCTTCTTCCCCGACTGCTCGGGGGTGTTCGCCGTCTTCTCTGTGGGGGTGGTGGTCACGTGCGTCTCCCTCAGCGCAGCTTGGGGTCGAGGGCGTCGCGCACCGCGTCGCCGAGCATGATGAACGCCAGCACGGTCACGCTCAGGAAGCCTGCCGGGAAGAGCAGGACGTGCAGCGCGTTGCGGATCTGCTCCGAGCCGTCGGAGATGTCGCCGCCCCACGAGATGCCGTTCTGGATGCCGATGCCGAGGTAGGACAGGGTCGCCTCGAGCGAGATGTACATGCCGAGGGAGATGGTCGCCACGACGATGACCGGCGCGAGGGAGTTGGGCAGGACGTGCTTCATCAGGATCCGGCCGCTGCCCGCGCCGAGGGCCCGGGCGGCCTGGACGTAGTCCGCCTGCTTGACGGTGATCACCGCACCGCGCATGACGCGGGTGATCTGGGTCCAGCCCAGGACGCCGATGGCCGCCGAGACGGTCCAGGCCGTACGGCCGGTGAACGCCTGCAGGATGACCAGGGAGCCGAGCAGGATCGGCACGCCGGAGAAGATGTCGGTGAGCCGGGAGAGGACCGCGTCCACCCAGCCGCCGAAGTAGCCGGCGATCATGCCGATGAGCATGCCGAGCACGGTGACGATCGCGGTGGTGACGACGCCGACGATGATCGAGGCGCGGGCGCCGTAGATGACACGCGCGTAGATGCTGCGGCCCTGGGCGTCGTAGCCGAACCAGTCCGCGTCGCCGATGTGGCTGAAGTTGGGCTTCTGGAGGAAGTGCGTCAGGTCGCCCGGCTTCGGGTCCGCGTCGGTGAACCAGCCGGGGAAGGCCGAAATGGCCAGCAGCAGCAGGATGATGACCGCGGAGACGATGAAGACGGGCCGGCGGCGCAGGTCCCGCCAGGCGTTGGACCAGAGGCTGTTGGAGGTTTCCTTCTTCGGCTTCTCCGGGGTGACGTCCCCGGTGCCGGCGGGGGAAACGGTCGCGGTTGCCCGGGCAGTTGCGGTGTCGTTCAGCTCAGGCATAGCGGATCCTCGGGTCCAGAACGGCGTAGAGGAGGTCGACCAGGAGGCTCGCGACCAGGTACACGACGACCAGGAAGGTCACGGTCCCGACCACCAGCGGGCCGTCGGCCCCGGTGATGGCCTTGTAGAGCGTGTTGCCGACGCCCTTGACGTTGAAGATGCCCTCGGTGACGATCGCGCCGCCCATCAGGGCGCCGAGGTCGGTCCCGAGGAACGTCACCACCGGGATGAGGGAGTTGCGCATCAGGTGCACGCCGACGACGCGGCGGCGCGGCAGGCCCTTGGCGATCGCGGTGCGGATGTAGTCGGAGCGGATGTTCTCGACCACGCTGGTGCGGGTGAGCCGGGAGACGTACGCGAGCGAGACCGAGCCGAGCACGATGCCGGGGAGGATCAGCTGCGTGATGTCGTTGGAGTCCGTGACCGTGGGATTGACGATGCCCCACTTCGTCCCGATGTAGACCTGCGCGAGATAGCCGATCACAAAGATCGGGATCGAGATGACCAGCAGGGTCAGGACGAGGACGATCTGGTCCACGATCTTGCCCCGCTTGAGGCCCGTCAGCATGCCGAGGGCGATGCCGAAGACGGCCTCCAGCACGAAGGCCACGAGCGCGAGCTGAATGGTGACGGGGATCGCGTCCCCGAGGATGTCGGACACCTCGCGCTGGCTGAAGCTCGTGCCGAGGTCGCCCTTGAACAGGTTGCTGAGGTACATCCAGTACTGCTCGATGAGGGACTTGTCGAGTCCGTACTGGTGCTTGAGCCGGGCCACGGTGGCCGGGTCGGCGGCCTTGTCGCCGAAGAGCGCCTTCACGGGGTCGCCCGGGAGGGCGTACACCGCAAGGAAGATGATCAAAGTGGTGCCGATGAACACCGGGATCATCTGGAGCAGGCGTCGCAGGATATAACGCCCCATCGTGCCTCCAATGCGGTCGGCACGACGGCGGCCGGAGGGTCCTCCCGGAACCCGCCGGCCGCCCGCCGTGCGACCGGTTCAACCGTCCCCGGCGGTGGGCGCCGGGGACGGAACGCCGGTGTGTGAGCTACTTCTTGAGAACCTGGACGTCGGTCCAGACCGGGTCGCCGATCCAGTCGTAGGTCACGTCCTTGACGTGCGTGGAGTAGCCGCCGTTCTCCTCGTAGTTCCACAGCGGGATCTGCGGCATGTCCTTGAAGAGGACCTCTTCGGCCTTCTGGTACAGCTTCGCCGACTCCTCGGGCGACTTGGCCTTGTCGGCCTCGTTCGCGAGGTCGTCGAACTCCTTGCTGCTGTAACCGGAGTCGTTGGAGGCGGCACCCGTGCGGTACACGTCGGCGAGGAAGCTCGCGATGTGCGGGTAGTCGGCCTGCCAGCCGGTGCGGAACATGTCGCCGGCGCCCAGCTTCTTGCTGGTGATCAGGTCACGCGACGTCTTGAAGTCCGGCTTCGGGTTGCCCTCGCAGGCGACGCCGACCGTCTTGGTGATGGAGTTGCAGACCGCGTCCACCCACGGCTTGTGGTTGCCGTCGCTGTTGTAGAGGATCGTGATCTTGTTGCCCGGGACGCCGCCGCCGTCCTTGATGAACTGCTTGGCCTTGTCCGGGTTGTACTGCAGGAGGTCGTTCTTGGCATTCGGGTCGTAGCCGAGGATGCCCGGGGTGAGGAAGCTGTTGGCGGGCTTGCGGGAGCCCTGCAGCACCGTCTTGGTGATGGTGTCGCGGTCGATGGCCATGGACAGGCCCTGGCGGACCTTGGCCTTGTCGACGCCGTCCCAGTCCTTGTTGTACATGGCGAAGCCGATCATCTGGATCGTCGCCATCGGCTGGTCCACGGCGCGGTCGCCGAGGTCCTGCTTGTACTTGGTGAGGCTGGACGGCGGGACCATGTCCAGCACGTCGAGGTTGTTGGACTGCAGGTCGGCGTAGGCCGCCTCGCCCTTCAGGTAGAACTTGAAGTCGACGCCGCCGTTCTTCGGCTTGTCGTCGCCCTTGTAACCGTCCCACGAGCGCAGGGAGATCTGGGAGTTGTGGTCCCACTTCTCCACCTGGTAGGGGCCGTTGCCGATCGGCTTCTGGCCGAACGCCTTGGGGTCCTTGAAGAACGCCTTCGGCAGCGGGGAGAGGGCCGGGTAGCCCGTCTTGTACTGCCAGTAGGAGACCGGCTGCTTGAGCTCGACGGTGAAGGTCTTGTCGTCCTTGACCACGAGGCCCGACATCTTGTCGGCCGTCGGGTCGCCCTTCTCCGGGTGGACGTCGTCGTAGCCCTTGATGTCGGCGAACCAGGAGCTGTTCAGCTGCGCGTTCTTGGTGTTGGCGCCCCAGTTCCAGGCGTCGACGAAGGACGAGGCCGTCACCGGCTCGCCGTTCTGGAACGTCCAGCCCGGCTTCAGCGTGACGGTGAAGTGCTGGGAGTCCGTGGTCTCGATCTTGTCGGCCACGGCCATCTTCAGCGACCCGTCCTTGGGCGCGAACTGCGTCAGGCCCCGGAAGATGCTCTTGAGGATGCGACCGCCGCCGACCTCGTTGCCGTTGGCCGGCTGCAGCGGGTTCTGCGGCTCCGTCGACTGATAGGTGAAGATGCCCTTGGCATCCGGGTCACCGGACGCCCCGTCGCTCTTGTTTCCGCCGCAGGCAGTCGCAGCCATCGCCACGACTATTGCGCACGCCGCCCACTTGGCGCTCTTGGCACCGCGCATGGGTTCGCCTCCTCATGAGTCCACTATCACTACGAGTGAGGCGCCGGTCCCCCTGCTGACACCCCTGACAGCGGAGCGGGAACCGGCACCTCGAGTGTGCTCGTGAGTCGGCGCTCCCCACAGCGCGTGACCCATTGACCCGAGCTCAGTGAACCCAACTATTAAGTAACTGCGGCCTGTAAACCACACTTAAAGGGTTTCGCTTTGGTCACATCGACCCCTGACGAAAGTTGAGAAACCGGACAAAGACCGCACAGACAGACAGCTACGAAACGGACTGTTAACACGGCATCCGGACGCGGGATGACGATTTCCGGACGCGCGGCAGGGGCCCCGGCATGCTGCCGGGGCCCCTGCCGTCTGCCGGATGACCGGCGGAATCACGCGTCGGCGAGACGAACGATCATCTTGCCGGTGTTCTCCCCCCGGAGCATTCCGAGGAAGGCTTCGACGACTCGGCCGAAACCGTCCGCCACGGTCTCGTCCGGTACCAGGGCGCCCGACCGGATGTGCGGGACGAGACGCTCCTCCATCTCCTCCTGAAGATGCGGGTAGTTGCGGACCAGGAAGCCCTCGAGCCGGATGCTCTTGCCCACCACGTCGTAGAGGTTGCGCGGTGCGGCAGGGGGCCGCCCGGGGTCGTTGTACGTGGACACCGCTCCGCACCACACGATGCGGCCGTGGGACCGTACCGCGTCGATCGCCGCCTCGAGGTGTTCGCCGCCGACGTTCTCCAGGCAGACGTCCACCCCGTCCGGGGCCGCCTTCGCGAGCAGTTCGGTGACCGGGCCGTCGTGGTAGTCGAAGGCCGCGTCGAACCCCAGGTCCTCCACGAGGTGACGGACCTTGGCCGCCGACCCCGCACTGCCGATCAGCCGCCCGGCGCCGAGGATGCGGGCCAGCTGCCCGGCGGCCGTCCCCACCCCGCCCGCCGCGGCGGAGATGTACAGGGAGTCGCCCGGCTCGAGACGGGCGATGCGGGTGAGTGCCACGTAGGCGCTCAGACCCGTGCCGCCGAGGATGCTGAGGTAGGCGCTGGGCGGCACGCCGTCGTGCCGGGGCAGCACCCTGGCCTCCTCCCCCGTCACCAGGGCGTGCGTGCGCCAGCCCTGCCGGTGGAAGACCAGGTCGCCCACCGCCAGGCGCGGGTCCTCGGAGGCGATGACGCGGCCTATGGACCGGCCCTCCAGGGGGCTGTCGAGCGCCCACACCCCGTTCATGCACTCGCGCATGTAGGGGTCGACGGACAAGTAGAGGTTCTCGACGAGGGCCGTGCCCGCGGTGGGGGCCGGCAACTCGCCTGTGACGAACGCGAAGTGCTCGGCGGCCGGCATGCCCTCGGGCTCGGCGACCTGGTGCACGGCGGAGAACCGGACGGTCATGACGACCTCACTTCCTGGTGATTCCGGCCAGGACGGGCTCGCCGCCGACCGGGTTGACAACGACGTTCGTGTACGCGGCGGAGTGGAGCGTGGAGCCCTTGACGTACCAGACGGGCATGGCGGGCATGTCCTCCGCCACCAGGTCCTCGGCCCGCTGGTAGTACGCGATGGCCTGGTCGGGCGTGGGCGCGCTGTTGCCCTCGGCCACGAGCTCGTCGAAGCGGGGGTCGGTCCAGCCGGTCACCGCGGTAGAGCCGTTCTTGCCGTACAGCGGCGTGAGGAAGTTCTCCATGCTCGGGTAGTCGGAGTTCCAGCCGCTGCGGAACATACCGGTCATGCCGTTGGTGTGGATCTTGTCCACGTACTGCGAGTACGGCAGGTCGGCCTTGACCACGTAGTCGATGCCCAGGTTGCGCTTGAGCTGTTCGCCGAGGGCGGCCATCCACACCTGGTGATCGGCGCCGGAGTTGGTCCACAGCTCCAGAGTGCCGCCGTGCCAGCCGCCCGCCTCGGCCAGCAGCTGCCGGGCCTTCTCCGGGTCGTAGACACAGTACTGGCACGAGGGCCGGGCGCCGGGGAAGACCGGGGAGACGAAG
The DNA here is from genome assembly GCF_013030945.1 of Streptomyces morookaense. Taxonomy (GTDB): domain Bacteria; phylum Actinomycetota; class Actinomycetes; order Streptomycetales; family Streptomycetaceae; genus Streptomyces; species Streptomyces morookaensis. Next base: position 42,783 of record NZ_JABBXF010000019.1, on the reverse strand, counting down.
CCCCTGGCGGGCTCGTGCGCACCGTGATAGATGGTGTCGACCAGCGCCTTGCGGTCGACCGCCATGGAGATCGCCTGGCGGATCCGCTTGTCCTTGAAGCGGGCATCGTAGGTGGGGAAGGCGATCCGCTGCAGGGACGCCATCGGCACCTCGATGAGCTGGTGCGGGTACTTCTGCCGGGCCTCCTGCAGCTTGTCGCCGGGCAGGAGCTTGCGGATGACGTCCAACTCGCCCTTCTCGTAGGCGGCGTAGCCGTCCGAGACGTTGGACATCAGCTTGAACGTGATGCGCGGGGACTTGCCCTTGTCCCCCTTGTACCGGTCGAAGCGGACCGTCCGGATGACCTTGTTGTGCTCCCACTTCTCGATCCGGTAGGGCCCGTTGCCGATCGGCTTCTCGTCGCAGGCCTCGATGTGGGCCAGGCATGCCTTGGCCATCGGGTGGAAACCGATGTAGCCCAGCATGGTCCTGAAGCCGCTGTAGGGCTCGGACAGGGTGACCTTGAAAGTGCGGCCGTCGACCTTGCGCAGGCCCGAGAGGGCCTTGGCCCGGGGCGGAGCAGGCGGTTGGCCGGCGCCGGCTGCGGGGCCCTCCTGCAGGTCCGCGAAGCCCTGGATGCTGTGGAAGAAGTCGTTGTTGGCCTGGTGGTTGGGCCCGTACGCGGTGTAGTTCCACGCCCTGATGTAGGCGTCGGCGTTCACCGGCTCACCGTTGTGGAAGGTCAGCCCACGTTTGAGACGGATGGTCCATACCCGCTGGTCGGCGGACGGGGTGATGGACTCGGCCTGCACGTTGACCGGCTGCAGCGTCCTGGGGTCGTAGCGGACCAGTCCGGCGTAGAGCACGGAATCGACGATGAGGCTCTCGCTCTGGTCCACGTTGCCCGGGACGAGGTGGCCCGGTTCCTCTGCGAAGACGCGCAGTCCCTCGCTGCGGTCGGTGGCACCGGCGGTACCGCCGCCGGACACGCCGGTGAAGGCGAGGACGGTGGCCGCGGCACCGGCGGCCAGTCGGGCGGGCTTGGGTCTGGTGAGCATCAGTCTTCCCTGGACGAATGAGGTGAGGTGAGGTGAACGGGGCATGCGACCGGTTACCGGCTCACGGCCGCTCCGGGGCGGAAGCGCACGGCCGGCCAGATGCTGCCGACGGCGAACACCAGCATGATCACGGACACGCTGACGAAGCCGGCGCTGAGCGAGGTCTTCGCCGCCTGTCCGACCGACGGCATCAGGACCACCGACCCCAGGCCGATCGCCAGCAGCCGGAGGGAGGCCATCTTGGCCTTGTCCCCGTCGCCCGCGTGCTGCTGCAGCGAGGAGAGCAGCCAGACCAGGCTGTTGAGGTTGGCGAAACCCGCCGTCAGGAAGGCGGCGAAGTGCACGGCGGGCACCGCGGTGCACGACAGCACCAGGGCGATCCCGGCCTGCACCGCCAGCCAGAAGGGCAGCAGTTTCTGCCGGGCGGTGCGGGAGGTGAAGAAGGAAGCGGTGATCATGCCGATGCCGAAGGTGGCCTCCAGCGCCGAGACGTACCAGCTCTGCCTGCCGTAGAACTCGTCGACCAGCGGCACGACCAGGGTGCTCAGGCTGTTGGCGAACAGGAAGTCCGCGGCACAGGTCACCACCATGGCGAAGACCACCAGTTCCCGGCGGTACTGCCCGAACATCCGGCGCCAGTCGCCGAGCAGCCCCAGGACGGCGGACCGCAGCATCGCCACGGACAGCGGCTGGGTGCGCTCCGGCACCACCGTCCGGATGCGGGACGCGATGCCCGCGCACACGGCCGACGAGCCCGCGCTCACCAGCAGTGCCCCGACCGGTGAGCCATAGGCGAGGACCACGCCCAGCAGGGCCATGCCCACCACCACACCGGCCTGGAAGACCATGCCGGTGACGGCGTTGAACTGGACCACGCCCTCCTTGCCGACATGGTGGGCCGTGAACTTGAACAGCGCGGCGCGCTCCACGTTGTCGAAGACCGCCAGCAGGACGGCCGCCGCCAAGATGAAGGGCACCGGGTCGCCGAGCCGCATCGAGGTGATGCCGACGATCGCGAGGACGCAGCTCGCCTTGCCCAGAGCGGCGGTGATGTAGACGCGCGTGGAGCTGAGCGCATCGACGACCGGCCCGCAGAACGGCAGCACGCAGATCGCTCCGGCCCCCTGCGAGGCGACGACGGAGACGAACGCCTGAGTGCTGCCCGTGAGTTGGAAGAGAACCTGGCCGAGTGCGAGGACGTTCAGACCGAAGGCGAGGCTGGACATCAGGATCGCTCCCAGCATCCGGCGCGCCCGGCCGTCCTGCCAGACCGTTCTCATGTCACTCCCCCGCCGGGGCCGGCGAGACGGCGATGTCCCGGGCGCACTGCCGGAGGAAGGCCTCCAGTTGCGCCGGGTCGCTGTGCGACGCCTCGATGAAGACCGGAACCAGCCACTCGTGGTAGGTGACGTGGTCCGGCAGGGGCTTCCCCGGCGCGAGCGTGAACAGCGCGTCGACGCAGGGATGTTCGCGCAGCTCCTCGGGCACGCCGACCGACCCGACCGTGCCCGGGCCGAGGTGGTGTCCGGGGACGGCCAGCCAGCCGTGGTAGCGGCCCGTGGGTTCCGCGGCCTCCGGCCGCTCCAGGCCGAGCCGGATGGCGATTTCGTGCGAGGGCAGGTGGATGCCCGAGTGCCGCAGGTGGGCGTTGACGACGCCGGCGCCGCCCATCCGGTTGGCCACCTCGAGGAAGACCAGCTCGCCGTCGTCGGTCTCGAAGAACTCGAGGTGGAGGCAGCCGGACTCGATCTCCAGCGCTTTGACCACGCGTTCGGCGAAGTCCCGGTAGTCACCGCGGGGGTCCGCGACCTGGTGGGACCCCAGGGGAGCACCGCCGAGGTAGTCGACGGGCTTGTTGACGTACCTGCTGACCGCGAGGTCCACCAGGGCACCGTCGCCCACCAGGCCGTCGGCGTGCAGGATGGCGCCGTCGATGTACTCCTCGAGCTGATGCTCCCGGCGGTCCGCCAGCTCCCGGTAGGCGGTCAGCGCCTCCGCGGCGGTCGCGTGGACGGTGACGCCCTCGCTGGACGCGCCCTGCCGGGGCTTGATCACGGTGCGGCCCGTCCAGGGCAGCGGCTCGCCGGGGCCCGGCTCCGCCACGAACCGGGGGTGGCGGATCCCGGACTCGGCGAGCGCCGCCTTCATGCTGACCTTGTCCCGCACCCGCTCGATCCGCTCCCGCGAGGGACCGTCCAGCCCGAGGTGGCGGCGGATGTGCCAGGCCTGCAGGATCCCGAACTCCGAGAGGGCCAGCACATGTTCGAAGCCGTCGTCCGGGGACGTACGGGCGATCACCCCCGCGACGAGGTCCTCGCCGGAGGCGAGCTCCAGCCTGCGGCAGCGCAGCCCTTCCGGCAGGTCCGCCATCCGGTCCGGATGTCCGATGTAGGTCACCTCGTGGCGGTCGTGATCGAGACCGAGGTGGTAGGGCATTTTCCGGTACGGGACCTGGTGGACGACAAGAATCCTCATGCGCGAAACTCCAAGGCGGTGATCCCCCAGCTGAATCCCATGGCACTGGACGCCATCAGCACCAGGTCGCCGCGGGCCAGCTTCTTCTCGGTGAGCAGATCCTGCAGGGCGATCAGGGTGTCCGCGCCGCCCATGTGGCCCAGCCTGTGGTAGTTGAAGACGCTCTTCTCCGGCGGCAGTCCGAGGGTCTCCAGGAGTCGCCGGTGCATGTTCCTGTCACCGTGGTTGATCAGGAAGTAGGCGACGTCGGACACATCCCGGCCGAGCGCGTCCAGGGTGTCGCCGACCAGTGCGGTGAAGTTCTCCACGTACGCGTCGGCCAGGCCGGGGCGATGCGCCGCCCGCCGGATGACCACCCGGTTCCGCCGGTGCTCACCGGCGTAGTAGTCGGACCAGCCGGGGTCGGTGCGCATCTCCGCGTGCAGGTGCTCGAACGAGACGTCCCGCCCGGACACCAGGACGGCGGCGGCGGCGTCCCCGTAGTTGAACAGGGCCTTCGACCCGGGGTCGGTGTAGTCCACCAGCCGGCTCAGCCGGTCCCCGACGAGCACCAGCGCGTACTCGCCCCGGCCCAGCGCGATCCCGTCGGCCGCGATCCTCAGCGCGGCCATCCCCGCGTTGCAGAAGTTGGTCACCTCGTAGGCGTGCGCCCGCTCGATGCCCAGCTCGTGCGCCACCTTGGCCGCCGGTGACCAGAACGGCCTGTCCCATTCCCCGGATCCGGCATAGATCACCTGCCGGATGTCCTCGGGCCGTACGGCGGTGCGGTCCAGCACGGCACGCGCCGCCCGGCAGGCCAGCTCCCACGCGCGGCCGTGGTCGCCGAGCACGGGCCAGCCGTCGCCGTGGGTGATCTTCTTGATGTCCTCGACGCCCACGCCGGACGCCGCGTGCATGTCCTGCACGCTGACGTACGACGTGGGCAGGCAGATGTCGAAGTCGACGATGCCGACCACGGATCACGCGTCCGCTTCGATGCTGATGCGGTGCACGGTGCGCGGCACGCCGGGCTCGACCTCGGTGGCCTGGTGGAAGGTGGTGCGGGTCTTCCAGATCACCAGGTCGTGCGGGGTCCAGCGGTGGGTGTGGACGTGGTCCTCGTCCGCCAGCAGACCGTCGACGAGGGAGAAGAACTCCTCGTTCTCGTTGTGGTCGAAGCCCTCGACGGAGTCCATGTACTCGCGGGAACCGTAGAGGTACGGGCGGCCGGTCCCCTCGTCGGTCTGCACCATCGGGTGCCGCACCTTGGGGTGCTCGATGTCGATCAGGGCGCGGAACTCGGCCACCGACAGGCCCACATGCTCGCTGCGGATCCGCAGACGCTTGGCGACGGTGTGCACCCCGGTGCGGCCGGCGAGCTTGTCCTTCCACTCCTGCGGCAGCCGGTCGTAGATGTCGAGCGCGCTGGCGTAGAGCGTGTGCCCGCTGGTCGAGGGGACGTTGACGCCGTGCAGCATCGTGTAGGGGGCGGGGTCCGCCACGAAGGTGGAGTCCTGGTGCCAGAAGTTGCCGACCCGGGCCACTCCCACCGGCTTGTCGTCCCGGACCTCGTTGGACGAGATCATGATCTCGGGGTGGACCGGGTGCCGGTACTTGCCGATGACGAACGGCACCGGCCGGCCCAGCCGCTTCGCGAGCGCGATCTGCTGCTCCGGGGTGAGCTCGAGGCCGCGTACGACGACGAGCTGGTGCCGGGCCAGGCGATCGGTCAACTGGTCGAAGACATCCTGCTGCTGAAGGTCCTCGTAGGTGAAGCCGGTGAACTCCGCACCGATGAACGGAGTGATTTCGCTGATCTTCAAGGGTTGCTCCTGTGTCAGTCCTGTGCGAGGCACTGCTTCAGCGCAGCGACGAAGTAGTCCATCTGCTCCCTCGTCCGGTAGGGCGGAGCAGTGACGCGGAACCGCTCCCCTCCCCTGGGCACCGACGGGAAGTTGATGGGCTGGACATAGATCCCGAACTCCTGGAACAGGCGGCGCGAGACCGCCCGGACACGCTCGCTGCCGGGCACCATGACCGGAACCAGGTGGCTCTCGGCGTCGATGAAGTCGATGCCCTCGGCCCGCAGTGCCGCCTTGAGGTACCGCGCGTTGTCCAGGAGATCGCGGCGCAAGTCGTTGCCGTCCTGGACGAGTTCGAGTCCACGGAGGGTGGCGTCCATGCTCGCCTGCGGCAGGGCCGTGGTGAAGATGAAGCCCGGCGCGTGGGACCGCACGTAGTCGAGCGGGGCGTCGGGGCCGGCGACGTAGCCGCCGACGGTTCCGAGGGCCTTGCCGAACACTCCCTGGACGAAGTCCGCCCGGTGGTCGCCGAGTTCCTCGGAGAGTCCGGCGCCGGTCGGGCCCATGATGCCGATGGCATGGGTCTCGTCGAGGTAGGTCAGCGCGTTGTGGCGCTCGGCCAGATCGAGAATGCTGCTCAGCGGCGACCGGTCGCCGTCCATGGAATAGACGGACTCGAAGACGATCAACTTCGGCCGGTCCGCGGCGTATTGGGCGAGGGCCGCATCGAGTGCCGCGACGTCGTTGTGCGGGAAGACGACCTTCTCGCATCCGCTGCGCACGATGCCCTCGATCAGCGAACGGTGGTTCAGCGCGTCGGAGAAGACGACCATGTCCGGGACCGCGGCCAGCAGGGTGCTCAGCGTCTCGAAATTGGCCACGTATCCGCTGGAAAAGATCAGCGCACGTTCCTTGCCGTGCCAGACCGCGAGCCGGTCCTCCAGCTCGACATGGGTCGTGCTGGTGCCGGCGATATTGCGCGAGCCGCCGTTACCGGTGCCGTGCACCGTCGTGGACTCGCACTGCGACTTGATCAGATCGGGATGGCGGCTCATCCCGAGATAGTCGTTGGTGCACCAGACCTGCACCTTCCGGCCTTGGTGCGAGGTGGAACCGGGCTCGTCGACGAGGTGCCCGCAGGGAATGAACTCCCGGTACAGGCCCTCCTGCCTGAGCTCCTCGATCTTCTGCCCGAATACATCGAAGGCAGCGTGGGGCTGCCTCACGGAGGCCGTGGTCATCATGTCCTTCCACAAAAGGTCGAAGTTCTCCGGGCCGTCATCCCCAGGCGGAGTCACCGGGGGCCTGTGCCTGAGCGACCTCGTGGAACGAACCGGAATCCATGTCTCCGGCCGCCGGCGCCCACCATCCGATCGCCACGATCGCGGCGAATGTGAACGCACCAATAAATTTCCGCAACGGAGCACCGCGCTTCATCTGCATTTTCCCCGATTTCCTCGACGGGGTTCCGAACACCCCGTCCAGACAAGGAAATTGTGCTGCTCGGGCACATCCGGAAGAAATGCCGCAGTGGCATCATGATCGCGCAACTCAGGAATCTGAAGGGGGAGCACATGTGCACAAATGCGGATACAGGCGGAACAACCGGTCCGGTCGAGACGTGCGCGGAAGGGCTGGAGCTCTACCGGGAGGCCCTCGCCCGGGGAGGCGTCGCGGGCGACGTACCGGAATGCCTCGTCCTGCTGGGCCTGCTCAGACCCGTCGACGGCGCCGGCACCGAACTGGTCCCCGTCCCTCCCGACATCGCCGCCGCACGGCTCTCCCGGCCCGTCGAACGTGCCATCTCCGAGCAGCAGAACGCCCTGACGGACATCCACGCCTCGCTCGCCGGGGCCCAGAACGTCTACCGGCAGGCCCAGCAGCAGGCGAAGGCCCCCCTCCGGCTGATCCTCGGCACGGCCGCGATCAGCGCCGCCCTGGAGGAGGCGGTAGGAGCGTGCCGCGAGGAGTTGCTCACCGCCCAGCCGGGCGGCGGGCGTTCCACCGAACTGCTCACCGAGGCCCTGCCCCGCGACCTCGCCCTGCAGGAGCGCGGGGTCCGCCAGCGTACGCTCTACCAGCACGCCGTACGCACCCACAGCCCGACGTTGGCCTATATCGAGCGGGTCTCGGCGAAGGGCGCGGAGATCCGCACCCTCAACGAGGTCTTCGAGCGCATGATCATCTGCGACCGGTCGGTCGCCTTCATCCCCGACCACCGGCACGAGCGGCACACCGCGGCGCTGGCCGTCGAGCACCCGGGGATCATCCAGTTCCTGGTGACGAGCTTCGAGCACCAGTGGGTGCGCGCCGAACCGGTGGTGTACCGCTCCGCCTACCAGCGGCCGCAGCTGCTCACCGACGAGACCCGCCGCGCCGTGCTGCAGCTCGTGGTGACCGGGTACACCAACGAGGCCATCGCCACCCGCCTGGGCATCAGCAGCCGCACGGTGGCCACGCACATCCAGCGGGCTGCGGAACTCCTGGGCAGCCGCAGCCGGGCCCAGCTCTGCTACCTCCTGGCCCGGTCCGGGCTCCTGGAGGACGAGCACGCCGACCGGGTCGCGCCCTCCCGCTCCTGAGCGGTCCCCCTCCCCGCAGGTCCCCGCATGCACAAACGGCCCGTCGTCCCGCTGTGGCAGCGGGAGACGGGCCGTCGTTCAACGGGCCGGGTATCAGCCGTGCTTGGCGCGCGACGCGGTGCGGCCGCGCTCCTTCTGGTCCAGGACGACCTTGCGGATGCGGACCGCCTCCGGGGTCACCTCGACGCACTCGTCGTCGCGGCAGAACTCCAGGGACTGCTCCAGCGACAGCTTGCGCGGCGGCACGATCGCCTCGAACGAATCGGCCGAGGAGGAGCGCATGTTGGTGAGCTTCTTCTCCTTGGTGATGTTGACGTCCATGTCGTCGGAGCGCGAGTTCTCGCCGACGATCATGCCCTCGTACACCTCGGTGCCCGGGTCGGTGAAGAGCACGCCGCGCTCCTGGAGGTTCGTCATCGCGAAGGCGGTGACGGCACCGGCGCGGTCGGCGACCAGGGAGCCGTTGTTACGGGTCTTCAGCTCGCCGAACCACGGCTCGTGGCCCTCGTGGATGGAGTGGGCGATGCCGGTGCCGCGGGTGTTCGTCAGGAACTCCGTGCGGAAGCCGATCAGACCGCGGGACGGGACGACGAACTCCATGCGGACCCAGCCGGAGCCGTGGTTGGACATGTTGTCCATGCGGCCCTTGCGGGTGCCCATGAGCTGGGTGACGGCGCCCATGTGCTCCTCGGGCACGTCGATGGTGATGCGCTCGACGGGCTCGTAGGTCTTGCCGTCCACCTGCTTGGTGACGACCTGCGGCTTGCCGATGGTCATCTCGAAGCCCTCGCGGCGCATCTGCTCGACCAGGATGGCGAGCGCGAGCTCACCACGGCCCTGGACCTCCCAGGCGTCGGGGCGGTCGGTGTCCAGCACGCGGAGCGAGACGTTGCCGATCAGCTCGCGGTCCAGACGGTCCTTGACCTGGCGGGCGGTGACCTTGCGGTCCTTGACCGCGGCCTTGGCGTCCGCACCCTTGCCGGTGCCGCCACGGCCGACCAGCGGCGAGGTGTTGGTGCCGATGGTCATGGAGATCGCCGGCTCGTCGACCGTGATCAGGGGCAGCGCGACCGGGTTCTCCGGGTCGGCCAGGGTCTCGCCGATCATGATGTCGGGGATACCGGCGACGGCGCAGATGTCACCGGGGCCGGCCACCTCGGCGGGCTTGCGGGTGAGGGCCTCGGTCATCATCAGCTCGGTGATGCGGACGTTGGAGACCGAACCGTCGCGCTTGATCCACGCGACCGTCTGGCCCTTGCGCAGTTCGCCCTGCTCGACGCGGAGCAGCGCGATGCGGCCGAGGAAGTTGTCGGCGTCGAGGTTGGTGACGTGCGCCTGGAGCGGCGCGTCCTCCTCGTACGCCGGGGCCGGGACGTGCTCCAGGATGGTGGAGAAGAACGGCTCCAGGCTGGTGCTGTCGGCCGGGACGGTGCCGTCCTCCGGCTTGGTCAGCGAGGCGATGCCGTCACGGCCGCAGGCGTAGACGATCGGGAACTCGATCTGGTCCTCGTCGGCGTCCAGGTCCAGGAAGAGGTCGTACGTCTCGTTGACGACCTCGTCGATGCGGGAGTCCGGACGGTCCGTCTTGTTGATGCAGAGGATGACCGGCTTCCGCTGCTGGAGCGCCTTGCGGAGGACGAAGCGGGTCTGCGGCAGCGGGCCCTCGGAGGCGTCGACGAGCAGCACGACCGCGTCCACCATCGACAGACCGCGCTCGACCTCGCCGCCGAAGTCGGCGTGGCCGGGGGTGTCGATGATGTTGATCGTGATCGGGTCCCCGCCGTCCTTGGGGTGATACTTCACCGCCGTGTTCTTGGCGAGGATCGTGATGCCCTTCTCACGCTCCAGGTCGTTCGAGTCCATGACGCGGTCGTCGACGGAGTCGAGCTGGTGGGCGGCGAAGGCGCCGGCCTGCTTGAGCATGGCGTCGACGATGGTCGTCTTGCCGTGGTCGACGTGGGCGACGATGGCGACGTTACGAATGTCGTGGCGCGTGGGCATACTTGCGGCGCTTCTCCCGGAATCGTGGATGGCGGCGCGTACGGTCCGGTACGCGCGCCCGCCGGGCAGATCAACGCCACGGCCTCACTCCATGGTACGGGGCCGCTGCCGTTTTGGCTTTCCAGGGGCTCTGACCTGGGGTTATCCCTGGTGGGAGGGCTATTGGCGGCGGAACCCCATGTCCTGGTACCGCGGCGTGGCGAGCCCGAAGGCCCCGGCGTTCACGACAGTGGCGCGCGCTCCCACCAGTTCCGGCCGCTGGTAGAGCGGGATCGACCCGGCCGCCGCCCAGATCCGCGCGTCGGCCCGGGTGACCAGGTCCCGCGAGGCGTCCTCGTCCAGCTCTCCGGCCGCCTGGTCGAAGAGCCGGTCGATCTGGTCGGTGCCGACCCGCGTGTAGTTCTGCTCGACGGTCAGCGAGCCGTCCGTGGCCGGCTGCGGCTTGGCGAAGATCGGGCGTGCGTCGGTCGCCGGGTAGGCGCTCGCGGGCCAGGAGTAGAGCGCGAGGTCGAAGTCGCCGGAGGCGATGTGGTCCTTGAAGTAGCCCGCGTCCTCGACCCTGGTGATCTCCGTGCGGATGCCGACCGCCTCCAGCTGGCGGGCGATCCGGTCGCCGACGGCCCTCAGGGACTCCGTCCCCGACCCCTTCGGCAGGACGAAGCGGAGGGCGAGCTTCTTGCCGTCCTTGAGCCGGACGGGCGCCGCCGCGCCCTTGCCGGAGGAGGAGCCGTGGTTCCGGTCGTCCCGCACTTCCCTGGAGCTGTCCTCCGCGGCCTCGGCCGGCTTCTTCCGGGCCGTCTGCCCCTCCTTCCAGCCCGCGTCGGCGAGCAGGGACATGGCCGCCCGCGGATCCATGCCGCCGATGGCGTCGCTGTTGTCCTGGTAGCCCTCCTGCCCGGCGACGAGCACATGGCTGCCGAGCGGCTCGGCGGGCAGCCCGAGCGGACGCAGGACGGACTCGGCGATGGCCCGGCGGTCGATGGCCCGGGCGACGGCGCGCCGCACGCGCTCGTCGGCGAGCGGCCCGGAGGCGCCGTTGAGGGCGAGCTGGGTGTAGGCGGGCTCCAGGGACTTGCGCACGACGAGCCCGTGCAGCTGCGGGTCGGACGGCTTGACCGGCTTCCCCGCCTTGTCCTTCTTCGGCGGCATGTTCGCCTTCGCGATGCGCGTGGCGATGTCGGGGGTGATCTCGGCGAGATCCGCCTTGCCGCTCGCCAGCGCCTCGGCCCGCTGCTCGCGCGGCACGGCGCGCAGCACGAGCCGGTCCAGCTTGGCCCGGTCGCCCCACCACTTGGGGTTCCGTTCGAGGGTGAGGGTGCCCTGGTCCTCGTCGCGGCTGCCGACCTTGAACGGCCCGGCGGCGAGCGCCAGCTCCTTGCGGGCGGAGTCGTTGAACCCGGTCGGGGTGCCCATGACGGACTTCGGGTAGAGCGGGGTGAAGAGGGAGGGCCAGTCGGCATAGCTCTTCGCGAAGGTGACCTTGACCTCGTGGGCGTCGGCCCCGCGCTCGACGCGCTCGATCCGGTCGTACCCGGCGTTGCGGGCCGTCCAGTACGCGCTGTCCTTGCCGCGCAGCGCCTTGGCCTGGGCCTCGAAGTCGGCCGCGGTGACGGCGCTGCCGTCGCTCCACACGGCGGACGGGTTGAGCTTGTAGAGCACCACCTGGCGGGGCTCGCGCCGGACGACCTCGGCGGACCGCAGGAAGTCGGGGTTGCGCTGCGGGCGGCCGTGCGCGTCGAGGGTGAACAGGGCGGGGAGCACGGCTCCGGCGACGCGCTGCGTGCTGGCGTCGGCGTCCGCCTGGAAGGTGTTGAAGGTCGTGGGCAGGGCATCGACGGCCCAGGTCAGAGTGCCCTTGTCGGCGACCTTGGCGCGCGCGGCGACGGCGATGTCCCGGGCGGCCGCGGCCCCGTCGGAGGCGTCGGGCCCGCCGGAGGAGCAGCCGGCCAGGAGGGGCAGCGGGAGCAGCACGCCCGCCGCGAGCAGCGCGGCGCAGCGGCGGGCACGGGACGACCGGGTGCGGACGGACATGGGCGCTAACCTCCGCGGGGCGGGCCGAGAACGTTCGCAGCCGGCACATACGGCCGCTGCTCGCCGCCCACTGAAGGCGACGGTCCCGGCGAAGACCCGCCGACACGTCGCCGCCGGCCCGCACAACACCCGCCTGGACGAACGTTTCCGCAGCGCCTCCGTCACCCTGACGCGCACCGCGCTTCACCCTGACGCGCACAGGGAATGCGCTCCCGCGAAGGCGCGATCGGGACGGCTATCTTCCCCTGAAGGGGTGTGACGCGCGACACTCTCTGTCGCATCTGCGCCGCCACCCGCAACCGCCGACGCGGAAGTGAGGGCACATCATGTCCGTCAAAGACGACCTGACCTCGGTCCAGCGCAGCCTGGACGAGCTGAACCGCGCACTGGGCCGGCTGGAGCAGCAGCTGGGACGCGAGCCGCTGGACGTGCGCCGGGTGCGCACGGACGCCGACCATCTGCGCGAGAGCGTCGCCCTGCTGCGCGGGGCCCAGCCCGCCGAGAGCCCGCGCCCCGCCATCGTGCCGGTGCCGATCCCGGAGGCCCCCTACGACGCCTCGCTGTGGCGGGACGCCGACGACGAGGGCCTGGGCGCGCGCGACCGGCGCGCCCCGTAGCCGGGCCGGGCACCGACACCGAACCGTCCGCCCACTCCTCCCGGAGTCCGTCTTGGCCACTGGTACCGAACCCCGAGCCGTTGCCGCCGGCGGCGTCCACCACTCCTCGCGCGCCGCGATCCCCGAGCGCCATCTGCGGCGCGACCGCTGGTGGCTGGCGCCCGCCGCGACGGCCGCCGGGCTGCTGGCGTTCGTCGTGTACTCGACGTGGCGCGCGTTCGCGGGCGACCACTACTACGCGGCGCCCTATGTCTCGCCGTTCTACTCGCCCTGTCTCGCGGAGAACTGCGTGCCCATGAAGGGCGGCGCGGACTGGGGGGTGGTCGGGGCCTGGTGGGGGCTGTCGCCCGCGCTGCTGGTCCTGATCTTCCCGCTGGGCTTCCGGCTCACCTGCTACTACTACCGCAAGGCCTACTACCGCGGCTTCTGGGCCGCGCCCGCGGCCTGCGCGGTGCCCGAGCCGCACGCGCGCTACACCGGGGAGACGCGCTTCCCGCTGATCCTGCAGAACATCCACCGCTACTTCTTCTACTTCGCGGTGATCGTCGCGGGGATCCTCACCTACGACACCGCGCTGGGCTTCAGGAACGCGGACGGCGAGTGGGGCCACATGGGCCTCGGCACCCTCGTCCTGCTCGCCAACATCGCGCTGATCTGGGCGTACACGCTCTCCTGCCACTCCTGCCGGCACATCGTCGGCGGGCGGCTGCGGAACTTCTCGCGGCACCCGGTGCGCTACCGGCTGTGGGGCTGGGTCAGCCGGCTCAACGCCCGTCATATGCAGCTCGCCTGGGCGTCCCTGATCAGCGTGGCCGTGGCGGACTTCTACGTGTACCTGATCGCGAGCGGCGCCTTCGACGATCCGCGGTTCTTCTAGGGCTTCCAGGGTTTCCGGGATTTCCGGGGTTTCCAGAACAAGGGGACAGTTTTCGATGACACAGGTGGGGCGGCAGTCCTGGGACGTGGTCGTGGTGGGCGCCGGCGGCGCCGGGCTGCGGGCCGCCGTGGAGGCGCGGGAGCGGGGGCTGCGGGTCGCGGTGATCTGCAAGTCGCTGTTCGGCAAGGCCCACACGGTGATGGCCGAGGGCGGCATCGCGGCCTGCATGGGCAACGTCAACTCCAAGGACAACTGGAAGGTCCACTTCCGGGACACCCTGCGGGGCGGCAAGTTCCTCAACAACTGGCGCATGGCCGAGCTGCATGCCCAGGAGGCGCCCGACCGGGTGTGGGAGCTGGAGACCTGGGGCGCCGTCTTCGACCGCACCGACCGCGGGATGATCTCCCAGCGCAACTTCGGCGGGCACGAGTACCCGCGGCTGGCCCACGTCGGCGACCGCACGGGCCTGGAGCTCATCCGCACCCTCCAGCAGAAGATCGTCTCCCTGCAGCAGGAGGACCACAAGGAGACGGGCGACTACGAGGCCCGCCTGAAGGTCTTCCAGGAGTGCACGGTCACCCGGGTCCTGAAGGACGGGGACCGGGTCTCCGGCGTCTTCGGCTACGAGCGCGAGTCCGGCCGGTTCTTCGCCATCGAGGCCCCCTCCGTGGTGCTGGCCACCGGCGGCATCGGCAAGTCCTTCAAGGTGACCTCCAACTCCTGGGAGTACACCGGCGACGGGCACGCCCTGGCGCTGCTCGCCGGGGCGCGGCTGGTCAACATGGAGTTCGTGCAGTTCCACCCGACGGGCATGGTCTGGCCGCCCTCCGTCAAGGGCATCCTGGTCACCGAGTCCGTGCGCGGCGACGGCGGGGTGCTGCGCAACAGCGACGGCAAGCGGTTCATGTTCGACTACATCCCGGACGTCTTCCGGGAGAAGTACGCCGACACCGAGGCCGAGGCCGACCGCTGGTACGAGGACCCCGACCACAACCGCCGCCCGCCCGAGCTGCTCCCCCGCGACGAGGTGGCCCGCGCCATCAACGCCGAGGTCAAGGCCGGGCGCGGCACCCCGCACGGCGGGGTCTTCCTGGACGTCTCCACCCGGATGCCGGCCGAGGCGATCAAACGCAAACTCCCGTCCATGCACCACCAGTTCAAGGAGCTGGCGGACGTGGACATCACGGCCGAGCCCATGGAGGTCGGCCCCACCTGCCACTACGTGATGGGCGGCGTCGAGGTCGCGCCCGACACGGCGGAGGCGGTCGGGGTGCCCGGTCTCTTCGCGGCGGGCGAGGTCGCCGGCGGCCTGCACGGCTCCAACCGCCTCGGCGGCAACTCCCTTTCGGATCTGCTGGTGTTCGGCCGCAGGGCCGGGCTCTACGCGGCGGAGTACGCGGCCTCGTTCGGCGCCGGTGACCGGCCCGCGGTCTCGGACGCGGACGTGGAGCTGGCGGAGGCGGAGGCGCTGCGCCCGTTCGGCGCGGAGGGCGCGGAGGGCGCGGAGCAGGATCCCGCGCAGGGCCCGGAGAACCCGTACGCCGTCCACCAGGAACTGCAGCAGTCGATGAACGACCTGGTGGGGATCATCCGCCGGGAGCCGGAGATGACGGAGGCACTGCGCCGCCTGGACGGCCTGCGGGCCCGCGCCCGGCGGGCCGGGGTGGAGGGGCACCGGCAGTTCAACCCCGGCTGGCACCTGGCCCTCGACCTGCGCAACATGCTGCTGGTCAGCGAGTGCGTGGCGCGGGCTGCGCTGGAGCGCACCGAGAGCCGCGGCGGTCACACGCGCGACGACCACCCGCAGATGGACCGGGAGTGGCGGCGGATCAATCTGGTCTGCCGACTCGTCGAGAACACTGCCGGGGGCGCCGCCGCGGCGGATCCGGCGCTGGGGCGGATCCGGCTGGAACGGCAGGACATGCCGCCGATGCGGCCGGACCTGCTGGCGCTGTTCGAGAAGGAAGAGCTGGTCAAGTACCTGACGGACGAGGAGCTCACCTCATGACCTACCAGGGCCGCTTCAAGGTGTGGCGGGGTGACGCCGAGGGCGGCGGCCTCGTCGACTACGAGGTGGATGTGCACGAGGGGGAGGTCGTCCTCGACATCGTCCACCGCATCCAGGCCACCACCGCCCCCGACCTGGCCGTCCGCTGGAACTGCAAGGCGGGCAAGTGCGGTTCGTGCAGTGCGGAGATCAACGGGCGCCCGCGGCTGATGTGCATGACGCGGATGTCCGTCTTCGACCCCGCGGAGACGATCACCGTGACCCCGATGCGCGCCTTCCCGGTGCTGCGCGACCTGGTCACGGACGTCTCGTACAACTACACGAAGGCCCGCGAGGTCCCGTCCTTCGTGCCGCCGCCCGGGGTGAAGGCGGGCGAGTACCGGATGATGCAGGAGGACGTCAACCGGGTGCAGGAGTTCCGCAAGTGCATCGAGTGCTTCCTGTGCCAGAACACCTGCCACGTGGTCCGCGACCACGAGGAGAACAAGCAGGTGTTCGCGGGGCCGCGCTTCCTGATGCGGATCGCCGAGCTGGACATGCACCCGCTGGACGCGGCGGAGGAGACCGGCACCGACCGGAAGCGCGGGGCGCGCGAGGAGCACGGGCTCGGCTACTGCAACATCACCAAGTGCTGCACGGAGGTGTGCCCCGAGCACATCCGCATCACGGACAACGCACTGATCCCGCTCAAGGAGAGGGTGGTGGACCGCAGCTACGACCCGCTCGTCTGGCTCGGCAACCGGATCGGACGACGCAGCAGGTAGCCGGGGCAGAGGGCGCACACCACCACGCACAGCAACCGGACAGCTGCCAGGAGTAGCGGCCCGGCGATTCCGGTCATACGCTCCAAAATGTGACGCGGCCCTCGACGCGGTGCGAACGACCCGCGGCGCGCCCCGGCATGGCCCTGGTCGCCGCCGCCCTCTCCGCGTTGTGCATCCTCCTGTTCCCCGCCGCGTCCGCCCGCGCCGACACCCCTCTCGACCTGGACTCCGGCGGCCGCATCACCGACACGGTCGGCGCCCTCGGGCACCGCCGCGGCCAGGTCGAGGCCGCCCTGGACCGGCTGCACGCCACCCAGCACATCCAGCTGTACGTCACCTACGTCCACGACTTCTCCGGCCGGGCCGCCCACGACTGGGCCGACGCCACCGCCGACCGCAACGGCCTCGGCCCCCACGACGTCCTGCTCGCCATCTCCACCTCCGGCCGCCAGTACGCCGTCTCCGCCGCCGAGGACTCCGGCTTCCGCCAGGACCAGCTCTCCACCGTGGCCGCCCTGGCCATCTCCCCCGCCCTCAAGGAGCACGACTGGGCCGGCGCCGCCATCGGCGCCGCCGACGGCTACCGCGCCGTGCTGCGCGGCGAGCCGGTCCGCACCCCGCTCATCAAGCCCGGCAGCAGCGACCCGGGCGGGGACGGGCTGCTGCCCGGCGACCGCCGGGTCTGGGTCCCGGTGGCCGCGGGCGGCGGGCTCTGCCTGGGCGGGCTCTACCTCGCCTCGCGCTACGCCGCCCGGCGCCGCCGCGCAGTCGGGTACCCGGAGGAGGCCGCGTACCCACTGGTCGCCACGGCCACCCCGGCCGGGCTCGCCCGGATGGCCCAGCCGCTGACCCCGCTCGCCGACCTGGACGTGGAGGCCTGCCGCAACCTCGTCGACACCGACGACGCGGTCCGCACCAGCGCCGAGGAACTCCACTTCGCCACCACCCAGTTGGGCCCCGCGGCGACCCGCCCCTTCGCCGAGGCCGTGGACTGGGCCCGCAGCGAACTGGCCGACGCCTTCCGGCTCCGGCAGCAGCTGGACGACGCGCCGTACGAGGACGAGGACGTCCGGCGGCACGCCCTGGACGGCATCTGCTCCCGCTGCACCAGCGCCAACCGCCGCCTGGACGCGGAGTCCACCGCCTTCGACCGGCTCCGCGGCATACGGGCCAACGCAGCCGCACTGCTCGTACGGGCCGAGGCGGCGGCCCGCGCCCTGACCCCGCGCCTGCGCACCGCCGAGGCGGCGCTGGCGGCCGTCGCCGCGCACTGCCCCGAGGCCGCCCTCGCCCCCGTCGCCCGCCACCCGGCCGAGGCCCGCGCCCGCCTCGCCTTCGCCGGCGCCGCGCTCACCGAGGCCCGGGCCGCCCTGGCCGGCGGGGACGCGGAACAGGCCGTCGTCTCCCTCCGCGCCGCCGAGGCCGCCCTCGCCCAGGCCCGCACCCTGGTCACCGCCGCACTCCGGCACGTCCGCGAACTCACGGGCGCCACGGCCCGGTTGCACGCCGCGCTCCGCACCATGGCGGACGACGCGCAGGACCCCCGCCATGTGATCCGCACCCTCGACCCCCTGACGGCCGCCCGCAGCGAGACCGCCGCGGCACGGGACTTCATCGCCACGCACCGGGGCGCGGTCGGCTGCCGGGCCCGCACCCTGCTGGCCGAGGCGGAACGCCGCCTGGCCCCGGCCCGCGGCGACCCCGCCGAGGCCGCCCGCGCCACGGCCCTGGCCCACGAGGCCCGCACCCTGGCCGAACGCGACGTGGCCGGCTACAACACCCCCACCCACGGCGTGGGCGCGGCCCTCCTGGGCGGCATCATCCTCGCGGGCCTCCTGCCACCGACTTTCGGAGGCGGCTCGACGAGGGGGCGGTTGGGGGCATGACATCGCGCCCGCACCCTCAATACAGGCTGAGCAACGCCTCAACCGCATCCGGCGGCACCGAATCCCCATCCGGCAACGCCATTTCGAACCACACCGTCTTCCCCCGGGGAATCCGCCGACTCCCCCACGCCGCACTCAACAGCCCGACGAGCTGAAGCCCCCGCCCGCCCTCGTCGGTATCGCGCGCCCGACGGCGCCTCGGCTGCACCAGCCCCCCGTCCCACACCTCGCACACCAGCGTCCGGTCCAGCAGCAGCCGCAGCCGGATCTCGCCCTCGCCGTACCGCAGCGCGTTGGTGACGAGCTCGCTGACGAGGAGCTCGGTGGTGTCGACGAGGTCGTCCAGCTCCCAGGCCGTCAGCTGGTCGCGGGCCAGCTCACGGGCGCGGGCGACCGAGCGGGGCTCGGGGGCCAGCGTCCAGTCCCCGACCCGGTCCGGCGGCAGGCCGCGCACCTTGGCCATGAGCAGGGCGATGTCGTCCTCGCCATGGTGGGTGTCGAGGGCGCCCAGCACATGGTCGCAGACATCCTCCAGCGGCCGCCCCGGATCGTGCAGGGCCTCGCGGAACGCCTCCAGGCCCTCGTCCAGCGGATGGTCCCGGGACTCGACCAGGCCGTCGGTGTAGAGGGCGAGCAGCGCGCCCTCGGGGAGCTCGACGACCGTCTCCTCGAAGGGCTCGCCCCCGACGCCCAGCGGCATGCCCGGCGGCACGTCCAGCAGCATCGCGGGCTCGCCCTCCTCGACCAGGACGGGCGGCAGATGCCCGGCGTTGGCCACCGTGCAGCGCCGGGTGACCGGGTCGTAGACGGCGTAGACGCAGGTGGCCAGGTAGACCTCGGAGAGGTCGGAGGGCCGGATGCTGCCGCGCACCCCGCGCGGGGCGGACTGCTTGCCGCCGGGCCGGCCGAGGCCGTGGGCGATCTCGTCGAGCGCGGAGAGCACCTCGGCGGGCTCCAGGTCGAGCATGGCCAACGTGCGGACGGCGGTGCGCAGTTCGCCCATGGCGACGGCCGCCCGCAGACCGCGTCCCATGACGTCGCCGACGACCAGGGCGGTGCGGTGCCCGGGCAGTTCGATGACGTCGAACCAATCACCGCCGATCTCCGTGGCCGCGTTGCCGGGCAGGTAGCGGCAGGCGATGTCGAGGCCCGCGGCCTCGGGGTCGCCCGGGGGCAGCAGGCTGCGCTGGAGGATCAGCGCCCGCTCGTGCTCGCGCCGGTAGAGCCGGGCGTTGTCGATGCAGACGGCCGCGCGGGCCGCCAGCTCGACGGCGAGCGCGGTGTCGCGCTCGCCGAACGGCTCGCTGCCCTTCGTGCGGGAGAACTGGGCCAGCCCCACCACGGTGTCCCGGGCGACCATCGGCACGGCCAGCGTGGACTGCACGACGGCGCCCAGCTCCGGGCCGCCGCCCTCGTCGCCCTCGCGGCAGGGGACGTTCTGCACATGGGCGGTGCGCAGCGCCTGGGCGCAGGGCGAGTGGAACGGGTACCGGTGCACCTCGCCGACCTGGACGGACTTGTGGTCCGCGTCGACCGGCACCCCGGAGACCGCGCTGGAGTAGGCGACGCGCCGCAACTCCCCGCTGCCGTCGGCGAGTCCGGGCGGCGCCTCGTCGCCGACGAGCAGGCCCTGGTAGAGGTCGACGGAGGCGAGGTCGCAGAACTGCGGGACGGCGACGTCCAGCAGCTCGCGGGCGGTGGTCTCCAGGTCGAGCGAGTTGCCGATGCGCGCGCCCGCCTCGTTGAGCAGCGCGAGGTTGCGGCGCACCCCCGCGGCCTCGCGCTCGGCCCGGCGCCGCCCGGTGACGTCGGTGGCGATCGCGGCCACCCCGATCGGCCGCCCGCTGCCGCTGTGCAGCCGGTACAGCGACACCGACCAGCGGCGCCGCTCGTGCCGGCCGGGCACGGGCCCGACGAGCTGAAGGTCCGCCACCGGCTTTCCGGTGTCGAGGACCTGGCGCAGCGCGGCCGTCAGCCGCTCGGCCTCGATGCGGGGCAGGAAGTCGTGCGGGGTGCGGCCGCGGTGCCAGTCGGCGGGGCGGCCGAAAGCCTGGGCGAAACTCTCGTTGACGCGCAGCAGGGTCAGGTCCGTGCCGACGAAGAAGAAGCCGAGCGGAGATTGGCCGAAAACGGCTTCCGAAGCGGCAATGTCGGTCTCTATTCCGCGCAGCGCCCTGACGTCGACGGCCACACAGAGCGCCGAGCGTTCGCCGCGCCGGTTCTCGCCGGGCATCACATAGATCTCGGCCAGGCCCTGCTGCCGGCTGTCGTCGCCGCGCTGATAGGGCACGAGGCCGGTCCAGGCCCGTCCGTCGAGGCCGCCCTCGCCCAGGAACGGGGTGTCGGTCAGCGGCCTGCGGCGCGCGGTCGGTGCGGGGGCGAGCACGTCCAGCGGATCCCTGCCGACGGCCTGCCGGGCCGTTATGCCGAACAGTTCGGCGGCCCGCTCGCTCCACTGCTCGATCCGCCCGTCGGGGCCCAGCGAGAACGCCGCCACACGGATGTGGTCGTAGAGGGAACCGGGCGGACTGTTCTGCCACATCGCCGTGGCGCCCGTACCCTCCGGACCGCCCCCTGCAGTACCCGCTGGCTTTTCGCTCACGTGCCCGTCCCCTCCGGCTCATGTGCTCGCACCGGCATCAGAAGCCCGAGTATCCAGCACGGCGGGCCCTCGGAACACGGACTTCACGATCACAGCACGGTCTCAACCCGCTATGTCTTCTCCCCGTGTCAGGAAGTCGGCAAGCTCAGCTCGAACCACACCGTTTTGCCGGTGGTCGCGGGCCGGGTGCCCCAGCGCCGTGAGGCCAGGGCGACGAGCTGGAGTCCGCGGCCGCCCTCGTCGTCGGCGCCCGCGGGGCGCTCGCGGGGCGGGTCGGGCACGGGGTCGGAGACCTCGACGAGCAGGGTGGGGCCGGCGTGCGAGTACATCCGGACGCCGATGGGGCCGCTGGCGTACCGCAGGGAGTTGGTGACCAGCTCGCTGACCAGCAGGACCGTCACGTCCGTGACCGCGTCGAGGCCCCATTCCCGCAGGGTGTCGCGGACGAGGGTGCGTGCCGTGCGCACGGCGCCGGCCTCGGCGGGAAAGGTCCACTCGGCGAATCCGGGCGTCGATGCCAGGGTCCCTGCGCTGTCGCTCACGCCGACCACATCCCAGACCGCTGCGGCCCCGCCGGTATGACCGGCTTTGGGGATAATAATCAGCACATACCCGGTATGGGGGGCGGCCTATCGTGTTCTGCGGCGTCTGTCCGCGGAGCATGCCACGTTCGGCGTAGTGGAGACCCTGTGCAGGGGGGACCCTGCGCCGCTTCACCGGGGCAGCTTCTCCAGCAGCCGTGCGGCGGCGGCCACCGCGGGGCGGTCCTGGTCCAGCCAGTCGACCTCGTCGACCCGGCCGGGGGCGAGCCAGCGTAGTTCGTCGTGGTCCTCGAGCGGGCGGGCCTCGCCCGACAGCACCCGGGCCGTCCACACCTGGAGGACGTATCCGGGCTTCAGCGGCCACTCCCCGGCGATGCGCTCCAGCGGCTCGGCCTCGATGCCCAGTTCCTCGCGCAACTCCCGCACGAGCGCCTCCTGGGGCGTCTCGCCGGGCTCCAGCTTCCCGCCGGGCAGCTCCCACCGGCCGGCCAGCTCGGGCGGGGCACTGCGCCGCGCGGCCAGCAGCCGCCCCCGGTCGAAGACCGCTCCGCCCACCACCACACGCACCGTAGCCATGGCGGGAAAGTCTAGGCGCTCCTACGAAATTTCCCCGCGCCCCCGAAGGGGCACGGGGAAATGGTCCGTGCGGGGCTAGGAAACCGCCCTGCCCACCCGCTCCACGATGTAGAGCTGCCGGTTGCCGTGGGCGTCCAGCCGGTCGGCAACGCGCTCGGCCTCCGTCCGGGTCGCATAGCGCCCGACGCGGTAGCGGTTGCCGTTCTCGTCCTGGCGGATCACCAGCCAGGGCAGGACCGGTCCGGTGTCAGTCATCGCCCCTGCCCTCCCGCCGAAGCTGCGCGCACCGGCGCACGCCCTTCGGCGCCTCCCGAAGAAACCGCAGTCCGCATATGCCCGAGCGTACGCCCGACCTTTACGCAGCGGATACGGGTTTTCACGAAGAGGTACGCATTTGGCCACCGAGGGTGGCCGCACGCGTGCTTACTTGACCTTCTCGGTCTCCGGCTCGGCGGCCGCCTCGGCCTGTTCGGCGGCGAGCATCTCCTGCTCGGTCTCCACAAGGGTGGGGTTGCGCCACGCGCTGCGCACGCCCCACATGTAGAAGGCGAGGGCGATCACGACGACGACCGCGATGTCCCAGCCGGGCGCGAGGTAGCCCTTGCCGCCGAACTCGGTGCCGCCGGCCCAGGAGACCGCGGCCATCACGAGCAGGTAGGCGACCATCCAGACGCCGGCCTGCAGGTGCGGCTTGAGCTCGGCCCACGGCTTGCGCAGCTCGTACCAGGCCCAGATCGGCAGGCCGACGGCCATGATCAGGATGACCTTGCCGGTGAGCGGCCAGCGGGCCCAGTAGAGGACCAGGGAGCCGAAGGTCATGGCGACGGGCGCGATGACGGGCATCGCGCGCAGCATGACCGGACGCTTGATCTCCGGGGCGATGCGGCGCAGCGACATCACGGCGACGGGGCCGGTGATGTACGAGATGACGGTCGCGACCGAGACGATCTCGGCGAGCGAGCCCCAGCCGCGGAAGACGGCCAGGAAGACGAAGGCGACACCCAGGTTGAGCAGCAGGGCCGGGCGCGGGACGCCGGTCTTCTTGTCGACCTTGCCGAAGATGCCGGGCAGGTGGCCGTTCTCCTGGACGCCCTGGACCATCCGGGAGGTGGTGGCGGCGTAGATCATGCCGGTGCCGGACGGGGAGATGAAGGCGTCCGCGTACAGCACGATGGCGAGCCAGTTCAGGCCCCAGGCGATGGCCAGGTCGGCCAGCGGCGACTTGTACATCTTGCCGAGCCCGGACCAGCCGTGCTGGGCCAGGTCGGAGGACGGGACGGCCATCAGGAAGGCGACCTGCAGCGCGATGTAGATGACCAGCGCGATGAGGATCGAGCCGATGACGGCCTTCGGCAGCGACTTGCCCGGGTTGCGGGCCTCGCCGGCCATGTTCAGCGGGGACTGGAAGCCGTTGAACGCCCAGACGATGCCGGAGAGCGCGACCGCGGTGAAGACCGAGCTCCAGCCGTTCGGCGTGAAGCCGCCGGCCGACTCGATGTTGTGCGTGTCGAAGTGCGACAGCATCAGCGCGCCCGCGGTGAGCGCGGGGACGACGACCTTGAAGACCGTGATCGCGTTGTTGGTCTTCGCGAACAGGGTGATCGCGAACCAGTTGAGGAAGAAGTAGAAGAGCAGCAGCACGGAGGCCAGCGCGACACCGCTGCCGGTCAGCTCCTTGCCGTCGTAGAGGGCCTTGGCCCAGTCCCACTTCCAGGAGCTCATGTACTGCACGGAGGCGGTCGCCTCGCCGGGGATGACGGAGACGATCGCGATCCAGTTGGCCCAGGCCGCCAGGTAGCCGGCGAGCGAGCCGTGCGAGAGCTGGCCGTAGCGGACCATGCCGCCGGCCTTCGGGAACATCGCGCCCAGCTCACTGTAGGTGAGCGCAATGGTCAGTGCGACGGCCGCTCCGATGACCCAGGCGAGGATCGCCGCAGGACCGGCGATGGCCGCGGCGCGCTGGGCGCCGAAGAGCCAGCCGGAACCGATGATCGACCCGAGGCCGACGGCCGTCAGGGCCACCGGACCGAGCGTCCGGCGGTAATTGGAGTGCGAACCCGCTTCGGTACTCAACGCCCCGGATCTCCTTTTCTTTCTTACTCCCCCACGGCAGGACACAAACCGCGCCATCGTACGAGCGATTTCGCCGAGTTGGTTCCGCAAAATGGCTCCGACCTGGGCGTCTGTGAGTTTTGCAACACCGGAAGGGGCACTTCCACACCGGGGCGAACCAGGACAGAAGGGGCTGTTCCTACCCGCTGGTACGGACCATGACAAGGGGTAACCGGAGTCCTGGAACCTGACTCCAAAGTCAGTTCATGTGCACGTCACGCCTACTTCACCGGCAGGTGGTAGGCGACCCGGTACCGCTCGGCGAGCATCACCACGTCCGCCGTCTCGACCGGACAGCCGCCCGCGAAGTACGTCCGCGAGACCACCAGCACGCAGTGGCCGGGCACCCCGCCGAGCGCCAGCGTCTCCTCCGCGAGCCCCGGCCGGGCGCCCACCTCCTCGGTGACGTTGTCCACGACCAGGTCGATGGCGGCCATCCGCTCGACCACTCCGCGCCCCGCCAGCGGCCCCTCCTCGGGCAGCATCACGGGCGTACGGCCCGTGACCGTCAGGGGCTCCCAGGAGGTGGAGAGCATCATGGGCTCGCCCGCGGACCGGAACAGATAGTGCGTGCGCATCACGCGGTCCCCCGGAGTGATCCGCAGCCGCCGCGCGATGGCCGCGTCCGCCATGCCCTGCTCGCTGCGCGACTCCCAGGTGCCGCCGACCCGCTCGTCGGCCTGTTCCTGACGGAACGGCGTCGAGTCGCCGAGCGCGCGGTACCCCGTGCGCACCACGGCCCGCGGCACGGGCTGCTCGCGCACATACGTCCCCGACCCGGAACGCCCCTCGACCAGGCCCTCGGCCATCAGGACCTTGCGGGCCTCCAGGGCCACCGTGTCCGAGACGCCGTACTGCTCCCGGATCCTCGCCTGGGACGGGAGCCGGGTGTGCGGCGGCAACTCGCCTGCCACGATCTTCTGGCGCAGATCGCCGGCCACACGGAGGTATGCGGGCTGGTCACCGAATGCCACGTCCACTCCCAAGGGGTTGACAGTGCGCAACAGCTTGGCAACCGTCGGTTGCGGAGCGCAACTCTAGGCCAATGAATCACCGGATGTGGTGAATTGCAGGTCGGCGGTGCGTAGTTGAGGAACGGCGGCACATGCGGGGAGCACGCACCGGGAGCACTTCTGCATCGATGCGAGTGGGGCGTGGTTACGGGGAGTCAGGGGGCCGGGAACGCGAAAGGGCCGGACCCGAAGGTCCGGCCCTTGGCGGCGTTGTGCGGCCGTCAGACGTTGAAACGGAACTCCACCACGTCCCCGTCCGCCATCACGTACTCCTTGCCCTCCATGCGCGCCTTGCCGGCCGCGCGGGCCTCGGTGACGGAGCCGGTTTCGACCAGGTCGGCGAAGGAGATGACCTCGGCCTTGATGAAGCCCTTCTGGAAGTCGGTGTGGATGACACCGGCCGCCTCGGGGGCCGTGGCGCCCTTCTTGATCGTCCAGGCGCGGGATTCCTTGGGGCCGGCCGTCAGGTAGGTCTGCAGGCCCAGGGTCTCGAAGCCGACGCGGGCCAGAGTGGCCAGGCCGGGCTCCTCCTGGCCCACGGACTGGAGCAGTTCGAGGCTCTCCTCGTCGTCCAGCTCGGCCAGGTCGGCCTCCAGCTTGGCGTTGAGGAAGATGGCCTCGGCGGGGGCCACCAGGGCCCGCTGCTCGTCCTTGAAGGCGTCGTCGGCCAGCTCGTCCTCGTCGACGTTGAAGACGTACAGGAAGGGCTTGACCGTCAGCAGGTGCAGGTCGTGCAGGACCTCGGCCTTCTCGGTGCCCTGGACGATGCCGGCGGAGAACAGGGTGGTCCCCTCCTCCAGGATCGCCTTGGCCTCCTCGACGGCCTTGACCTTCGCGGCCACGTCCTTCTTGATCCGCGACTCCTTCACCAGACGCGGCAGGACCTTCTCGATGGTCTGCAGGTCGGCGAGGATCAGCTCGGTGTTGATGGTCTCGATGTCGTCCTTGGGAGAGACCTTGCCGTCGACGTGGACGACGTTCTCGTCCTTGAAGGCGCGGATGACCTGGCAGATCGCGTCGGACTCACGGATGTTGGCCAGGAACTTGTTGCCCAGGCCCTCGCCCTCGGAGGCGCCGCGGACGATGCCGGCGATGTCGACGAAGTCGACCGTGGCGGGGAGGATCTTCTGCGAGCCGAAGATCTCCGCCAGCTTGGTGAGCCGGGCGTCCGGGACGCCGACGACGCCGACGTTGGGCTCGATGGTGGCGAACGGGTAGTTGGCCGCCAGCACGTCGTTCTTGGTCAGGGCGTTGAACAGGGTCGACTTGCCGACATTGGGCAGACCGACGATTCCGATCGTGAGCGACACGTGACGACTTCCCGTAACTTCCCGTAGCGAGATTCCCGTGGCGGGGCGCCGGTACGGGAATGGTGTAAAGGGTCCGCGGCCCGGACGGGCCGGTCCCCCAGTCTACGGGTCCGTGTCACGCACCGGCCCCGTCCGGGTGATCGGCCGAACGCACGGCCAAGGGGGGTCAAAAGGCGTGTCCCATCCCGGGTTCCCGCGGTCCGCCGACCTACTTTGGTCGCGTGGAGCAACCCAGCACGCGTACCCCCCAGCGCAAGGTCCGCCGCGACACACCGGTGCCGCGGCCCGCCGTCCCCGTGGGGGCGGGCGAGAGCAGCTCGGTCTTCCGGGCCCGGCGGCTGCCGGGCCGCACCCGCCCGCTACGGCCGCGCCGCCTGGAGCAGCTGCCCCCGGCCCGCCTGACGGGCCTCGGCAGCGGGCTGCTCGCCGCGCTGGTGATGCTGGCCGCCGGCAAGCTCGACGCCATGGCGCTGGACGGCTCGCCCGCCGTCTACGGCGTGTGCTTCCTGCTGGCCTGCACGGGCTGCGCCCTGTGGGTGCGCCCGGCCGAGGTGCTGACGGCGCCGGTGAGCGCGCCGATCGCCTTCGCGGTCGGCGCACTGCCGATCAGCAACAGCAGCGGCGGCGGCCTCGGCGCCCGGATCATGGGCCTGGTCACCGTGCTGTCGCTGCAGGCCGGCTGGCTCTACGCGGGCACCCTGCTCGCCGCGCTCATCGGGCTGTACCGGCGGGTCGCACTGATCAGGCTGCGGCGGCGGGAACGGCTCCAGCAGCGGAAGCGGCCATCGCGGCCCCCACGATCCCCGCGTTGTTCTCCAGGGCAGCAGGAACGATCTCGGCGCTGATCCCGTCGATCAGCGGCAGGAACCTGTCGGCCTTGCGGCTGACACCGCCGCCGATGACGAAGAGCTCGGGCGAGAAGAGCATCTCCACGTGGGCGAGGTACTTCTGCACCCGGCGGGCCCAGCGGGCCCAGGTCAGGCCGCCGTCCTCCTTGGCACGGGAGGAGGCGCGGGTCTCCGCGTCGTGGCCCTTGAGCTCCAGGTGGCCCAGCTCGGTGTTGGGGACCAGCCGGCCGCCGGTGAAGACGGCGCTGCCGATGCCGGTGCCGAAGGTGAGCACGACGACGGTGCCCTTGCGGCCGCGTCCGGCGCCGAAGGACATCTCGGCCAGGCCGGCCGCGTCCGCGTCGTTGAGCACGGTGACCGGGGCGCCGAGCCGCTCGCCGAGCAGGCCGGCCGCGTCCGTGCCGATCCAGCGCTTGTCCACGTTGGCCGCCGTCCGGGTCGTGCCGTCGACGACGACGCCCGGGAAGGTCGCGCCGACGGGGCCCGTGGCCCCGCCGAAGTGCCGCAGCACCTCGGCGACTCCGTCCGCGACCGCCTCCGGGGTGGCCGGGTGCGGCGTGAGCACCTTGAAGCGCTCCGCCGCCGGCTCGCCGCGCGCCAGATCGACCGGCGCGCCCTTGATGCCCGATCCGCCGATGTCCACGCCGAATACGTTCATGCCGACCACGCTACGGGCCGGGGACCGCCGTCACCCCTCGGACGGCTGCACCTTTTGCTCGGCTTCCGCGCGCAGGTCGCGACGGAGCTCCTTGGGGAGGGAGAACGTGATGGACTCCTCGGCCGCGGTGATCACCTCGACGTCCTCGAAGCCGCGCCGGGCGAGCCACTCCAGGACGCCCTGGACGAGGATCTCCGGCACCGAGGCGCCCGAGGTCACGCCGACCGTGCTCACGCCCTCCAGCCAGGCCTCGTCGATCTCCTCGGCGTAGTCGACCAGGTGCGCGTCGCGCGCGCCGGCGCCGAGGGCGACCTCGACGAGGCGGACGGAGTTGGAGGAGTTCTTCGAGCCGACGACGATCACCAGGTCGGCGTCGGCGCCCATCTGCTTGACCGCGGTCTGACGGTTCTGCGTGGCGTAGCAGATGTCGTCGCTGGGCGGGGAGAGGAGGTTGGGGAAGCGGCCCTTGAGGGCGTCGACCGTCTCCATCGTCTCGTCGACGGACAGCGTGGTCTGGGACAGCCAGACGACCTTGTCCGGGTCGCGGACCTCGACGTTCGCCACGTCCTCCGGGCCGTCGACCAGGGTGATGTGGTCGGGCGCCTCGCCGGAGGTGCCGATGACCTCCTCGTGGCCCTCGTGACCGATGAGGAGGATGTCGTAGTCCTCCTTGGCGAACCGGACGGCCTCCTTGTGGACCTTGGTGACCAGCGGGCACGTGGCGTCGATCGTCGCCAGCCTGCCGCGCGCGGCCTCCTCGTGGACCACGGGGGCGACACCGTGCGCCGAGAAGATGACGATGTTGCCCTCGGGCACCTCCGCCGTCTCCTCGACGAAGATCGCGCCCTTCTTCTCCAGCGTCTTCACGACGTACTTGTTGTGAACGATCTCGTGGCGCACGTAGACGGGCGCGCCGTACTGCTCCAGCGCCTTCTCGACGGCGATCACGGCACGGTCCACGCCCGCGCAGTAGCCACGAGGGGCGGCGAGCAGGACCTTGCGGGCAGTGGGAGTGGTCATGGCGTCCATCGTACGGGGCGGCACCGACAGCGCGCGGGGCGCGGCTGGGGGACGATGACCGCATGTCCGCATCGTCCGCATCGCCAGATTCCGGCACCTCCGGCGACGGGCTGCGCCGTGCGCTCGGCTTCCGGGACCTCGTCGTCTACGGGCTGCTGTTCATCGCCCCCATGGCGCCCGTCGGCATCTTCGGCACGCTCGACGCGAAGTCGCACGGGGCGGTCGCGCTGGTCTACGTCGTGGCGACGGTCGCGATGGGGTTCACGGCCTTCTCCTACGCGCAGATGGTGCGGGTCGCCCCGCAGGCGGGGTCTGTCTACGCGTACGCGCGCGTGGGGCTCGGCGAGGGCGCGGGGTTCGTCGCCGGATGGATGGCGTTGCTGGACTATCTGCTGATCCCGGCGGTGGCCTACCTGTTCTCGGGGATCGCGCTGCACGCGCTCGTCCCCTCCGTCCCGCAGTGGGTGTGGACGGCGGTCGCGGTGGTCGTGACGACCGCGCTGAACCTGTGGGGCGTACGGGCCGCCGCCCGGGTCGGCTTCCTGGTGCTGGCCATGGAGATCGCGGTGCTGCTGGTCTTCGTGGCCGCGGCGTGCATGGCGCTCGTGGAGCACGGGCCCCGGCGCGACTGGCTGTCCCCGTTCGGCGGCGTGGGCGGGTTCTCCTGGGACGCGGTGCTGGCCGCCGTGTCGGTGGCGGTGCTGTCGTATCTGGGCTTCGACGCGATCGCCGCGTTCGCGGAGGAGTCGGCCGGGGGGAGCGAGAAGGTCGCGCGGGCGGTGCTGACGTGCCTGGCGGTGGCGGGGGTGCTGTTCGTCCTGCAGACGTACCTGGCCGCGTTGCTCGCGCCGATGACGCCGGAGGAGCTGGCGGCGAAGCCGGCCGGTCAGGGGGCGGCGTTCTACGACACCGTCGAAGCGGCGACGGGCCCGTGGCTGCACGATCTGGTGGCCTTCAGCAAGGCGGTCGGTGCGGCGTTCGCCGCGCTGGCCGGACAGGCGGCGGCCGCGCGGCTGCTGTTCGCCATGGCGCGGGACCGGCGCCTGCCGGTC
Organism: Streptomyces morookaense; assembly: GCF_013030945.1. GTDB lineage: Bacteria > Actinomycetota > Actinomycetes > Streptomycetales > Streptomycetaceae > Streptomyces > Streptomyces morookaensis. The sequence goes on along the minus strand of NZ_JABBXF010000019.1, from coordinate 12,991 downwards.
CTTCTGGCGAAGGTGGACCGGGGGTCCGGGGTGCCGCGGCCGGCCGTGCTGGGGGCGGCGGCGGTGACGCTGTGCGCCGCGGTGTGGGCGGCACGGCGGGACGACGGGCTGGACCGGCTGGTGTCCGTGGTGGACGTCGGGGCACTGGTGGCGTTCGGGCTGCTGCACCTGTCGGTGCTGGGGTGGTTCGCGGTACGGAAGCGGTCGCGTTCGGCGCGGCATGTGGTGGTGCCGCTGCTGGGGCTGGCGGTGGTGATCGTGGTGATCGCGCGGGCTGCGGTGACCGCCCAGGTGGTGGGCGGTCTTTGGCTGGCCGCGGGGTTGGGCGTGCTGGGCGCCGAGATGTTCCGGCGGTCGGCACCGGGGTGAGCGTGGGGGACCCTTGCCCGGGGTGGAGAGGCTTCGCCTCTTCACCCCCGCCGCAACGGCGGGCAACCATGACGGCGTGGCCCGGCGGTGCCGTCCCCACCGCAACCCCGCCCAGTCACACCCCGCCGCTAGGCTCGAGCGCATGGCTGCAACCACGTCCCCCGAAGCGCCGCTGCCCGTCGGTGAGGTGAGCCGGCTCATCGGCGGGTGGGTCGACCGGCTCGGTGCCGTCTGGGTGGAGGGTCAGATCACCCAGCTGTCCCGGCGTCCCGGTGCCGGCGTCGTGTTCCTGACGCTGCGCGACCCCTCGCGCGATGTCTCCCTCTCGGTCACCTGTTACCGCGCCGTCTTCGACCGCGTCGCCGACATCGTCACCGAGGGCGCCCGCGTCGTGGTGCACGCCAAGCCCGAGTGGTACGCCCCGCGCGGCCAACTGTCGCTGCGGGCGGCCGAGATCAGGCCCGTGGGCGTCGGGGAGCTGCTGGCGCGGCTGGAGCAGCTGAAGAAGTCCCTTGCCGCGGAAGGGCTGTTCGCGGCGGAGCGCAAGCAGGCGCTGCCGTTCCTGCCGCAGCTGATCGGGCTGGTCTGCGGCCGCGCCTCCGCCGCCGAGCGCGACGTGCTGGAGAACGCGCGGCACCGCTGGCCCGCCGTGCGCTTCGAGGTGCGCAACGTCCCGGTGCAGGGCGTGCACGCGGTGCCGCGCGTGATCGAGGCGGTGCAGGAGCTGGACGCGCTGCCCGAGGTGGACGTGATCATCGTGGCCCGCGGCGGCGGCAGCGTGGAGGACCTGCTGCCGTTCTCCGACGAGCAGTTGATCCGCACGGTGTCCGCGTGCCGCACGCCCGTGGTGTCGGCGATCGGGCACGAGCCGGACACCCCGCTGCTCGACCTGGTGGCCGACCTGCGCGCCTCGACGCCGACGGACGCGGCGAAGCGGGTCGTGCCGGACGTGGGCGAGGAACTCGCGCGCGTACAGCATCTGCGCGACCGCGCGCTGCGCTGTGTGACGGCGCTGCTGGACCGCGAGGAGCGGGGCCTGGCGGCGGCCCGGGCGCGCCCGTGCATGGAGCGCCCGCAGCGGATGGTGGACGAGCGCGAGGAGCAGATCGCCGCGCTCGAGGACCGTGCCCGCCGCACCCTGGGCCATCTGCTGGACCGGGCGGACTCGGAGCTGTCGCACACCCTGGCCCGGGTGGTCTCCCTCTCCCCCGCCGCGACGCTCCGCCGCGGCTATGCGGTGCTGCAGCACGCCGACGGGTCCGTGGTGCGCGCGGCGGACGAGGTCGCGGCGGACGAGGAACTGCGGGCCCGGGTCGCGGAGGGCGGGTTCACGGTGCGGGCCGTTGTCGGCGGCCCGGCCTAGGCTGTTGCGCATGGCGACGGAGGCGAAGGCAGAGGCAGAGGCGGCGCTGGGCTACGAGCAGGCGCGGGACGAGCTGATCGAGGTGGTGCGCCGCCTGGAGGCGGGCGGTACGACGCTGGAGGAGTCGCTCGCGCTGTGGGAGCGCGGCGAGGAGCTGGCGAAGGTGTGCCGCCGCTGGCTGGAGGGTGCCCGGGCGCGGCTGGACGCGGCGCTGGCCCGGGAGGAACACGAGGAAGAGGCGGCGGCCGGCGAGGACTGACGGCCGGGGGCGGCGCGGGTCGGGGTGACCCCCTCCACATTTAGTTGAAAGTTAATACACTTTGCGCCTAGAGTGGCTGTCGCCAGCTTGAAAACCCCACGCGACAGGTGGTGCCCCCACATGACCCTCGCCCTCGACAAGGCAGCCCAGGACCTTCTCTTCCGCGCGGCCCACACGGCCAACGCGTTCACCGAGGAGCCCGTCACCGACGAGCAGATGCAGGCCGTCTACGACCTGATCAAGCTCGCTCCGACCGCCTTCAACCAGTCCCCGCTGCGCGTGGTCCTGGTCCGCTCCGCGGAGGCCCGCGAGCGTCTGGTGCCCCTCATGGCCGAGGGCAACCGGGCCAAGACCGGCGCCGCCCCGCTGGTCGCGATCCTCGCCGCGGACAACGAGTTCCACGAGGAGCTGCCGGCCCTCTTCCCGGCCTTCCCGCAGGCCAAGGACCTCTTCTTCGCCGAGCGCGCAGCCCGCGAGTCCTCCGCCACGCTCAACGGCGCCCTGCAGGCGGGGTACTTCATCCTCGGCCTGCGCGCCGCCGGCCTGGCCGCCGGCCCGATGACCGGCTACGACGCCGCGGCCGTGCAGAAGGAGTTCCTGGACGACGACCACACGCCGCTGATGATCGTCAACATCGGCCGCCCGGCCGCGGACGCCTACCGCCCGCGCGGCCCGCGCCTGGACTACGGCCAGGCCGTCACGACCGTCTGAGCCGCGGACAGCACGACAGAGGGCCGGGCGCCGTTGCGGCGCCCGGCCCTCTGTGTGTCTCAACCCGCCGGCGTCGCCGAGGGGGCCCCGGACGGCGTGCCCTCCGGGCTCTTCGCCTTCTCCGCCTTGAGCGCGGCGGCCATCTCCGTCAGCCGCTCGAACGTCGCGGTGCCGGTGACCACCGTCGTCACCCCGCTCCCCTCGTGCACCAGGGCGTTGTACTTCGAGCCCTCGTAGCGCTGCCAGGTGAGGCCGCCCGCCTGGACGGTCTTGTCCGTCTTCTCGGCCTGCTGGGTGGCATCGTCGACGAAGACGGCAGGCGAACCGTTGCTCTGCTCGATCCCCACGTACTGCGTCTGCGGGTCGAGGAAGCCCAGGTGCCAGACGGAGCCCATCTTGGTCTGCGGCTCGTAGCGGACCGACGTCGCCCGCCAGTCCTTGCCGAGCCCCTGGGGCGCGGCCACCGCGTACGGCGCGGCGCGGCGGGCCGCGTCCAGCTCCACCTGGTAGCCGATCGGCCGGACGGGGTCCTTGCCTGCGTCGTGCGGGATGAAGAGGTAGCTGACCCACGCCACCGGTATCACGACCGCCATGGACAGCACCATGTTGCGGATCTTCTGCTTCTTGCCGTCTCTGCCTGCCACGTCACCATCGTCCCCCATGGCCCGGTCGATCTTTACGCAGGTCGCCCGGCATGCCGCGAAACGGCCTTGACGCTGCTCATGCGTAGGGTGCCCTGCTCATTCTCGCAATCAACCGATAAAGTCATGAGCACCCTCACCCACGGCCGCCGCCGTACAGAAAGGTCCGCCCGATGACCGATCATCACTTGCCGTCCCAGCTCGAGGTCAGCCCCGAGGCACCCGACAGGAACCTTGCGCTGGAGCTCGTCCGGGTCACCGAGGCCGGAGCCATGGCCTCGGGCCGCTGGGTCGGCCGCGGCGACAAGAACGGTGCCGACGGAGCGGCCGTGCGGGCCATGCGTGCGCTGATCCACACCGTCTCGATGAACGGCGTCGTCGTCATCGGCGAGGGCGAGAAGGACAACGCCCCGATGCTCTACAACGGCGAGCGCGTGGGCGACGGGACGGGCCCGGAGTGCGATGTCGCCGTGGACCCGGTGGACGGCACGACGCTCACCGCCAAGGGCATGGCCAACGCGGTCTCCGTGATGGCCGTCGCCGAGCGGGGCAGCATGTTCGACCCGTCGGCGGTCTTCTACATGGACAAGCTCGTCACCGGCCCCGAGGCGGCCGACTTCGTCGACATCGACGCCCCCGTCGCCGTCAACATTCGCCGCATCGCAAAAGCGAAGCGCTCCTCCCCCGAGGACGTCACCGTGGTCGTCCTGGACCGCCCCCGGCACGAGGGCATCGTCAAGGAGATCCGCGAGGCGGGCGCCCGCATCAAGTTCATCTCCGACGGCGACGTGGCCGGCGCGATCATGGCCGCGCGCGAGGGCACGGGCGTGGACCTGCTGCTGGGCGTCGGCGGCACCCCCGAGGGCATCATCGCGGCCTGCGCGATGAAGTGCCTCGGCGGCACGATCCAGGCCAAGCTGTGGCCGAAGGACGAGGAGGAGCGGCAGCGCGCGCTGGACGCCGGGCACGACCTGGACCGCGTCCTGCACACCGAGGACCTGGTCAGCGGGGAGAACGTGTTCTTCGTCGCGACCGGCATCACCGACGGCGAGCTGCTGCGCGGGGTGCGCTACCGCGCGGAGACCGCGACCACGCAGTCGCTGGTGATGCGCTCCAAGTCCGGCACGATCCGGCTGATCGAGTCCGAGCACCGGCTGTCGAAGCTGCGCGCCTACAGCTCGATCGACTTCGAGCGCCCCAGCTGACCGCGCCCCGACAGGGGCGCGGGGCAGTCACATATGCGGCTCCGCCGCGTGGGCGCGACCAGCCACGACGAGCCCGCAGCCGACGCACGAGCGCTCGACGCCACAACGGGCCGGGCCCCGCCGCAAGTTCGGCGGGGCCCGGCCCGACAGGAACCGTACCGACGGCGCTCAGCCTGCGGCAGCGACCCGCGTCGAGCGCTGGAGCTCGGCCTCGCGGCGCCGGCGGCGGGCCAGCACGACCCGGCGCTCGGCGGCCGTCAGCCCGCCCCACACCCCGTAGGGCTCCGGCTGCAACAGGGCGTGCTCCCGGCATTCGACCATCACGGGGCAGCGGGCGCAGACCCGCTTGGCGGCCTCCTCCCGGGACAGCCGCGCAGCGGTGGGTTCCTTCGACGGCGCGAAGAAGAGCCCGGCTTCATCCCGGCGGCACACCGCCTCCGAATGCCAGGGGCCCGCCTGTTCCCGAGCGGAAATCCGCTGGGACGGTACGGCGGCTTCCTGCAGGGGCTGATGCGGTAGCAGCACGGTCTACTCCTGACGACGGCTTAGCTCGGCCGGTTGAGTCACCCTTGCCGTCTCACCCTGCACGGCCATTCGCACCCGCAGCCGTACGAGAGACGATGCACCAAGCTTTACCCGCTGTGCGCGCTCTTATTCACACCGTTGCCATGACCGGAACGCCGCCGGACGCCCGTTTCCGCGGCTATTGCCCCGGCCTGAGGTTCTTGAGCCGCTTGCCCCGACGAGCCTTGGCCTCGACCCCGCCGAAGACCGCAAAACCCGTGATCACGACAACGGGGGCGTCCGGGTCCGGCGCCTCGTGGGTGCGGACGTCGAAGCCGCCGAAGATGCCCGTCCCCGTAGAACGCACGGAAACATTTTCCGGAACCTTGATCTCCACCCCGCCGAACACCGCGGAGGCGTTGATCACGATCTCCCGCTGCTCGAAGACCGCCTCGGTCAGATCGATCTCCACGCCGCCGAACATCGCGAAGGCGTTCGTGCGCGCGGGCACCCGCCAACGGCCCTTGCGCTCGGCGGCGCCGAAGACGGCGACCAGATTCTCGGCGGGCGCGGGGACGGGGCGCACGGAGGCGTCGTACGGGCGCGCGGCGGCGACCGGCCCATGGGGGCGCCCCCCGGCGGGCAGATCGTGCACCAGCGGCTCCAGCTCGCCGACGGTGCGGGCCTGGTAGACCGCGGCGATCCGCTCGCCGTGCTCCTCGGCGGTGAGCCGCCCCTCGGCCAGCGCCTCGCGCAGGATGTCGGCGACGCGGTCACGGTCGGCGTCGGAGGCGCGCATCGCGGGCGCCGTCGGGGCCTGAAGCCGCTCCTGGGGTCGGTCCTGGGGCCGCTTTTCGAGAGATGACTCGTCCACGACAGCAGGGTACCCAAACGCGATAGATCGCGATAGAGGACGGTGGCGCGGGGACGGAGTGAGCCTTACCTCACAAACCTCCCGGAGCCGCGGCGTCCTACGCTGGAGGGGCTGTCGAGGAAGCCAGCACCATCATCCGCAGAGTGAGGGAATCGCCGCGATGTCTCGGCCCGAGTTTGCCTATACCGATCTTCTGCCCCTGGGCGAGGACGACACGCCGTACCGCCTCGTCACCGCCGAGGGCGTGTCCACCTTCGAGGCCGACGGGCGCACCTTCCTCAAGGTCGAGCCGGAGGCGCTGCGCAAGCTCGCCGAAGAGGCCATCCACGACATCCAGCACTACCTGCGGCCCGCGCACCTCGCCCAGCTGCGGAAGATCGTCGACGACCCCGAGGCCTCGGCCAACGACAAGTTCGTCGCCCTCGACCTGCTGAAGAACGCCAACATCGCCGCGGCCGGCGTGCTGCCCATGTGCCAGGACACCGGCACCGCCATCGTCATGGGCAAGCGCGGCCAGAACGTCCTCACCGAGGGCGGCGACGAAGAGGCGCTCTCGCGCGGCATCTTCGACGCCTACACCAAGCTCAACCTGCGCTACTCGCAGATGGCCCCGCTGACCATGTGGGACGAGAAGAACACCGGCTCCAACCTCCCCGCGCAGATCGAGCTCTACGCGACCGACGGCGGCGCCTACAAGTTCCTGTTCATGGCCAAGGGCGGCGGCTCGGCCAACAAGTCCTTCCTCTACCAGGAGACGAAGGCGGTCCTCAACGAGGCCTCCATGATGAAGTTCCTGGAGGAGAAGATCCGTTCGCTGGGCACGGCCGCCTGCCCGCCGTACCACCTGGCGATCGTCGTCGGCGGCACGAGCGCCGAGTACGCGCTCAAGACCGCCAAGTACGCCTCCGCGCACTACCTGGACGAGCTGCCGGAGGAGGGCTCCCCGCTCGGCCACGGCTTCCGTGACAAGGAGCTGGAGGAGAAGGTCTTCGAGCTCACCCAGAAGATCGGCATCGGCGCCCAGTTCGGCGGCAAGTACTTCTGCCACGACGTGCGCGTGGTGCGCCTGCCGCGGCACGGCGCGTCCTGCCCGGTGGCCATCGCGGTGTCGTGCTCGGCCGACCGCCAGGCCGTCGCGAAGATCACCGCCGAGGGCGTCTTCCTGGAGCAGCTGGAGACGGACCCGGCGCGCTTCCTGCCGGACACGACGGACGAGCACCTCGGCGACGAGGACGTCGTCCGCATCGACCTCAACCGCCCCATGGACGAGATCCTCGCCGAACTCACCAAGTACCCGGTGAAGACCCGGCTTTCGCTCACCGGTCCGCTGGTCGTCGCCCGTGACATCGCGCACGCGAAGATCAAGGAGCGGCTGGACGCGGGCGAGGAGATGCCGCAGTACCTCAAGGACCACCCGGTGTACTACGCGGGTCCGGCGAAGACGCCGGAGGGTTACGCGTCCGGGTCGTTCGGCCCGACCACGGCCGGCCGCATGGACTCCTACGTCGAGCAGTTCCAGGCGGCGGGCGGCTCCAAGGTGATGCTGGCGAAGGGCAACCGGAGCAAGCAGGTCACCGAGGCGTGTGCCGCGCACGGCGGCTTCTACCTCGGCTCGATCGGCGGGCCGGCGGCCCGGCTGGCGCAGGACTGCATCAAGAAGGTCGAGGTCGTGGAGTACGCGGAGCTCGGCATGGAGGCGGTCTGGAAGATCGAGGTGGAGGACTTCCCGGCGTTCGTCGTCGTCGACGACAAGGGGAACGACTTCTTCACCGATCCGGCGCCGGCGCCGACGTTCACCAGCATTCCGGTGCGGAGCGCCCCGTAAGGGGCGCGGGGAACTGCGCGAGCAACCAGTGACGGCCCGCACCGGGCCGACGGCCCAGGCCAGCTACGGCCAGGGTACGTCGCCGGGTGCGGGCCGGGTTGTGCCCACCCGTTCCGCCCTGCGGAACGCCTGCCCACAACCCGTAGTAGTTACATGAAGCTCTGGCTCGAAGAGCCGTCGCACTTCTGGAGCCGCACCGGCTCCTTGGCCCCCGCCAGGGTCAGGCACAGCCCCTGTGCCGCCGCAGGCCGGAACGTCGAACCGTCGTGCGTGAAGCGCTGGTTGGCCCCGCCGTGGCACTGCCACAGTTCCACGGCGGCCCCGGCCGCGTACGCGCCCCCGGGCACGTCCACGCACCGGGCGTGCGACAGGGCCGAGTGCAACGACCCGTCGTACCACCACTCCTGGTTCCGCGCACCCGAGCACGGCCAGCCGCCCACCTCGGTGCCGTTGGCCGTTGCCGCGCCGTACGCGTCGGCGCACGTGCCCGTGGCCGCGTTCTTCAGCGGGCGGAACGCGTCGTCCCAGGCGCCCTGGTGCAGCACCGGCTTGCCCGTGCTCGCCGGGTCGGCGCAACCCGCCTCCTGGTAGCCCGAGTTGTACAGCTGCGTCAGGCAGGACGCGAAGGCGCCGTGCCCGCGCTCGTTGGGGTGGAAGGACTGCCGCACGGAGTTGGCGTCCGGCGGGATCGGGTTCGTCAGGTCGATCCACAGGCCGCGGGCCCAGGTGTCCTGCATGCACACCTCGTGCCCGTGGAAGAGGCGCGAGTTGTCGAGGTAGACGGCGCCCGTGTCCCGGGCGGCCCTGCGCATGCCGCGCTCGAAGGCCGGCACGGCCTCGTTGCGCCCCCAGCCCGCGTCGGAGGTGTAGCCGACGCAGCCGCCGGCCAGCTTCCCGGGGAAGTCGGGGTTGTCCTCGACGTCGGGGCCGATGGGGCTCGGATAGCCCATCACCACCAGCTTGTAGTCGCCGTCCGCGTACCCCGCGTCCGTCATCACCTTGCGCAGGTCGCGCACCGTCTGCTCGACCTTGGGGACGAGCCCGTCGACGCGGGCCTGCCAGCCGGGCGCGTACTTGGGCTGACAGGGACCTTGCAGGAACAGGTAGCGCTCGACGCAGTCGGTCATGACGGGACCGAACTGCAGGTCGTCGTTGGCGCCGGCGACGAGCAGCACCATCTTCACGCGTGTGGTGCGGGCCTTGACGGCCAGGTTGTCGCTCTGGACGAGCTCGTCCGCGTACTGCTTGGTGCCGCCGATACGGATGTTGGCGGTGGTGGCGCCGGAGCAGGCGACGTTGTATGTGACGTCGGCCGGGATCCCGGTGCGGTGGATGGCGGCGTCGGGCGAGCGGTGGCACCAGTTGACGGGGCCGTTGGTGCCCGGTTCGTAGACGCCGACGCCCTCGCCGGATATCTCGCTGTCGCCCAGCGAGACCAGCGAGGTCTTGCGCTGGTCGAGCGGCCGCTCGGCGGCGTCCCCGTACAGCTCGGCCGACTCCGCCGCGCGGATCTTCTCCAGCTCGGGGCTGAGCGCGGTGACCCCTGTGCGGGCGGCCGCGTGGGCGGCGGGGGCGGTGACGGCCAGGCCGCCGAGGGCGGCGGCGAGGGCCGTGACCGAAGCGAGGGCACAGCGCAGGGTGGGTCTGCGTGTCATGAAGCCTCCCCGGTGTTTTCTGTTACCCGCGGTATTTACTCGTCAGTTGTGGATTTGGGAACACCGGGAACAGGATTGACGGGGCGGATGCTCTGTTGGTCAGGAGGTCGACGACCATGAACGACAGCGAGAACGCCACCGCGCAGCAGTACCGCACCGAGCACGACTCCATGGGCGAGGTCCGTGTCCCCGCCCATGCCAAGTGGCGGGCCCAGACGCAGCGGGCCGTGGAGAACTTCCCCGTCAGCGGCCAGCGCCTGGAGCGCGCGCACATCGCCGCACTGGCCCGTGTCAAGGCCGCGGCGGCCAGGGTCAACGCCGAGCTGGGCGTGCTCGATGCGGACATCGCCGCCGCCGTGGAGGCGGCGGCGGACGAGGTCGCCGAGGGGCGCTGGGACGAGCACTTCCCCGTGGACGTCTTCCAGACCGGCTCCGGGACCTCGTCCAACATGAACGCCAACGAGGTCATCGCCACCCTCGCGAGCGAGCGCCTCGGCCGCGACGTCCACCCCAACGACCATGTCAACGCCAGCCAGTCGTCCAACGACGTCTTCCCGTCCTCCATCCACATCGCGGCCACGGCCGCCGTGACCGGCGACCTGATCCCGGCGCTGGTGCACCTGGAGACGGCGCTGGAGCGCAAGGCGGGGGAGTTCGCGGACGTCGTGAAGTCCGGCCGGACGCATCTGATGGACGCGACCCCGGTGACCCTCGGCCAGGAGTTCGGCGGCTACGCGGCACAGATCCGCTACGGCGCCGAGCGGCTGCGCGCCTCGCTGCCGCGCCTGGCCGAACTCCCGCTGGGCGGCACGGCCGTGGGCACCGGCATCAACACGCCGCCCGGTTTCTCCGCCGCCGTCATCGCCGAGGTCGCCCGCGCGACCGGGCTGCCGCTGACCGAGGCCCGCAACCACTTCGAGGCGCAGGGCGCGCGCGACGGACTGGTGGAGACCAGCGGCCAGCTGCGCACCATCGCCGTCGGCCTCACCAAAATCGCCAACGACCTGCGCTGGATGGCCTCCGGACCGCGCACCGGCCTCGCCGAGATCAACCTGCCGGATCTCCAGCCGGGTTCGTCGATCATGCCGGGCAAGGTCAACCCGGTGGTGCCGGAGGCGGTGCTGATGGTGGCGGCCCAGGTGACCGGCAACGACACGACCGTCGCCACGGCGGGCGCCGCGGGCAACTTCGAGCTCAACGTGATGCTGCCGGTGATGGCGAAGAACCTCCTGGAGTCCGTCCGGCTCCTCGCCAACGCCTGCCGGCTGCTGGCCGACCGCACGGTCGACGGCATCACCGCCAACGTCGAACGGGCGCGGGAGTACGCGGAGTCCTCGCCGTCGGTGGTGACCCCGCTGAACCGTTACCTCGGGTACGAGGAGGCGGCGAAGGTGGCGAAGAGAGCGCTGGCCGAACGGAAGACGATCCGCGAGACGGTCCTGGAGGGCGGCTATGTGGAACGGGGCCTGATCACGTCCGAGCAACTCGACGAGGCCCTGGACGTCCTGCGCATGACGCACCCGTAGTGGCGGTACCCCGCCCCGTAAGGGGCGCTGGGGGAGGAACTGCGTGAGCAACCACAGCGAACCCGCACCCGCGTACCCGTCCGGACCCCCAGGGGTGGGACACGTCACGGCGCCCGTTGCCCCGGACACCTAAGATCTGCCCATGACGGCGGACACGGTGAACACGACGGCGGCGGGCGCCGCCCCCTGGGCCCCGGGGGACCACATCCTCTGGCGCTACCGCGGCAACGCCACCGACGACGTGCACATCTGCCGTCCCGTCACCGTGGTCCGGGACACCGCCGAACTGCTCGCCGTGTGGATGGCCCCCGGCACCGACTGCGTCAAGCCGCTGCTCGCCGACGGCACCCCCGTGCACCAGGAGCCGCTCGCCACCCGTTACACCAAGCCGCGCACCACCTCGCGCACCCGCTGGCACGGCCCGGGAGTGCTCAAGCTCGCCCGGCCCGGCGAGCCCTGGTCCGTCTGGCTGTTCTGGGACGACGGCTGGCGGTTCCGGAACTGGTACGTCAACCTCGAGGAGCCGCTGGTGCGCTGGGCGGGCGGCGTCGACTCGGAGGACCACTTCCTCGACATCGCCGTCTACCCGGACCGCAGTTGGGAGTGGAAGGACGAGGACGAGTTCGCGCAGGCGCAGCGCGCCGGCCTGATGAGCGCCGGCCGGGCCGTCCGGGTGCGGGACGCCGGACGGGCGGCGGTCCGCCTGATCGAGTCCTGGGCCGCGCCCTTCGACGCCGGCTGGGAGAACTGGCGCCCCGACCCCGCCTGGACCGTCCCCCCGCTGCCCGGCGACTGGGACCGGCTCCCCGACCGCCTCCCGACCTGACCGCTTGCCGTCTCCCCTCGGGGCAACCGTAGGATCGGCCTCCGCGGTACTCGCAAGGAAGCACGACCGCACGGCATATGACGGACGATCACACGTCGCGTCGCACAGGACAGTCGCAGAAAGGGCGGAGCCGTGAGCGGTGACGACCAGCGGGAAGACTACGACGGCTACGCCCGCTTAGGGCTGGACCGCAGCGGTCAGGCGGAGGCGTTCGACGCCATCGGCGACCGCTACGACGAGGCGTTCCCGCACAAGGAGGGCCAGCTCGCGGCCGGCGCCTGGCTGGCCGGGGCCCTGCCGCCGGGGTCCCGCATCCTGGACCTGGGCTGCGGCACGGGCCTGCCGACGGCCCGTCAACTGGCCGACGCCGGGCACACGGTGGTGGGCTACGACCTCTCCCCCGGCATGCTTGATCTGGCCCGTACCAATGTGCCGGAGGCCGATTTCCACCAGGGCGACCTGGCCGCGCTGCGCGACGGCCGGCTGGGCACCTTCGACGGTGTCGCCGCCTTCTTCGCCCTGCTGATGCTGCCGCGCCCGGAGATCCCGCACGCGCTGCGCATGCTGCACGCGCTGCTGCGGCCCGGGGGCCTGCTGGCGCTCTCGATGGTCGAGGCGGACGTGGACGACTACGCGATTCCGTTCCTGGGCCACACGATCCGGGTATCGGGATATCTGCGGGACGAATTGCGTGAGGTCGTACGCGAGGCGGGTTTCGAGATCGCCGGGGAAAGCTCGCTGGCGTACGCCCCGGCGAGCACGGACGTACCACCCGAGATCCAGATCTTCCTCAACCTGCGACGCGCCTGACCCGCCCCCTCGGGCGGGTTGCACAGCCCCGACGGATGGAACCCCACGCGTGACGGAGCATCCCAACTCCCACGGAAGCGCCCCCGAGCCCGCGCACGCTCCCGCGCACGGGCACGGCGAGGACGCCGCCCCCGGCCGCAGCGCGGCCGGGGCGTACGGCACGCCCCCGCGCACCCACCACGACCCCGACCCGGCGGCACCGGGCAGGGAGCGCTGCCGAGCCGCTGCGGCGGGGGCGGCGCCCCAGGCCCGGCAGGGCGGTGACCCGGCCGCCCCGGACCCCGACGAGCGCTGCCGCACGACGGACCCGGTCCCCCACCCCCGCCAAGGCGACGAGCCCGCCACGCCGGACGCCGAGCGCGCCCGTACCGCGGACGCGGGTGCGGGCACGGCCCCGCGGGTCCGGCCCGCCGCGCAGGGTGC
>NZ_JABBXF010000189.1 GCF_013030945.1 Streptomyces morookaense | reverse complement strand
CCGCAGCACCGTCTGCGCCACGCTCAGTTCGTACTCGCGCGGCCCCGGCTCGTAGTCCACGAAGGTGCCGGGGATGACCGGCTCGCCCGAGTGGCCCGAGGTCACGGTGATGTCGGCCTCGCCGCGCTTGTTCGCCGGGGGCGCGGGCCGTGAGGCGAAGCCTTCGATGTGCGTGCGCAACGCCTCGGAACGGTCGGCGACTTCCTGGAAGGCCTGCAGGGGAAGCGTCAGGACCGTGCAGCGCGTGGTGGCCCGGACCGTGAACCCCCAGGTGCCGTCCGGCTCCAGCGGTACGCGCTCGCCGAAGAAATCACCGGCGCCCAGGGAGCCGAGGTCGGTCTCGTCCCCGTACTTTCCGGGGCCGGTCTTGGTGAGCTTGCCATGGGCGATCAGGAACACCTGGTCGGCCGGCCGCCCCTGCTCGGCGAGGGCATCGCCCGGTGCGTACTCGCGCTGGACGCATGCGGCGGCCAGGGCCTCCAGCACGGCGTTGTCCTCGAAGCCGCGCAGCAGCGGGAGTTCGCCCAACTCGGCGGGAATGACGCGGATTTCGGATCCGGTGGTGATGAATTCGACGATGCCGTTGCCGACGGTGTAAGTGAGACGCCTGTTGACACGGTAGGTGCCGGCCGAGACCTGCACCCAGGGCAGCACGCGGAGCAGCCACCGGGAGGAGATCCCCTGCATCTGGGGGACGGACTTGGTGGTCGTCGCGAGCTGGCGTGCCGCTGTCGTGCCCAGGCTCAGCTGCGGCCGGTCCGCCGCCTGCTCGGTGGGCTCGGGCTCCACTGACGTGGTCATGAGTGGTGATCACCTAACTGTGCGATGCGTGACGGACGTACAGGGCATACGCACAGTGCGGGGAGGCACTGCGCGCGGTCTGCGGCGGAACTCAGTGCCCGATTTCCACGTTCTCGAGAATTCCGAGGGCGTCGGGGACCAGCACGGCGGCGGAATAGTAGGCGCTCACCAGATAGGACATGATGGCCTGTTCGCTGATTCCCATGAATCGCACGGAGAGGCTCGGCTGGTATTCGTCGGGAATTCCCGTCCGGTGCAGGCCGATCACGCCCTGGGACTGCTCCCCGGTGCGCATCAGCAGAACGGAGCTGACGCCGTCCTCGGTGACCGGGATCTTGTTGCACGGGAAGATGGGAACTCCCCGCCAGGCGGGCACCTGGTGCCCGTTGACGTCGACGCTGTCCGGATAGACGCCGGCCCGGTTGAACTCGCGGGCGATGGCCGCGATGGTGCGCGGGTGGGCCAGCAGGAACGTGGGGTCCTTCCAGACCGTCGCCAGCAGTTCGTCGAGGTCGTCGGGGGTG
>NZ_JABBXF010000188.1 GCF_013030945.1 Streptomyces morookaense | reverse complement strand
GGCGGCGGCCGGTGCCGGGCCCGCTCGGCGCGGGGGAGCCGGCGTCCTGGCCGTCCGGCACGAGCGGGGTCTCCTGCGCGGAGGGCGCCTCGTCCGGGGCCTGCCCGTGCCGGGGCCGCCCGGGCCCGTCCGGCGTGGCGACGGCCTGCTCGGGGCGAGCATGGGCCGAGACCGGGGCCGCTGCCGCGGGCTGCTCCTGGGGGAGCGCGCCGGGTACGAACGGCGGTTCGCCTGCGGCGGGCTGCTCCTGGGGCAGGGCGGCGTTGTCGGCGGCGTGCGCGTGATTGCCGCTGTTGCCTGCGGCAGGAGGGAAGCCGGGGGCGCCGTTCCGGGCACCGGTGGCCGCGGCCGGTTCCGTGCCACCGCTCGCTGCGGGGGCGCTGTTCTGCGGCCCGGTCTGGGGGTACGCC
>NZ_JABBXF010000187.1 GCF_013030945.1 Streptomyces morookaense | reverse complement strand
ACCGCTCGCTGCGGGGGCGCTGTTCTGCGGCCCGGTCTGGGGGTACGCCGCCGGGCTGCCGCCCTGGCCCGCTGCGGGCGGGAACGCCGGTGCGCCGTTCCGCGCAACGGGCGCTGCGGACGGTTCCGGGGGGAACGCGGGGGCGCTGTTCTGCGGCCCGGTCGCTGTTGCCGGTTCCTGGGGGTACGCAGCCGGGCTGCCGCTCTGGCCTGCTGCGGGCGGGAACGCCGGGGTGTTGTTCGGCGCGCCGGGCGCGGCGGCCGGTTCCTGCGGGAACGCCGGGCTGTTGTTCGGCGCGCCGGGTGCCGCGGCTGGTTCCTGCGGAAACGCGGGGGCGCCGTTCTGCGGCCCGGCCGCTGCCGTCGGTTCCTGGAGGAACGCCGACGTGCCGCCGCCCTGGCCCGCCGCAGGCGGAAACGCTGCGGTGCCGTTCCGCGGGCCGGGGGCTGCGGCCGGTTCCTGGGGGTACGTAGCCGGGCTGCCGCCCTGGCCCGCTGCGGGCGGGAAGGCCGGGGTGTTGTTCGGCGCACCGGGTGCCGCGGCCGGTTCCTGCGGGAACGCGGGGGCACCGTTCTGCGGCCCGGTCGCCGCCGTCGGTTCCTGGAGGAACGCCGACGTACCGCCGCCCTGCCCACGTCGGCCACCGTCGGTACCCGGCGCAGCCGCCTCAGGCGTGAACTCCGGCTTGGTCTCGCGGAGTTCGGGCCCCTGCTCCTGCGGGGCCTTTTCGGGGGCCGGGGCGGCCATCGGCTCCTGCAGGAACGCGGACGTACCGCCTCCCGCCGGGAGCGGCTTCTCCGGCGTCGGTGTCGGGGTCGGGGTCGGCGCGGGCGTCGGTGCGGCCTCGGCAGAGGAGGCGGCGGCGTCGTCGGCCGGCTTGCGCGGTGCCGGGGTCGCCGGCTTCGGCGGGCGGTCCGCCTCGGCCGGCGGGAGGGCGAACGCGGTGCGGGGCGCGGTCGGTTCCGGGGCCTGCAGACCCGCGGCGCGGCGTGC
>NZ_JABBXF010000186.1 GCF_013030945.1 Streptomyces morookaense | reverse complement strand
GGCACTGCTGGACGCCGCGCTGCACGCCCTGGCCGCCGGCGGGCTGGTCTCGCTCGCCGACGGGCCCCGGCTGCCGTTCGCATGGTCCGGTGTCGCCGTCCAGGCGGCCGGTGCGGCCATGGTCCGGGTGAAGCTGTCGCGGACGGGCACCGACGCGGTCGCGCTGACCGTGGCCGACGCGGACGGGGGTCCGGTGGCCTCGGTCGAGTCGCTGACGCTGCGCGCCGTTTCGGCGGAACAGCTGCGCGGTGCGGGAGACCCGGACCAGCTGTTCGCCGTCGAGTGGACGCCGCTCGTACTGCCGTCCACCGCGGACGCGTCGACGATCGAGTCCGTTGCGGACATCGATGCGCTGCGGGAGTCGGCAGCAGAGGTGGACGTCGTGGTCGTCCCGTGCCCGGTGGGGACGAGTGACGACACGGCCACCCGGGTCCGTGAGGTCGT
>NZ_JABBXF010000185.1 GCF_013030945.1 Streptomyces morookaense | reverse complement strand
GTGGTCGTCCCGTGCCCGGTGGGGACGAGTGACGACACGGCCACCCGGGTCCGTGAGGTCGTCAACGCCGTGCTGGAGCTGGTGCAGTGGTGGCTGGCGGAGGACCGTCCGGCGCGGCTGGCGCTGGTGACGCGTCCCGGTGACCTAGCCCACGCCGCGGTGTGGGGGCTCGTGCGCACCGCGCAGTCGGAGAACCCGGACCGGTTCGTGCTGGTGGAGGCCGAGGACGCCGCCGTGGTGCCCGCCGTTCTGCCGGGCGTGATCGCTTCCGGCGAGCCGCAGTTCGCGCTGCGCGGCCAGGACGTGCTCGTACCGCGCCTGGCGAAGACGTCCGGGACCGACACGGGTGCGCCCGACCTCGGCACGGGAACCGTCCTCGTGACCGGTGCGTCCGGTGCGCTGGGCGGGCTCGTCGCCCGGCACCTGGTGACCGAACACGGCGTACGCAGCCTGCTGTTGATGAGCCGGCGCGGTGCGGACGCCCCCGGTGCGGCCGAGCTGGAGGCCGAGCTGGCGGCCTCCGGCGCCGAGGTGCGCTGGGCGGCCTGCGACGCGGCCGACCGGGATGCGCTCGCCCGTTCACTGGCCGGCGTGCCGGTGACCGCCGTCGTGCACACGGCCGGCGTGCTCGACGACGGCGTGATCGCCGCGCTGACGCCCGAGCGGCTGGATGCGGTGCTGCGCCCCAAGGTCGACGCCGTGCTGAACCTGCACGAGTTGACCGGTGACCTGTCCGCGTTCGTGGTCTTCTCGTCGGTGTCCGGCATCCTGGGCAGCGCCGGGCAGGCCAACTACGCTGCTGCAAACACCTTCCTCGATGCCTTTGCCGAGTCCCGCCGTGCGCAGGGGCTCCCCGCCACCTCGTTGGCGTGGGGCCTGTGGGAGCAGGGCAGCGGCATGGCCGACCGGCTCGACCAGGCGGACCTCGTCCGGCTCAAGCGCGTCGGTCTGGCCCCGATCTCCGTCGAGGAGGGGCTGCGGCTGTTCGACGCCGCCCTGTCGGCGGACCGGGCGGCCGTCGCCCCGCTGCGGCTGGACCTCGGCGGGCTGCAGGGCACGGTGCCCCCGGTCCTCCGCGGGCTGCGCGGTCCCGTCCGGGGCACCGCGCGACGAGCAGCCTCCTCGGCGCCCAAGGGGTCCTTGGGCCTGCGGCTGGCCGGGCTGCCGGAGGCCGAGCGCGAGCAGGCGGTGCTGGAGCTGGTGCGCACCGAGGTCGCCGCGGTGCTCGGACACGCATCGGTTCAGGCCGTCCAGCCGGAACACGCCTTCCAGGACGCCGGTTTCGACTCGCTCACCTCGGTGGAGCTGCGCAACCGGCTGAACACGGCGACCGGGCTGCGGCTCCCGGCGACCATGGTCTTCGACTACCCGACGCCCGTCGCCCTCTCCCGCTTCCTGCTCACCGAGACGCTGGGCGTCCAGGAGCAGCAGCCGGAGACCGCGGTCGTCACGGCCGCCGGGACGGACGAGCCGATCGCG
>NZ_JABBXF010000184.1 GCF_013030945.1 Streptomyces morookaense | reverse complement strand
AGAGCCGTCAGATGTTTCGTCGAGCAGCTCGTCGATGACGAGTACGCGGCACGTCTCCGCCAGGGCTTGCACGTCCGCCCGCTCCGACTGCGCACGCGACACCAACAACGTCCGTACACCGGCCTGGTCGAGGATCTCCGCGATCCGGCCCGTCGGCCAGTCGACGTGCAGCGGCAGGTAGCCGAGCCCGGACTTCATGATGGCTGCGGTGGCCAGTACCTGGCCGTAGCCCTTCTCCGCGAGGACGCCGACGAGCAGCTCGCCCGACTCCTCGCCCAGTTCGCCGCGCAGCCGCAGGGCGAGCGTCCTGCTCTGCCCGATCAGTTCGCCGTAGCTGTGCGACCGCCCGGTAGCGCTGTCGATGACGGCGGTTGCGTTCTCCCAGCCCTCCGCACGGCACCGCTCCTCGTACAGGCCGAACATCGTCTGCTCGCAGCCGGCCATGTCGGAGGAGTTCGCGGCAGCGACCAGCGCACGGTCCGGCTCGGGCAGATAGCGGTCCCTGGGCAGCCCGGCTTCCCAGTCGCCGGCCGCCAGGCGCTCGATGAGCAGGCAGTAGAGCCGGTTGAGGTGCTCGACGGCCGACCGGTCGAAGAGCTGCTCCACATAAAGCCACTTGCTCATGAAGCCGTCCGCGACCTCGATCGCCTGGAGGTCGATCCAGGCCTGTGAGGTCTGGGCGCTCCAGTGGCGCTCGTCGACGAGTTCGCTGTCGTCCAGATAGGCGGCTCGTTCGAAGTCACGGGTCTCGTTGCCCACCACACCGGTGAACACGATCGGCGAGACCGCCTTGGTCGTGTCCAGGCCGTGCAGCCTGCTCAGGTCGCGCTGGACCTCGACGCCCGAGTAGAGGGCGTGGCTGATGTCCTCCCACAGCACGTCGTGGGTGCGCCGGACCAGCGAGACGATGTCGGCGCCCTGGTCGGCGTAGTGGAACAGCACGGTCGACGTGAAGTTGCCGAGGAGCGCCTCGGTGCCCTCCAGGACCGGATAACGGTTGAACAGGGTGAGCGTGAGGGGGAATTCGCGGGACCCGGAGAAGTAGGAGATCACGTTGCCGAACAGGCTCAGCAGGACGGAGGACGTGGACACCCCGTGCTGCCGGGCCTGTTCCTTGAAGCGCTCCCAGACGTCACGCCCGACGTAGAGGGTGTGCTCGTCGAAGCGCGGGTGCTCGACGGCGTCCGGCGACTCCTTGAACGGCAGGGTGCACCGCAGCGGCATGCCGGTCAGCCGCTCCTGCCAGTAGGAGCGGTCCTCCTCGTACCACTGCGAGTGCTTCAGCAGACCGATGTAGTCCTGATAGTCCTTGAAGCTCGCACGCGGCAGTTCCGGTCGCCGTTCCGTGCCCCGGTAGATGTCGTCGAGGCGGCGCAGAACGGCGAGCCTGCTCTGCACGTCGAGGATGATCAGGTCCCAGCTGAAGTGCAGCACGCAGCGGTCGCGGAAGCGGCTCACCTCCAGGGTGAACAGCGGGAACCGCTCCGGGTCGTAGAGCTGGTGGGACAGCCGCTCCCGGATGCCGGCCAAGTGGGACGCGTCATAGTCGTGCGTGCCGAAGTCGTGGACGGTCAGCTCGTAGGCGGGCACGTCCGCGGGGTCGAGTACCCGCTGCTGGAGCCGGTCGTAGGAGAAGACAGTGCGCAGCACGTCGCATTCGGCGACGAGCCGGTCGACCGAAGCGGCCAGCCGGTCGGTGTCCAGGTCCCGGTACAGGTACTCGTTGTAGACGTGGTTGGCGACGTTGCCGATCTCGTAGTTGCCGAGCCGGCCGACGAGGTAGGCCTTCTGGATCTCGGTCATGTCGAACCAGCCGCCCGGGTCCGCTCCCGTGCCCGCGGGCAGGGCCGTCAGATCGGCCTCGCTGCGGACCGCACGGAAGTCGCTGGGCGTGTAGCGCACGGCCGTCCGCTCCGTGCAGTGACCGATACAGGCCGTCAGAGCGGATTCGAGCTCACTGGCCAGCGCCCGAGTGGTCTCGGCGGCGAGCCGGCTGTCGACGCGGACCCGGAGGCGGCCCTCGGTCACGTAGGCGAAGACCGTCAGCAGCGTGCCGGAGGTGTTGCACGGCGGCATGGCCTCGCCGCTGTCCTCCATCACGAGCCGCCAGTCGCCGTCGCCTTCGGCGTCGA
>NZ_JABBXF010000183.1 GCF_013030945.1 Streptomyces morookaense | reverse complement strand
GGTTCCCTGTCAGGGCTTTCTTGCGTTGTAAACAGCGCACGGTTCCTGCCGAAGTGGCAGGATGTACGCCTCCAAGGCCCAGAGCCAGCGAAGAGGTGAGCCCCGTGCCGTCGCACGTGTCGCAGTCCCGGACGCAAACGCAGACCGTCGCCGTCCTCGGAACCGGAAAGATCGGCGAGGCGCTGCTCAGCGGCATGATCCGGGCCGGCTGGTCGCCCGCAGACCTGCTGTGCACCGCCCGTCGTCCCGAGCGCGCCGAGGCGCTCCGTGCCCGCTACGGCGTGGAGACCGTCAGCAACGTCGACGCAGCAAAGGGCGCCGACACCTTGATCCTGGCCGTCAAGCCGCAGGACATGGCGGTCCTTCTCGACGAGCTCGCCCCGCACCTGCCCGCGGACCGGCTCGTCATCAGTGCGGCAGCCGGCGTGCCCACGGCCTTCTTCGAAGAGCGGCTCCCGGCCGGCACCCCGGTCGTGCGCGTCATGCCGAACACTCCCGTCCTGGTCGACGAGGGCATGTCCGTCATCTCCGCCGGCTCGCACGCCTCCGAGGAGCATCTGCTCCGTACCGAGGCCATCTTCAAGCCGGTCGGCAAGACCCTGCGCGTCCCCGAGTCCCAGCAGGACGCGGCCACCGCACTCTCCGGCTCGGGCCCCGCCTACTTCTACTACCTCGTCGAGGCCATGACGGACGCCGGCATTCTGCTCGGTCTGCCGCGCGACAAGGCCCACGACCTGATCGTCCAGGCCGCCATCGGCGCCGCCGTCATGTTGCGCGACAGCGGCGAGCACCCGGTCAAGCTTCGCGAGGCCGTCACCTCGCCGGCCGGTACCACCATCAGCGCCATCCGCGAGCTGGAGAAGCACGGCGTACGGCATGCCCTCCTCGCTGCGCTGGAGGCCGCCCGCGACCGCAGCCGCGAGCTGGCCTCCGGCAACGGCTGACGCGCCGGCGGTCCGCCTCCGTTCTCTTCAGACGGACGGAAGCAGGCCCATCGCCCGGTACGCCGCGTCGACGGTCGGGCGCGCCAACTCCCGTGCTCGCTCGGCACCTTGGCGTAGCACACTGTCGACGTACGCCGGGTCGGCGGTCAGCGCAGCGTGCCGCTCCTGCAGCGGGCGCAGCACTTCGAGGACGGCCTCGGCGGTGTCCTTCTTCAGTGCGCCGTACGAGTCGTAGCCGGCGGCGAGGTGCTCCGGCTCGCCGCCTGTGCAGGCGGACAGGATCTCCAGCAGGTTCGCCACACCGGGCCGCGCCTCGCGGTCGTACGCGACGTCGGTCCCGCTGTCCGTCACCGCGCGCATGATCTTCTTGCGCACGACGTCGGGCTCATCGAGGAGATAGACGATGCCTGCCGTCTCCGCGTGCGACTTCCCCATCTTGGAGGTGGGGTCCTGGAGGTCCATGACGCGCGCCGCCACGGTCGGGAGCACCGCCTTCGGCACGGTGAAGGTGTGGCCGTACCGCTGGTTGAAGCGCACGGCCAGGTCCCGGGTGAGCTCCACGTGCTGGGCCTGGTCCTCGCCGACCGGTACCTCGTCCGCTCCGTAGGCCAGGATGTCCGCGGCCATCAGTACGGGATACGTCAGCAGGGACAGCCGCACGCTCCCGCCCGACTCCCGCTCGCGCGCCGATTTCTCCTTGTACTGGATCATCCGGCGCATCTCGCCGTCGGTGGCGGTGCACTCGAGGAGATACGAGAGCCGGGTGTGCTCGTCCACGTGGCTCTGTACGAAGAGCGTGCACAGCTCCGGGTCGAGTCCCGCCGCCAGGAACAGCGTCGCCGCCTGCCGGCTCAGCCTTCGTACGCGGGCGGGGTCGTGCTCCACGGTCAGCGCGTGCAGGTCCACGACGCAGAAGAGGGCGTCGGCCCGGTGCTGGTCGGTCTCGACCCACTGGCGGATGGCACCCAGGTAGTTGCCCAGGGTCAAGTGGCCGGTCGGCTTGACGCCGCTGAAGATGCGGGTGGACTTCGAGGTGTTCACGGGTGCTGCCTCCTGGTGGACGGAGCCACCGCCACGGACAGCAAAACGGCCGCCGAGGCGGCGGCCGTTGAGTGCATGCGAGTGCGCACAGGGGATGGGCCGCCGTCAGGCGGCCCACCACAGCTGAGGACGGGCATGCATGGTCATGCGGCGACAGTACGCCCGGCAAACCCCCTTGCGCCACCGGTTTGATGGCACGTACAGGCTCGTGTAGAGTTCTTCGAGTTGCCACGGCGTCCGCGAGGAAGCCGGAGCAGCGGTTCGAGCCGCAACGGCGGCGATCCACCACTTGCACGGCCCTTGAACGGGATGGATTTCGG
>NZ_JABBXF010000182.1 GCF_013030945.1 Streptomyces morookaense | reverse complement strand
GAACGGTGTGCTGCCGCAGACGCTGCACGTCGACGAGCCGACCCCGCACGTGGACTGGTCGGCCGGCGATGTCCGGCTGCTGACCGAGGCCGTGGAGTGGCCGGAGTCGGAGCGGCCGCGCCGGGCGGGTATCTCGTCCTTCGGTGTCAGCGGCACCAACGCGCACACGATCATCGAGCAGGCCCCGCCGGCTCCCGTGGCCGAAACCGGCACCGAGGTATCGGGCCCCGTGCCGTGGCTGCTCTCCGCCAAGAGCGGTGCGGCGCTGCGCGACCAGGCGCGACGCCTGCTGAACTTCGCGAGCGAGGGCACTTCG
Source organism: Streptomyces morookaense (assembly GCF_013030945.1). Lineage (GTDB taxonomy): Bacteria > Actinomycetota > Actinomycetes > Streptomycetales > Streptomycetaceae > Streptomyces > Streptomyces morookaensis. The sequence continues at coordinate 2,356 of NZ_JABBXF010000182.1, read as the reverse complement.
CCCGCGGATGTCGGCTTCTCGCTGGCCACCACCCGGACCGCCCTGCGCCACCGGGCAGCCGTCGTGGGGGAGAACCACGAGGACTTCCTGCGCGGGCTCGAGGACCTGGCCGCGGGGAACCCGTCACCCGGCGTGGTGCTGGGGCGCCCGGCCGGCGGCAAGACCGGCTTCCTCTTCTCGGGGCAGGGGTCGCAACGCCTCGGTATGGGGCGGGAGTTGTACGCCGCGTTCCCGGTGTTCGCGGAGGCGTACGACGAGGTGTGCGCTCACCTGGACGCGCCGGTGGATGTGGACGCGGAGTCGCTGGACGAGACCGGGTGCACGCAGCCCGCACTGTTCGCGGTCGAGGTGGCGTTGTTCCGGTTGCTGGAGTCGTGGGGTGTGCGGCCGGATTACGTGGCCGGTCACTCGGTGGGCGAGATCGCTGCGGCTCATGTGGCCGGGGTGCTGTCGCTGGCGGACGCGGCGAAGCTGGTGTCGGCGCGTGCTGCGTTGATGCAGGCGCTGCCGACCGGCGGTGCGATGGTCGCCGTCCAGGCCACCGAGGACGAGGTGCTGCCGCACCTCACCGATCAGGCCGGTATCGCCGCCATCAACGGCCCGCATTCGGTGGTGGTTTCGGGCGCCGAGGATGCGGTGCTGGCGATTGCGGAGGTGTTCGCCCAGCAGGGTCGTAAGACGTCGCGGCTGAAGGTGAGCCATGCGTTCCACTCGCCGCTGATGGATCCGATGCTGGACGAGTTCGCGGCAGTGCTGGAGGGTCTGACGTTCGACGAGCCGCAGATCCCGGTCGTGTCCAACCTGACCGGCGAGCTGGCGGAGTCGTACTCCGCCGAGTACTGGGTCCGGCACGTCCGCGAGGCGGTCCGTTTCGCCGACGGTGTGCAGACCCTGCACGGCCTCGGCGTGACCACCTTCGTGGAGATCGGCCCCGGCGGGGTGTTGAGCGGCATGACGCAGGGCTGCCTGGACGAGGCCGTCACCATTCCCGTCCTGCGCGCCGACCGCCCCGAGCGGCACGCGCTCACCACCGCCCTCGCGCACCTGCACACCCACGGCGTAACCGTGGACTGGAACGTGTTCTTCTCCGGTGCCCGGAAGGTCGGTCTGCCCACCTACGCGTTCCAGCACGAGCGGTACTGGGTGGACGTCGCGGCACCGGCTGCCACGGCGTCCGACCCGGTGGACGCCGAGTTCTGGGAGACCGTGGAGCGCGAGGACCTCGCCTCGCTCGCCGCCACGCTGGAGATCCGCGCCGAGGACTCGTTCGGCGACGTCCTGCCGCGCCTCTCGTCGTGGCGGCGGCAGCGCAAGGAGCAGTCCGCCGTGGACGCCCTGCGCTACCGGATCACCTGGAAGCGGATCTCCGACCCCAACGGGACGCGGCGGACCGGCACTTGGCTGGTCCCGGTCGGTGCCGCGCAGGCCGACGACGCATGGGTCGCCGCCTGCCTGCGCGGGCTGACGGCCCAGGGCCTCGCCCCGCTGCCGGTTCCGGTCGAGCCGGGAACCGACCGGAAGGCCCTCGCCGGCCGGCTCGCCGAGGCAGCGGGCGGCGAGCCCGTAGCGGGCGTGCTCTCGCTGCTCGCCCTCGACGGCTCCGCCTCTCCGACCGCCGGGTTGGCCAACGGTGTTGCCCTGTCCGTCCTGCTCGTGCAGGCGCTCGGCGACGCGGGCATCGACGCACCGCTGTGGTGCGCGACCCGGAGCGCGATGGGTGTGGGCTCCGACGACACCCCGGCGAACCCCGTCCAGTGCCAGGTGTGGGGCCTCGGCAGGTCGGCCGCGCTGGAGCACTCCGCGCGCTGGGGCGGTCTGATCGACCTCCCCGCCGACGTCGACGACCGGACCGCCGAGCGACTCGCCGCGGTGCTGGGCCAGTCGGCCGAGGACCAGGTCGCGATCCGCGCGGCCGGGGTGTTCGTACGACGCCTCGCACGGGCCACCGAGGCGCCGGGCGGCCGTGTGTGGTCGCCGCGGGGCACGGTGTTGATCACGGGTGGTACGGGTGCGCTGGGTGGTCATGTGGCGCGCTGGCTGGCCGGTGCGGGTGCGGAGCATCTGGTGCTGACGAGCCGTCGGGGTATCGACGCTCCTGGTGCGGCGGATCTCAAGTCCGAGCTGGAGGGGCTGGGTTCGCGGGTGACGGTGGCCGCGTGTGATGTGGCCGATCGTGCGGCGGTGGCCGCGCTGCTGGCCGAGCACCCGGTGAACGCCGTCGTGCACACCGCCGGCACCGCCGAGGCGGGCATGCTCGCCGAGACCGCCCTGGACGACTTCGCGGCCACGGTCGCGGCGAAGGCCGAGGGCGCCCGGCACCTGGACGAGTTGCTGGGCGAGCAGGAGCTGGACGCCT
>NZ_JABBXF010000181.1 GCF_013030945.1 Streptomyces morookaense | reverse complement strand
CCGCAGGCCGCCGTCACCGCCCTCGGGCAGCTCCACGCCCACGGCATCTCCCCGGACTGGCAGGCGCTGTTCCCCGGCGCCCGCCGGGTCGCCCTGCCCACCTACGCCTTCCAGCGCGACCGCTACTGGCTCGACGCCCCCGCCGCGGCGGGCGACCTGCGGGCCGTGGGCCAGGGCGAGGCCGGGCACCCGCTGCTCGGCGCCGCCGTGCCGTTGGCCGACGGCGACGGGCAACTGCTCACCGGGCGGCTCTCGTTGCACACCCACCCGTGGCTGGCCGATCACGCCGTGAGCGGGGTCGTCCTGCTGCCGGGCACCGCGTTCGTCGAGCTGGCGATCACCGCGGCCGACGCCGTGGGCTGCGACCTGCTCGAAGAACTCACCCTCGAGGCACCGCTGCGCGTACCCGAGCGCGGAGGCGTGGCCCTGCAGGTACGCGTCGGCGCCGACGACGGCTCGGGCCGCAGGCCGCTGACCGTGCACTCGCGCACCGAGGACACGGATCTGCCGTGGGTGCGGCACGCCGCCGGCTCGCTGGCCACGGCCACGGGCCCGGTGGACGGCTCGCTCGCCGCGTGGCCGCCCGCGGGCGCGGAGCCCGTCGACGTCGACGGCTTCTACGAGCGGCTCGCCGGCATGGCCCTCGACTACGGCCCCGTCTTCCAGGGGCTGCGTGCCGCCTGGCAGAACGGCGACGACTTCTACGCCGAAGTGGAACTGCCCGGACCGGAGCGGACGGGCGCGGGCGCCTATGGTCTCCACCCCGCCCTGTTCGACGCCGCGCTGCACACCGTGTGGCTGGGTGCGGTCGCGCCCGAGGCCGGAACGGGCAACGGGCTGCTGCCGTTCGCCTGGAGCGGTGTGCGCCTGGCGGCCGCCGGGGCCTCCGCGCTGCGGGTGAAGGTCTCGCGGGCCGGCACCACCACGGTGTCGCTGGCCCTGGCCGACGGCACCGGCGAGCCGGTCGCACAGATCGACTCCCTGACGCTGCGCCCGGTCTCCGCCGACCAGTTGCGCAACGGTGCCGGCGACGGCGACTCGCTGTTCGGCATGGAGTGGACGCCGCTCGGCCTGCCGTCCGTGGCGGACGGCGCCCTGCGGATCACCCCGTACGCCGACATCGCGGCGCTGCGGTCCGCGGACGAGGTCCCGGACGCCGACGCCGTCGTCGTCCCGTGCCCGACGGGCGCTGCCGAGGACACCGCCACCCGGGTCCGCGAGGTCACCAACGCCGTGCTGGAGCTGGTGCAGTGGTGGCTGGCCGAGGACCGCCCCGCGCGCCTCGTGCTGGTGACCCGCACCGGGGACCTCGCCCAGGCGGCGGTGCGCGGTCTGGTGCGCTCGGCACAGAGCGAGAACCCCGACCGCTTCGTGCTGCTCGACGCCGACGAGGACGCGGATCTCGACGGGCTGCTGCCCGGAGTGATCGCCTCCGGTGAGCCGCAGGCACGGCTGTCCGCGAGCGAGGCGCGCGTGCCGAGACTGGCCCGTATCGCCGTCCCGGACGACGCGGACCGGGAGTTCCCCGACCTCGGATCCGGCACCGTCCTGCTGACCGGTGCATCGGGCGGGCTGGGCGGGCTCCTCGCCCGGCACCTCGTCTCGCAGCACGGTGTCCGCAGCCTGCTCCTGGTCAGCCGCCGGGGCGGGGACGCCCCCGGCGCGGCGGAACTCGCCGCCGAGCTGACCGCGCAGGGCGCCGACGTCTCCTGGGCCGCCTGCGACGTGGCCGTCCGCGACGCCGTCCGCGAACTCCTGGCCGGGCGGCGGCTGTCCGCAGTCGTCCACACCGCCGGGGTCCTGGACGACGGGGTCATCGGTGCGCTCACCCCCGAGCGGCTGGACGGCGTGTTCCGCCCCAAGGTCGACGCGGCGCTGAACCTGCACGAACTGGCCGGGGACCTGAGCGCGTTCGTGCTCTTCTCCTCGGCGGCCGGCACCCTCGGCACACAGGGCCAGGGCAACTACGCCGCCGCCAACACGTTCCTCGACGCCCTCGCCGAGCACCGCCACGCGCAGGGCCTGCCCGCCACCTCGCTGGCGTGGGGCCTGTGGGCGCAGGACAGCGACAGCGCGATGACCGGCAGCCTCGACCACACCGACCTGACGCGTATCAAGCGCATGGGCCTGGCGGCCATCCCGGCGGGGGAGGGTCTGCGCATGTTCGACGCCGGCCTCGCCGGCGGCCGGGCCGCCGTGGTCCCGATCCGGCTCGACACCTCCGCCTTCCGCGACGGACAGGGACAGCCGGTTCCGTCGGTCCTGCGCAGCCTGGTCCGGGTCGCACCGGTCCGGCGCGCAGCGGCGACGGCACAGGCCGCAGCGTCCTCCCTGGGACAGCGGCTGGCCGGTCTGCCGGAGGCCGAGCGCGAGCAGGCGGTGCTGGAGCTGGTGCGCACCGAGGTCGCCGCCGTGCTCGGGCACGCCGACGCCCGGTCGGTGGGCGCGGACGACCCGTTCAACGACATCGGTTTCGACTCGCTGACCGCCGTCGAACTGCGCAACCGCCTCAACACGGCTGCCGGCCTGCGCCTCCCCGCCACGCTGATCTTCGACTACCCGAACCCGCTCGCCCTCGCCCGCTTCCTCACCACCGAGGCCGTCGGCACCGGTGAGACGGCAACGGCGGCGGCCGCAGTCGCCACGACCGCCGCCGGGACGGACGAGCCGATCGCG
>NZ_JABBXF010000180.1 GCF_013030945.1 Streptomyces morookaense | reverse complement strand
CACCACGCCCGCGCCCTCGGCCCAGCCGGTGCCGTCCGCGCCTGCGCCGAACGCCTTGCACCGGCCGTCCGGCGAAAGCCCGCGCTGCCGGCTGAACTCCACGAACGCGGCCGGTACGGCCATGACGTTCACACCGCCCGCGACGGCCATCGTGCTCTCGCCGTTGCGCAGCGACTGGATGGCCAGGTGCAGGGCGACCAGGGAGGACGAGCACGCCGTGTCGACGGTGACCGCGGGCCCCTCCAGGCCGAACGAGTAGGCCACGCGCCCGGAGACGACGCTCGCGGCGCTGCCGGTGAGCAGGTGCCCCTCGACGCCCTCGGGCACCTGCGACAGGCCGGCGCCGTAGCCCTGGAAGGACATGCCGACGAACACACCCGTGCGGCTGCCCTTCAGCGAGGACGGGTCGATGCCCGCCCGCTCGAAGGCCTCCCACGTGGTCTCCAGCAGCAGCCGCTGCTGCGGGTCCATCGCCAGCGCCTCGCGCGGCGAGATGCCGAACAGGGCGGCGTCGAAGTCGCCCGCGTCGTAGAGGAATCCGCCGTCGCGCGCGTACGTCTTGCCCGGGATGCCGGGGTCGGGGTCGTAGAGGCCCTCGACGTCCCAGCCGCGGTCCTCGGGGAAGCCGGAGATGGCGTCCCCGCCGGACAGCACGAGCTGCCACAGGTCCTCGGGCGAGCCGACGCCACCGGGGAGGCGGCAGCTCATGGCCACGATAGCGATCGGCTCGTCGGCGCCGGCCGTCCGCTCCGCCGGCAGTGCGGCGGACTGCGCGCCGAGCAGTTCGGCACGCAGGAACAGGGCCAGGGCCGTGGCGTTGGGGTAGTCGAAGACGAGCGTGGTGGGCAGCTTCAGACCGGTGTCGGCGGTGAGCCGGTTGCGGAGTTCGACGGCGGTGAGCGAGTCGAAGCCGAGGTCCTTGAACGCCCGGTCCGCCTCCACCGCCGCGGCACCGGCGTGGCCGAGCACGGCGGCGGCGTGGGTGCGGACCAGGTCCACGAGCGTGCGCTCCTGCTCGCCCGCGGGCAGCGCGGCCAGCTCCGCCGCCAGCGCGTTGCCGGCCGCGGCGCCGTCGGCGGGCCCGGCCTCCAGCGCGCGGCGCGCCTCGGGCACGTCGGACAGCAGGGCGCTCGGGCGGGCGACGGTGAACGGTCCGATGAACCGCTCCCAGTCGAAGTCGGCCACGGTCAGGGCGGTTTCGTCGGCGGTCAGGGCCTGTGCCAGCGCGCTGATCGCGAGTGCGGGCTGCATGGGCGGCAGGCCGCGGCGGCGCAGCATCTCCTCGCCGTCGCCGACGTCGGCCATGCCGCCCTCGGCCCAGCCGCCCCAGGAGACGGCGAGCGCGGTGCGCCCTCGTGCCCGCCGGTACTCGGCGAGGGCGTCCAGGTAGGCGTTGGCGGCCGAGTAGGCGCTCTGGCCGGCGCCGCCCCAGATGCCGGCGCCGGAGGAGAACAGGACGAACGCGTCCAGTTCCTGGTCGGCCAGCAGTTCGTCCAGGTACGTCGCGCCCGCGGCCTTCGCGGAGACGGTGCCGGCGAACCCGGCCGGGTCGGTGTCGGCGATCATCACGTGGTCGCCGACACCTGCCGCGTGGACGACGGCATTGACGGGGTGCGCGGCCAGCACGGCCCGCAGGGCGTCGCGGTCGGCCGCGTCGCAGGCCACGACGGTGGCGGTGGCGCCCAACTGCTCCAGCTCGGCGACGAGTTCGGCGGCTCCCGGCGCGGCGGGGCCGCGGCGGCTGGTGAGCACCAGGTGCTCGGCGCCGTTGCCCGCGAGCCAGCGGGCGACGTGGCCGCCCAGCGCACCGGTGCCACCGGTGATCAGCACGGTGCCGCGCGGCGACCACTGCTGCTCGGTGCCGGCGGCAGCGGCGGCCCGCACCAGCCTGCGCCCGAAGACGCCCGAGGCGCGCACCGCGACCTGGTCCTCGGCCGACTGGCCGAGGACGGCGACGACACGGGCCGCGGTGCGGGCGTCCAGCTGCTCGGGGAGGTCGAGCAGACCGCCCCAGCGCTGCGGGTATTCGAGAGCGGCGGCCCGGCCGAAGCCCCACACCTGCGCCTGCACGGGGTGGTCCACGCGGTCCGAGCGGCCGGTGGCCACTGCGCCCCGGGTCGCGCACCACAGCGGCGCCTCGATGCCCGCGTCGCCAAGTGCCTGCACGAGCAGGAGAGTCGAGGCGAGGCCGCGCGACAGGTCGGGGTGACCGGCCGAGGCACTGCCGTCCTCGGCCAGCAGGGACAGCACACCGGCCACCGGGCCGGCACCGGTCAACTCCCGGGCCAGCGAGGCGCGGTCGGCGTCCGGTCCGGCGACGAGCGTCACCAGCTCCAGGCCGCGCTCGCCGAGCGCGGTACGGACCGAGGCGGTCCACTCGGTCTCGCCGGCCACCACGAGCAGCCAGGTCCCGGACGCGCCGCCCTCGGGGAGCGCGCCGAGCGGCTTCCATGTGACGTGGTACCGCCAGCCGTCCACCACGGACTGCTCGCGGCGCTGCCGCCGCCACGCGGACAGCCGGGGCAGGATGGCGCTCAGCGAATCGTCCGCGCCGACGCCCAGGGTCGCGGCGAGGGACTCCACGTCCTCCCGCTCGACGGTGTCCCAGAACCCGGAGTCCATGGCGTCGCCGGGGATGCCGGCGGCGTCCAGCTCCTCCCCCTCCAGCCAGTAGCGCTCGCGCTGGAAGGCGTAGGTGGGCAGGTCGACGCGGTGGGCGCCGGGGAAGAAGTCCTGCCAGTCCGGGGAGATGCCGTACACGTGCAGTTCGGCGAGGGCGGTGGTGATCGCCTGCCGCTCGGGG
>NZ_JABBXF010000018.1 GCF_013030945.1 Streptomyces morookaense | reverse complement strand
GGCGGCCGGGCCCGCCGGGGAACCGGGCGCCGGCCCGGAGCCGCAACCGCCCGCCGACGCCGCACCCGCCCCGCACGGGGCATCCGGCACCGACCCCGCCCCGCACGGGGCGCCCGCCAGCGGGGAGCGGCTCCGGTTCGTCGGTGCCGCGACGCGGCGGATCGCGCGCGGGATCGATCTCGACGAGATCGTCCTCGGACTCTGCCGCGCCACCGTCCCCACCTTCGCCGACGCCATCCTCGTCTACCTGCGCGACCCCCTGCCCGTCGGCGACGAGCGGCCCGTGGGCCCCGTCGTGCTGCGGCTGCGTCGTACCGACCGGCTGCCGGAGTATGTGCGGGCTGACGGCGAGGAGGGCGGCGGCGGCCCGCAGGGCGAACGGCCCGACCCGGGGCCGGCGCTCGCCGAGACCGCGGCCGAGCGCTGCGAGGTGCGGATAGGCGGGCCGCTCGCGGAAGTGCTGCGCGGGGTCAGACCCGTCTTCGGGGACTCGCCGGCCGCCCGGGCGGCACTGCCCGAACTGCTCGGCGAGGACCGGCACGTACCGGAGGCGCACCGCACGATCCTCGCGCCGCTGCGCGGGCGGCGCAGGGTGATCGGCGCGGCCGTGTTCGTCCGCCGCGCCGACCGGGCCCCGTTCGAGAGCGACGACCTGCTCGTCGCCGCCCAGCTGGCCACCCACACCGCCCTCGGCGTGGACAAGGCCGTGCTCTACGGCCGCGAGGTCTACATCGCCGACGAGCTGCAGCGCACCATGCTGCCCGACTCCCTCCCGCAGCCCACCGGCGTCCGGCTGGCCAGCCGCTACCTCCCCGCCGCCGAGACCGCCCGGGTCGGCGGCGACTGGTACGACGCCATCCCGCTGCCCGGCAACCGCGTCGCCCTGGTCGTCGGCGACGTCATGGGCCACTCCATGACCTCCGCCGCGATCATGGGCCAGCTGCGCACCACCGCGCAGACCCTGGCCGGTCTGGACCTGCCGCCGCAGGAGGTGCTGCACCACCTCGACGAGCAGGCGCAGCGCCTCGGCAGCGACCGCATGGCCACCTGCCTCTATGCGGTGTACGACCCGGTCGCGCACCGCATCGTGATCGCCAACGCCGGCCATCCGCCGCCGATCATGCTCCACCGCGGCGGCCGCGCCGAGGTCCTGCGCGTCCCGCCGGGCGCGCCGATCGGCGTGGGCGGGGTGGACTTCGAGGCCGTGGAGCTGGACGCCCCGGCCGGGGCGACCCTCCTCCTCTACACCGACGGCCTCGTGGAGTCCCGCATCCGGGACGTGTGGACCGGCATCGAGCAGCTCCGCGAGCGGCTCATCGACACCGCCCGGCTCACCGGCCCCAACCCGCCGCCCCTGGAACCGCTGTGCGACGAGGTGCTCGGCATGCTCGGCCCCGGCGACCGGGACGACGACATCGCCCTGCTCGCCGCCCGCTTCGAGGGCATCGCGCCGAGCGATGTCGCGTACTGGTTCCTCGACCCGCGCCCGCAGACGGCTCGCCAGGCCCGCCGGCTGGCCCGCAGGGCGCTCACCCGCTGGGGCCTGGAGGAGCTGACGGACAGCGTGGAGTTGCTGGTCAGCGAGGTGATCACCAATGCGGTGCGGTATGCGGAGCGCCCGATCACGCTGCGTCTGCTGCGGACGGATGTCCTCCGCTGCGAGGTGGGCGACGACGTGCCGCAGCTGCCGCGGCTGCGCCGGGCCCGGCCCTCGGACGAGGGCGGGCGCGGGCTGTACCTGGTGAACAGGCTGGCCAGACGGTGGGGGGCGACCCGGCTGAGCACGGGCAAGGTGGTGTGGTTCGAGCTGGCGCTGCCGGCTCACGTGCACTGAAACCTGCTCGGCTTCCGTTCCCTCATACGGGGTGAAATTCTGGACAGTGTCCAGCCCCCTGTTGCCGACATCCTGTCGGCGGGGTTCACTGGCTCGGATGGAGGGCGGCATCACCACGCCCTCGCCCATCTCCGTTCCGGGAGGCGTCTTCCAGCCATGACCGACTCGGCGCAGAGCACTCCGTACACCACGAACAACGTCGGCATCCCGGTGGAGAGCGACGAGCACTCGCTCACCATCGGCGACACCGGCCCCATCCTGCTCCAGGATCACTATCTGATCGAGAAGATGGCCCAGTTCAACCGGGAACGGGTCCCCGAGCGGGTGGTGCACGCCAAGGGCGGCGGCGCGTACGGCACCTTCCAGGTGACCAACGACGTCAGCCAGTTCACCAAGGCCGACCTCTTCCAGCCCGGCCGGCGCACGGAGATGCTCGCACGCTTCTCCACGGTGGCCGGCGAGCAGGGTTCCCCGGACACCTGGCGCGACCCCCGCGGCTTCGCCCTCAAGTTCTACACACAGCACGGCAATTACGACCTCGTCGGCAACAACACCCCGATCTTCTTCGTCCGCGACCCGCAGAAGTTCCAGGACTTCATCCGCTCGCAGAAGCGTCACCCGCGCACGGGCCTGCGGAACAACGACATGCAGTGGGACTTCTGGACGCTGTCACCCGAGTCCGCCCACATGGTCACCTGGCTCATGGGCGACCGCGGCATCCCGAAGACCTGGCGCCACATGAACGGATACAGCTCGCACACGTTCATGTGGGTCAACGGCGGTGGCGAGAAGTTCTGGGTGAAGTACCACATCAAGACCGACCAGGGCATCGAGTTCCTCACCCAGTCGGAGGCCGACGAACTGGCGGGCCACGACGCCGACAAGCACCGCCGCGACCTCCACGAGGCCATCGAGAGCGGCAATGCCCCGTCCTGGACCATGTACGTCCAGGTCATGCCGTTCGCCGACGCCGCGGACTACCGCTTCAACCCCTTCGACCTCACCAAGGTGTGGCCGCACGGCGACTACCCCCTGATCGAGGTCGGCCGGATGACGCTGGACCGCAACCCCGAGGACTTCTTCGTCCACATCGAGCAGGCCGCCTTCGAGCCCTCCAACCTCGTCCCCGGCATCGGCCCCTCACCGGACAAGATGCTGCTGGGCCGGCTCTTCTCCTACCCGGACACGCACCGCTACCGGATCGGCCCCAACTACGCCCAGCTGCCGCCGAACCGGCCGCATTCCGCCGTCAACTCCTACGCGAAGGACGGCCCGATGCGCTACGAGCCGGCCAACACGGCCCGCCCGTACGCCCCCAACTCCTACGGCGGCCCGGCCGCCGACACCACCCGCTTCGGCGAGATCGCGGGCTGGGAGGCCTCGGGCGAAATGGTGCGCGAGGCCTACAAACTCCACCGCGAGGACGACGACTGGGGCCAGGCGGGCACGATGGTCCGCAAGGTCCTGGACGAGGCGGCCCGCGAACGCCTCGTCTCCAACGTGGCCGGCCACCTCAAGGCCGGCGTCACGCCGCCCGTCCTGGAACGCGCCCTGCAGTACTGGCGCAACATCGACAAGGAAGTGGGCGACCGGATCGCCACACGGGTCAACGGGGGCTGAGCGACGGCGGAGCGGTTGGCCCCGGGGCGTGCCCCGGGGCCAACCGCTTTCGGCCGATGTACCGATCAGGCGCTCTGAGGTGGGTGACGGCCGCAGTTGATTGTGGAGGACCCGGTGATCGAGGCGGAACTCAAGGTGCGTGTACGGGACCCGGAAGGCGTTGTACGTCTCCTTGAGCAGCGAGCCGCCGGCCGGTCCGAGACCTACCGGGACACGTATTACGACACCCCGGAGGGGACCCTTGCCCGCGAGGACAGGGAACTGCGCCTGCGCACGATCACGGGAGCCGACGGGACCCGTTCGGTCCTCACGTACAAAGAACCTCGCGTCGATGACGCGTCGGGTTCGAAGCCGGAGTACGAGACGGGCGTGGACAATCCCGAAGCCGTGCATGCCGCGCTCAGCGGCCTCGGGTACGTCACCGCAATCGCCTTCGAAAAGCACTGCCACAACTACGACTTCGAGGCTCACGGCCGCCGCGTGCTTGCCACCCTGGTCCGTGTTCCGGAGCTCGACGGGACGTTCCTCGAGGTGGAGGCTCTTGCGAGGGACGGCGAGTTGGACACTGCCCTCACTGACGTCCGGGCCGTGCTCGGCGAACTCGGCTTCACTGACCAGGACGTGACCGCCGAGCTGTACACGGAGGCTCTGGCTGCACGCCGGGCTCGGTAGTCCGGGCTGTCTGAGTACGGATACTCATGCGTTGTCCGGCCGCTTGGTCGACAGTGGCGGGGAAACAACAGCCGGGTATCCACGGATGAAGAGGACTGCAGGCATGACGAGGTGCTGGACAGGACAGAGTGAACGGCGCCAACGGCATTCCGGCAGTGCCAAGGTCACATCTGGTGCCCTCTTCGCCATTGCGTTGGTTACTCTCTCCGCCTGTACATCCCCGGACCGTGCAGTCGGTCCGAAGGAGTTACGCAAGCTCGGGAACGGCAGTCAGGCGACTCAGGCACGCCAGCGGACAGAGAGGCATCTTCGCCGTTTGGCGCAGGCGTACGCCGACCGCAACCACCTCTCTCCGGGCCTGATCGTGGTACACGACACGTGCACGCCGGGTTCGGGGCCCAGGTGGTTCTTTCAACAGGAAACGAACGACTACAAGGTCGCATGCTCGATGAGCATCACGGCCTATTACGGTGCCGCTTCCAAGCGCATGAACGATGCCCTCGACGGACCGCTGACCGTGGATCGCGGTCAGGGCACGGACGATTCGAGTGCTGCGGATCCGGGGCAAGAGGTCTACTCAGGGCAGACACTGACCTGGAACACGATGCGCGACCGGGATTCCCACCACCTGGTCGAGGAGCCCTACGGAGGCCTCGTCAATGATCCGCCGGTATCGCGAGTCGTGCATGAACCGGCGTCCACGACAGTTGCCGATATCCGTAGGCAGTACGGCATGGTGTTCGAACTGGAACTCAACTCCGGTGACTACTACAAAGCACTCAAGGACGGTCAGGCAAACGGTCGCTGACTCGGCCCTGTCCGAAAAACATACGGCGATGGCCGCCGCCCTCCCGAAGGGGAGGGCGGCGGCCATCGCCGTTGTACGTGCGGCGCCTCAGCCGTTCCGGTTGGGCTTGTTGCCCGTGTCGCCGGTGTCACCGCCGGCCGGTGTCGTCGGGCCCACCGGGGACGGCGGCACGGACGGCGGGACGGGCGGGGTGTGGCGCGAGGGGTTCGGGCCCGGCTCCTGCGACTGGGAGTGCGAGGGGGACGGGACCTGGCCGCTCGGCGACGGCTTCGTCGACGGGGCGCGGGACGGGCCCACGGACGGGCTCGGTGCCACGGACGGGGCCGGGGGCGCGACCGGGGCGGACGGCTCGTCGGTCTCCAGGTCGAACTTGGCGTCGGAGTCGTCGTCGAACACGGTGGAGTTGTACGCGCCCCAGATATAGGCGGGGTATCCACTACCGTTCACACGGCTACCGCCACCCGTCCCCTGAAGGGTGACCTGCTTGCCGCCGTCCGCCTCACCGAACAGACCCACCGAGGTGATCAGGTCGGGCGTGTAGCCCGTGAACCAGGCCGACTTGTTGTCGTCGGAGGTACCGGTCTTGCCCGCCACGTCGTACTGCGAACTGGCCACGACGTGCGCCGTACCGTCGTTGACCACGCCCTTCAGCACAGAGGTCACGCCGTCGGCGGTGTTGCGGTCGATGACCCGCTCCTTGCTCGCCGCCTCGGGGAGCTTGAAGTCCTGGCCGCCGCGGGACGCCGACTTGATGATGCTCGGCGTGACCTTCATTCCGTGGTTGTCGAGCGTCGCGTAGACGCCCGCCATGTCCATCGGGCTCGCGCCCATGGAGCCCAGCGCCATGGACGGGTTGGCGTCGAAGCCGACACCGTCGCCCTTCATGCCCATGTCGACGGCGGTCTTCTTGACCTTGTCCAGGCCGACGTCGACGGCCATCTGCGCGAAGACGGTGTTGACCGACTTGTTCATCGCCTCCTGGACGGAGACTGCGGGGTTCGTGTACTGGTCCTCGTTCTCCGGCGCGTAGCCATCGCCGCCCGGGCCCACGACCGGCCGCTTGTTGGTGCCGTCGTAGATCGTGGCCGGCGTGATCTTCTTGCCGTCCTGGGTCGTCGACCCGTGCTCCAGGGCCGAGGTGAGGATCAGCGGCTTGAAGGTGGAGGCGGGCTGGAAGTCCCGGCGCGTGGCGTTGCTGGTGTAGTGCTTCAGATAGTCCTGACCGCCGTACAGGGCAACGATCTTGCCCGTCTTGCGGTCCACGGACACCGAGCCGACCTGCACATGACCGTCGACCTCACGCGCCTTCGGGTCCAGGTCGTCCAGGAGCTTGTCCTTGACCGCCTTCTCCAGCGCCTGCTGCTTCTTCGGGTCGATGCTGAGCGTGACCGTCCAGCCGCCCGCGGCGAAGTCCTGTTCGGCGTCCTTCTGGCTGCGGCCTTCCTTGACCAGGTCGCGGATGATCTCCTGCTTGGCCGCCTCGATGAGGTAGCCGTTCTGGCCCTTGAGGCCCTCGGAGGGCTTGGGGTTGCCGGGCTTCTCGAACTGCATCTTGGCCCGGTCCGCGGGGCTGAGCCACTTCTGCTCGACCATCTTGTCGAGCACGTAGTTCCAGCGTGCCGTCGCGTTGCGCTTGCCGGCGTCGGTGGCCACCGACCAGTCGTACTGGCTCGGCGCCTGGAGCAGGGCGGCGAGGTACGCGCCCTCCTGCAGGTTCAGCTTGTCGACGTCCTTGTTGTAGTACGCACGGGAGGCGGCCTGGATGCCGTAGGCGCCGCGGCCGTAGTAGCTGGTGTTGAGGTAGCCCTCGAGGATCTGGTCCTTGTTGAACTTGTCCTGGACCTTGAGGGAGATGAACATCTCCTTCACCTTGCGGGTGACGGTCTGGCGCTGGTCCAGGTAGTAGTTCTTGACGTACTGCTGGGTGATCGTCGAACCACCCTGCTTGCCGCGGCCCATCAGCGTGTTGATGATGCCGCGCGCCGTGCCCTGGATGTCGACTCCGGGGTCGGTGTAGAAGTTCTTGTTCTCGGCGGCGACGACGGCGTGCTGGATGTTCTTGGGGATCTTCGAGAGCGGGACTTCCTCGCGGTTGACCTCGCCGATCCGTGCGATCGTCTTGCCGTCGCTCGACTTGTAGATGTTGCTCTGCAGCTTGGCCGCCGCATTGCCGTTACCGGGCACGTCCACATAGAGGTAGAGCGCCACGAAGGAGCCCACTCCGAGGGCTATGAGCCCTCCGGCGTAGGCGAGCAGCATCTTCCAGGTGAAGAAGCGGCGTATGCCCGTCTTCCTGGGCTTCCCGCCACCCCTGCCGGGGCGACTGCCCTTCTTCTGCGCGCGTCGCGCGTCCGCTCGGCCCATCTCTCCCGTCGCTCCAGTCCGTCCGCCCCCAACCCAGCTCATGAAGCTAACACCGCATCTGCCACCAAACGCCCATCCGTCATGGCTTTGGCAGACGTGACATATAGCACCCCGGGTGGCGGGAACCCGGAGCGGTGCACTAGCGGCAAACCGTACAGGGCTTTAATGTGATAGCAGTTTGCTAGACATCGGGAGAGCGTGCGGCGGACCACCGCACGCCGACGGAGCGGGGGTACGTCCATGCCGGACGCCATGGCGAAGACAGAGATCAAGGAGGTCCCGGCCAGGGACATAGGGGGCGGTCTCGCGCTGCTGCTGGGGCTCGTCGGGCTGCTGCTCGGCGTGGGCGGCGTCGTCGTCGGCGCAGGCCTCGGCGCCGACGGGAACAAGGGGGCCGCGGCCGCGTTCATCGCCTGCGGCATTCTCGTCGGCCTGGCCTCGATCATCGCGATGTGCGGGCTGAACACCGTCGCCCCGGGCGAGGCCCGCGTCGTCCAGCTCTTCGGCCGCTACCGGGGCACCATCCGCACCGAGGGCCTGCGCTGGGTGAACCCGTTCACCAGCCGCTCGAAGCTCTCCACCCGGGTGCGCAACCACGAGACGGCCGTCCTGAAGGTGAACGACGCCTACGGCAACCCGATCGAGCTGGCCGCGGTCGTCGTCTGGCAGGTCGAGGACACCGCGCAGGCCATGTTCGCGGTGGACGACTTCCAGGAGTTCGTGGCCGTCCAGACCGAGGCCGCCGTGCGGCACATCGCCATCGAGTACCCCTATGACGCACACGAGGAGGACGCGCTCTCGCTGCGCGGCAACGCCGAGGAGATCACCGAGAAGCTCGCGATCGAGCTGCACGCCCGCGTCGAGACCGCCGGCGTCCACATCGTCGAGTCCCGCTTCACACACCTCGCCTACGCCCCCGAGATCGCCTCGGCGATGCTCCAGCGCCAGCAGGCGGGCGCGATCGTCGCCGCCCGCCAGAAGATCGTGGACGGCGCCGTGGGCATGGTCGAGCAGGCTCTGCTCCGGATCGGCGAGCAGGGCATCGTCGAGCTGGACGAGGAGCGGAAGGCGGCCATGGTCAGCAATCTGATGGTGGTGCTGTGCGGTGACCGGGCCGCCCAGCCCGTTCTCAACACCGGGACGCTCTACCAGTGACGGACGACTCGGCAGCCGCCGGATCCGGGAAGCCGCGGCAGCGCAAGCAGGTGCTGCTGCGGCTCGATCCGGCGGTGCACGATGCGCTGGCGCGCTGGGCCGGGGAGGAGTTGCGCAGCGCCAATGCGCAGATCGAGTTCTTGCTGCGCAAGGCGCTTTCGGAGGCGGGGCGCCTCCCTCGGGATGTGGGGCCGGTGCGGAGGCCGGGGCGGCCACCCAAGGAGGGGTAGTCGGTCGGGTGCCCCTTACAGGGCGCGGAACCCGGCTATACATACCGTGTATACACACCATGTACTGTGTTCCCCATGTCCATAGGTCACACCCTCCTCGCCCTCCTGGAATCCGGTCCGCGGCACGGTTACGACCTCAAGCGGACCTTCGACGAGCACTTCGGCCACGACCGGCCGCTGCACTACGGGCAGGTCTACGCGACCATGTCCCGGCTGCTGAAGAACGGTCTCGTCGAGGTCGACGGCATCGAGCACGGCGGCGGGCCCGACCGCAAGCGCTACGCGATCACCGACGCCGGCATCACCGACGTGGCCCAGTGGCTGGCGCAGCCGGAGAAGCCCGAGCCCTATCTCCAGTCGACGCTCTACACCAAGGTCGTCCTCGCCCTGCTCACCGGCCGCGACGCCGGCGACCTGCTGGACGCCCAGCGCTCGGAGCACCTGCGGCTGATGCGCGACCTCACCCAGCGCAAGCGCGACGGCGACCTGGCCGACCAGCTCATCTGCGACCACGCGCTCTTCCACCTCGAAGCCGACCTGCGCTGGCTGGAGCTGACCGCCGCCCGTCTGGACCAGCTCGCGAAGGCGGTGCGCGCATGACCCCCGACGGCTCCCTGATATCCGCCGCCGGCCTGCGCAAGGCCTACGGACCCACCACCGCCCTGGACGGCGCGGACTTGTCCATCCACGCCGGCGAGGTCGTCGCCGTCATGGGCCCCTCCGGCTCCGGCAAGTCCACCCTCCTGCACTGCCTGGCCGGCATCGTGCGCCCCGACGCGGGCACCGTCCACTACGACGGCCGCGACCTGGCCGCCATGTCCGACGCCGAGCGCAGCGCCCTGCGCCGCCGCGACTTCGGCTTCGTCTTCCAGTTCGGCCAGCTCGTCCCCGAGCTGACCTGCCTGGAGAACGCCGCCCTGCCGCTGCGCCTGACCGGCCACAAGCGCAAGGACGCCGAGGCCCGTGCCCTGCGCTGGCTGGAGCGTCTGGAGGTCGCCGACGTGCGCCACCACCGCCCCGGCCAGGTCTCCGGCGGCCAGGGGCAGCGCGTCGCGGTCGCCCGCGCGCTGGTCGGCGAGCCCCGCGTCGTCTTCGCCGACGAGCCCACCGGCGCGCTCGACTCCCTCAACGGCGAGCGCGTCATGCAGCTGCTCACCGACTCCGCCCGCGAGACCCGCGCCGCCGTCGTCCTCGTCACCCACGAGGCACGCGTGGCCGCGTACTCCGACCGTGAGGTCGTCGTCCGCGACGGCATCGCCCGCGACATGGCAGGGATGTATGACGCCGCCTGAGCGCACCAGGATCACCGCCGGACCGACCGGCGTGGCCGTCTGGGCCCGCGACCTGGCCATGGGCATCCGGTTCGCCGTCACCGGCGGCCGCGAGGCGTGGCTGCGCACCGCGCTGACCGCGGTCGGCGTGGGGCTCGGCGTGGCCCTGCTGATGATCGCGGCCTCCGTGCCGCACATGATGTCCGAGCGCCACCAGCGCGGCGCCGCACGCGCGGTCGACAGCCCCTCGGTGTTCTTCGACAAGCGGCTCGCGCACGAACAGAAGCCCGGCAGCGGCACGTTCCTGTACAAGACCGCGAACACCGACTACCACGACAAGCCCGTCAACGGCGCCCTGCTGCAGGCCGACGGTCCCTCCGCCCCGGCGCCGCCGGGGGTCGGGGCCATGCCCCGGCCCGGCGAGATGGTCGTCTCCCCCGCGCTCGACGACCTGCTGCACTCGGACAACGGGAAGCTGCTGCGCGAGCGGTTCGAGGGCTACCGGACCGTGGGCACCATCGCCCCCTCGGGTCTCATCGGCCCCAACGAGCTCTTCTACTACGCCGGCAGCGACAAACTGGCGCCCGGCCACGGGACCATCCGCGTCGACGGCTACGGCTACGAGGAGCCGGACGTCCCGCTCACGCCCGAGCTCTTCCTGCTCGTCATCATCGTGTGCGTCGTCCTGCTGATGCCGATCGCCGTCTTCATCACGACCGCCGTGCGCTTCGGCGGCGATCAGCGCGACCAACGGCTCGCCGCGCTGCGGCTCGTGGGCGCCGACGCCCATATGACCCGGCGGGTCGCGGCGGGCGAGGCGCTGTGCGGTTCGCTGTTCGGTCTGTCCGCCGGTGCCGGACTCTTCTTGCTCCTGCGGGAGTTCGCGACGTATGTCACGATCCGGGACAACAGTGTCTTCCCCTCCGACATCGTCCCCGAGCCCTGGATCGCGGCGCTGATCGCCCTGGCCGTGCCGGTGTGCGCCGTCGTCGTCACGCTGTTCACGCTGCGTCGCATCGCCATCGAGCCGCTGGGCGTCGTACGCAACGCGGTCACCCGGCGCCGCCGGCTGTGGTGGCGGCTGCTGATCCCCGCGGTGGGCATCGCCCTGCTGCTGCCGCTGTTCCGCAAGGCCTCGGGCTACGCGGCGCACTCGGTGCCGCTCGACACGTACCAGATCGGCGCCGGTACGGCACTGCTGCTCGTCGGCCTGGTGGCGCTGCTGCCCTGGGTCGTGGAGATCTGTGTGTCCCGCTTCCGGCGCGGGCCGCTCCCCTGGCAACTGGCCGCCCGGCGGCTTCAGTTCGACAGCGGCCCGGCGGCGCGGGCGGTCAGCGGCATCACGGTCGCCGTGGCCGGTGCGATCGCGGTGCAGATGCTCTTCGCCGGGGTGCAGAGCGACTACACGACGTCCGACGGCCACGACCCCGGTCACTTCCAGGTACGGGCCTCGTACCGCCCCGGCACCGCCGAGGAGACCAGCGCCTGGACCGAGAGGTTCCGCGCCACCAAGGGCGTGGAGGCGGTGACCGGTTACGTGGAGCGCTACGCCGACAAGCCGGGCGACGATGCCGCCGTCACCTCGATCCACATCGGGGACTGCGCCACGCTGCAGCGCATGGCACACATCGACTCCTGCCGCGACGGCGACGTCTTCGTGGCCCAGGAACCGGGCGGCGATGTCGACACGGAGCACCGCTTCGCGCCCGGCACCCGGCTGACGATGAAGGAGTACAGCGCCCCCGCCGGGCAGAAGAAGCGCGGCTACGACTGGATGGTCCCCGCCTCGGCCCGCGTGGTGACGACGCGGCCGGACCCGTCCGGCGACCACCCCTTCGGCATCCTGGCCACACCGTCGGCCATCGACGTCACGAAGATCCCGGATGCGACGACGACGTTCGTGGCGCAGGTGACGAAGGGCGACCTGGACGCGATCGAGCAGTTCCGCAACACGGCGGCCCACATCGACCCGTCGATGCGGGTGTGGCGCCTGGGCGGCGTGGTGAAGGACAACAACTACGCGACGATCGAGAAGGGCCTGCTGATCGGTGCGGTGGCGACGCTCGCCCTGATCGGGGCCGGTATGGCCGTCACGACGGCCGAGCAACTGCGCGAACGCAAACGACTGTTGTCGGTGCTCGTCGCGTTCGGCACACGGCGCTCGACCCTGGGCTGGTCGGTGCTGTGGCAGACGATCGTGCCGGTCGTCCTGGGCATGATCCTTGCGGTGGGCGGCGGCCTCGGCCTCGGCTGGGCCATGCTGCACCTGCTCCGCAAGGGGGTCCGGGACTGGTGGAGCTTCGTCCCGGTGGCCGGGACGGGGGCGGCGGTGATCATGGCGATCACGGTGCTGGGGCTGGTGCCGATGTGGCGGCTGATGCGGGGGGACGGGTTGCGGTCGGAGTGACGGTCCTCAAGCGCCGGACGGGCTGAATTCAGCCCGTCCGGCGCTTGAGGACGAGCGGCGGAGCCGCGATGACACGGTCACCCCACGATCCGCACCGGCAACGCCGCGAGCGCACCCCGCAGCGCATCTGCGAACTCCTCGAACTCCGCCTGCCGCGCCGCGCCGGCCCTCATGGCGAGAGCGACCCGGCGCGACGGTGCCGGATCGGCGAAGCAGCCCGTCGCCAGCTGGTCGCTGCGGCCCGTCTCCACGCGGAGCGCCGTGCGCGGCAGGAGCGTCACCCCGAGGCCCCCGCCCACCAGTTGCACCAGCGTCGACAGCCCGGCGGCGCTGGTCGTCGCCAACGCACCCTCCGTCCGGCCCGCCTCCCGGCACACGTCGAGCGCCTGGTCGCGCAGGCAGTGCCCCTCGTCCAGGAGCAGCAGGTCCAGCTCGCGCAGGGCACTGCGCGGAATGTCCTCGCGCCCGGCCAGCCAGTGGTCGTTCGGCATGACGAGCACGAAGTCCTCGTCGAAGAGGGGGAGTTCGGTGACGCCCGGTGCTCCCAGCGGCACCGCGAGCAGCAGCAGGTCCAACCGGCCCTGCGTCAGCCCGTCCAGCAGGGACGCCGTCTGCTCCTCGTGCACCTGGAGATCGAGGTCCGGGTAGCAGTCGTGCACCAGCCGCAGCACCGTCGGCAGCAGGTACGGCGCCACCGTCGGGATCACCCCGAGCCGCAGCACCCCCGTGAAGGGCGCCCGCGCCGCGTCCGCCTCCTCCAGGAACGCGCCCACCGCGTCGAGCACCGTGCGCGCCCGCGCCGCCAGCCGCTCACCCGCGGGACTGAGCAGCACCTTTCTCGTCGTACGCTCGAGAAGCTGAATCCCCAGGGACTCCTCCAGCGCCGACACGGCCCCCGAGAGCGCCGGCTGGCTCATGCCGATGGCCGTCGCCGCATCGCGGAAGTGCAGATGCTCGGCGACCGCCACGAAGGCCCGCAGCTGCGCCAGGCTCGGCTGCCGGGGGCGCGCCGGGACGACCTTCGCCTGTCCGGTGCCTATATCCGCCTCCACTGATAACCACCTCCGATCAACACGACCCAGTCTAGCTATTTCCGCTATCAATGCCTCCTGTGGCACTGTGGGAGCCGTCCAACCCGCAGGAAACTCCTCACCCAGGGGTTTCCTTCGCTGCAAGGAGAGCGCGTGCTCACTGTCGGTGACAAGTTCCCCGAGTTCGACCTGACCGCCTGTGTGTCGCTCGAGAGCGGCAAGGAGTTCGAGCAGATCGACCACAAGTCCTACGAGGGCAAGTGGAAGGTCGTCTTCTTCTGGCCGAAGGACTTCACCTTCGTCTGCCCGACCGAGATCGCCGCGTTCGGCCAGCTGAACGACGAGTTCGCCGACCGTGACGCCCAGATCCTCGGTGTCTCCGGCGACTCCGAGTTCGTCCACCACGCCTGGCGCAAGGACCACAAGGACCTGCGCGACCTGCCCTTCCCGATGCTGGCCGACGCCAAGCACGAGCTGATGCAGGCCTGCGGCGTCGAGGGTGAGGACGGCTACGCCCAGCGCGCCGTCTTCGTCGTGGACCCCAACAACGAGATCCAGTTCGTCATGGTGACCGCCGGCTCCGTCGGCCGTAACCCCAAGGAGGTCCTGCGGGTCCTCGACGCCCTGCAGACGGACGAGCTGTGCCCCTGCAACTGGAACAAGGGCGAGGAGACCCTCGACGCCGCCGCCCTGCTTGCGGGCTGATCTCCATGGCGCTCGATGAACTGAAGTCCGCCGTGCCGGACTACGCCAAGGACCTGAAGCTGAACCTCGGCTCGGTCATCGGCAACTCCGACCTGCCGCAGCAGCAGCTGTGGGGCACCGTTCTCGCCTGCGCGATCGCGACCCGTTCGCCGATCGTGCTGCGCGAGCTGGAGCCGCAGGCCAAGGAGAACCTGTCGCCGGAGGCGTACACGGCCGCCAAGGCCGCTGCCGCGATCATGGCGATGAACAACGTCTACTACCGCACCCGGCACCTGCTGTCGGACCCGGAGTACGGCACCATGCGCGCGGGTCTGCGGATGAACGTCATCGGCAACCCGGGCGTGGAGAAGGTCGACTTCGAGCTGTGGTCCCTGGCGGTCTCCGCGATCAACGGCTGCGGCATGTGCCTCGACTCCCACGAGCAGGTGCTGCGCAAGGCCGGGGTCTCTCGTGAGACGGTCCAGGAGGCGTTCAAGATTGCCGCGGTCCTGCAGGCCGTTGGCGCCACGCTGGACGCCGAAGCGGTTCTCACTGCGTGAGGCTTGACGTCTGAAGGGCCCCGCCGATTCGTTCGGCGGGGCCCTTTTGCGCCCCCGAAGGAGCGCGGGGAACTGCGCGACAAGCCACGACGCGCCCGCAGGTGATCGACTGCAGGCCGGTGGGGGCCGATCGCGCAGTTCCCCGCGCCCCTTACGGGGCGCGACGCCTCAGCGCGGTCCCGGTACCCGGCCCTCCGCAGGAGGTGTCGCCTTCGCGTACTCCCTGAGGTACCCCACCACCGAGTTGATCACCGCCACCAGCGGGACCGCCACCACCGCGCCGCCGATGCCGGCGATCATCGAGCCGGCGGCGACGGAGAGGATCACGGCCAGCGGGTGGACGCGCACCGCGCGGCCGAGGATGAACGGCTGCAGGACGTGGCTCTCGATCTGCATCACCGCGAGGACGACCGCCAGCACCATCGCCGCCGTGAAGACGTCCTTCGTCACCAGCGCCACGATCACCGCCAGCGCACCGGAGGCCACCGCGCCGACGAGCGGGATGAAGGCGAACAGGAAGATGAAGACGGCCAGCGGCACCGCCATCGGCACGTCGAGGAAGAACAGGCCCATGCCGATGAAGATCGCGTCGATCAGGGCCACTATCACCGTGCCCCGCACATAGGCGGTCAGCGTGGCCCACGCCCGCGGCCCGGCGCCCGCGACACCCTCGCGGGCGGCGCTCGGCACCAGCTTCAGCAGCCACTCCCAGATGCGCCGGCCGTCGTAGAGCAGGAACAGCGTGCTGAACATGGCCAGCAGGATGCCGGTCAGCACCTCGATGACGACCTGGACGCCCTCTATGCCCGCCGAGGTGATGTCCTTGGTGTTGGTGCCGATCGCCTGGCTGAGGTTGTCGGCGATGTTGTTGATCTGCGACTGGGTGACGTGGAACGGGCTGTTGAGCAGCCAGCGCTTGAGTTCCTTGATGCCGTGCTGCACCTGTGTGGTCAGGTCGTCCAGGTGGTCCGTCACCTGCCACACCACGAACCAGCCGACCAGGCCCATCACGATGAAGCCGGAGATGAAGGTCAGCGCCGTGGCGAGGCCGCGCGGCACGCCGTGCCGTTTGAGCCAGGCGACGGTGGGCTGCAGCAGTGCCGTGATGAGCAGGCCGACGACGAAGGCCAGCACCACCAGCTGGACCGCGCTGATCACCTGCATCAGCACCCACAGCGTGCCCGCGAGGACCAGCAGCCGCCAGCCGGCCTCGGCGGCGACGCGCACGCCCCAGGGCACCGCGGCCACCGGGTCCGGCCGCGACGGAACGGCCGGCGCATAACTGGGCGGCGGGGGCACGTAGTCGGCCGCCGGCTCGGCGGCCGGCTCCGGCTCGGGCTCCGGCTCGGCGGCGGCCGTGGCGGGGACGGGCGCGGGGGCAGGGACGGAAACGGGCTCGGCGACGGCGGCCTTGCGCTCGTCGAGTTTCTCGGCGAGCCGCGTCAGGCCCGCTCCCAAGCCGCCGACCCACTGTGGCAATCTGGACATTTCTCTTCCTCTACCCCACTCCCCCGTGGCCATCCGACCCGACGTTACCCGGGCGACCGCTCCGCGGCCGAAACGATCCGTCGGTGAAGACACCACAGGCCCCCGACCTGGTTGAGGTCGGGGGCCCGGAAAGTGGGTGGGACCGAGGTCTAGTACCAGCCGTTGGCCTGGTGGAACGACCACGCGGAGCACGGGCTGCCGTAGCGCTCGTTCATGTAGCTGAGGCCCCACTTGATCTGGGTGGCCGGGTTGGTGCGCCAGTCGTCGCCGGCGGACGACATCTTGGAGCCGGGGAGGGCCTGGACGAGACCGTAGGCGCCGGACGAGGAGTTGACGGCCGTGTAGTTCCAGGTGCTCTCTTCGTTCACGATGTTGCTGAAGCACTGGAACTGGTCGCCGGGGACCATCTGCCGGGCGATCGCCTGGACGTCGGAGACGGAGTACGAGCTCTTGACCGCGAAGTCCGAGGCGTCGCGCGACGCGGAGCGGCTCGCGATCTGGTCCTGCTCGCGCTCCTTGGCGGCCTTCTCCTCGGCCTCCTTCTTCGCCGCGTCGTCGGCCGCCTGCTTCTTCGCGGTGGCGTCCTCGGCGGCCTGCTTGCGCGCGGCCTCCTCGACGTCCTTCTTCGCGGCGGTGTCGGCGGCGTCGGCCTGGGTGTCGGCCTGCTGCGTCAGGGAAGCGGTCTGCGCCTGGACGTTCTGTCCGACGGGGATTTCCGCGAGGAGCGTCGTGTCGGCTGCGGTGGCTTCGACCCGGTCGGTCGTCGCGCCCTGATCGTTGCCCGCTGCGACGCCCACGACGGCGCCAACGGTGGTGACCGCGGTGGCGGATGCCACGGCGAATCCCCGGACCGAAATCCGGCTCACACGGTTTCCTTCCAGCAACACCCGCATCGGTGACCTCGCGGGCGCAATCGTGCCCCTGGCGCTGGCCTCCGTCAGGCGCGGCCCCCAAAAAGCAGGAGCCGGCTGGTCACTGGAGGCACGGACCCGGTGGGCCCTCCCGCGAGGGAGGTCCGCATGATGCTCGGGCGGCATACGGCGACGCTGTTCAGTTTGTGTGACGCACCGCCCCCTGGGGGGCTGAAGTGCCGTATGCGGGGCCTGACAGGACTGAGACTCTGCCCGAACGACACGCCCGTAGGCAATTCATGGGTACGTGGGAAAGCTCACACCCCGTTTACTCCTGGGGTTTCACGGAAAGTTCGGCACCCGGCGACGGCGCGCGGCTAAGCTCTTCGGCTTTGCCGCGCACCGCGCACTGCAAGCCCCTCCTGAACGAACTGGCCTAGATGCGGCCGTCCTCCAGCATTTCGGTCACCAGCGCCGCAATCGGCGAGCGCTCCGAACGCGTCAGCGTCACATGGGAGAAGAGGGGGTGGCCCTTCAGCCGCTCCACGACGGCGACCACGCCGTCGTAGCGCCCGACGCGGAGGTTGTCGCGCTGCGCCACGTCATGGGTCAGCACCACACGGGAGTTGGCCCCGATCCTCGACAAAACGGTCAGAAGCACGTTTCGTTCGAGCGACTGGGCCTCGTCCACGATGACGAACGCATCGTGCAGCGAGCGTCCGCGGATATGGGTGAGCGGCAGCACCTCCAGCATGCCGCGCCCGACGACCTCCTCGATCACCTCGGCGGTGGTCACCGCGGACAGGGTGTCGAAGACCGCCTGGGCCCACGGGCTCATCTTCTCCGCCTCGCTGCCCGGCAGATAGCCCAGCTCCTGGCCGCCCACCGCGTACAGCGGCCGGAAGACCATCACCTTGCGGTGCTGCCGCCGCTCCAGGACGGCCTCCAGCCCGGCGCACAGCGCCAGCGCCGACTTGCCCGTACCGGCCCGGCCGCCCATCGAGACGATGCCGATCTCCTGGTCCAGCAGCAGGTCCAGCGCGATGCGCTGTTCGGCGCTGCGGCCGTGGATCCCGAAGGCTTCCCGGTCGCCGCGCACCAGCCGCACCGAACCGTCCGCCGCGACCCGGCCCAGCGCCTTGCCGCGCTCGGACTGCAGCACCAGACCGGTGTGCACGGGCAGTTCGGCGGCCTCCGGAACGTACACCCGCTCCTCGGCGAAGAGTTCGTCGATCTGCCCGCCCGTGACGGCCAGCTCCGCCATGCCCGTCCAGCCCGAGTCCGTGACGGCCCACTCCGCCCGGTACTCCTCGGCCAGCAGTCCCACCGCGGACGCCTTGATGCGCAGCGGGAGGTCCTTCGAGACGACGGTGACGTCGTAGCCCTCGGCCTGGAGGTTGCGGGCGACCGCGAGGATGCGCGAGTCGTTGTCGCCGAGGCGGAATCCGGCCGGCAGTATGCCCGTGTCCGAGTGGTTGAGCTCGACCCGCAGTGTCCCGCCCAGCTCGCCGATCGTGATCGGCGCGTCGAGCCGGCCGAACTGCACGCGGTACTCGTCGAGCAGGCGCAGAGCCTTGCGGGCGAAGTACCCGAGCTCGGGGTGATGCCTCTTGGCCTCCAACTCCGTGACCACCACGACGGGAAGCACGACCTCGTGCTCCTCGAAGCGGCACATGGCTCCTGGATCGGCCAGCAGGACGCTGGTGTCGAGGACATAGGTGCGCCGGTCGTTCTCACGGCGCTTCTTGCTGGTCACCACGGGTGGACGAACCCCCTCGGAAGAGGTCGGGGCGCGACGGAGTCGCGGGGAACGGTCCGGGAGCCGTGCAGTGGCCCCAAGGGCCCGCGGGAACACTCGGCCTTGCCGGTCCCGCTTCCTGCTGCGCACGGTCGACGTACTGGTGCAAAAAGGCCTCCCGGGCGGGCGGCCCCATGCCGCCCGCTGGCAGAGCGACGGCCCTATGACCGGCCGTCGGCCTGGAGGGGATATTCCCGCTGGGCCGGGAGACCATGCAACGGCATATGCGGTCCCGCACTTGAGCGGTGTGGTGGAAGTGCGGGCTGTGTGTGGTTACTCGCGCCCGTTACGGGGCGCGGCGCGGTCAGAACCCGTAACGGCGGTGCCGCGCCGCATAGTCGCGCAGTGCGCGCAGGAAGTCGACCTTTCGGAACGCCGGCCAGAAGACTTCGCAGAAGTAGTACTCGGAGTGCGCGCTCTGCCAGAGCATGAAACCGGACAGACGCTGTTCGCCGCTGGTGCGGATGATGAGGTCCGGGTCGGGCTGGCCGCGGGTGTAGAGGTGCTTGGTGATGTGGTCGACGTCGACCTTCTCGGCCAGTTCCTCGAAAGAGGCGCCGTTCTCCGCGGCCTCCAGGATCAGCGAGCGCACCGCGTCGGCGATCTCCTGCCGGCCGCCGTAGCCGACGGCCACGTTGACCAGTATTCCGTCGATGCCGATCGTGTCCTGCTCGGCCTCTTTCAGGACGGACTGGGTCCGGGCCGGCAGCAGGTCGAGGGTGCCCACGTGGTGCACGCGCCAGCGGCCGTCGGCCGCCAGGCCGCGCACCGTGTTCTCGATGATCGAGAGCAGCGGGTTCAGTTCCTCGGCGGGCCGGTCCAGGTTGTCCGTGGACAGCATCCAGAGGGTGACGACCTCGACGTCCGTCTCGGCGCACCAGCCGAGCAGTTCGGAGATCTTGGCGGCGCCGGCCTGGTGGCCCTGCTCCGTCGTGCGGCCGTCGGCGCGCGCCCAGCGGCGGTTGCCGTCGAGGATGACGCCGATGTGCTTGGGCACCTGGGCGTGGTCGAGGCGGCCCTCCACCCGGCGTGCGTAAAGCCTGTACACCAGGTCGCGCAACTTCACGTCTTCCTGCCCCTCCATGCTCGGCGGTCGCCCCGAAGGCGCCAACCCTACTGCCAGCGTGTCGCGTGCACCCAACTCGGCCCGTCACAGGAAGGTGATAGGCAGAGGGCCATGACCGATCCCTTGCTGTACCGAGCCGCCGAGACGCGCTACGACGCCATGGAGTACCGGCGTACGGGCCGCAGCGGCCTCAAACTGCCGGCCGTCTCCCTGGGACTGTGGCACAACTTCGGCGACGACCGCACCCTCGACTCGCAGCGGGCCATTCTCCGCCGGGCCTTCGACCTCGGGGTCACCCATTTCGATCTGGCCAACAACTACGGGCCGCCGCCCGGTTCCGCCGAACTGAACTTCGGCAAGCTGTTCGCGCAGGACTTCCGGCCCTACCGCGACGAGCTGGTCCTCTCCACCAAGGCCGGATACCTGATGCACCCGGGCCCGTACGGCGAGTGGGGCTCGCGGAAGTACCTGCTGTCGTCTCTGGACGCATCGCTGCGCCGGATGGGTGTCGACTACGTCGACATCTTCTATTCGCACCGTTTCGACCCGCAGACGCCGCTGGAGGAGACGATGGGCGCACTGGCGTCCGCCGTACACCAG
The DNA here is from genome assembly GCF_013030945.1 of Streptomyces morookaense. Taxonomy (GTDB): domain Bacteria; phylum Actinomycetota; class Actinomycetes; order Streptomycetales; family Streptomycetaceae; genus Streptomyces; species Streptomyces morookaensis. The sequence goes on along the minus strand of NZ_JABBXF010000018.1, from coordinate 121,968 downwards.
GGCAAGGCGCTGTACGCGGGTGTCTCGTCCTACACCGCGGAGCAGACCCGCGAAGCGGCCCGGTTGCTGCGCGAGATGGGCGTACCGGCTCTCATCCACCAGCCCTCCTACTCCATGATCAACCGCTGGACGGAGGAGGACGCCCTGCTGGACGCCCTGGAGGAGGAGGGCATGGGCTGCATCGCCTTCGCCCCGCTCGCCCAGGGCCTGCTCACGGACAAGTACCTGCAGGGCGTCCCGGAGGGCTCGCGCGCCTCGCGGGGCACCTCGCTGGACCCGGGGCTGCTCACCGAGGACGTGGTGCGGCGCCTGCGCGGCCTGAACGGGATCGCGCAGCGGCGTGGCCAGTCCCTCGCCCAGCTCGCCCTCGCGTGGGTGCTGCGGGACGAGCGGATGACCTCGGCGCTGATGGGTGCGTCCAGCGTGGCCCAGCTGGAGGCGAATGTGGCGGCGGTCGGTGCGCCGGAGCTGACCAAGGAGGAGCTGGCGGAGATCGATGCGCTGGCCGTCAGCACGGAAGGCGTCAATATCTGGGCCCGCCGGGGGTGAATACGGATCATTTTCCGGATCCGTCGATTCCGGAAAGGGCTCCGTAACGGGCGATCGTCGCCCAAGGTCGCGCTCTTCCCTACAGAGAGTGACACGGGGGAAAGAAAACGGGCCGGTCCGTGGGGGGGATACGGACCGGCCCGAGGGGGGGTTTCCACCATAACCTTTCCGGAGCCCGTGTTTGTGCACCGAGGAGGGTGACGGCGTGTGGCGCGCTGACCCGGACACCCTTAGTTGATCTTGAACAGGCCTGTCGGCATAGCGGCTTCGGAACACATAAGGCCAGCCAGCACAGGGCATACACCGTATAACAGGTCAAGCGGTCGGATCCCGAGAACGGTCTCCGGGGCTTTCCGGAATGTCTCCGAAAGTTTTCGCCGGATTGACGCGCCGGAGCCATTCGTGGGACGCCGCGCAACACCTCGCCCCGGGACGAACACGCAGTGTGATCTCCTCTGGCCGATTTCCGATCGCCGGATGCCCGCGGCCTGATCGCCCCGCTCCGCCTCACACCGCTCCCCAGCCCCCGGCGATCACCCCCGCCCACGCCCCCGCGAGCAGGAACGGCCCGAACGGGATCGCCGCACCCCGGCCCGCCCGGCGCGTCACGAGCAGCGCCGAGCCGTAGAGGGACCCCGACAGCAGCCCCGCCAGCGCACCCAGCACCACGGCCGGCCAGCCGTACCAGCCCAGGGCGCAGCCGAGGGCCGCCGCCAGCTTCACGTCCCCGAGGCCCAGGCCCGCCGGGTGCAGCAGGAAGAGCGCCCCGTAGCCGCCGCCCAGCACCGCCGCGCCGAGCAGGGCACCGCGCCACGACCCGGCCGCCCCGGGTATCAGCGCGGCGAGGCCCAGCCCGGCGGCCAGCCCCGCGGCCAGCGGCAGCGTCAGCACGTCGGGCAGCCGGTGCACCGACCGGTCGACCCCCGCCAGCAGCACCCCCGCCGGCGCCGCCGCCAGCCACACCGCCAGCTCCGGCCGCGCCCCCGTGCCCGCGGCCAGCCCCGCGCACACCAGCACCGCGACCACCAGCGGGACGAGCACCGGCACCCCGTACCCCTCGCCGCACACCCCGCACCGCGCCCGCCCGGCCCACCCGCCGACCGGATGCCCGCACGGCCCCCACGACCGCCACTCCGCACCCGGCTCCACACACAGCCGGTACCGCGCGCGGGGCAGCAGCGCACCGGCCACGGCCCCGTACAGCGCCGCCAGAACGATCAACACCACGTCCATGCAAAGAGGTTACGGCGCGTGAGCAATCTCCGCCCGGGCCTGTGGATAACCTGGATCCATGGCTGCTGATCCCCAACTCGACGTGACAGGAGGGGCGTCCGGGATTCCGCTGGAAATCGCGGCGTCCTGGCGGGCACGGACGCGCGGGCTGCTCGGCCGCACCGGCGTCGACGGAGCACTGCTGCTCACCCCGGCCGGGAGCGTCCACACCTTCGGCATGCGCTTCGCCCTCGATGTGGCCTACCTGGACCGGGAGTTCACCGTCCTCGACGTGAGCCGGATGCCCCCGGGGCGGCTCGGTGCGCCGCGCTTCCGGGCCCGCCATGTCCTGGAGGCCGAGGCGGGCGCGATGGCCCGCTGGGGGGTACGGCCCGGGGCACGGCTCCTGATCCGCGCCCCGTAAGGGGGGCTCCCCCTACGGGGCGCTACGGGCCCGGCGCCGGGCCAGCAGGGCCCAAACCCCCAGCCCCAGGATCAGGACCGCCCCGGTCCCGACCCCCGCATAACCCACCACCCGCAGCGCCTCGTTGTGCGGCCGGCCCGGGGCCGCCACCGCCACGCCGCCGACCCCGCCGTGGCCCTGGCCGGACGAGCCCGGCGGTCTGGCCGCGCCGGCCACGTCCACCCGGAGCGTCACCGGGACCGCCTCCTCCCCGCGACCCGCCCTCGGGTTGACGCTGACCTGGAGGAACTGCCAGCCGGGCAGGGTGGTCGGGGCCGCCGCCAGGGAGAGCGCCGTCGGCGTGCCCTTGTAGCCGCCGGTTCTGTTCAGCACGTAGCCCCGGGCACCGTTGTTCAGCCCGAGGCGCACCCCGCTGACCGTGTAGGACGTCCGGCCGCCCAGGCCCCCGAACTCCGCATCCGCGAAGAGCTGTTCGCCCTCGTCGACCGACACCCGGTAGAAGCGGGTCTCACCGGGGCGCAGGGTGTCCGCCCACACGCCGTCGCCCACCTCGGCGGCATCGTTGAACCCCGTCCCGCCCGTCACCTTCCGCGGCACGCCCTGCGGCATCGGGTGACCCGCACCGGACGGCCAACCGCCTTGCGCCGTGGGTCCGTCCACCGGTTCCGCGGTCATATAGGCGAGCTCGACCGGCACCGGCGCCGGATCGCCGCCCGCGGCGTCCCCGCGCTCCAGCACGAACCGGTACGTGCCCGCCGCGCGGCACGGGCCGCCCGCCTTCACCACGCGCTCGGCCGTGTCGGCGAGCGGATAGGGCCCGCCCTCCGACAGGAACGTGTGGTGCCGGGGGGTTCCGCACGGGGTGCCGTCCGGGGTCTGGAGGGAGACCGCGATGCCGTCGCGGAGGCCGAGGGCGGTGCCGGGGTGCGGCGCGGCCACGGCGGAGACGTAGGCGCTGGACTCGTCGTCCAGCGTCACCGCGTAGTACTTCTTCTCGCCGGGGGCGAGGGTGTCCGCGTAGGTGGCGGGGCCCGGCTTCAGTTGCGGGGCCTCGGGCGCGGTGGTCGTGCCGTGGACGGGCTGGACGTTCGGGGCCATGGTGTACGCGGGTGGCGGTGCCGCCAGGGCTCCCAGTGCGGCCAGAACGGTGGCCCCGTACCTCATTTCCCGCCACCCCGCGGGAAGCTGATCTCCACCCTCCGGTTCTTTCTCCGGCCCTCCTCCGTGGAGTTGTCCGCTATGGGGTAGTCCTCGCCGTAGCCGCGGATCTGGTAGTTCACCGCCGACGAGCCCAGCTCGTCGGCGAGTTGGCGCTGGACCGACAACGCCCGCTCCTTGGAGAGGGCCACCCCGTGCTCGGGTGAGCCGAGGTTGTCCGTGAAGCCGAAGATGCGGATGGTGGTGGCGTGCTGGCGGCGTGCCTCGTCGGCGATCTCCTTGATGCGGGTGTCCGCCGCGCCGCCCAGGCCCGAGCTGTCCTTGTCGAAGAGGACCTCGGCCTGGACGGCGAAGGTCACGTCCGCGTTGGTGTCCTCGCGGCGCTGGGTGCCGCCGTCCGTCTCCACCACGGACTTGATGTCCAGGACGCGCCCCGGCGCCAGCTTCGCCCCCGGGCGGAGCCTGAGGCCGCGTGCGCCGGGATCGAGCTTCACGGGCGGGGTGGTGTCGGCGGGGCCGCCGGGGCCGGTGTCGGCGTGGGCGGAGGTGACGGCCGCCGTGCCGATCAGGAGTGCGGCCAGGACGGTGGCGCAGCGGACCCGCAGTGGTGTCGGCACGGTGCGCTCACCCCGAGAGCTTGATACGGACGGACGGCATGGCCGGCAGCTGGAAGCCGACCTCCGTGACGGAGTCGGGCGGCGCGGGGAACTGGGCGAAGATCGGGCGGCTCTCGCCGGGGCGGATGGTGACCAGGCCCGTGGTGCACAGGCATTCGCCGTCCGTGTCCCGCAGCACGAGGTAGCGCTTGCGGCCCGCCTCGTCGATGAGCGAGGCGCCCGAGACCGACGACTGGGACTTCATCGCCGTCTCCTTGGACCGCCAGGTCAGCGGCGTGAAGGGCTTCGAACCCCGGTTGGTCACCGCCCCGTTGACCGTGACGAAGCCGCCCTTGTCCCGGGTCGCCGAGGTGAGGGTGACCACGACCCCGTCGGGGCCCTTGAGCTCCCCGATGGACGCCGCCGTCGCATCCGGGGCGGCGGGCCCGTTCGCACCGGAAGGCCCCGACACCGGCCGGGCTGAGGTCGCCGCGGCCGGGGACGCGTCCCCCTTTCCGCCGTCGCTCCCGCAACCGGTCAGCGCCGCCAGGGATATCAGCAGGGCCGCCGGCAGCATCGCCCGCGCCCTGTATCTGCGGAACCTGGTCATGGATACGTTCCTCACTTCCCTCACTTCGCGAGGTGGACGGTGAAGAGGTCCGCGGCCTTCACGGCGGTGCCGGGGCGCTGCTGCCGGGGGTCGACGTCGAGGGCCCTTCCGTCGCAGGTCAGTTGCCCGGCCGCGGGGCCCGCCGCGCAGCGCGGTACCACGACGGCCGTCGCCGTGGCCTTCGCGTGGAAGTGCTCGGTGCCCGGCACCACCGACCGGCCCACGGACGCCGCCGACTCGACGGCGACCGTGAACGAGCCCGGCCGGTCGCCCTCGTCACACGTGATGGCCCGGCGGGCGCCGTTCGCGGCGGCGTACGAGGCTGCCGCCGCGCAGGCACGGGCGCCGTCGGCGCCGCGCCCGGCCAGCCAGTCCTGCCCGTCCGCACCCGCGGCGAGCGCCGTCAGCAGGCCCGTGCGCAGCTGGTCGCGGTAGTCCTGCGCGGCCGCCAGGGCCGCCGCGTCGGCCGCCGTGCGGGCGCCGTTCTTTGCGGCTCCGGCCTGCCCCACGGCGAAGAAGGCCAGGGCCAGGAAGAGCAGGGCGGCCACGGCCGTGATGTAGAGGGGGAAGGCCTGCCCCGCGTCGCCGCCTAACCGGTGATCTTGGAGATCTGGTTGGTGATGGCGGTGGCGATCATGGTGCCGAAGTCGGTGGTCGTCAGCACCAGGATGATCGCGACGACCACGGCGATGATGCCCAGGTACTCGACCGAGGTCTGCCCCCGGTCGTCCCGTCCCACACGTCCCACGCGCCCTGAGCGCTTGCGCATCGTGCTCCCCTTCATCGGCGGTGCCGTTCACGGCACGAGAAACGTACGCCTGAACGCCCGTCCCGGAACAGAGCACGCACCACCGTTCCCCCGTAAGAAGCCATGCGGGCAGCGGGAGTTGGCGACCGCCGTGCCGCATCCGCCTCACCCCGCTTCCGCCGGCGGGGTGCCCTCGCCGCGGCTCCCCCGCGCCGACTGTCCCACATCCGGTTGCAGGAGCGAAGGGTCTTCGCCCAACTCCGGCGGTGTCGTGCGGGCGCGTTCGGAGCACGGGGCGGTGTGATGGGGCGAGGTGTGCTGCGAGGCGTGCGCGGATGCGCTGTCCCGCGGAGGCGGCTGCATGACGGGGGTCTCCCTTCTCGTCGTCCGCTCTCACCATCGGCGGGCCATCGGGGGCCATCGGCGGGCCGGGCTCATCTGCCTCCCGTGACCGCGCCGAAATCCATGCCCGAGCCCAGGAAGAACCCCGCGATCAGCAGGATCATCGTGCCCGGGACCATGAACGTCGTGATGACCATGGTGGCCTTCGGCACCGCCCGCGCCGCCCGCCGCCGGGCCTGCTGGGCGTCGGTGCGGCGCATGTCCGTCGCGATGCCGATCAGCGTGTCGACGATGGGGGTGCCCAGCTCCTCGCCCTGCTGCAACGCCGTGACGAAGCGCGCCACCTGCTCGGAGTCGTTGCGCTTGCGCAGATCGTCGAAGGCCTGCCGGCGGCTGACGCCCATGTCCATCTGCCGCAGGGTGATGCGCAGTTCGTCGGACCACGGCCCCTCGTAGCGCTCCGCCACCCGGTCGAGCGCCTGCCGGAAGCCCAGGCCCGCGCTGACGACCACGGCGAGGACGTCCAGGAAGTCCGGCAGGGTGCGCTCGATCGCGTCCCGGCGCTCGCGGACGGCCGCCCAGATGCCGACCTCGATCCAGAACAGCCCGAACACCACCAGCAGCACCGCCAGCACCAGTTGCCCCTTGAGCAGCATCACCAGTGCGCCGCCGAAACCCAGCGCCCCGTACACCGCCCGCCGGGCCGCGTACCGGTCCACGGTCAGACCGCCCGGGTTGCCCGCGCGGTCGATGCGCGTACGGACCCGCGCCACCCGCTTCTCGCCCATCATCCGCAGCACCAGCGGCGCGTACCGCATCCCGAGGCGGTCCACCGCGGAGCCCACGGCCGTGGTGCGCGTCGCACCGACCTCCAGGGCCAGCGCCAGGTCCGGCGGCAGCTTCGTCCCGCTGCGGCACAGCGCGATCCCGTAACAGACGCCCGCCACCCCGGCCGCGGCCGGCAGCGCCAGCAAAAGCCCCATGCCCGTTCCCATGCCCCTCCGCCCCCGCCCTCAGATGTCGATCTTCGACATGCGGCGGATGAGGAAGAAGCCGAGCCCGTACAGCCCGAACGCGGCGATCACGGCCGTCTGCCCGAGCCACGACCCCGTCATCCGGCCCAGCGAACCCGGCACGATGCGGTCCATCAGCAGCAGCGTGCCGATGCCCATCAGCGGGACGACATATGCCGTCACCGTCACCTGCGACAGCTGCGTACGCACCTCGCGCCGCGTCTCCTTGCGCTCCTCCAGCGTCACGGTGAGGTTGCGCAGCGAGCTGACGACCGTGCCGCCCGCGCGATTGGACAGCACCAACGTCGTGACGAGGACGATCAGTTCGCGGGACGGCAACCGCTCGGCCAGCTCCCCCAACGCCTCCTCCACGGAGTGCCCGACCGACAGCCGGTCGGCCACCTGGGCGAGTTCCTCGCCCGCCGGGGCCTCCATCTCCTCCGCCGCCATGCCCAGGGCCGTGCGCAGCGCCAGCCCGGCCTGCGTGGCGTTGGCCAGGATGCGGGCGAGTTCGGGCAACTGGCCGATGAACCTCTCCGTACGTTTGCGCCGCTGCCGGCCCAGGAACGAGAAGGCGGCCCAGACCCCGACCACGCCCGCCGGCGGGCCGAAGAACGGGGCGAGCGCCGCGGCCGCGACCAGCCACAGCCCCGCCGCTGCACCCGCCGCGTACAGGGTGAACTCCCCTGCCGTGACCCGCAGTCCCGTCGCCGCGATGCGCAGCTCCAGCCGCCTGCCGTAACGGGTGGTGCGCAAGTACCGGTCGAGACCGGCGAGCCGGCGGGCCCGCCCGCTGCCGGACGACGCGAGGGAGGGCGCGTCGGAGAGCCGGTCGACCAGCGAGCGGTGCTGCGCCCGCCCGGACGCGTACGCCCGGACCCCCGCGATGCCCAGGACACCGGCCACGAGGGCGGTGCCGACGGTCAGCAGTGCCAGATTGTCCATGTGCGGCTACCTCTGCCTGGCCTCTCGGATCGTGAGTCCGTCGGGGTACGCGGCGACGCCGAAGGCCGGCGGCACGGCCTCGTTCGCCAACCGGAGCCGCTGCGCGGCGCGTTCGGGGAGCGGGAGGTGGGTGAAGCGGCCGCGGACCACGCGGTCCGGGCCGAGGGGTTCGGCGTCGAAACGGCAGACGGTGACGAGGCGGTGGCCGTTGCCCTGGCCGGCTCCGTCCAGGAGGGCGACCTCCGTGATGCGGCGGGCGCCGTCCGCGGCGCGGGTCAGCTGGACGATGCAGTCGACGGCGCTGTCGATCTGGTCGCGCAGCGCCTCGTACGGGATGCGCACCTCGGACATGGACGCGAGCGTGCGCAGCCGCAGCAGCGCGTCCTCCGCGCTGTTGGCGTGCACGGTGGCCAGCGAGCCGTCATGGCCGGTCGACATGGCCTGGAGCATGTCGAGCGTCTCCCCGCCGCGCACCTCGCCGACGATGATCCGGTCGGGGCGCATGCGCAGGGAGTTGCGGACGAGGTCGCGGATGGTGATGCGGCCCTTGCCCTCGACGTTCGACGGGCGCGACTCCAGGCGGATGACGTGCGTCTGCTGCAACTGCAGCTCGGCCGCGTCCTCGACGGTGATGATGCGCTCGCCCTCCGGGATCAGCCCCGAGAGCGCATTGAGCAGCGTCGTCTTGCCGGAGCCCGTCGGCCCCGAGACGACGAGGTTGAACTTGGCCCGGACGAGCGCCGAGAGCAGGAGCAGCGTCTGCTCGTCGAGCGTCCCCAGGGCCATCAGCTCGCGCAGGGTGTACGCGCGCGGGAAGCGGCGGATGGTGAGCGTGGGGCCGTTGAGGGCCAGTGGGGGAATGATGACGTTGACGCGCTCGCCGCTCGGCAGCCGGGCGTCGACCATCGGATGCGACTCGTCCACGCGGCGGTTGACGGTCGAGACGATGCGCTCGATGGTCTGCATCAGCTGCTCGGCGGAGGCGAAGCGGACGGGGACGGCCTCGACGCGGCCGGCCCGCTCGACGAAGACCTGGTCGGGCCCGTTGACCATGATCTCGGTGACGGTGGCATCTTCGAGCAGCGGCTCCAGGACACCCAGGCCGAGGGCCTCGTCGACGACGCGGCGGATGAGCCGGTCCCGCTCCGCGGTGGAGAGGACGGGGCCCTCGCGGCTGATGATGTGGCCGAGGACGCGTTCGAGGCGGGTACGGCGCTCGCCGGCGGCGAGCGAACTCATTTCGGCGAGGTCGATCTCCTCCAGGAGCCGGGCCCGGTAGACGGGCACCAGGTGGCCGGACTCGCGTCCGGCGTCCGGGACTTCGGGAGTGCCGATACGGGCCCTCAAGCTCATGGGCCCCCCTCCCCGGGGCCGGGGCCGGGGTCGGGGCAGGGCATGGTCGCGTGCCGGGTCACGTGGAAACCGGTGCCGGGGAGGAGCGCGGGGACGGTGACGGTGACCGTGGCGGTGACGTCCCGGGCCGGGCACCGTCCTGCGCCGACGTCCGCCCGTCCGGCGACCCACCCGGTCATCGCGCTGCGCGCGGCCGCTTCGGGGGTGGTGCGGGGTTCGTCGAGGGTGGCGGTACGGGCGGCGGCGCGGGCGGCGGTCGTCGCCTGCTGGGCGGCGAAGGCGGCCAGGCCCAGGGTGATGGCGCCGAGCGCCACGGCGAGCAACACGGGGAGAAACCCGAGGAATTCGACCGAGGCCGACCCTCGGTCCCCAACCCGCCCCTTCCCGTTTCTCGGGGGGCAAGCCCCCCGAACCCCCCTCCGGGGGCTCCACCCCCCGCCCACCACGTCAGTCCTCCCGTACCGCAGCGGCGGTACTCCGGACCACCCACGGCCAGTTGGCCACCCCCGGCACCAGCACCGGCACCTTCAGCGCGACGTCCGCGACCACTTCCCCGTCGGCCCCCGCACCGCACCGCGGGCTCGCCGTCCAGCCGCCCGGTACCGCCGCCCCCGCCTCCGCGGCGCAGTCGCGGCCCACCGCGCCCGCCCGCGCCCCCCGGTCCGCCGCATGCCCAGCAAGGGAATACGCGTAGCCGACCAGCACGCACTGCCACACCACCGCCAGCGCCACCAGGATCAGCGGCAGCAGACCCGCGAACTCCACCGCGAGCTGGCCCCGGTCGCCACCGCCCCCGCGCCGGCGGAAGCGGCCCGGCGGCGGGGTCGCCGGCACCGGCAGCAGCTGGTCCGGGCCCGTGCCGCCGCCGCGCGCGTGCCCCAGCGCGCGGTGCCGCCCCGGCGGGGCCGCCAGGCCCAGTTCACCGGCCAGCGCCCACAGCGCCTGCCGCACCCCGGACCGCGGGTCCAGGTCCTGCATCCGGCCGGAGTCAACGGCCCCCCGCAGCTCGCGGAAGGCGGCCGGCACGGTCGTCCGCGCCGTGGCCGTGCCCGTCGTGCGGGCCACCAGCGGCGGCTGGATCTCCGCGTGCCGCGCATAGCGGTTGACCACCGTCGTCGTCTCCTCCGCCTTCCGGATCTGCAGCCGCTCCCACAGCCGCACCATCCGCTTCGCGGCCCGCACGGACACCACGTCCGGCGTGGTGACCAGCAGCGCCACGTCCGCCGTCTCGATCACCGCGGCACCCGCCGCGGTGATCTGCGTGCCGCAGTCCACGACGACCACCTCGTACCGGCTGCGCAGCGCCGCCGCGATCTGCCGTGCCGCGTGGTCGCCGACCTCCTCGCCGCGCTCGCCCTCCGCGGGGGCGAGCAGCAGGCCCAGCCCGGTGGGGTGCGGGAAGACCGCGTCCTGCAGCACCTGCGGCGAGATGTCGGCGATGCCCGCCAAGTCGGCGACGGAGCGGCGGAATTGGACGTCCAGGTAGGAGGCGACGTCGCCGGACTGCAGGTCCAGGTCGGCCAGGGCCACGCTGCGCCCGGCGGCGCACGCGGCGAGGGCGAGCTGGACGGCGGTCACGGTCGTCCCGACGCCGCCCTTGGCCCCGACGACGGCGACGAGCCGCCCCGCGGCGAGCCCGCCGCCCGCGGGGTACGCGGGCGCACCGCCGCCCAGGTGCTGCCGCACCCCGGTCGCCCAGTGCGCGGCGGCCTGGACCCGCGCCCCCAGTTCGTCGTACGTCGGCGGCAGCGCGGCCAGCCCCCGCGCGCCGCAGTCCATGGCGGCCGCGTACAGCGCCGGTCCGGCGTCGGCGGCGGCCAGGACGACGCCGGTGACGGGGAAGCGGAGGGCGATCTCCCGGACGAGTTCGAGGGCGGGCACCGGCCCGATGCGCTCGTGGACGAGGACGACCTCGGGCAGCTCCCGCACCGAGGCCGCTGCCAGTGCGCCGAGCGTGTCCAGCAGCCGTGTCGAGTCGGTGGCGGTCTGCAGCAGTTCCACGCCGGGCAGCTGTCCGAGCAGCCCGCAGACGGACCGCGCGGTCTCCGGGTCGCCGATGGCGGGGAGGATTCGGATCGTCACCGTGGCCCTGCCTCTACTTGTCGCCGTCGAGGGTGTAGGTGCGGTCGCCGCTGCCGACGCCGTCGTCGCCACCGGGAGCGACGAGGGCGAGGCGGACGTGGGAGGCGAACGACTCGGCGTAGGCGACGCGTTGTGCGTCCTTGGTGTCGAGCGCGAAGGTGATCGGCACGGCGTCCCCGGCCCGGCGGACCGTCGCCCCGCCGCCGCCGTCGCGGTCCCGGTCGAAGGGGGTGAGCTTGCCGACATCCATGACCCGCGCCCCGGCGACGATGACCTTGGAGACGGGCTTGGCGCCCTGCCCCTGGTCCTTGCCGTCGAAGGTGGCGTAGATGTTGACCCGCGCCCCGGGGTTGATCTTCCCGGCGACGCCCGTCGCCGCGTCGATCATGATGGCGATCTCCTGCTGCCCCGGGCTCAGCGCCGGCCGCGCGACGATCATGTCGCTCTGCAGCAGCGAGCCGCGCCGCAGCGGGGTGACGGCGATCTTCCCGTGCACCTCGTCGAGATCGGTGACGGCCGTCACCGGCAGCCAGCGCCGCGGCATCGAGATCCGCTCGAACTCGCCGCCGTCGAGCGTCCGGTAGGCGGGGACGTCGGTCCGCAGCCGGTACGCGGTGACCTCCGGCCCCACCTCGGACTCGGCGTCGTGGACGACCGCGAACACCCCGGCGAAGGCACCCGCGGCACAGAGGGCCGACAGGAGCAGGAGGACGATCCCGCGGCGCTGGCGTGAATTCATGGGGACGGCGAACCTCGTTCAGCAGCTGTTCGGAGCGGCGGCGACGGCGGCGGAGAGGGCGGTACGGGCCCGGGCCGGCGGCCCGAGGGCGGGGGTGCCCCCGGCGCGCGCGAGGGGCGCGTTGCAGAACCCGCAGCGGTCGCCGATGAGTTCGCGCCCGCACCAGTGGCACTCCTCCCGCCGCACGGAGGAGACGAGCTGGTAGAGCACCGAGGGGTCGGGGATCGCGGCCGCGAACTCCACGGCCCGCTGCGTGCCCCACCAGCGCCGGGACTCCGCGGGCAGCGGCTGGACCTCCTGCACCCCGCGCACGCGCCAGGCGGGCGCGAGGGTGCCGGTCACCCAGTCCCCCTCCCGGCACGGCCTGCTGCGGGCCACGGTCAGCGAGGTCACGAAGCCCGGCCCCTCGGGCGCGGCCGCCGCCCGCCCGGCGGGACCGCCGGTGCGCAGCAGCGCCGGCACGGGGTGGACGAGCGCGCAGAACCGGGTGCCGGGGAGCAGGGCGGCGAGGTGGCTGCCGAGCCCGGCGTCCACCCGGTCGAGGCGGGCCATGCCGCCCGGGCCCGCGAGTTCGGCGCCCGCGTGGATGTAGTGGGCGAGCAGCCGGGCGGCGGAGGCGAGGACTCCGGGGCTCAGGTCGGAGGCCGACAACTGCCGTAACTGCCGGGCCAGTACGGCGACGGCGAGCGGTGGCAGCGCGACGGGCAGCAGGGCGACGCGGTCGCTCTCCAGCAGCGCACGCACGGCGTGCAGCCGCCGCACGTGGGCGCCGTCCAGGGAGTCCGGGTAGACCACGACGAGATGGCCGCACTGCTCCAGCAGCGCACCCGCTTCGGCGACGGCCTCCTCCAACTGCTGTTCCTGCGGCGCCCGGAGGACGGCAGCGGCGGGAGCAGGGCCGTCCGGCGCGGGCAGCACCAGGTCGGAACTGGTGACCGCTGTCGCAATCGGCACGTCTGCTTCCCCGTTCACTCCGGCCGCGGGGGCGTGTGGTGCTGTGGTGCCTCCGCACTTTATCCGTGTTGGGAGCGGCTGAGAACCGTTCTCCGAAACCCTTGACGAACGGATTGGACTAGACCATCCTCACGCGCTAACCAACTCCCTTCCCACCGGAGGCAGTAGTGCACGTCATCACATCGGTACACAGAGCATCCGGACGCCGGAGGAGAGGCCGCCGTTCCGCCGGCCTCCTCGCCGCCCTGGCCCTGGGCGCCGCAGGCCTGACCGTCACCGGAACCGCCGCGCATGCGGACGGCGGCAACCTCGTCCAGAACCCCGGCTTCGAGTCGGGCCTGTCCAACTGGACCTGTACCAACGGCAGCGGGGCCACGACCGCCTCGCCCGTCCACAGCGGCTCGGCCGCCCTCAAGGCCACTCCCGCCGGTTCCGACGACGCCCAGTGCTCGCAGACCGTGAGCGTCCGGCCCAACTCCTCGTACGCGCTGAGCGCCTGGGTCCAGGGCTCGTACGTCTACCTCGGCGCGAGCGGCACCGGCACCACGGACGTCTCCACCTGGACCCCGAGTGCGAGCAGCTGGCAGCAGCTCTCCACGAGCTTCACCACGGGCCCGGACACGACGACCGTCACCGTCTACACCCATGGCTGGTACGGCCAACCGCCCTACTTCGCCGACGACATCACCCTCACCGGCCCCGGCGGCGGCAACCCCGGCGACCCCGTGCCCGACACCCCGGGCGGCCTGACGGCCGGGACCGTCACCTCGTCGTCCGTGGCCCTGTCCTGGAACCCGGCCCCCCACGCGACCGGCTACAACGTCTACCAGGGCGGCACCAAGGTCCAGTCGGTGACCGGCACTTCGGCCGTGGTCACCGGGCTGACCCCCTCCACCGCGTACACGTTCCAGGTCAGCGCGACCAACGCGACCGGGGAATCCGCGAAGTCCGCCCAGGTCACCGCCACGACCTCGGCCGGCAGCGGCGGCAACCCCGGCAACGTCCCGAAGCACGCGGTCACCGGCTACTGGCAGAACTTCGACAACGGCGCCACCGTCCAGAAGATCAGCGACGTGCAGGACCAGTACGACATCATCGCCGTCGCCTTCGCCGACGCCACCACCACACCCGGCGCCGTCGACTTCACCCTCGACCCCGCCCTGAAGTACAGCGACGCCCAGTTCAAGGCGGACATCGCCGCCAAGCAGGCGGCCGGCAAGTCCGTGATCCTCTCCGTCGGCGGGGAAAAGGGAGCGGTGTCGGTCAACGACTCGACCTCGGCGGAGAACTTCGCCGCCAGCGTCTACACCCTGATGCAGAAGTACGGCTTCAACGGCGTGGACATCGACCTGGAGAACGGCCTCGACCCCACCTACATGAGCCAGGCCCTGCGCTCCCTGTCCGCCAAGGCGGGCGGCAAGCTCGTGATCACCATGGCGCCGCAGACGATCGACATGCAGTCGACGTCCGCCTCCTACTTCCGGACGGCGCTCAACATCAAGGACATCCTGACCGTCGTCAACACCCAGTTCTACAACAGCGGTTCCATGAACGGCTGCGACGGCCAGGTCTACGCACAGGGCTCCGTCGACTTCCTCACCGCCCTGGCCTGCACCCAGCTGGAGGGCGGCCTCGCCCCCTCCCAGGTGGGCCTCGGCCTCCCCGCCTCGCCCCGCGGCGCGGGCAGCGGCTACGTGGACCCGTCGGTGGTCAATGCGGCACTGGACTGCCTGACGAAGGGGACGAACTGCGGCACGTTCAAGCCGCCGCACACCTACCCCGGTCTGCGCGGGGCCATGACGTGGTCCACCAACTGGGACGCCGCGGCGGGCAGCACCTGGTCCAACGCGGTCGGCCCGCACGTCCACGGCCTGCCGTAAGGCCTGCCGCCGGCTCCTGACATGCGACAGCCCCCGGCGCTCCATATCGATTACCGGGCTTTCGGTCGTCGCCGACTTCCCAGTCCTCGATACGTGCCCTTCCGGGGGCCTAGCCAGTTTGCCGAGATGGGGTCACTCGGATCGATGAACGTCTTCACCGATAGGTGCGGCTCTCACCGGTTGTCTGGTGTAAATTCCAGTTTCCTCCCGATTCGCCCCACGTCAAGGGGAAAGTGGAAAAAATCCGCCCCGCTCACACATGGTGAGCGGGGCGTACGGTCGGCGAACGAACGCTACGCGCGGTGCCCGGCGGAACGCACCGCGCCGTCACCCTCGTCGGTCCCGCCCGGCTGCGGCAGCGTGCAGCCCGGCAGTCCGAGGTCCAGCTTGTTGCCGGTGCCGAAGCACTTGGCGATCCCGTAGGTCTCCTCGGCGTAGTTCGTTCCCTGGTGCACCGTGACGTTGCCGTTCTCGTCGACCTCGCACGGATTGTTCATCGTGCACTGCTCACCGTTCTCGTTCCCGGTGTTGTTGATCGCGACCACCTTGCCGGTGGACACGTCGACGACCGGCGAGCCGGAGGTCCCCCCTATGACGTCACAGGTGGACGTGTAGCGCAGCGAGTCCTTCCACACGTAGCCGGCCTCGTGCAGCTCGTGCACGAACCCGTCCACGTTGCAGGAGTAGATCTTCTTCCAGAACCCGGAGACGACCTTGATCGCGGTACCGGCGACGGGGTGGTCGGGCGACAGGCTCAGCGCGTCGATCCCGTACCGCTGCTTGATCTGGGCATAGGTCGTGTTCAGCTCGTAGAGCGTGACGTCCGTGTCGGTCATCGTCGAGTACGCGACCTTCGTCGCCTGCAGCGTGCCGGCCTTGCCCGCGGACGAGTTCAGCAGGCTGAACGTACGGGACGACGACTGATCGGTGATCACGGTGCCGGGGTCCGGCATGCCCGTCTCCAGACAGTGCCCGTTGGTCATCACCAGGGCGGGGTCGTTGTCGCCCGAACTCGGCATCCGGATCAGCGATCCCGAGCAGTTGCTGAGCGCGACGGTACCGGCGAAGTCGACGGTCCGGGGGGCGGCGGCCTGAGCGGCGCCGGTACCGGTGCCGACGACGGTGGCGCCGGCGAAGAGCAGCGTGGTCAGCGCACCAACGAGAGGTCTTCTCATGGGGGGTGGTTCCTCTCCGATCGGTCGGACGTGCAGCACGTTTTGACGTGTGCATTGTTGGTGCGCGTGGGGCCGGACGGCAATGAACCGGTCACAAGTCCCAGTGAACTTGGCCGGTTTCACCGCCCTCAGTGGACGGCACGGTAATGGCGCCCCATCTCCTCGATGCACCACTGGACAGCGGCGTGATTCCCGTCGCGGGAGGCCTCGTGATAGGCCGCACGGATACGGCGGCACTCCGCACAGGGCGCAGGACGACGCCGGAGCGGCAGGGGCGGCGGAGGCGGTGGGGCGGATGACGGCATGGGGGTACCTCGTACGTGGGTTCAACTGGTGGGTGGGGCAACAGGGTTGCGGTTGCGACGTACGCTCCGGAAGGGGGTTGCTGTCCCAGCCCGGGCCTAGGGAAAACGGGGTGCTGCTGCGCATGGCCAGACCAGGACGTGAGCTGAATCCGGACCGGTCGGCCCGCGACCTCTTCGGAGCGGAGCTCCGGAGGCACCGCGAGCGGGCGGGCCTGAGCTTGGAGAAGCTGGCGAAGGTGATCCGCTACAGCCGCAGCCACCTGGCACGGATCGAGGCGGCGGAGTGCTTGCCGCCGCCGGGCCTGGCCGAGGCGCTGGATGCGGAGTTCGGAACCGGGAGCCTGTTCGTGGCGCTCTACAAGATCGCGCAGCGGGAGGCGCATCCGGACAAGTACCGCCGAGGACGGGAGTTGGAGGCGAAGGTCCGGTGCATCAAGGAATACGCGGGATGCTTCGTCCCAGGACTCATGCAGACTGCGGATTACGCCCGCGCCCTCTTTCGCACCGGCGATCCCACGCGGTCAGAGGAAAAGGTCGAGGAGATGGTTGCGCTGCGCATGAGCCGTCAGGCGTTGCTGCAGGCCGACCGGCCCCCGGAACTCTCGTACATCCTCGACGAGGCGGTCCTGCGGCGACCAGTCGGAGGCAGCGACATCTGGCGTGATCAGTTGGCGGCCCTGGCCGCAGTCGCGTCCAGCCGGACACACCTTGTGCAAGTTCTCCCGTTCAACCATGGGGAACACCCGCTCATGGGCGGGCATTTGACGTTGTTCATCTCGGAGAGCGGTGCCACGGTGGCCTACGAGGAGACCATCTCGACAATGGAGTTCCTGGAGGATCCCATCCGAGTCGCCCGACACCGCCGCGCGTACGAGATGCTCAGCGCGTGCGCGCTGTCACCGATCGACTCCGCAGCCTTCATCAAGACCGTCATCGAGGAGATCCCGAGATGAGCACCACCCCCACCGAGTGGGTCAAGTCCAGTTTCAGCAACGCCAACGGCGACGGCTGCCTCGAATGGAGCCCCGCCCGAATACCCACCGCCCCCGTCCCCATAAGGGACAGCAAAACCGCCCCGAACGGGGCCACCCTCCACGTCCCGCCCACCGCCTGGGCCGCGTTCGTCACCGCCGTCCGCACGGCCGCTCTCTGACCGGAACCGGCGCAACCGGCACGCACCTGCGACACTCCTCACCGACGTCCACCGAGACGCCTCAGGAGGCGCAGCGTGATCAAGAGACTCACCGTGCTCGTCTCAGCCCTCGGGCTGGCCCTCATACCGATACTGGGGTCGGCCCCGGCCCAGGCCGCCGCGGCCGACCCGGCTCCGCCGGCCCTGGCCGACGGCTACGGCCTCACTCAGGTCGGTACCGCGACCGGCACCGCCCACGACTTCACCGTCACCGTGACGACACCCCAGGTGGCCGAGGCACACCCCATCAGGATCATCCTGCCGAGCGACTACAACGCCAATCCGGCCAAGCGCTACCCGGTCCTGTACTTCCTGCACGGCTCGCCGGACGAACCGGCCAACCAGAGCTTTCCGGCCCTCCTCAACGCCAAGTCGATGATCACGGTCATCCCGGACGGCGGCCGACGCGGCTGGTACGCCAACTGGCGCGACCAGGACACCGCCGCCGGGGCGCAGAACTGGGAGAACTTCCACATCGACCAGGTGATCCCCTTCATCGACGCGAACCTCCGCACGATCGCGTCCAAGAAGGGCAGGGCCGTGGCGGGCATCTCCATGGGCGGTTTCGGCGCCTTCCACTACGCCCAGGACCACCCCGAACTGTTCAGCCAGACCGCCTCGTTCTCCGGTGACATCGACATGTCCGTCGACTCCATGGACCTGCGCCTGGCAGTCGTCGCCTCGCTGACCAACGGCCTCGGTGCGTTCTGCAGCAACGTCATCGGCGACTGCAACAGCAAGTACGGCCCGACCGTATCGAGCGACGCGCTCTTCGGCTCGCCGTACCCCGTGTTCAACGCCGACTGGAAATGGAACGAGGTCGACCCCTCCCGTCACATGGACAGGCTGAAGGGCAAGGACGTCGGCGTCTCGATCTACGTCGGCAACGGCAATGGCAATCCCCTTGAATTGGAGTTCTGGCTCGAAGGCGCGTCCAAGCACGTGAAGGACAACATGGACGCCATCGGAATGCCCTACTACTACGTGGACTACGGCAACGGTTCCACGTGGGGCGGCAACTGCAACGGCGGCCACAACGGCTACTGCTGGGCACGGTCTCTGGAGGACTACATCCCCCGCCTGGAACAGGCCTTCGCCTCCGCTGCCTGAACGCAACCACGACAATCGCCCCGCCCAGCGGCGGGGCGATCCGGACGATCAGAGCGACGGCAGCTGCGGCACCGTCGGAAGGGTCGGCACCGTCGGGACGCTCGGCACCGTCGGCGGCTGCGGAACCGGGTCGGCCGAGGTCGCCGAAGCGGTACCGCCCAGGGCGACGGAAAGCACCGCGGCCAACGCAGCCGCACCGAGAAGTCTGGCGAATCCAGTCATGTTTCACACTCCCTTCGTCCGGTTCCTCCGGCATACCCCTTCCACGCTACGCAGCTCGCCCCACGGCGCAAACGAAGGCAGAGTTGTGTGCATGATCCGCAAGCACATCACCGTCTCCGGCCTGGTCCAGGGCGTCTTCTACCGCGACACCTGCCGCACCGAGGCCCGCGCACACGGCGTGTCCGGCTGGGTACGCAACCGGCCCGACGGCACCGTCGAGGCCGTCTTCGAAGGCCCCGCCGAAGCCGTCGACCACATGATCCGCTGGGCCCACCACGGCCCCGCCCGCGCCGCCGTCCAGTCGGTCGACGCCCACGACGAACCCCCGCAGGGCCTCACCGACTTCGAAGTCCGCCCCACGTCATCAGCCCCGTAGCCTCCCCAACGCCTCCTGAACGGTACGGATGAAGCGCTGTGGCCTCCGGAAGACGTCGTCATACGTGAACCGCAGCATCTGCCGGATCCCGGGGCACCGCGCAAGCTCGTTGAACCGGATCGCATCGTTCTGGTGCGCGCTCCTGCTCCCATGCCAGGCCTGCCCCTCGATCTCCACCCCCAGCCCTTCCGCCCTGAAGAAGAAGTCCAGCCGCCGCACCCGCCCGTTCTGCGTGTGCACTTCGGCCTGCGACTCCGGGAACAGCCCCGCCTCCCGTATCTCCAGCCGCGCCTTCGACTCGGCAGGCGACCCCGACGCCGGATCGGTGAGCGCAAGCGCCCGTCGAGCCGCGGCCACATCCACCCGCCGGGCACACCGCACACTCAACGCATCAGCGATGCTCTCCCTGCTCGCGCGCCTCCGGGCAAGCACCGAGTCCGCAGCGATGACGGCCGGTTGGAGCGGCAGCGTCAGCAGCATGTCGCAGACCGTCCGCAGAACCGTGGTGACCCGGATCCCCGAAGCCACCGTGATCTCGTGCTCACCCAGTGCCGCCTTGTGCACACGGACCGTCGGCGTACGCGAGCGGTGCCTCCGTATCGGATCCGTGAGCTCGACCGCACACGACCCCACCGTCCAGATCCCCAGAAGCCTCGCAGCCGCGCCATGGCTGGCAACCAGGTGAGGGAACCTCAACTGCACCGCCAGTAACCGCAGCCGCAGATCCACGGGCCGTCCCGGCTCCACCCATACGCCCGAGTAGAGCTGGTCCCACCCCTCGTGGCGCAGCACCCTCGCGACGTTCGACCTGGAAAGGCCGCAGCCCCGGGCCTGAGACGTGAGCAGGACACCGTCCTGAGCAGCAGCGAGGCCATAGGCCTGCAGGAGTTTCTCCTTCATGCCCCCAGCACAGCGCATCCCGCCGGAACGCACGAGGGGCTGTGGATAACTCCGCTTTGGGGTGACGGAAATCCTCGCGGGGGACGGCGTGTTGTGAGGATGCGGTGCGCCGAAACGTCACTGCTCACACCATCAGGCTCACCACCCCCGCCACCCCGAACCCCGCAACCGACAGCACCGACTCCAGCACCGTCCACGACACCAGCGTCTCCCGCTCCGGGATGCCGAAGTACTTCGCCACCATCCAGAAGCCCCCGTCGTTCACATGCGAGGCGAAAACCGAGCCGGCCGAAATCGCCACGATCACCAGGGCGGCATGCGCCTGCGTCGGGTGCGCCGCCTCCAGCACCGGGGCCACGATGCCCGCCGTCGTCACGATGGCCACCGTCGCCGAGCCCTGCGCCACCCGCAACGCGGCCGACAGCAGCCACGCCAGCACCACCACCGGCAGGCCCGCCGTGTCGCACACGTCCGCCACCGCCTGGGCCACTCCGCCCGCCTTGAGCACCGCGCCGAAGATCCCGCCCGCGCCCACGACCAGCAGGATGTTGCCGACCGGTTTGAGCGACGCCGTCGACAGCGCCTCCAATGACGCGCGCGACCAGCCGCGCCGGACGCCCAGCAGCCAGTAGGCGAGGAACAGGGCGATCGTCAGCGCCACGAAGGGGTGGCCCACGAATTCCAGCAACGTGCGTGCCCTTCCCGGGGGCAGGGTCACCGAGGAGAACGTCGAGAGGAGGATGAGGACGAGCGGGGTGCCTATCACCGTCAACAGGACCGGTAGGGGTACTGGTTGTTCCGGAGCCGGCGGGGTTTCCAGCTCCTCGCTCGGTACCCCCACACTCACGCGGCGCGCTATCCATGCCGCGTATGCCCATGCCGCCAGGACCGCCGGGATGCCCGTCAAGGTACCCATCAGGGCCACCCAGCCCAGGTCCACGTGCAGCAGGCCCGCTGCCGCCACCGGGCCCGGGTGGGGCGGGAGGAAGGCGTGGGTCATGGAGAGGCCCGCCAGCATCGGCAGCGCGTACCGCAGGATCGAGCCGCCGCCGCGGCGGGCCGTCGCGTACACCACCGGGGCCAGGACGAAGATGCCCACGTCGAAGAAGACCGGGATGCCGAACAGCACCCCGGTCACGCCCATCGCCAGCGGTGCCCGGCGCTCGCCGAAGAGGGTCAGCAGGCGGCCGGCCAGCGCCTGGGCACCGCCCGAGGCCTCCAGGACCGAGCCCAGCATGGTGCCCAGTCCGATGATGACCGCGACATGGCCGAGGGTGCCGCCCATGCCCGCTTCGAGCAGCGGGACCGTGTTCGACTTCTGGACCGTGCCGAAGAGTTGGGTGACGGACAGGCCCGAGCCCAGCCCTACGGCGATCGAGACGATCAGCAGGGCCACGAACGGCTGGAGTCTGATCTTGATGATCAGGAAGAGGAGGAGGCCCACCCCAAGGGCGGCCACCGTCAGCAGCATCCCGGCCGGCCCTGTGCCTCAGCCCAGGACCGCCAGGGCGTCGATTTCGACGAGCAGGCCCTCGGGCAGGCCGACGTACACCGTGGTGCGGGCCGCGGGCGGGCCCTGGAGGGTGGCGAAGTAGTCGTCGTAGATCGTGTTCAGCTCGGCGAAGTGGGCGGTGTCGGTGAGGTAGACGCGGAGCATCACCACGTCCTCCCAGCCGGCGCCGCCCGCCTCCAGAACCGCCTTGACGTTGGCCAGGGTTTGGAGGGTCTGTTCGCGGAGGGTCGGGCCGGCCACGGCAGGGGGTTGGCCTGCCGTGGTGGGCAGGAAGCCGACCTGGCCCGCCACCTGGAGGATGTTGCCCTTGCGCACACCGTGGGAGAACTTGGCGGGCGGGGTGGTGTGGCCGGTCGGGTGGACGGCGATCTTGACGGTCATTCGGTCACCTCGGTACGTGAGTTGGGGGCTGGGGTCGTCCCGCAATGGTCCGCGCTGATCGCTTCCGCGGTGCGGCGCAGGAGGGGGAGCAGGGCGCGGAGGTCGTCGGCGGTGACCACCACGTTGGGGGCGGAGATCGAGCAGGCCGCGACGACGCGGCCGTCCACGCCGTGGACGGGGGCGCCGATGCAGTTGATGGACTCCTCGTGGCCGCCGAAGTCGGTGGCCCAGCCCTGTTCGCGGACGGCGGCCAGTTCCTTGAGGTAGGCGGCGGCGTTGGGGGTTGAACGGGACGTGTAGGCGGGGTAGTCGAGGCGTTCGGCGACGGAGCGCCGTTCGGGTTCGGGCAGGCCGGCCAGCAGGAGTTTGGCGACGGCGGCGACGGTGATGGCGACGGGCTTGCCGATGCGCGAGTACATGCGCACCGGGTAGCGGCTCTCGATCTTGTCGATGTAGACGACCTCGCCCTCTTCGTAGACGGCCAAGTGGACGGTGTGGCCGCAGAGTTCGTTGAGGGCGACGAGGTGCGGGTGGGCGGTCTCGCGGATGTCCAGGCCCTCGGCGGCCTGCTGGGCGAGGGCGAAGAGGCGGGCGCCGAGGCGGTAGCGCTGGTCCTGCTGCCGGTGGACCATGCCGTGGGCGTGCAGGGTGCGCAGCAGGCGCAGGGCGGTGGACTTGTGGACGCCGAGCCGCTGGGCGACCTGTTCCAGATTCGCGGGTCCCTCGGCGAGCAGGGGCAGGATGCTGAGGGCGCGGTCGACGGTCTGGCTCATGCGGTGCTTTCCATGTCGCGGTCGATGCGGAGGGCGTTCCAGGCGGTGTCGTCCAGTGCGGCGAGACGGTCGGCGTGCTCGCGGGCCGGGGGCTCGGCGAGGTCGCCGGGGACGGTGAGGGCGGCGGCGGCCGTGAGGTGGCCGTGGCGCAGGCGTGCGGGCAGTGGGAGTTCGCGCAGGGTGGCGGAGAGGAATCCGGCGGCGAAGGCGTCGCCGGCGCCCACGGGGGCGACGACGTCGACGGCGGGGGCGGGGACGGTGAGGGGTCCGCCCTTCCGCGGGAAGGCTGTTGCTCCCTCTGCCCCGTGCTTGACGACGAGGAGGTCCGGTTCGGGAAGGGCGGCGCGGATCGCGGCGGTGCCGCGTACGCCCCAGGCGGCTTCGGCTTCGTCCTCGCCGACGAAGACGAGGTCGCAGCGGCGGGCGAGGTCGGCGAGGACGGAGGGGCTTTCGGGGCTGTTGCGCCAGAGGGCGGCGCGGTAGTTGACGTCGAAGGAGAGGAGGGGGCGGCCGGGGGCGCGGGCGGTGAGGTGGCGGAGCAGGTCGCGGCAACCGGCGGAGAGGGCGGCCGTGATGCCGGTGAGATGCAGGATGCGGCCCGACCAGGCGGTTTCGCGGGGTACGAGCGCGGGGGACATGGCGGAGGCGGCGGATCCGGCGCGGTAGTAGGCGACTTCGGCGAGGGAGCGGTCGGCGGTCAGGGTGGTGGCCCGTTCGCCTGCCGTGCGGAAGTAGACGCCGGTGGGGCGGTCCGGGTCGCGCTGGACGGCGGAGACGTCGACGCCGTGCGCGGCGATGGCGTCCACCAGGTGCGTACCGAAGCCGTCCGTGCCGACGCGGCTGATCCAGCGGGTGCGGTGGCCGCAACGGGCCAGCGCGCAGGCGACGTTGGACTCGGCGCCGCCGATGCCGCGTTCGAAGGCGGGGACGTCGGCGAGGGGGCCGGGGCGCACGGGGCGGAAGGCGACGAGGGATTCGCCGAGGCATACGACGTCGGTGGTCACAATCCCTCCCGTCCCGTTGACCCGGTACTCGCGGGGATGTTAGACAGCGGCGAGCGTTACATGCAACGGGCGTTGCACAGGATGCAACGCGCCTCGTGCTTCACAGGGAGGCTCTCCATGTCCGATGCCGTCGCCCGGCTTGCCCTGGAACGGGTCGATCACCGCTTCAAGGGGCTGCCCCCGGACGCGGAGGGCCGCACGGTGGGCGAGCTGGCGGCCGAGCGGCGCTCGCTGTTCACCGGCGGGTTCACCACACCCGTACTCGTCCTCTCCGCCGAGGCGCTCGACCACAACCTGCGCGTCATGGAACGCTGGTCGGCCGAACACGGCCTGGCCTTCGCCCCGCACGGCAAGACGTCCATGGCACCGCAGCTCTTCGAGCGCCAGATCGCGCACGGCGCGTGGGGCATCACGGCCGCCAACATCGCGCAGGTGCGCGTCTACCGGGCCTTCGGGATCCGGCGGATCTTCCTCGCCAACGAGGTCGTGGACGCGGCGGCGCTGCGCTGGCTGGCGGGTGAGCTGACCGCCCATCCGGACGTCCAACTGATCCTGTATGTGGACTCGTTGCGCGGCGTCGAGCTGATGGACGAGGCCCTGCGTACCGGCGAGTTCGCCCGTCCGCTCGATGTCGTCGTCGAACTGGGCGTCCCGGGCGGCCGCACGGGTGCCCGCACCGAGGCGGAGTGCGAGGCCGTCGCGGACGCGGTCGCGGCCTCGGACACCCTGCGGCTGGTGGGCGTCGCCTGCTACGAGGCCGAGGTGCCGGACGCGAACGCCGAGCGCGTCGGCGCCTGGCTGCGCCGGCTCGTCGCGCTGGCGGCCGCGTTCGACAAGGCGGGTCGCTTCGCGGGCGTCGAGGAGATCGTCGTCAGTGCGGGCGGCAGTTCGTGGTTCGACGTGGTGGGCGAGGTCTTCGCGGAGTTGCCGGCTCTGTCGGCGCCGGTGCTGAAGCTGCTGCGGTCGGGAGCGTACGTCACGCACGACGACGGGCAGTACCGGAGGAAGACGCCGTTCAACCGGCTGGCGGGCGAGGGCGAGTTGCGGCCGGCGTTCCGGCTGTGGGCGCAGGTCGTCTCCCGGCCGGAACCGGGGCAGGCGTTTCTCAACGCCGGGAAGCGGGATGCCCCGTACGACCTCGGCCTGCCGGAGGTCCAGCTCGTCCGCTCGGCACGGGACGGCGCGGTGCGGCGCGCCTCCGGCATGACGATCACGGCTCTGGCGGACCAGCATGCGTTCGTGGCCCTCGGGGAGGGCGCGGAGCTGGAGGTGGGGGACTGGGTGGGGCTCGGGTTGTCGCATCCGTGCACGACGTTCGACAAGTGGCAGCTGATTCCGTTGGTCACGGGGGACGGAACCGTGACGGAGTTCGTCCGCACGTTCTTCTAGGCCGGTTCGTCGGCTGCCGGCTGTGGACGGCTGGTCGCGCAGTTCCTCCCCCGGCTACCGCTGGGGGCACCGGCCCGCACACGAGAGGCAACGCACATGGACACCGTCCTCCGCAACGCCCGCGTCGTCGACGGCACGGGCGGCCCGTCGTACCGGGCCGATGTGGCCCTGCGCGAAGGCCGCATCGCCGAAATCCGTCGCGAGGGCGAGGGGCCCCGCCCCTCGGCACACCGCACCCTCGACGCGACAGGCCTGGCGCTGGCCCCCGGTTTCATCGACATGCACGCCCACAGCGACCTCGCCCTCCTCACCGACCCCTCGCACGAGGCGAAAGCCGCACAAGGCGTCACCCTCGAAGTCGTCGGCCAGGACGGCCTGTCGTACGCCCCCGTCGACGACCGCACGCTCCCCCGGATCCGCACGCAGATCGCCGGGTGGAACGGCGCGGGCCGCGACGCGGACTTCACCTGGCGCACGGTCGGCGAATACCTCGACCGCCTGGACGAGGGCATCGCCGTGAACGCCGCGTACCTGGTCCCTCAGGGCACCGTCCGGATGCTGGCCGTCGGCTGGGAGGACCGGCCGGCCACCGATGCGGAGATCGCGCGCATGCAGGCACTCGTCGCCGAGGGGCTCGAACAGGGCGCCGTGGGCCTGTCGTCCGGGCTCACGTACACCCCGGGCATGTATGCCACGGATGCCGAACTGGCCGCGCTGTGCCGGGTGGTGGCCCGGTACGACGGCTACTACTGCCCCCACCACCGCTCGTACGGCGCGGGCGCCCTCGCCGCGTACGCCGAGATGATCGACGTCGCCCGCGCGGCCGGGTGTGCGCTGCATCTGGCGCACGCCACGCTCAACTTCGAGGTGAACAAGGGCCGTGCGGCGGAGCTGCTGGCCCTGCTCGATGCCGCGCTCGCCGGGGGCGCGGACATCTCGCTGGACACGTACCCCTACACGCCGGGCTGTACGACGCTCGCCGCGATGCTGCCGAGCTGGGCGAACGAGGGCGGTCCGGAGGCCGCGTCGGCGCGGCTGGCGGACGACGGGACGGCGGCCCGGATCCGGTACGCGATGGAGGTGGAGGGCGCGGACGGCTGTCACGGCGTGCCCGTCGACTGGGAGACGATCGAGATCTCCGGCGTGGCCCGCCCGCATCTCGCGGATCACGTGGGGAAGAGCGTGGCCGCCAGTGCGCGCGAGCGCGGCGAGGAGCCGTGGGCGACGGCCCGCCGGCTGCTCCTCGAGGACCGGCTGGGGACGACGATCCTGCAGCATGTCGGCCACGAGGAGAACGTCCGGGCGATCATGCGGCACCGGGTCCACACGGGCGGAAGCGACGGCATCCTGCACGGCGCGAAGCCGCACCCGCGCGCCTACGGAACGTTCCCGCACTACCTCGGGCGGTATGTGCGGGAGCTGGGGGTGCTCTCTCTGGAGGAGGGCGTGGCGCATCTCACGTCCCGTCCTGCGGCCCGTCTGCGGCTGCCGGACCGGGGTCTCGTTCGGGTGGGGAACCGCGCCGACCTCGCGCTCTTCGATCCGGAAACCGTAGCCGCCGGCTCCACTTTCGAAGCCCCGAGGGCGCTTCCGACCGGCATTCCTTTTGTCCTGGTCGACGGTCGCTTTGTGATGAAAGACGGGCGCCGGACGGACGTCCTCGCGGGCCGCTCGGTGCGGCGCACCCCGGCGGGCTGATCCGCGCCGGGGGTGCGCCCGGCGGGGGCCGGAAGTGGGGTCGTAATGCCCGAGCGCCGGGCGGGCGGCGCCCTTAAGGTGGCCGTCATGCAGGTGATCCAGTCAACGAAGCTCGCCAATGTCTGCTACGAAATCCGTGGCCCGGTGCTCGAGGAGGCCATGCGGCTGGAGGCAGCAGGAGAGCGCATCCTCAAGCTGAACACCGGCAATCCGGCGATCTTCGGGTTCGAGTGCCCGCCGGAGATCCTCGAGGACATGCTGCGCAACGTCGGCGACGCCCACGGCTACGGCGACGCCAAGGGGCTGCTGTCCGCCCGGCGCGCGGTGGTGCAGCACTACGAGACCAAGGGCATCGAGCTCTCCGTCGAGGACGTCTACCTCGGCAACGGCGTCTCCGAGCTGATCCAGATGTCGATGCAGGCGCTGCTCGACGACGGCGACGAGGTGCTCGTGCCGGCCCCGGACTACCCGCTGTGGACGGCCTCGGTCTCGCTGGCGGGCGGTACGGCCGTGCACTACCGCTGCGACGAGCAGTCGGACTGGATGCCGGACCTGGCGGACATCGAGCGCAAGGTCACCGACCGCACCAAGGCGCTCGTCATCATCAACCCCAACAACCCCACGGGTGCGGTCTACGACGACGAGATGCTGCGCGGCCTGACGGAGATCGCCCGCCGGCACAACCTGATCGTCTGCTCCGACGAGATCTACGACAAGATCCTCTACGACGGCGTCACCCACACCCCGACCGCCGCCATCGCCCCCGACCTGCTGACCCTCACCTTCAACGGTCTCTCCAAGGCCTACCGGGTGGCCGGTTACCGCAGCGGCTGGATGGCGGTCTGCGGCCCGAAGGCCCACGCCGAGAGCTATATCGAGGGCCTGACGATCCTCGCCAACATGCGGCTGTGCGCCAACATGCCGGCCCAGCACGCGGTGGCCACGGCCCTCGGCGGCCGGCAGTCGATCAACGACCTGGTGCTGCCGGGCGGCCGGCTGCTGGAACAGCGCGACGTGGCGCACGAGTTGCTGACGCAGATCCCGGGCGTCAGCTGCGTCAAGCCGAAGGGTGCGCTGTACGCGTTCCCGCGGCTCGACCCCAAGGTCTACAAGATCAAGGACGACCGGCAGATGGTACTGGACCTGCTCCGCGCCGAGAAGATCATGGTCGTCCACGGCACGGGCTTCAACTGGCCGGAGCCGGACCACTTCCGCCTGGTCACGCTGCCCAACGCCAAGGATCTGGCGGACGCGGTGACGCGGATCGGCACCTTCCTGGACGGGTACGCACAGGTCTGATCGTTTGGACCGCGACATAACTTTAGACGCCGTCTAAGTTAGGATGGCCCTCAGAGGTAACTTTGGAGGCCATCCATGTACGAGCCGATCCGCACGAAGTCGGTCCATACGCACGGCCCTCACCGCCGCTACCGCTCCCGCTCGGAAGAACTGGACGCGCGGCTGGCCTGGCATCTGACCGCACTGCTCACCGTGACGGACGAAATCCGAACCGTGGCGCCTGCGGCCGAGCTCGACGAGGCGGGATGCCGCCTGGCCCGGCAGGTGGAACGGCTGCGCGGAAGCGCGCCGTTGCGGGCGGTGCCGACGATGGCGGGCGGTACGCCTGTTGCTGCGCTGCATCAGCGCGCACACATGCTGGCGGGACAGGCGCTGGTGGTGGCCACGTCGCGCGGCGACGAGGCCGCTGCCGCCCTGGCCGCGGAACGCATGCGGGCGCACGCCCCGTAAGGGGCGCGGGGCTCTGCTGAATTTGCGGCTCCGCCGCGCGGGCGCGACCAGCCGCTGCCGGCCCGCAGTCAACTCGCAACGGGGCCTGGGGGCTTGCCCCCAGACCCCCACCCGTCAGCCCAAACGCTGTACCAGCGCCCGGTATTCGTCCCACAGCTCCTTCGGCGTGTGGTCACCGAAGGTGTTCAGGTGCTCCGGCACCAGCGCCGCCTCCTCGCGCCAGACGTCCTTGTCGACGGTGAGGAGCAGGTCGAGGTCGGCCTCGGAGATGTCGAGGCCCGCCGTGTCGAGGGCGGCCTTCGTCGGCAGGATGCCGATCGGCGTCCCGACGCCTTCCGCGCGGCCGTCGATGCGGTCGACGATCCACTTCAGCACGCGGCTGTTCTCGCCGAAGCCCGGCCACACGAAGCGGCCGTCCGCGTCCTTGCGGAACCAGTTGACGTAGTAGATCTTGGGGAGCTTCGACTGGTCCCTGCCCTGCCCCACCTTGATCCAATGGCCCATGTAGTCGCCCATGTTGTAGCCGCAGAACGGCAGCATGGCGAACGGGTCGCGGCGCAGCTCGCCGACCTTGCCCTCGGCGGCGGCGGTCTTCTCGGAGGCGACGTTGGCGCCGAGGAAGACGCCGTGCTGCCAGCTGAGGGACTCGGTCACCAGCGGGACGGCGGTGGCGCGGCGGCCGCCGAAGAGGATGGCCGAGATCGGCACGCCCTTGGGGTCCTCCCACTCGGGCGCGATGATCGGGCACTGCGAAGCCGGCACGGTGAAGCGGGCGTTGGGGTGGGCGGCGGGCGTGTCGCTGTCCGGCGTCCAGTCGTTGCCGCGCCAGTCGGTGAGGTGGGCGGGCTTCTCCTCGGTCATGCCCTCCCACCACACGTCGCCGTCGTCGGTGAGGGCGACATTGGTGAAGACGGAGTTGCCCCACATGGTCTTCATGGCATTGGCGTTGGTGTGCTCGCCGGTGCCGGGGGCGACGCCGAAGAAGCCGGCCTCGGGGTTGATGGCGTAGAGGCGGCCGTCCTCGCCGAAGCGCATCCAGGCGATGTCGTCGCCGATGGTCTCCACCGTCCAGCCCGAGATGGTGGGTTCGAGCATGGCGAGGTTGGTCTTGCCGCAGGCGGAGGGGAAGGCGGCGGCCACGTACTTGGCCTCGCCGTGGGGCGGGGTGAGCTTGAGGATGAGCATGTGCTCGGCGAGCCAGCCCTCGTCGCGCGCCATGACGGAGGCGATGCGCAGGGCGTAGCACTTCTTGCCCAGCAGGGCGTTGCCGCCGTAGCCGGATCCGTAGGACCAGATCTCGCGGTCCTCGGGGAAGTGCGAGATGTACTTGGTGCTGTTGCAGGGCCAGGGGACGTCCTGCTCGCCCTCGGCGAGCGGGGCACCGAGGGTGTGGACGGCCTTGACGAAGAAGCCGTCGGTGCCGAGCTCGTCGAGCACGGGCTGTCCCATGCGGGTCATGGTGCGCATGGAGACGGCGACGTAGGCGGAGTCGGTGATCTCGACGCCGATCGCGGACAGCGGCGAGCCGAGCGGGCCCATGCAGAAGGGCACGACGTACATGGTGCGTCCGCGCATGGCGCCGCGGAACAGGCCCTTCTCCCCGGAGAAGATCTCCCGCATCTCGGCGGGCGCCTTCCAGTGGTTGGTCGGGCCGGCGTCCTCCTCCTTCGCGGAGCAGATGAAGGTGCGGTCCTCGACGCGCGCCACGTCACGGGGATCGGAGGCGGCGTAGTAGGAGTTGGGGCGCTTGACCGGGTCGAGCTTCCGGAAGGTGCCTTTCTCGACGAGCTCCCCGCACAGGCGCTCGTATTCCGCTTCCGAGCCGTCGCACCAGACCACGCGGTCGGGCTGGGTGAGGGCGGCGATCTCGTCGACCCAGGAGAGCAGCTCCTGGTGGTGGGTGGGGGTGGTGGGAGCCGCACTGATGCGCGCCACGATCGCTCCGTCCCGCCGGGTCCACACTGCCCGGCGTCAGATGTTGAGGGTGGAACGGACTCGGGCCTGAACGCCGGAAAGTCCGCCTTTGCACACTGTCGCCCCTTGGGGGCTGCGACCCAGACGCTTCGTGACCGCTCATCCGGTGCCGCCCGCACTCATTTGATCATCCGACTCCGTTCACCGTCTGTCCAGGGGGCGTCCCCGTGACCATCGCCACGTGATACTGATCCGTAACCTACGGTCGCGTAGGTAGCATGACGGCCATGACTCCCGCGCCCGACGCAGCGCCCACCGCGTCCTCCGCTTTCGCCGGTGGCGCGAACGCCGCCTCCACCGACGCCCTTGCCCCCGGCGCCCCGCAGGATTCCGCTTCGATCCCGGCCCAGGGCAAGCCGAGACTGCGCGGCTGGCTGCACGCCGGAATGTTCCCCGCCGTACTGGTGTCCGGCGTCTTCCTGACCGCCCTGGCCGACAGTCCCCGTGGCCGGATCGCCTGCGCCGTCTATGTGTTGAGCGCATGCCTGCTCTTCGGCATCAGCGCGCTCTACCACCGCGGCAACTGGAGTCCGCGCACCGAGGGCGTGCTCCGCCGCCTCGACCATGCCAACATCTTCCTGATCATCGCGGGCACCTACACCCCGCTGACCATGCTGCTGGTCCCCGGCAGCAGGGGCCGGATCCTGCTGTGGGCGGTCTGGGCGGCGGCGGCCGCCGGCATAGCCTTCCGCGTCTTCTGGGTCGGCGCACCGCGCTGGCTCTACACCCCCTGTTACATCGCCATGGGCTGGGCCGCCGTCTTCTTCCTCCCCGACTTCCTGCGCAAGGGCGGCATCGCCGTCCTCGTCCTGGTGATCGTCGGCGGGCTGCTCTACAGCGCGGGCGGGGTGATCTACGGGATCAAGCGCCCCAACCCCTCGCCGCGTTGGTTCGGATTCCACGAGGTCTTCCACTCGCTCACCCTGGCCGCCTTCGTCACGCACTACGTGGGCATTTCACTCGTCGCCTATTCGCACGCCTGACGCACCGCGCGCACCGCGCCCCCGACGGACCCTCCGCAGTGGCCGTGGCTTCGAAGCCACGGCCACTCGCCATGCCAGGCCCCCGATCCCCGCGACGGCCACGGCCAGCACCGCGATCTCGCCGGCGATCACATATCCCGCGACACACAGCACCGCGAGCAGTGCATAGACGACGCCACCCATCAACGACCCCCTCTTTTCAGGCTTTTCGGTCTCACTGACCGTTCCCCTGCCCTGCACACAGGGTCACACACCCCACTGACAATCAGAGCGCCGTCAAGATCACCCGACGGACGCCGGCCATATTGACACCTTCCACCTTTTGAGAGTTACTGTCACTTGACATCGGCTCTCTCCCGGAGGTGTGCCATGAGCACCCCGATCGACCGTCCCGATCCCCGGCGCTGGTGGGCGCTGGGCGCCCTGGTCGCCTGCATGCTCGTCCTCGGCTTCGACACCACGATCCTGACCGTCGCCCTGCCGACCATGACGGAGCAACTCGGCGCCACCAGCGGCGAACAGGAGTGGATAGCCGACTCCTACCTCGTCGTCCTCGCCGCCCTGATGCTCCCCGCCGGGCTCCTCGGCGACCGCTTCGGCCGCCGCCGCATGCTGCTGACGGGGCTCGGGATCTTCCTCGCCGGTTCCCTGCTCGGCACGCTCGCGACGAACACCGGGGAGGTCATCGCCGCCCGCACCGTCCTCGGCGCCGGCGCGGCGCTGATCATGCCGCTCGCCCTGTCCGTGCTGCCCTCGCTCTTCCCCGGCGAGGAACGCACCAAGGCCGTGGGCGCGGTCTCCGCCGCCTCCGCCCTCGGCCTGCCGCTGGGCCCGATCATCGGCGGCTGGCTGCTCGACCACTACTGGTGGGGCTCGGCCTTCCTGGTCAACGTCCCGCTCGTGATCATCGGCATCGCGGCCTGCCTCTTCCTGCTCCCCGAGACCAGCGATCCGTCCTCCCCCAGGGTCGACGCCTTCTCGACCGTGCTCACCACCACCGGACTCGGTGCGCTCGTCTTCGGCGTCGTCGAGGGGCCCACGCGCGGCTGGTCCGCACCCGCCGTCCTCGGCGCCTTCGCCGCAGCAGCCGTCCTGCTCACCGCCCTCGTCCTGCGCGAACGCCGGCAGCCCCGGCCGATGCTGGACCTCACGCTGCTGGCCCACCGCGGCTTCCGCTGGAACACCGCGGCCGCGGCACTGATCACCTTCACGCTCACGGGCCTGCTGTTCGTCCTGCCCCACTACCTCCAGGCCGTCCTGGGCCACGACGCGTTCGGCACCGGACTGCGAATGCTGCCGATGATGGCCGGAATGACCGTCGCGGCGCGCACCGCGGCACCGCTGGTCACCCGGTTCGGGCCGCGGACCGTCATCGCCGGCGGCCTGGCCGTCATGGCCTTCGCCGCCCTGCTCGGCAGCCGCACGGACCTCCACGACGGCTACGGGTTCACGGCCCTGTGGCTGTCCGTCACCGGCTTCGGATTCGGCTTCGGCATCATCCCCGCCATGGACGGCGCCCTCGGCACCCTCCCCCGCGAGCGCGCGGGCAGCGGCTCCGGGCTGCTGATGACGCTGCGCCAGGTCTCCGGCGCCGTCGGGGTGGCGGTGCTGGGCAGCCTGATCGCCGGCGCCTACCGGGGCAGGCTCGGCACGGACGGGCTGCCGCCCGCCGCCGCGGGGGCGGCGCGCGACTCCGTCGAGGGCGCGCACATGATCGCCGCCCGGCTCGGCGACACGGCACTCGCGCGGTCGGCGGACGCCGCCTACCTGCACGGCATGAGCCTGGCCCTGCTGGTGTGCGGCATCGCGGCGCTCGGCGCCGCCCTCCTCGTCGCCGTCCGCCTGCCGGGCGGACGCCCCGCGGAACCGGCCGCGGACCACGCGGTGGTGGGCGAAATGACCGATGCCTGAGAATGCACCCATGGCCTCAGCACAGACCTCCTCCCCCGCACACCCCGGCCCCGGACTCGGGCTCCGCGAGCGGAAGAAGATCCAGACCCGGCAGGCGATCCGGCGTGCCGCCTACCGGCTGTTCGAGAAGCAGGGATACGACGCCACGCCGGTCGACCAGATCGCCGAGGCCGCGGACGTCTCGCCCAGCACGGTCTTCCGCTACTTCCCGACCAAGGAGGACATCGTCCTCACCGACGAGTACGACCCGGTGATGGAGGCGGCCGTGCGGGCGCGCCCGGCGGAGGAGTCCCCGGTCGAGGCGATCCGGCACGGCGTGCGGGAGGCGCTGCAGCACATCATCGACACGGACATCGTCGAACTGCGGCAGCGCACCAAGCTGGTCCGCGAGGTCCCGGCCCTGCGGGGCCGCTCCGCGGAGGGGCAGGCGGAGTCGGCGGTCATGCTGTGCGGGGTCCTCGCGGAGCGGACGGGGAGGCCGGAGGACGACCTCGAGGTGCGGGTCGTGATCGCCGCGGTGCTGGGGGCGATGCAGGAGGCGATGATGCACTGGGTGGACCGGGGGCAGACCGAGGACTTGGCGGGGCTGATCGACCGGACGCTGGACGTGCTGGGGCGCGGGCTGACGCTGTGAGGGCACGGGGACTCCAGGGACGCCCCCCTACGGGGCCCCCAGCTGCTCCGCCAGCAGACCCGCGTCCGCCGTCGGCGCATCGCATGTGAAGTGCCGGCACACGTACGCCGCCGGCCTCCCGTCCAGCAGATCCCGCCCCTCCAGGAGCGGCACCTCCACCGGGGCCGCGCCCGGTTCGCCCAGGGCCACCACGGCGCCCGGGGCCGGGGAGAGCAGGGCCGTGCGGTGGAGTTCCCGCGTACCGGGGTGGTCGCCGGGGCCCACCACCGCCACCTCGCGCGGCCCGTCCAGCAGGGCCTCCGTCACCGCCAGGCCCCAGCCGATGAACCGGGGCGCCCGCGGGGCGAGGCCCCGGACGACACCCAGCGCCTTCTCGGCCGCCTCGCGGTGCGGTGCACTGCCGGTGTACGCGGCGTAGGACAGGAGCGCCCCGGCCGCGGCCGTCCAGCCGGACGGCACGGCGTTGTCGGTGGGGTCCTGCGGGCGGCGGATGAGCGCCTCGGCGTCGTCGGCGGTGTCGTGGAGCGTCCCGTCCTCCGCCGTGAAGCGGGCCAGGACGGTGTCGAGGAGCAGGCCCGCGAAGTCGACCCAGACGCCCTCGCCGGTCACCGCGGACAGGGCGAGGAAGCCTTCGGCGACGTCCGCGTAGTCCTCCAGGACGCCCGCGTGGCCGCCCGCGGTGCCGTCCAGCGAGGTGCGGAAGAGCCGGGCCTGCCAGTCCATATGGGTGCGGACGAGCAGGTCGGCCGCGTCCGTGGCGGCCTGGACCAGGTCGGGGCGGTCGAAGTACGCGCCGCACTCGGCGAGGGCCGCGACGGCCAGGCCGTTCCAGGCGGCCACCACCTTGTCGTCCCGGCCCGGGCGCGGCCGCGCCTCGCGCGCGGCCAGCAGCCGCTCCTGCACGGAGGCGAGCCGCGCGGCGTCGAAGAGCTCCTCGGTGTCGGGGAGTTGGAGCACGGAGGCCCCCTCCTCGAAGGTGCCCTCCTCCGTGACACCGAAGTGGGCGGCGGCCAGGGCCGCGTCCTTGTCGCCCAGCACCGCGCGCAGCTGCTCGGGCGTCCACACGTAGTACGCGCCCTCCACGTGCCGGCCCGTGCCGTCGTCGCTGTCCGCGTCGAGCGCGGAGGCGAACCCGCCCTGAGCCGTGCGCAGTTCGCGGATCATGAAGTCCGCGGTCTCCAGGGCGATGCGCCGGGCGAGGCCGGACCCGGTGGCGCGCCACAGGTGTGCGTAGACGCGGCACAGCAGGGCGTTGTCGTAGAGCATCTTCTCGAAGTGCGGCACCGTCCAGGTGGCGTCCACCGCGTAGCGGGCGAAGCCGCCGCCGAGCTGGTCGTAGATCCCGCCGCGTGCCATGGCCTCGCAGGTGGCCTGCACCATGTCCAGGGCGGCCGCCGAGCCGGTGCGGGCGTGGTGGCGCAGCAGGAACTCCAGCGTCATGGACGGCGGGAACTTGGGTGCTCCGCCGAAGCCGCCGTTGACCGCGTCGAAGTCGCGGGTCAGGCCCAGCAGTGCGGCGTGCGCCTCCTCCTCGCCGGGTGCACGGGAGGTGTCGACGGCGAGGGTGCGCGCGGACAGGTCGCGCACGATGCGCTGCGCGACCTCGCCCACCTCGTCGCGCCGGTCGCGCCAGGCGGCCCGCACGCCCTCCAGCACCTGCGGGAAGCCGGGCATGCCGTGGCGCGGGGCCGGCGGGAAGTAGGTGCCGAAGTAGAAGGGCTCGGCCTCGGGCGTGAGGAAGACGGTCATCGGCCAGCCGCCCTGGCCGGTGGCGGCCTGGACGGCCTCCATATAGACGGCGTCGACGTCGGGCCGCTCCTCGCGGTCGACCTTGACGGCGACGAAGTGCTCGTCGATCAGCGCGGCGACCGCGGGGTCCTCGAAGGACTCGTGGGCCATGACGTGACACCAGTGGCAGCTCGAATACCCCACGCTCAGCAGCACGGGCACGTCCCGCCGCCGCGCCTCCGCAAAGGCCTCGGGGGACCAGGGCCACCAGTCGACGGGATTGTCGGCGTGCTGGAGAAGATAGGGGGACGTCTCGTGCGCCAGGCGGTTGGACATGGGTCCATCCTGGCGCACGGGACGCCGCCGCGCCGACGTACGCGCGCCCCGGACGGGGCGCGGGGAACTACGAAACCGGCCCGGGGCGACCTGCACCCTTGTCACCCGGAACCGCCCGACCATCACAGGGCCGTAGGCTGAGTCCAGCATGCCGGAACTGTCGAGGCTCCTCGAAGGAGGTCATCATGACCGCCGAGATGGTGGCGCCCGCGTGGATGCATACGCAGATCAGCGCGGAGCAGTACGACTCCTGGTCCGAGGAGCAGTGTGCCGGCATTGAGGTCGTGGACGGGATGGTCGTTGTGAGCCCGAGCGCGTCCAAGCGGCACAACCGGCTGGCCCGAATCCTGGCCAATGCTCTGGATGCCGCCGCAGGCCCGGACTGGAACGCCGACACGGACTTCGACGTCCGCCTGCAGGACGTTCCCCTGACCAACCGCCGTCCGGATGTGACTGTCTACCGGGCGGAGACCATAGACCTCACGCCCACCCGCCCCGAACACGTACTCCTGGTCGTCGAAGTCGTGTCGCCCGGCTCGGAAACCACCGACCGGATCGTGAAGGTGGACCAGTACGCGAAGGCCGGTATCCCCTTCTACTGGCGAGTCGAGCAGGCCGCTACCGGTGTCCCGATCATCTACACCTACGTTCTCGATCCCGCCACCAGGGCCTACAGGGACGGCGAGATGTTCACCGGCGTGATCAAGGCTGCCGCACCCTTCTCAGTCACTGTCGACCTGGGAGCCATCTGACAGCGCCGGAAGAACCGCTGCGAGACACACGGAGGACAACCGGCGCACAGCACGTCGCCCCACGCCCCCTAAGGGGCGTGGGGCTGTCACTCCCCCAGCTACCGCTGGGGGTGCCCCCAGGAGGTACCCCCAGCGGCTCCGCCGCGTGGGCGCGATCGGCCCAGGACTACCCGCACCGTCGAACGGCCGGACCGATCAGGCCGTGCCCTTGTCACCCGGAACCGCAGCCGCCCCCTCCGGATCCTCGACGAAGTCGACCCGCTTCATGTGCTTGTTCATGCTCTTCATCAGCAGCCACACCGCGCCGCCGATGAGGGCGAAGACGATGAAGCCCAGCACGCCGGGCGTGACCTTGTTCTGGTCGAGGTCGGCGGCGAGCGGCACCAGGTTGCTCATCATGGGTTCAATTGTTGCGGATGCCCGCGAAGAGGTCGTCCTCGGGGAGGGACGTGTCGACGAGGGACTTGGCGAGCTCGTATTCCTCGGTCGGCCAGATCTCCCGCTGGAGGTCCAGCGGGACCCGGAACCAGCCGCCGTCGGGGTCGATCTGGGTGGCGTGCGCGATCAGCGCCTTGTCGCGGATCTCGAAGAAGTCGCCGCAGGGCACGTAGGTGGTCAGGGTCCGCTCGCGGCCCATCGACTCCCAGCGCTCCAGCCACTCCCCGTAGGGGGACTCCATGCCGCGCTCCAGGAGGGCGTCGTGCAGCGCCTGGGTGCGGGGGCGGTTGAAGCCCTGGTTGTAGTAGAGCTTCAGCGGCTGCCAGGGCTCGCCGGCCTCGGGGTAGCGCTCGGGGTCGCCCGCGGCCTCGAAGGCGACCATCGAGATCTTGTGGGTCATGATGTGGTCGGGGTGCGGGTAGCCGCCGTTCTCGTCGTACGTGGTGATCACGTGCGGACGGAAGGTGCGGATCAGTTCGACGAGGCGGCCGGCCGCCTCGTCCACGTCCTGCAGGGCGAAGCAGCCCTCCGGCAGCGGGGGCAGCGGGTCGCCCTCGGGCAGGCCGGAGTCGACGAAGCCGAGCCACTCCTGCTTGACGCCGAGGATGTCGCGGGCCTCGGCCATCTCCTTGGCCCGGACCTCGTGGATGTGCTCCTCGATGTACGGGTCGCCCTGGAGCTTTGGGTTGAGGATGGAGCCGCGCTCACCGCCTGTGCAGGTGGCGACCAGTACGTCCACCCCCTCGGACACGTACTTGGCCATCGTGGCCGCGCCCTTGCTCGACTCGTCGTCGGGGTGGGCGTGAACGGCCATCATTCGCAGCTGCTCGGTCAAGGCTCGATCCTCAGTCACTGGTCTCTTAAGACGCCTCCTATAGTGACCGAAGGAGGGCGCGATTCATTCCGGGTTCCACAACCGGAACCCCGAGGGGTCCTCCCCGGTCCCGTACGTCCCGTCAGGAGGAACGATCATGGCTGCGGACGGTGCAGCGCTGCCCGAGGGCCGCTACGGCCGCTCGGCGGACGAGCGTGCCGACCGCAAGCTGAAGATCGCCGGCGCGGTGCTGGGTGCCGCGCTGCTGGGCTTCGTCGGCTGGGCCGGTGTGCACTACATCACCAAGACGGATGTGAGCGGTCAGCTGGTCCGCTCGCAGACGGTCTCCGACTCGTCCGTGCAGGCGGTGCTGGAGATCCGCAAGGAGAAGGACGCGACCGGCGTCTGCACGGTGCGCTCGCTGGGCGAGGACGGCACCGAGGTGGCCCGCAAGGACGTCACCCTGGACCGTCGCGAGACCCACTTCACCGAGCTGGTCACGCTCCGCACCACGCAGCGGGCCTCCGCGACGGAGCTCGAGGGGTGTCGCCAGGTAACCGGGCACTGACCTGCCCTGACGCGTTTCTTGCGCGTTTCCTCCCCTTTGCTTCTTCCCCCTTGACGGGCGGAGTTGTTAGGCTCGTGGTTTCGCCCGCCTTTGAAGGTGCACCCTTCTGAGTAGGGCGTTCATTTGTATCCACCGGCTGTATCCCAGCATTCCCAGTACCGACGAGGAGCACCTGTGACCCAGACCAGCGACAACGTCACCTGGCTGACTCAGGAGGCGTACGACCAGCTCAAGGCTGAGCTGGAGTACCTGTCTGGTCCCGCTCGCACCGAGATCGCGGCGAAGATCGCGGCGGCCCGCGAGGAGGGTGACCTGCGCGAGAACGGCGGTTACCACGCGGCCAAGGAGGAGCAGGGCAAGCAGGAGCTCCGCGTGCGCCAGCTGACCCAGCTGCTCGAGGCGGCCAAGGTCGGCGAGGCTCCGGCCGCCGACGGCGCCGTGGCTCCCGGCATGGTCGTGACCATCGCCTTCGACGGCGACCCGGACGACACCCTGCAGTTCCTGCTCGCCTCCCGCGAGTACGCGAGCGCGGACATCGAGACGTACTCCCCGCAGTCCCCACTGGGCTCGGGTGTGAACGGCAAGAAGGTCGGCGAGGACGCCGAGTACGAGCTGCCGAACGGCCGCAAGGCCATGGTGCGCATCCTGGACGCCAAGCCGTACCAGGGCTGAGCCCTTCCGTACGCACGAACCCCTGTGGAGCCCCCTCCGGCCGCGGCCGGAGGGGGCTCCTGCACGCGTTCAGGCCGTCGCGGAGCGGTACTTGCGCACCGACAGCGTCCGGAAGACGGCGATGATCAGGACGGACCAGATCAGCGACGCCCACACCGGGTGCTGCATCGGCCAGGCACCGGGCACCGGGTAGCCCGCGGGGAGATTCCCGAAGAGCTCCCGCGCCGCCTGCACGGTGGCGCTGAAGGGGTTCCACTCGGCGATGGTGCGCAGCACCACCGGCATGTTGTCGGAGGGGACGAAGGCGTTGGAGATGAAGGTGAGCGGGAAGAGCCAGATGAGCCCGCCGGAGGTCGCCGCCTCCGGGGTGCGCACCGACAGCCCGATCAGTGCGCCGATCCAGGAGAAGGCGTAGCCGAGCAGGAGCAGCAGGGCGAAGCCGCCGAGCGCCTCCGGGACGCCGTGGTGGATGCGCCAGCCGACGATCACGGCGACGATCGCCAGGACGACCAGGGTGAGCGCGGTCTGCACGAGGTCGGCGAGGGTGCGGCCGGTGAGCACCGCGCCCCGGGCCATGGGCAGGGAGCGGAAGCGGTCGATGAGGCCCTTGTGCATGTCGTCGGCGATCCCCGCGCCCGCACCGGCCGTGGCGAAGGTGACGGTCTGGGCGAAGATGCCCGCCATCAGGAACTGCCGGTAGGTGGCCGGGTCGGTGCTGCCGCCGACGGCAATCGATCCGCCGAAGACATAGCTGAACAGCACGACGAACATGATCGGTTGGACGAGTCCGAAGACGACGACCTCGGGGATGCGCGCCATCCGGATCAGGTTGCGCTGGGCGACGACCAGGGAGTCGTGGACGGACTGGGTGACGCCGCCGCGTGCCCTGGGCACCGCCTTCCTGGGGACGATCTGGCCGGTGGCGCTCATGGCGCGGCCCCTTCCTGCCCGCGGTCCGCTTCGTGCGCGCGGTCCGCGCGGTCCTGCGCCTCCTCGGCGGTGTGCCCGGTGAGGGAGATGAAGACGTCGTCCAGGGTGGGGCGACGCAGGGCGATGTCGTCGATCTCGATGCCGCGGCCGTCGAGTTCGCGGATCACCTCGGCGAGGAGCTTGGCGCCGCCGGAGACCGGGACGGTGACCTTGCGGGTGTGTTCCTCGACGGCGGTGGCGCCCTTGCCGAAGGCGTGCAGCACCTGTTCGGTGACGGGGATGTGCTCGCGGTCGTGGACGACGACCTCGACGCGCTCCCCTCCTGTGCGCGCCTTGAGCTGGTCGGAGGTGCCGCGGGCGATGACGCGCCCGTGGTCGACGACGGCGATGTCGTGGGCGAGGCGGTCGGCCTCCTCCAGGTACTGGGTGGTGAGCAGCAGAGTCGTTCCGCCTGCCACCAACTCCTCGATGACCTCCCAGAGTTGCTGCCGGTTGCGCGGGTCGAGTCCGGTGGTGGGCTCGTCCATGAACATCACGGGCGGGCTGACGACCAGGGCGGCCGCGAGGTCGAGGCGGCGGCGCATGCCGCCGGAGTAGGTCTTGGCGGGGCGGTCGGCGGCATCGGCGAGGTTGAAGCGTTCGAGCAGTTCGCCCGCCCTCGTCTTGGCGTCGCGCGCGCTCATCTGGTAGAGCCTGCCGACCATCCGGAGATTCTCACGGCCCGTCAGATACTCGTCGACGGCGGCGAATTGGCCGGACAGGCCGATGGCGTGGCGGACTTCGTTGGGTTTTTTCAGGACGTCGAGGCCGGCCACGACGGCCGAGCCGCTGTCGGGCCGGACGAGGGTGGTGAGGACGCGCACCGTGGTGGTCTTGCCGGCGCCGTTGGGGCCGAGCAGTCCGAGGACGGTCCCTTCCGGGACGTTGAGATCGACACCGTCCAGAGCCCTGACGTCACCGAAGGTCTTGACCAGACCTTCGGCGTGTATCGCACCTTGCATGGAGCTTCTCCCCGTTGAGGTGACGTAGTTGATTTTAGGTTCGCCCGGCCCATTTCGCCTTATGAAGGCATCACTCCGGATCATTGCCCGAAATCCGGGCATCGCCGGACACCACCGGCACCCGTCACCGCCGACACGTTCAGTGCAGCACCGGATACCCTGCGTCGCGCAGGGCCGCGTCCAACTCGGCGCAGTGCTCGCGCCCCTGCGTCTCCAGGTGCAGCTCAACCTCGGCCTCGGCGAGCCCGAGCCGCGGGTCGGTGCGCACATGGCTGATGTCGAGGACGTTGGCGCCGGCCGCGGACAGCACCTCCAGCAGCGCCGCCAGCGCGCCCGGACGGTCCGTCAGCCGCACCCGCAGGGACAGGTACCGGCCCGCCACGGCCATGCCGTGCCGCAGCACGGCCTGCAGCAGCAGCGGGTCCACGTTGCCGCCGGACAGCACCGCCACGACCGGCCCGGCGAAGGAGCCGGGCGCCGACAGCAGCGCCGCAACCGGGCTCGCCCCGGCCGGCTCGACCACCATCTTCGCCCGTTCCAGGCACAGCAGCAGCGCCGCGGCCAGCTCGTCCTCGGAGACCGTCCGCACCTCGTCGACCAGCCGTGCGACGATCCGGAACGGTACGTCCCCGGGGCGCCCGACCCTGATGCCGTCCGCCATCGTCACCGGCGCCCGCAGCGTCACCGGGCGGCCCGCGGCCAGCGACGGCGGATAGGCGGCGGCGCCCGCCGCCTGGACGCCCACGATCCGGACGTCCGGCCGCAACCCTTTGACCGCCACGGCGATTCCGGCCGCCAGCCCGCCGCCGCCCATGCCCACGACGACGGTGCCGGCCTCGGGGCACTGCTCCAGGATCTCCAGGCCGACCGTGCCCTGTCCGGCGATGACGTCGGGGTGGTCATAGGGGTGGACGAGCACCGCCCCCGTCTCCTGCGCATACGCCCGGGCAGCGTCCAGCGCATCGTCCAACGACCGTCCGTGCAGCCGGACTTCGGCCCCGTAGGCGCGGGCCGCGGCGAGCTTCGGCAGCGGGGCGCCCTCCGGCATGAACACCGTGGA
Organism: Streptomyces morookaense; assembly: GCF_013030945.1. GTDB lineage: Bacteria > Actinomycetota > Actinomycetes > Streptomycetales > Streptomycetaceae > Streptomyces > Streptomyces morookaensis. Next base: position 79,775 of record NZ_JABBXF010000018.1, on the reverse strand, counting down.
CCGCACGCCGAGCAGCGAGGCGGCGAGGGCGACGCCCTGGGCGTGGTTGCCGGCGCTGGCGGCGACGACCCCCGCCGCGCGCTCGTCCGGCGCCAGCCGCGCGATGCGCACATAGGCGCCGCGCACCTTGAACGAGCCGGTCCGCTGCAGGTTCTCGCACTTGAGCCGCACCGGGGTGCCGGCCGCGGCGGAGAGGTGGCGGCTGACCACGAGGGGCGTGGTCCGGCAGACCCCGGCCAGCATCCGCTGCGCAGCGAGCACATCGCCGAGCGTCACCGGGAACGTGCCGGAAGCGGGCGTTCCGCCCGGGCCGCCAACTCGTCGGGCCATACCGCCAGTCTCGCAGAACATGCACGTCACAGGCTTTGCGAGGACGAGCGGAACCGGGCCTACCGTCCGGTTTGTGCAGCACTGGTACGAGCGCGGGAAAGGCCGCGTACTCTGTCCCCCATTCGCGAGCAACCAGCTGGTCCCGCAATCTGTCCTACAGCCCTGCAGAGCCTCTGCCGTCCCCTCCGCCCGCCGCACGAAGTGAGCCCCAGGCCATGCCCATCTCTCCGGATGTGACGACCCAACTCGCCCCCGGTGTCCTCGACACCCTCCAGCACCAGGTGGCCGTCTTCGCACGCCGCGCAGAACAGACCCGCCTCGGCGGTGTCGGCCGGGTCCACAACACGATGGACCGAGCCGCGTATCTGCTGCTCAACCGCCTCGACCAGGAAGGCCCGATGGGCGTCAAGGCGCTCGCCGCGGGCATGGGAATCGACTCCTCGACCGTCACCCGCCAGGTGGCGCCGCTGGTCGACACCGGCCTGGTCAAGCGCACCTCGCACCCCGAGGACGGCCGCGCAGTCGTCCTGCAGCTCTCGCCCCGCGGCCAGGCCCGCCTGGAGGAGGTGCGCGCGTCGCGCCGCGAGCTGATGGCGCTGTGCACCGACGGCTGGAGCGAGGACGAGCGCGACATCTTCTGCTCCCTGCTCACCCGCTTCAACTCCGCGCTCTCGGAGATCCACACCGCACTGCCGCCGGGCGCGTCCGCCTCCTGACGTCCCGCGGTCCCGACCCTTGACCGGGCGCCCCCGCTGCCGTCTGCTGGAACCCCCGGAAGCCACCGGGGAGTGCCGCCGGGTGTGACGGAGGCGGGGCGTGCGAGAACGGCAGGCGGCCCGGGAACGCCGCCGCGCCCGGGAGTTCGAGAAGTTCGTCGGGGGCGCGGGCGGCCGGCTCCTGCTCCCCCAGCCACCTCCCCCAGCTACCGCTGGGGGGACCCCCAGAGGTGCCCCCAGCCCGGCTGCTGACCGCCGAGGACCCGCACGGCCCCGGCACCGGCGCCGCCGAGCGCCTGCTGACCGCCGCCCTGGCCCGTGCCTACGCCGCCCTGGCCCGTGCCTACGCCGACTGGGACCGGCTCGGCGGCGACGATCCGTACGAGCACACGCGCCGCGAGCTCGCGGCCCGCTTCGCGCACTCCGCCCGGCGCCACCGGCAGCCGCGCGGGGGCGTGCTGGAACGGCTCCCGCCGAGGGAACGCCTGGTGGTGGTCCTGCGGCTCTACAGGGCGTGGCCGAGGAACAGGCCGCGGCTGGCCTGGGACTGCCCGTGGAACGGGTGCGCGCGCTGTGCACGCGCGCGGTGGCCGCCCTGCGCAGCAGGCCCGCGGGGCCCGTGCCGTGAGCGGCTACGACCGCAAGGAGGACGATGTCCGGCGGATGCCGGCCGTCCCGTATTCCGCCGTCCCGGCCGGGCCGGCCGGGCAGGCCGCCGAGCGCGGCCGGCGGCTGCTGCGCAGGCGGCGGGCCGTCCGGGCGGCGGCGTGGGTGCTGCTGCTGGCGGCCGTCGTGGCCTTCTGTGCCTGGGCCGCGGTCGTGCACCCGTGGGCGGCACGACCGGAAGGCACGGTTCCGCCGGTTTTCCCGCTGCGGGACCGGTGATTTCCGGCCCCGCAGAAGACGCGGGCTCAGCCCAGGGCCTGGGTGATGTCCGCGATCAGGTCGTCCGCCGACTCGATGCCGACCGACAGGCGCACCAGGTCCGCCGGGACCTCCAGCGCGGAACCGGCGACGGAGGCGTGCGTCATCCGGCCCGGGTGCTCGATCAGCGACTCCACGCCGCCCAGCGACTCACCGAGGGTGAACAACTGCGCGCGGTTGCAGACCTCGACCGCCGCCTCCTCGCCGCCCCGGACGCGGAACGACACCATGCCGCCGAAGGCGCGCATCTGCTTGGCGGCGACCTCGTGCAGCGGGTGCTCCGGCAGGCCCGGGAAGTAGACCTGCGTGACCTTCGGGTGCGAGACCAGCACCTCGGCGACGCGCTCGGCGTTGGCGCTGTGCCGGTCCATGCGCACCGCGAGCGTCTTGATGCCGCGCAGCGTCAGCCAGGAGTCGAAGGGGCCGGCCACGGCGCCCATCGCGTTCTGGTGGAAGGCCAGTTCCTCGGCGAGGGCGGCGTCGGCGGTGACGAGCGCGCCGCCGACGACGTCCGAGTGACCGCCCATGTACTTGGTCGTCGAGTGGACCACCACGTCCGCGCCCAGCGACAGCGGTTGCTGCAGGTAGGGGCTGGCGAAGGTGTTGTCGACCACCAGCTTGGCGCCGGCCTCGTGCGCGATGCCCGCGACGAGGGCGATGTCGGTGATGCCGAGCAGCGGGTTGGAGGGGGTCTCCACCCAGACCACCTTGGTGGTGGGCCGCAGCGCCGCCTTCACGGAGGCCGGGTCGGAGGTGTCGGCGACCGACCACTCGACGCCCCAGCGCCCGACGACCTTGGCGAACAGCCGGAAGGTGCCGCCGTAGGCGTCGTTCGGGATCACCACGTGGTCGCCGGGGGCGAGGAGCGTGCGCAGCAGGCAGTCCTCGGCAGCCAGACCGGACGCGAAGGCGAGACCGCGGGCGCCGCCCTCCAGCGCCGCCAGGTTCTCCTCCAGGGCGGTGCGGGTGGGGTTGGCGCTGCGGCTGTATTCGTAGCCGCCGCGCAGGCCGCCGACGCCGTCCTGCTTGTAGGTGGACACTTGGTAGATGGGCGGTACGACTGCCCCGGTCAGCGGGTCGGGCTCCTGCCCGGCGTGGATGGCCAGGGTCTCGAAAGCTTGCTGGTCGCTCATTGGGCCGAGGGTAGTACCCCGTTGGGGGAAACACCCTGTTCACTTGTAACCGGCGGATGAACGATCCGCCGGGCCGGGACGTTGTCCGTGCACAGGCCCTTGTCCGTCCCATCCAGGAAGCCCGAACCATGGAGTTTCTGTTCCTCCTGATCGCCCTCGTCGTCGTGTGCGGGGTGGTGGCCGTTCCCGCGCTGCGCCGCAGGCGCTTCGCGCAGGAGGTGATGCAGGGTGCCGGGGCGGCGGTGGACCCGGTGTGCGGGCAGGGATTCCTGCCGCCCGAGCAGCTGGACGTCCGGCTGCCCGGCCCCGACCCGGAGCTGCTGGCCGCCGTCGAGGAGGCCCGGCGCACCCAGGACTGGAAGCCGGCCGCGGAGCTGCTGGCCCGCACGCCCGCGGACGGGTCCGCCGAGCTGCGCTGGCAGCGGGTGCAGACACTGGCGGGCGCGGGCGTGCGCGAGCTGGCGGAGGCCCCCGGCACGGGCGGCATGTGGCTGCGCCACTGGCGGGTGGTGGCCCCGAAGGACCCGGGCGGCGCGGCCGTGCAGGCCGAGTTCCTGGTGCAGCAGGCGTTGCGCGATCCGTCGTCGCAGGACTTCCGCATGATCCTGGAGGAGGCCCGTACGGTCTGCGGCGAGGCGGCGCTGCTCGCGCCCGGCGACCCGGTCCCGTACATCGTCGAGCTCGGTGTCGCGCGCGGGCTGGGCGCGGGCGAGGCGGCGTTCCAATCGGTGTGGGAGACGGTGCTCTCGCGGGCGCCGCAGCACATGGGCGCCCACCTGGCCGCGCTGCGCTACTGGAGCGCGAAGTGGCACGGTTCGCAGGACAAGGCCGACGCCTTCGCCCGGCGCGCGGCGGCGGGCGCACCGGAGGGCAGCCTGCTGCCGGCGCTGCCGCTGTTCGCGCTGCACGACCACCTGGACGACACCGGGCTGGTGCGCAGTCTCTTCCAGAGCGTGACGGTCCGGGAGGCGATCGAGGGCGCACAGTACGCGGTGCACCACGCCCCGTCCGACCACCCGGTGCTGCCGCACGTACGCCACCTGCTGGTGTGGTTCCTGGTGCGCGCCGAGCGCTACGGCGAGGCCGTGGAGCAGCTGCGTGCGGTGGACGGGCACATCGGGGCGGTGCCGTGGACGTACGAGCAGGATCCGGTGGCGGCGTACACGGCGTTCCGGGCGAGGGCGGTGGCGGGCTGGCAGGCGGGCCGGAATTACGGATGACGGCCGAAAGTTGTGAGGGATTGTGGAGGGATGACGCCCGCCCTCCATCTCCTCCTCCCCTCCCTGGAGCCGTGATGCTGTTCGGACACCGCGAACCCGTCCTCCCCACCCCCGCCCAGGCCCTCCCCGGCCGGGAGGCTCCCGCGTTCCCGCTCCCGGAGCACCACACGGTCCTGGGCACCCGCCTGGCCGCCCCCTACCCCGAGGGCCTGGCGGTGGCCGACTTCGCCCTGGGCTGCTTCTGGGGCGCGGAGCGCCGCTTCTGGCAGGCGCCCGGGGTGTGGACGACTCTGGTCGGCTACCAGGGCGGCCACACGCCGAACCCGACGTACGAAGAGGTGTGCAGCGGCCGCACGGGCCACACGGAGGCGGTCCGCGTGGTGTACGACCCGGCGGCGACGACGTACGAGGCCCTGCTGAAGCTGTTCTGGGAATCCCACGACCCCACGCAGGGCTTCCGCCAGGGCAACGACCGCGGCACGCAGTACCGTTCGGCGATCTACACGCACGGCGAGGCCCAGCGGGCGGCGGCGGAGGCGTCGCGGGACGCGTACCAGCCCGTCCTGACGGCATCGGGCTTCGGCCCGATCACGACGGAGATCGCCCCGGCGGGCCCGTTCCATGCGGCGGAGCCGTACCACCAGCAGTACTTGGCCAAGAACCCGGCGGGGTACTGCGGGATCGGGGGGACGGGGGTGAGCTGCCCGGTGGGGGTGGCTCCGACGCCGGAAACCACCCAGGAGTAGTCCACGCACGGCGGGCCTGATCGGGCTCAGCTCGCGGGGATCACCGCCGCACCGCCGGTCATGAACCACACGCTGAGCCAGAAGGTCCACTCGGCCCGCTTCAGCGAGTGGTTCAAGAACTCGAAGTGGAGCTTCTGGCGTTGCTCGGCGCGGCTGGGCTTCCGGGCCCCGGGTCCTCAACTGGGGCGACGCCAACTCCATCCAGCCTGGTGCCAGTTGATGACAGCGACACCGGTTCACGTGTGACAGCCATCGCCTCTCCAACAGGCATGCCGCCGCCCTGGTGCGGCGTGACCGAGGCGCCCCATGCACCAGGGGGGACGGCGCGGGCGGAGGAGTGGGCCGGCAATCCGCCCGTCACCCGTTCGGCGGACGGCGTGCGGTTCACGCTGGGTACGCTGGGGACGGGGATCAGAATCTCGCCCATGGGAGAAGCAATGACAACCTCCGCCGCCGGGCAGCCCCTCATCCCGCAGCCGGCTGCCACGGTGACAGCACTTCGACAGGCCATCGGGCAGATTGCTCCAGCCGCCCTTCCCGCTTTCACCCAGGAACTGGACCAGGCCGCGGACCAGTCCCGGCAGGGCTCCGACATCGCCCCTCTCCAGCGTTTCATCGCTCAGTGGTCGGTCTACGTCCACATTCAGCGCCAGCCCGACATCGCTGCTCGATTCAGGGAATTGGAGGACCTTGCCGCCACGGGTGATGCCGCTCAGGCCCGCCAGGCCGCTTCAGGAATCGGGCGCATCCTCGACGAGGCCCACGCAGCGCTGGGGATCTTCCAGCGGTGAGCGACGCCTGGCGCTGGGAATACGACCCGGACGAAATGCATGTGACGGACGGCATTCCGGTGAGCGTTATCGCGGAGGTGGAACGCCTCGCCGACCAGCTCACAGAACTGGCAGACATGGGCGTGAACATTGGCGAGTTGGGCATGGGGCCCCGGCCGGGCGGGCTCCGGCATATGAATGCGGCGGGGGGCTGGTTCCACTACCTGGCTTCACCAAGAGATCGCATCATGGTGGTGGTACGGATTGTTCCGCCGGTCCAAAGCCTGTGATCGACGCGGCACTGCGGTTCGCTCATCGACGCGTGCACGGTCGGGGGCCACATTTACTCAAAGGGGCCCCTCGCCTACCGGCAAGGGGCCCCTTTTCTGTGCGCCGCCAGGGACTCGAACCCCGGACCCGCTGATTAAGAGTCAGCTGCTCTAACCAACTGAGCTAGCGGCGCGTCGGGGAAATATTACACGAAGATGCGGGTGCCCCCGCCCCTCACGCCGGCTGGGCCCGGCTCACGGCAGCGGCGAGGGCCAGGCTGACCGCGATCAAAGCCGAGGCGGTGCCCCCGAGATCGTCCCACGGCCCTGCCCGGCGATCACCGGGAAATCTCGCCAATCATCCCCCTCCGTGATCCACTGACCCCATGCAGGGAATGGGGGCAAGCATCATCGCCGTCGTCGGGACACTCCTCGGCTCCGGCGTCACCTATACGTTCCAGCAGCGCGCCGCGCGCCGCAGTGAGCGGTTCACGCGGGACGAGAAGCTGCGGCAGGAGCGGCTGGACGCGTACTCCTCGTTCGCCGGGAAGCTCGTCGACTACCGGCGGAGTCTGATGGAGCGGTGGCTGCAGCAGCACGGTGAAGTGATGTTCGACAACGACGAGCCCGCGATGCGGGCACGCTCGTACGAGCTGCGGACCGCGGCCGAAGAAGCCCTGTTCCGGCTGCAGATGCTCACCGACGACGAGCAACTGGTGCGGCACTCCCAGGAGGTGCTCGACTGCGTCGGCGAGATCTTCAAGGCCAGCGACCGCGCCGACTGGGACGTCAAACGGACGGCGGCCAAGGAAGCCATACACGGGTTCGTCGCCGCGGCCAAACACACGATCGCGGAGCCCTCCGGGAACCCCAGGCTGCCCGCGCCTCGTTGAGCACGGCATGACCGACGCATTCACCGTGTCCGTCGTCGTCCGCGGCTACGAGACGGACTCGCAGGGGCACCTCAACAGCGCCGTGTACATGCAGTACGCGGAACACGCCCGCTGGTCCGGGCTGGAGGCCGCCGGAATCCGGCAGAGTGCGCTGCTCGAGCAGGGGGTGGGGCTGATCGTTCTGGAGACGAACATCAAGTACCTCAAGGAGCTGCGGGCCGGCGACGAAGTGGCGGTGAGCTGCCGGTACGTCTTCGGCACCGGGAGGACGCCGAAGACGTTCCGGTTCGAGCAGGAGATCGTCACCGCGGACGGGACACTCGCCGCCGAGGTGTCCAGCGCCGGTGGGCTGCTGGATCTCAAGGAGCGGCGGCTGGTGCCCGATCCGCGGGTGTATTTCCGGGCGTTGGCCTCGGATCCGGGGGTGCTCGGGCTGTAAAACCCCTACTCCGCCCGGAAGCGGACGCGTCCCTCCCCCACCGTCACCTCCGCCTTCGCGAACCCCGCCGCCCGCAGCCGCTCCCCCAGGGTTGCCGGCAGCACGGGCACGCATGTGTCGCCGATGTGGATCAGGCGGAAGCGCACGCTGCTCAGCGCGTCGCAGCCCGCGAAGACGCCCCGGGGCGCAGCACCCGGTGCGCCTCCGCGAAGAGCCGGTCCTGCGCGGCGGGTGTCGGGACGTGGTGGAGCATCGTGAAGCAGACGACGGAGTCGAACCGGCCGTCGGCGAAGGGCATGTGCGTACCGCCGCCGTGCACCACCGCCTCCGTCCGCCCCGCGAATTCCTCGCGCAGGCGCGCCGCCGAGGCGGCATCGACCTCCAGCAGGGTCAGGTGCCGGGCCTCGGGCAGCAGGACGCGTGTCGTGGCGCCGTACCCGGGTCCGATCTCCAGTACGTCCCGTGGCCGTGCGGACGGCCGACCGGACCTGGGTGCTGCCGCCGTCCGTGGCGCTGTGGATCCCGGCGGGCGTCCGGCATGCCGCAGGGGCGACGACCGCGGCCCTGGTGCGGAGCCCGTACGCACGGCCGGACCGTTGCATCCCGTGTCGGTGACGACCGTACGGGCGCCGTCGCCGACGGACGTCCGTGCCCGCGAGGTGGCGGAGGCGCTGCGCGCTGACCCGGCGGACGGGCGGTCGCCGGCGCAGTGGGGCGCCGCGGTGGGTGCGAGCGCCCGGACGCCGGCCCGTGCCTTCGTCGCGGACACGGGCATGCCGTTCGGCCAGTGGCGCACCCAGTTGCGCCTGGAGGCGGCGATGCCGTTGCCGGTGGCGGGGGCGACGGTGTCGTCGGTGGCCCGCCGGGTGGGCTACGGCTCGCCGAGTGCGTTCGTGGCGGCGTTCCACAGGGGGGTGGGGGTGCCTCCGGGCATGTACTTCAAAAGCCCCGAGCGGTGAGGCTCAGTCCCGCAGCACCGCCGAGTCCGCCGCCTCCGCCCCCTGCGTCCAGCCGTCCGCGTCGCGTCCGCGGAGCCGGTGCGAGGTGGTCTCGGGGAAGAGCTGCTGCGCCGTCTCGCCGACGGCCACGTCGCGGGCGGCGAGCACCGGCAGCACCTCGGACCGCGGCTCCTGGGCGGTGACGTCGCGCACGGCGGCGGCGAGGCGTTCGCCGATGCGGGCCGCGTAGGAGATCAGGAAGGACTCGCGGAAGTCGCGGGTGCGGCGGGAGCGGCCGCGCGCGTGGTGTTCGTCGGCGGCGCGCCGCATCGCGGCGGTGGCCTGGACGAGGAGCGAGGTGTACATGAGCTCCACGAGTTCCAGGTCCGCCTCGAAGCCGACGACCGTGGAGAAGCCGTACTCGCCGGACCACACGGCCTGGCAGTGGTTGGCCGCGGCCACGGCGTCCAGGAGCAGTGCCTTGGCGGACTCGTACGGGCCCTCGACCCCGATCCGGCAGGCCTCCGGGCCGTCGCCGTCCCCCCACCCGGCGGAACCGGCGGAGTGGGCGGCGGCCAGGGCCGCCTCGTCCAGCGCGTGCCGGGCCATGAGCTCCTGGGCCTTCGCGGAGAGCGCCTCCGCCTCCTCCGGGAACTGCGTCGACTCGGCCTTCGCCAGCAGCGCACGGATCCGGCCGAGCATGCGGGGCTCCACGGCGGTACGGGTCTGCAGGTGGCCGGTGCCCGGCAGGGGGCCGACGGCGCCGATCCGCGGCAGGGAGCCGATCATCCGCAGGGCGCCGAGCGCGCAGGCGACGGTCTCGAAGCGGCTGAGCCGTTCGCGTGCCGCGAAGCCGGCGAGGAAGCCGTCGTCGGTCTCCCACCAGACGCGGGCCTCCAGCTCGCGCAGTTGCGCCGTCCAGCGCGCGCCGAGCGTCTCGGGGGCGTAGCGGCGCGCCTCGGCGGCGATGACGTCGACGGTGAACCGCGCCTCGGCGGGCGGGAGTTGTGCGCGGACGAGCCGGACGACGTCGGCGGGCTGCCAGCCGCGCTCCCAGCAGCCGCGCAGGGCCGCGGAGGCGACGCGGACGACCGCGCGACTGAGGGCCGCCGCGCCGGCGGGGGCGGCGGTCAGGGCGGAGGCGGAGGCGTAGACGACGTCGGCGAGATCGTCCGCGGAACCGGTGAAGGCGCGCAGGGTGCGCACGGCCGTCTCGACTGCCGCGGTCAGTTCTGTCTCGTCGGGCCGCTCGGGCCTCCTGCGCTGGGCCACGGTCTCTCTTTCCTACGGACGTGCGCCGCGTTTGCGGGCGCGTACGCATGTGCGTACGCCTCCATTCTTGCGGACGGTGCGCGCTGCTCCCGGGGCCGGTTCGCAGTCGGAACCGTGTGCTGCCGCGAACTCGCCACCTGTGTGGCCGAGTTCGGTCTGCGCAGGCACGGAGCGCACGCCTGGTTCAGCAGCACCGTGCGCACCGATTTCAGCGTGTTTTCAGCGTGTCGGTGTATTGACCAGGAGTCTGGGTAGCGTTGAGTAGTCGCGTAAATACGCTGCGCGTTCACTGCGTGGCGGAGGGGGGAGGGGGAAGCGGGTGGCAACACCTCTGCAGCGTCCGGCCGGCAATCCGGCCGACAGTCCGGCCGCCCACAGCCCGACGGGCTGTCCGATCGACGACTCGGCCGGCAACGCAACCGACATCGCAACCGGCAGTCCGACCGGCGGTCCGATCGGGAACCCTGTCGCCGCGCCCGCGGCACCCGGCGCCTGGCCGGTCCTCGGTCACACGCCCGTCCTGATGCGGCGCCCGCTGGAGTTCGTCACGTCGCTGACGGCCCACGGCGACGTCGTCCGGATCCGCCTGGGCCGGCTGCCCGCGTACGCCGTCACGCACCCGGCACTCGTGCGGCACGTCCTCGTCGACGGCGCGCGGGACTTCTCGCGCGGGCGGCTCTTCGACAAGGCGTCCGCCTTCCTCGGGGAGGGGCTCGCGGCGACATCGGGCGCGCTGCACCGCAGCCAACGGCGCGTCATCCAGCCCGCGTTCAGCCGGCAGCGCGTCGCCGCCTGCGTCCCGGTCATGCGTCATGTCGCGCAGAGCATCGTGTCCGGCTGGGTACCGGGCCGGACGGTCGCGGTGGACCACGCGATGAACGACTACTCGCTCGCGGTCGTCACCCGCACCCTGCTCCCGGACAGCCTGGAGTCCCGCTCCGGCGAGGCGTTCCAGCAGGCCCTGCCGGTGCTCACGCGCGGCATGATGGTCCGCATGATCCTGCCCGAGTGGTGGGCGCGCCTGCCCACCCCGGGCAACCGCCGCTTCGAGCAGGCCCGCAGGACGATGGCGGAGCTCGTCGCGGAGGCGGTGGCGGCGCAGCGCGCGGGCCGGGCGGGCATGCTGTCCGTCCTCCTCGCACCGCAGGAGGGGCCCGCTGAAGGCGAACCCGGCCTGACCGCCCGCCAGTTCCAGGATCACGTGACGAGCATCGCCATGGCGGGAGTGGAGACCACCGGGGCCTCCCTGGCCTGGTTCTTCCATGAGCTCGGCCGCCATCCCGAACTGGAGGCACGGGTCCATGCCGAGGTCGACACGGTGCTGGTAGGCCGCCCGCCGCGCCACGAGGACCTGCCGCGGCTGGAGTTCACCACGCGCGTCATCCTGGAGACCCTGCGCCGCTACGCACCCTGGCTGATCACCCGCCGCGCCAGGTCCCCTGTCCGGCTGGGCGCGGTGACGGTCCCGGCCGGTGCGGAGATCCTCTACAGCCCGTACGCCCTGCACCACGACGCCCGTTGGCACCCCGACCCCTACCGCTTCGATCCCGACCGCTGGCTCCCGGACCGCTGCCGCGACCTCCCCCGGGGCGCCTTCCTCCCCTTCGGGGCGGGCGCCCACAAGTGCATCGGCGACGCGTTCGCCCTCACCGAGATGACGGTCGCCGCCGCCGTGATCTGCCGCCACTGGCGCCTCCGCCCGGCCCCGGGCGTCCAGGTGCGGGCGGTGGCCCGGGCGGAGATCCATCCGGACACGCTGCCGATGGTGGCGGAGCGGCGGTGAGCCCTGCATCCGCCGGGAAACGCAAAGGCCCTCCCGGCGGCATCCCGCCGGGAGGGCCCTGTTCCGACCGGGGTCAGGAACCGGTCGCGCTGCCCGCGACCCAGTCCTTCCAGTCCATGTTCCAGCCGTTGAGGCCGTTGTCCGGCTTGATCGTCTTGTCGTCGGAGTTCTTCACGATGACGACGTCGCCGATGATCGAGTTGTCGTAGAACCACGCACCCGACGTGGACGGGTCGTTGGCGCCCTGGGCGTCCTGCAGGCCGACGCAGCCGTGGCTGGTGTTGGCCACGCCGAAGACGCCGCTGCCCCAGTAGTTGCCGTGGATGAAGGTGCCCGACGTGGACAGCCGCATGGCGTGCGGGACGTCCTTGATGTCGTACTCGCCCTTGCCGTCGCCCTTGGTGAAGCCGACGGTCGAGCCGTCCATGCGGGTCTCCTTGAACTTCTCGGAGATCACCATCTGGCCGTTGTACGTGGGGTTGTCGGGGCTGCCCGCCGAGATCGGGATGGTCTTGAGGGTCTTGCCGTCGCGCACGACCGTCATCTGGTGCGTCTTGGCGTCGACCGTGGAGACCTGGGAGCGGCCGATCGTGAACTTGACCGTCTTGTTCTGGACGCCCTTGATGCCGGGGGCGCCCTCGACGCCGCCCAGCTCCATCTTCAGGGTGACCTCGGAACCGGCCTTCCAGTACTCCTGGGGACGGAAGTCCAGGCGCTGGTCGCTGAACCAGTGGCCGACGACCTTCTGGCCGCTGTTGGAGCTGACCTCCAGGTGCGACTGGACGGCCTTGCGGTCCTTGATCGGCTTGTCGAACTCGATCGACACCGGCATGCCGACGCCGACGGTCGAGTTCTCCTCCGGGGTGAAGGAGCCGATGAAGCTGTTGGCGGGCGAGACCGTGGAGAAGGACGAGTTCTCTGTGGCCTTGCGGTCCTTGTCGTCCTTCGCCTCGGCGACGATCTTGTACTTGGTCGACCGCTCCAGCTGCTTGCTCGGCTTCCAGCTCTTCTTGTCCGCCGCCAGGGTGCCCTCGACCGCGGTGCCCTTGTCGTCCGTCAGCTTGACGCTGGTGAGTTCGCCGTCGGTGACGGTGACCTGAACGGCGTCGGTGGTGATGCCGGCGTCGGTGGTGCCGCCCTTGGGCGTGATCTTGATCTGGGCCTTGGAGGCGTCCTTCGCAGCCTGCGCATCCACCTGGTTCTGCGACTTCCCGTCCCCGGAGCCGCCGTTCTTGCCGTCGCCGTCGCCGCCGCATGCGGCGAGGGTCAGTACACCGCCGAGCACAGCGGCCGCCGCCACCAGGGCTTTGCGGCGCTTGCCGTAGGTCATCACACGCTTCTCCATTGCTCCTGGACCCCTAAGTCCCCCGGGCCGTTCGTGGGGCTCGTGGTGCAACACGTCTCCCGGCTACTGCTGAGGAACGCATACACCGAATCGTCCGTTCCACTCGTCGGCCAAGTGTGGGGAAGACCACGCCAGTAAAGCCCCTCGGGGGGCGGACAGCGCAACCGGGGCCCTGATAGGGGGAGCCCCTCCGGGCGCCCCGGCCCCGTATCGAGCGGTGGACTCGGCTTCCCCAGCACCCGCCCCTGTCACTAACATCGTGTCAGTCGGGACGCGCCGCCGCTCCACGACCCCCGAACTCCTGCGCTCCGAGGGGGATTCATCCCGTGACCGCACGCCGTCCGCTGCTCACCGCCGTCGCCGCAGGTGCAGTGTTGTGCGCGGTGTGGTGCGTGCCGAGCGCGCACGCCACGGGCGAGCGCGCCGGTGCGGCCACCACTGCTGGGGCCGCGCCCCAGGGCCAGGCACCGGCGCCGGAGCCGGTTGCCCTCGCGGACACCGGCAGCGTGGACACGACTCCGTATCTGGTGGGCGGCATCGCATTCGTGGGCATCGGCGGCGTGTTGGTGACCGCCGCCGTACGCCGCGGCAGCAGCGCGCCGTAGCGGGTGCGCCCCGTGGGGGGCGGCGCCCCGTCAGGGGCGCGGGGAACTGCGCGAGCAACCACGACGCAACCGCAGTCGATGTCCCCGGGGCTGCGCCCCGGACCTCCTGGCTTCTGCCTCGGCTGCGGGCCGGTGGGGGCTTGTCGCGCAGTTCCCCGCGCCCCTGACGGGGCGCACCCCGCACGGGGCGCCCCCTGGCGACGGGGCGCCCCCTGACAACGGGTTGCCCCGACGGGGGCGCGCTAGGCCAGCGCCCCCGTCACCGGCTCGACAGCCGCCACCAGCTTCCCGTCCCGCACGAACGCCTCCGCAGCCGCCAGGTCCGGCGCAAGGAAGCGGTCCTCCCCCGGCCCCTCCACACCGGCCGCGCGCACGGCGCGCAGTACCGCCTGCGTCGCCGGGGCCGGCGTCAGGCCGTCGCGGAGCTCGATCGCGCGCGTGGCGGCGACGAGTTCGACGGCGACGACGCGGGCGAGGGCCGCCACGGACGTGCGCAGCTTGCGCGCCGCCGACCAGCCCATGGAGACGTGGTCCTCCTGCATCGCGGAGGACGGGATCGAGTCCACCGAGGCCGGCACGGCCAGCCGCTTCATCTCACTGACCAGGGCGGCCTGGGTGTACTGGGCGATCATCAGGCCCGAGTCGACGCCCGCGTCCGCGGCGAGGAACGGGGGCAGGCCGTGCGAACGGTTCTTGTCGAGCAGCCGGTCGGTGCGGCGCTCGGCGATGGAGGCGAGGTCGGCCGCGGCGATGGCGAGGAAGTCGAGGACGTACGCGACCGGGGCGCCGTGGAAGTTGCCGTTGGACTCCACACGTCCGTCGGGCAGCACGACGGGGTTGTCGACGGCGGCGGCCAGCTCGCGGTCGGCGACCAGCCGGGCGTACGCCAGCGTGTCCCGGCCCGCGCCGGCGACCTGGGGCGCGCAGCGGATCGAGTACGCGTCCTGCACGCGCGGCGCATCGTCCTGGTGGTGCCCGGTCAGGCCCGAACCGGCCAGCACCCGCAGCATGTTCGCGGCGCTCGCGGCCTGGCCCGGGTGCGGGCGGATCGCGTGCAGCTCGGGGGCGAGGACCTTGTCCGTACCGAGCAGGGCCTCCAGCGAGAGGGCTGCCGTGACGTCGGCGGAGGTGATCAGCCGACCAAGGTCGGCGCAGGCCATCACGAGCATGCCGAGCATCCCGTCGGTGCCGTTGAGCAGGGCGAGGCCCTCCTTCTCGCGCAGCTCGACGGGCTCGATGCGGTGCGCGGCGAGCAGCTGCGCGGCCGGCGCCACGACGCCGTCGGGGCCCTCGGCCTCGCCCTCTCCCATCAGGGTGAGCGCGCAGTGGGACAGCGGCGCCAGGTCGCCGGAGCAGCCGAGCGAGCCGTACTCGTGTACCACGGGCGTGATGCCCGCGTTGAGGATGGCCGCCATGGTCTCGACGACCAGCGGACGCACACCGGTGCGGCCCGAGGCGAGCGTCTTCAGCCGCAGGAACATCAGCGCGCGGACGACCTCCCGCTCGACCCGCGGCCCCATGCCCGCCGCGTGCGAGCGCACGATGTTGCGCTGGAGCTGGGCGCGCAGGTCGGGGCTGATGTGGCGCACGGCGAGGGCACCGAAGCCGGTGGAGACGCCGTAGACGGGCTCGGGTTTGGCGGCCAGATCATCGATGACCTGCCGCGACGCGGCCACGGCGGCCAGCGCTTCCTCCGACACGACGACCCGCGCACCGCGACGCGCCACGGCGATCACATCGTCCGCGGTCGTCCCGGCCGTCCCCACCACCACAGTGTGCATATCCATATTCAGGCACCCTAGAGACTGAATCGCGAGCTGTCACTAGTAGATACAACGCAGGTGGAGGGGCTCTCATGCCGGGGTGCCGCGCTACCGCGCCCCGTCAGGGGCGCTGGGGGTACCCCCAGCGGTAGCTGGGGGAGGAACTGCGCGACCGGCCCAGGACGGCCCGCACCGGACCGCTCACGCTTCCCGCCCCCGGAAAATCCGCCGCTCCGCGGTAACCGGCACCGGCGGCCGGTCGGCCATCCGCACCACGGGGTCCTCGACCCCACCCGCGCGCCCCGCAACGACCGGCTCCGCGGCCCGCGCCCCCTTGGCCCGGTACTGCGCCGCGTCCGCGAGCCGGAACAGCCGCCGCGCGGACCGCACCGGACCGATCGGGTCCCCGGTGGACGCCACCCCGCACGCGACGCCCTCGCCCAGCTCCAACTCGGCGGCCCGGCGGCACAGTTCGGACGCGACCCGCACCACCTCGTCGGCCGCCGGGCCGACCGCCAGCAGACAGAACTCGTCCCCGCCCAGCCGCGCCGCCAGTGCCCCCGGCAGCCGGGCCCCGCACAGCGACAGCACCGACCCGAAACGTTCCAGCAGCCGGTCCCCGACCGCATGCCCGAGCGTGTCGTTGACATGCTTGAGCCCGTTGAGGTCGCACACCACCAGGCTGACGACCACGCCCTCCGCCTGGTGCCGCTCCACCGCCTCCTCCAGCCGCACGTCCACCGCACGGCGGTTGGCCAGGCCGGTCAGCGGATCGGTGAAGGCGAGCCGGCGCACCTCCTCCAGCCGCTCGGTCTGCGCGATCCCCGCCGCCGTCACGGCCGCCAGGACCGTCGCGAAGTCCACGTCCGTCGCATCGAAGACCGCCGCCCCGGCCGGCCGCGCCACGTACAGCTCGCCCCAGGCCCGCCCGTGCAGCACGAGCGGGGCCACGACGCAGCAGCCGCGGCCGCGCTCGCGCAGCGCGGCCGCCCTGCGGCGGTGGGCCGTCGGGCCGGTGTCCCCGGCGGTGTCGACCCAGGCGCGGGGCTGGCCGCCCACCCACTCCTCGTGCAGGAACTCGGCGATCTCCGGGAAGTCGTGCACCGGGTACCACTCGTCATGAGGGAAGCGCGCCTCGCCCGCCGAGCGCTCGCCCTCGTTCACCAGCACCCGCAGCCGGCCTGCCTCCCGCTCCCACACCGAGATGGCGGCGAAGCTGCCCTCCAGCGCCCGGAGGGCACCCTCCGCCGCGGCTCCGACGGTCTCCAGCGGGGTGCGTGCGGCGGCCATCGCCTGCGCCAGCTCCACCACGGCGCGCAGCCGGACGTCGCACTCCCCGTCTTGTGCCACCCGAGCCTCGCATTCGTCCACGCGCAGCCCCCGTACTCCAGCGTAGGAACGCCGAGGCCATTCCGCTTCATGGCATCACGGCTGCGCTTTCCTGGCTACTCCCCGGGCCAGTCCGGCTTCCGCTTCTCGTTGAACGCGGCCACGCCCTCGGCCCGGTCGCCGGAGAAGGCGACGCTGCGCCACGCGGCGTCCTCCACCTCCAGCCCGGTCCTCAGGTCCAGCCCGTGCCCGAGCCGCAGGGCCCGCTTGGCGGCGCGCAGGCCCACGGGCGAGTTGGCCGCCATGCGCGCGGCCAGGGCCAGGGCCTCGGTACGGTCCTCGCCCTCCGGGACGAGCTCGTCGACCAGGCCCAGCTCGCGGGCCTCCGAAGCGTCCACCCGCCGCGCGCTGAAGACGAGTTCGGCCGCGCGGGCGGCCCCGACGCGGCGCGGCAGCAGCTGGGTGCCCCCGCCGCCGGGGATCACGCCGACGGAGACCTCGGGGAGGCCGACGACGGCGGTGGTGTCCGCGACGATCACGTCGCAGGACAGGGCGAGTTCGAATCCGCCGCCGAGCGCGAACCCGTGGACGGCCGCGACGACCGGCACGGGCAGCTCCAGCACTCCGGTGTAGGCGGCGCGGGCGAGGGGACGCTGGCGGACGAGCTCGGCGTCGGTGAGGGAGTTGCGCTCCTTGAGGTCGGCGCCGACGCAGAACGCACGCGGGTGCGTGGACGTCAGGACGACGGTCCTGACGTCGCGGTCGGCGGCCAGGGCGGTGGTCGCCTCGGCGATGCGGCGGGCCATCTCCGTGGAGACGGCGTTCATGGCCTTCGGACGGTCCAGGACCAGCTCGGCGACGTGTCCGTGGCGGCGGACCGCCACCCACTCCCCGAAGCGGTGTTCGCTGTCGCTCATGGGGGTGATCATGCCGTGCCGCTGCGCGGGGGGCCATACCCGTGCCCCGTCAGGGGCGCGGGGAACTGCGCGACAAGCCCCCACCGGCCCGCAGCCGACGCACCACCCAGGGGTTCGGGGCGAAGCCCCGACCACTTCGACTGCGGGCGCGTCGTGGCCGGTCGCGCAGTTCCCCGCGCCCCTTACGGGGCGCCCCTCCGGCCCAGGAGCCACGGTTCGACCACGCCCAGCCCCCGCACCGGCCGCTGCCACATCGGCTGCAGCGCGAAGCGGTGCTCCCCGGCGCCGTCGTCCTCGCCCGGCTTCGCCGCATCCCCGCTCCGCGCGAGCTCCTCCGCGAACGCCCCGTCGACGAGCACGGCGTCCTTCGGCGCTATCGACGTCAGCCGGCTCGCCAGGTTCACGGTCGTGCCGAAGACGTCGCCCATGCGCGTCGTCACCGTCCCGAAGGCCATGCCGACGCGCAGCTCCGGCATCGTCTCGTCGTTCGTGAGCGTCTCGATCAGCCGCAGGCCGATCTCCGCGGCCGTCCCGGCGTCGTCGGCCGCGTACAGCACCTCGTCGCCCAGCGTCTTGATGAGGCGGCCGCCGTGCGCGGCCACCAGGTCGGCCGCGGTGGTCTCGAAGGCCTCGACCAGCTCGCCGAGTTCCTCCTCCTCCAGCCGGCGGGTCAGCCGCGTGAAGCCGACGAGATCGGCGAAGCCGACGGCGAGCCGCCGGTCGACCATCTCCGCGTCGTCCTGCGCCTGGACGACGCGCCCGGTGGCGGCGGCCAGCTGCCGCCGCCAGACGTAGACGAGGAACTCCTCCAGCTCGGGGAGGAGCAGCTCGACGAGCGGATAGGTGATCTCCGTGCGGGTCATGCCCTCCTGAGGCTCGGTCAGGCCCTCCAGGAAGGAGTCGATCTGCCAGTCGGCGAGCCGGGCGGTGGTCTGCCCGGTGGAGCGGGCGACCTGGACGGCCATCGGCTCGCTGAGCAGCCCCGCCTCGACGAGACCGGCGAGCCGGCGCAGTGCCAGCACGTCCGCCTCGGTGAGCGCCTTGGCCTGGCCGATGTCGGCGAAGCCCATCGCGCGCCAGAAGCGGGAGGCCAGGTCCATGGAGACACCGGCGGCGCGGGCCGCCTGGAAGGGGGTGTAGCGGCGCTCGGCGCCGAGGATCAGCGCCTCCAGCCGGAGGGCGAGGGGGTCGCCGCTCTCCTCACCGTTCTCCTCGATCTCCCGAGGAGCGATCCCGCGCGCAGCACTGCCACCCGTCTCATCGGCGGTCACCGCCCGCCCCCTGTCCGATCCGTGCGCACTGCCCTGCCGATCGTGCTCGCCCAGTTTCCGGGGACAACGATACGGCAGGTGTGCCGTAGCTCACTTCACGGACCGCCGGGGCTCACCCTTCCGACCGCCCGGTCTACTCGGCGGGCCGCAGGTGCACGATGTCGCCGGCGCCCACCGGCTCCTGCACGCCCTCGGAGGTGGCCAGCACCAGCCGCCCGTCGCCGTCGACGGCGACGGCCTCGCCGACCAGGGCGCGCCCGCCGGGGAGTTCGGCCCGCACGGTGCGGCCGAGGGTGGCGCAGCCGGCGGCGTACGTGTCCTGCAGCCCGCACGCGGCGGGGTCGCCGTCCGCGGCGCGCCACTGCCCGTACCAGTCCTCGACCGAGCGCAGCACGGCGCGCAGCAGCGGGTCCCGGTCGAGGACCTGCGCCCCGGCCAGCGCGAGCGACCCGGCGCCGGGCACCGGCAGCTCGTCGGCGCGCAGCGTGACGTTGAGCCCGATGCCGACGACGACGCTGTCCCCGGCCCGCTCGGCGAGGATGCCGCCCGTTTTGCGCTCGGTGCCGTCGACCGTGACGAGAAGGTCGTTGGGCCATTTCAGGGCCGTGTCGACGCCGGCCGCGCGGGAGAGCGCGGTGGCGGTGGCGACGCCGGCGAGCAGCGGCAGCCAGCCCCAGCGGGCAACCGGCACGGCGGGGCCGGGGGTGAGCAGGACGGAGAAGAACAAGCCGGAGCGTGCGGGCGCGGTCCAGGTGCGGTCGAGCCGGCCGCGGCCCGCCGACTGCTCCTCGGCGACGAGCACGGCGCCCTCGGTGCCACCGGAGGCGACGAGGTCGGTGTTGGTGGATCCCGTCCGCTGGACCACGTCCAGAGAGGTCCACAGTCCGCCGGGGCGGACCAGCGCGCGCCGCAGGGCGGCGGCGTTCAGCGGGGGGCGGTCCAGGTCGGACCAGCGGCTGCCGGGGGCGTCGGGGGGCGTCATACGGGCCACTTTAGGAGGAGAACGGTGTGGCCAACGCCGCACTGTCAGCGTGCATCCGCGCGGATACGCTACGAACCGGTAGCACCGGTAGCACCCGCCATGACCCCTCTGGACGAGCAGGAGCCGCAGCCCGATGTCCGAGCCAGACACCCAGGGAACCGACATCCACACCACCGCGGGGAAGCTCGCGGACCTGCAGCGCCGGATCGAGGAGGCGACACACGCCGGCTCCGCGCAGGCGGTCGAAAAGCAGCACGCCAAGGGCAAGTTGACGGCACGCGAGCGGATCGCCCTGCTGCTGGACGAGGGTTCGTTCGTGGAGCTGGACGAGCTCGCCCGGCACCGCTCGACCAGCTTCGGCATCGACGCCAACCGCCCGTACGGGGACGGGGTGGTCACCGGCTACGGCACGGTCGACGGCCGCACCGTCTGTGTGTACTCGCAGGACTTCACGGTCTTCGGCGGATCGCTGGGCGAGGTCTACGGCGAGAAGATCGTCAAGGTGATGGACTTCGCCCTCAAGACCGGCTGCCCCATCATCGGCATCAACGACGGCGGAGGCGCCCGCATTCAGGAGGGCGTCGTGGCGCTCGGCCTGTTTGCGGAGATCTTCCGGCGAAACGTCCACGGCTCCGGAGTCATCCCCCAGATCTCCCTGATCGTCGGCCCGTGCGCGGGCGGTGCGGTCTACTCGCCCGCGATCACGGACTTCACGGTGATGGTGGACAAGACCTCGCACATGTTCATCACCGGCCCGGACGTCATCAAGACCGTCACCGGCGAGGACGTCGGCTTCGACGAACTGGGCGGCGCCCGGACGCACAACACCACGTCCGGCGTGGCGCATCACATGGCGGGCGACGAGAAGGACGCCATCGACTTCGTCAAGGCGCTGCTGTCCTACCTGCCGTCCAACAACCTCTCCGAGCCGCCCGCCTTCCCGGAGGAGGCGGACCTGGAGGTCTCGGACGCCGACCGGGAGCTGGACACGGTCATCCCGGACTCGGCGAACCAGCCCTACGACATGCACACCGTCATCGAACACGTCCTGGACGACGGCGAGTTCCTGGAGACGCAGGCGCTCTTCGCGCCCAACATCGTCACCGGGTTCGGGCGTGTGGAGGGCCACCCGGTGGGCGTGGTCGCCAACCAGCCGCTGCAGTTCGCCGGCTGCCTGGACATCAACGCGAGCGAGAAGGCGGCGCGCTTCGTGCGCACCTGCGACGCCTTCAACGTCCCGGTGCTGACGTTCGTGGACGTCCCGGGCTTCCTCCCGGGCACGGACCAGGAGTACAACGGCATCATCCGCCGCGGCGCCAAGCTCATCTACGCCTACGCGGAGGCCACGGTCCCGCTGATCACCGTCATCACCCGCAAGGCGTTCGGGGGCGCGTACGACGTGATGGGCTCCAAGCACCTGGGCGCGGACCTCAACTTCGCCTGGCCCACCGCCCAGATCGCCGTGATGGGCGCCCAGGGCGCGGTCAACATCCTGCACCGCCGCTCGCTGGCGGCGGTCGCGTCGCCGGAGGAACAGGAGGAGCTGCGCGCCCGGCTGGTCACGGAGTACGAGGACGCCCTGCTGAACCCGTACGCGGCGGCCGAACGCGGCTATGTCGACGCGGTGATCATGCCGTCGGACACCCGCCGGCACATCGTGCGCGGACTGCGCACCCTGCGGGACAAGCGGGAGGCGCTGCCGCCCAAGAAGCACGGCAACATTCCGCTGTGAACACCGACGCTGTGGAAGGGACGCTGCAGTGATCAAGGTCGTACGGGGCAACCCGACCCCCGAGGAGCTGGCCGCCGCTCTGGCGGTGGTCCAGGCGCGCGCGGCTGCCCGGGCGGCAGCCGCGCCCGATGCGGGCCGGCTGCGCCCGGAGTGGTCCAGCCCGGAGCGCCGGACGACGGCACTCCGGGCGCCGCGGCCCGGGCCACGGGCCTGGCGCACGTCGTACTGGCCGGCCTAGGAGGCCTGTCCGCTGCGCCCCGGAGGGGCGCTGGGGGCACCTCCCAGCGGTAGCTGGGGGAGGAACTGCGCGACCAGCCCCCACCGGCCCGCAGCCGACGCACTACCCAGGGGCCCGGGGCGCAGCCCCGGGGACGTCGACTACGGGCGCGTCGTGGTTGCTCGCGCAGTTCCCCGCGCCCCTGACGGGGCGCCGCCTGAGTACCCGTACTCAGGCGCTGCGCACGGCCGGACCGGAGCATGGGGAACATGCTCTGGTCCGACCCGCCCGACGACTCCCCCGACGATCTCCGTGAGGCGCAGCGGATGCTGCGCCGTGCCGGGGTGGTGCTGGCGGTCGGCATGGTGGTGCTGTTCGTCGTCCTGGGCCTGCCGTGACCCTGGTCTCCTGCGTCACAGGCACACCACAGGTTTGCCCCACCAGGAACTACATTCACCCGATTCGCGTCAGTCCCAGTGATATGCCGCGAACCGGGGAGTCCGTCACACCATGAACAAGCCTGTCCGCCATATAGCGATCTTCAGCGGCGTGCTGGTGCTCGCGCTGCTGGTCCGTGCCACCTGGGTGCAGTTCGTCCGCAGCAACGAGCTCGCCAACAACGAACACAACCGGCGCGTCGCCATGGCGAACTTCGCGCAGCCGCGCGGCAACATCATCGTCGGCGGGCAGCCGATCACCGGATCCTCCGAGACCGGGACCGACCTCAAGTACAAGCGCACGTTCACGGACGGCAAGATGTACGCCCCGGTCACCGGCTTCTTCTCGCAGGGCTATGGCAGCACCCAGCTGGAGAACCTCAACAACAAGCTGCTCAACGGCAGTGACGACCGCCTCTTCCTGCAGCGCACGAGCAACCTGCTCACCGGGAAGAAGAACCAGGGCGGCGACGTCGTCACGACGATCGACCCCAAGGCCCAGAAGGCGGCCTACGAGGGGCTCGGCGACAAGAAGGGCGCCGTCGTCGCCCTCGACCCGCGCACCGGCAAGATCCTCGCACTCGCCTCCACGCCCTCGTACGACCCGTCGGTCTTCGCGGGCAACTCGGCCAAGGACAAGGCCGCTTGGGAGGAACTGGAGAAGGACAAGGACAAGCCGACCCTCAACCGGGCCCTGAAGGAGGTCTACCCGCCCGGCTCGACCTTCAAGATCGTGACGGCGACGGCGGCCCTGGAGAACGGCCTCCACACGGACATCAACGCGAGCACCGACTCGCCGGACCCGTGGACCATGCCCGGCACCCGCACGGTCCTGCCCAACCAGAACCCCACCGCGCCCTGCAAGAACGCCAGCCTCGACGTGGCCATGCAGCACTCCTGCAACAACGTCTACGGCAAGGCGAGTTCGGACCTCGGCAAGGACAAGATGCGGCAGACCGCCGAGAAGTTCGGCTTCAACAACCCCAAGGTCGACACCCCCGTCCGGGCCGCGAAGAGCACCTTCCCGGACAACATCAACTCCTCGCAGACCGCGCTCGCCGGCATCGGCCAGGGCAGCCTGACCGCCACCCCTCTGCAGGTCGCCATGATGACGGCCGCGATCGCCAACGACGGCAAGCTGATGAAGCCGTACATGGTCGAGGAACTGCGCAGCCCGGACCTGTCGACGATCGAGAAGCACAAGCCGGAGGAGCTGTCCCGGGCGGCCTCGCCC
The DNA here is from genome assembly GCF_013030945.1 of Streptomyces morookaense. Taxonomy (GTDB): domain Bacteria; phylum Actinomycetota; class Actinomycetes; order Streptomycetales; family Streptomycetaceae; genus Streptomyces; species Streptomyces morookaensis. Next base: position 56,510 of record NZ_JABBXF010000018.1, on the reverse strand, counting down.
GAGGTCGCGAAGAAGGTCCAGCAGATGATGGAGGACACCGCCACCAAGGGCACCGGCAAGGCCGCCCTCATCGACGGCGTCACCGTGGGCGGCAAGACCGGCACCGCCGAGCGCGGCGCGAAGCAGAAGAACCTCGCCTGGTTCATCTCCTACGCCAAGACCGCCGAGGGCTCGCCCGTCGCCGTCGCGGTGATGATCGACCCCGACGACAGCGTCCCGGACGACCAGATCTCCGGCGGCAAACTGGCGGGCCCGATCGCGAAGAAGGTGATGGAGGCGGTCCTGGCCAGGTAAGTGCCCCGCCATCGCGCCCCGTAAGGGGCGCTGGGGGCACCTCTGGGGGTCCCCCAGCGGTAGCTGGGGGAGGAACTGCGCGAGCAACCACGAACGGCCCGCACCGGACCACATAGGCTGAGCGGCATGACCGAAACCCCCGCACGCCGCCTCGTCCTCGCCTCCGCGTCCCCGGCGCGCCTGGGCCTGCTGCGCCAAGCAGGCCTCGCCCCGGAGGTGATCGTCAGCGGAGTCGACGAGGACGCCCTGGACGCCCCCACCCCCGCCGAGCTGGCGCTCGTGCTGGCAGAGGCCAAGGCCGCGGCCGTGGCCGCACGGCCGGAGGCCGCCGGAGCCCTGGTGGTCGGCTGCGACTCGGTGCTGGAGCTGGACGGCCAGGCCCTCGGCAAGCCCGCCGACGCCGAGGAGGCGACAGCCCGCTGGAAGTCGATGCGCGGCCGCTCCGGCGAGCTGCGGACCGGCCACTGCGTCATCGACACGGCCACCGGCCGCCGCGCCTCGGCCACGGCCTCGACCACGGTCCGCTTCGGCGAGCCGGACGACGCGGAGATCGCCGCCTACGTGGCCTCCGGCGAGCCGCTCCACGTCGCGGGGGCCTTCACCCTCGACGGGCGCTCGGCGCCGTTCATCGAGGGCATCGACGGGGACCCGGGCAATGTGATCGGCCTGTCCCTTCCCCTGCTGCGCCGGCTGCTCGCCGAGCTGGGGGTCCCGATCACCGACCTGTGGGTCTGAGGGCCTGAGCCCCCGACACCGTCCCGTCAGAGCGGGAGTTCCTGGGTCACGCGGTTGAGCTGGCCCAGCTGGTTGAGCTGGTCGAGCTTGCCGAGCTGGTTGACGGCGCCGGGGTAGATGCTGGTCTCGGGCTGGCCCGGCTCCTGGAGCCGGCTCGGCGGCGGCGCCGTGACGGGACCGGCATGCGAACTCGGCTGCATCCGGTCGCCGGCCGGCCTGCCCGGGGCCGCCTTCCCGGCGGGCGCGGCCTTGCCCATGGGGGCACCACCCTTCCCCGCCGGCGCCTGCGCGGCGGGCGCGCCCTTCGCGGCCGGCGTCTGCCGGTCCGCCGGTGCGGTCTGCCCGGCCTTCGCCGTCTTCCCGCCCGTCGCCGCCGGCTGGGCAGCCGGCTTCGCCGCGGACTGGGCATCCGGCATGCTCCTCGGCGGCGGCGCCGGCGTGGGCGCGGACGGCGCGGCGGATGCGGGGACGGAGGTCACGGAGAGAGCTGCGCCGGCGAGAGCGGCGGCTGCGGCAATGCGCTTGATCATGACTTCATCAACGATGTCATGGCATTTCGGTCACCCTCCCCTGCGCCACCCGAGGCCCGCATCGCCCAACACCCGTCGCCCGTAAGGGCGGTGCCGCACCGCGCGCGAATTCCGCACACCCGCCCGGGACTTCGCCCGCGCATCCGCACATCTGCCGATGTGCGACGCTGGAAAGGCCCCCACCCCGAAAGGATCACCGTGCCGCAGTCCGTGGACCGCGCCCTGGACGTCCTGGACGCCGTCGCCGCCTCCGCGGACCCGGTGCCCGCCAAGGCCCTCGCCCGCCGGCTGGGCTGCGGACTGTCCACGGTGTACGAACTGCTCGGCACCCTCACCGCGCGCGGGCACCTGGTCCGTACACCCGCGGGCTACGCGCTCGGCTACCGCGTGCCCGCCCTGCACCACGCGTTCCAGCGGCAGATGCAGGTGAGCGACGAGGTGCAGGAGCTGCTCGTGCGGATGCGCAAGACCGTCGGGACGGACACCTACTTCAGCGCCTACCGGGACGGCGACATCGCCGTCCTCGCCGGCACCGCCACCGCCCACCCCGCCACCGGCGGCTTCTCCGTGGGCCACGACGCCGTCCCGCACGCCACGGCCCACGGCAAGGTCCTGCTGGCCGCGCTGCCCCGGGCCGCCCGGCTGCGCCGGCTCACGGCCTCGGGGATGCCCGCCGTCACACCGCGGACGATCACCTCCCCGGAGCTGCTGGACGTCCAGTTGCGCCGGGTGCGGCGGGAGGGACTCGCGGTGGAGATCGAGGAGTGCGCGGCCGGGGTGGCCTGTGTGGCCGTGCCGGTGCCCGGGGCGCTGCGGGCCGTCTCGGCGGCACTGCCCGTGGAGGAGTTCCGCCGGCACGGACGCCGGGTCACGGAGGCCCTGCGCCATGTCGCGGCGGAAGCGGCCAAGTTGGCCTGAGGATCACCCCCGCCGCCGCGGCCGGCCCGGATAACCGCGCCTACCCGTGGGTAAGCAAGAAACCAGAGGGCTCCTTGGGCGCAAACTTTGCTTCACCCGTTCGTAGGGACTCCACAAACAAACGACCCCCTGACCGCCACGCGATCATGGAGATGCAGACCACACCGGCACGCCGCCTCAGCCGCCCGAACCCGGCGTACGGTGGAGGTTCTGGGGGCTTCGGTCCGCACACGGCTCCCGTCTCACGCTCCGTGTGGGCAAGCTCACCCCGGAAGTCGGGTCGGCACAGAGTGTCGCCAGTACCTAAACTCACCTTGTTTCAAGGAGGGAGCCATCGTGCGCAAGGTGCTCATCGCCAACCGTGGCGAAATCGCTGTCCGCGTCGCTCGTGCATGCCGGGACGCCGGAATCGGGAGTGTGGCCGTCTACGCCGACCCCGACCGTGACGCGCTGCATGTCCGTGCGGCCGACGAGGCGTACGCGCTGGGCGGTGACACCCCGGCGACGAGCTACCTGGACATGGCCAAGGTCCTGGCCGCGGCCGCCGAGTCCGGTGCCGACGCCGTCCACCCCGGATACGGGTTCCTGTCCGAGAACGCGGAGTTCGCCCAGGCCGTTCTCGACGCCGGGCTGACCTGGATCGGACCGCCGCCCCACGCGATCCGCGACCTGGGCGACAAGGTGGCGGCCCGTCATATCGCCCAGCGCGCCGGCGCCCCGCTGGTGGCCGGCACCTCCGACCCCGTCTCCGGGGCGGACGAGGTCGTGGCCTTCGCCGAGGAGCACGGCCTGCCGATCGCCATCAAGGCCGCCTTCGGCGGCGGCGGTCGCGGCCTGAAGGTCGCCCGCACTCTCGAAGAGGTCCCCGAGCTCTACGACTCCGCCGTGCGCGAGGCCGTGGCCGCCTTCGGCCGCGGCGAGTGCTTCGTCGAGCGCTACCTCGACCGCCCCCGGCACGTCGAGACCCAGTGCCTGGCCGACAAGCACGGCAACGTGGTCGTCGTCTCCACCCGTGACTGCTCGCTGCAGCGCCGCCACCAGAAGCTGGTGGAGGAGGCCCCGGCCCCGTTCCTGACGGACGAGCAGAACGCCGAGCTGTACCGCGCGTCCAAGGCGATCCTCAAGGAGGCCGGCTACGAGGGCGCGGGCACCTGCGAGTTCCTCGTCGGCCAGGACGGCACCATCTCCTTCCTCGAGGTCAACACCCGCCTCCAGGTCGAGCACCCGGTGACCGAGGAGGTCACCGGCATCGACCTGGTGCGCGAGATGTTCCGCATCGCCGACGGCGAGGAACTCGGCTACGACGACCCGGCGGTCCGCGGCCACTCCTTCGAGTTCCGCATCAACGGCGAGGACCCCGGCCGCAACTTCCTGCCCGCCCCGGGCACCGTCACCAAGTTCGCCCCGCCGACCGGCCCCGGCGTGCGGCTGGACGCGGGCGTGGAGTCCGGCTCGGTCATCGGCCCGGCCTGGGACTCCCTGCTGGCCAAGCTGATCATCACCGGCGCCACGCGTGAGCAGGCCCTGCAGCGCGCGGCCCGTGCGCTGGCCGAGTTCCAGGTGGAGGGCATGGCCACGGCCATCCCGTTCCACCAGGCCGCGGTCACCGACCCCGCCTTCACCTCCGACCCGTTCCGCGTCCACACCCGCTGGATCGAGACGGAGTTCGACAACACCATCAAGCCCTTCGCCGGCGGCGCCGCCGCCGAGGAGGACGAGGAGCAGGCCGGCCGCGAGACCGTGGTCGTGGAGGTCGGCGGCAAGCGCCTGGAGGTCTCCCTCCCGGCCTCCCTGGGCATGACCATCGCCCGCACCGCCGCGGCCGGGGGCGCCAAGCCGAAGCGCCGCGCGGCCCGGAAGTCCTCCTCCGCCGCCTCGGGCGACTCCCTCGCCTCGCCGATGCAGGGCACGATCGTCAAGGTCGCGGTCGAGGAGGGCCAGGAGGTCAACGAGGGCGATCTGATCGTCGTCCTCGAAGCGATGAAGATGGAGCAACCGCTCAACGCCCACAAGTCCGGCACGGTCAAGGGCATCACCGCCGAGGTCGGCGGCTCGGTCTCCTCCGGCGCCGTCATCTGCGAGATCAAGGACTGACGCGGCTCCGCCGCGACAACCGCCCCGAGGGCCCCGGCCGGTAGTCGGCCGGGGCCCTCGGGGTTCTTGTACGCCTGGCATCCTTGGCAGGCGGGGACCACGGGGCACCGAGCGGGAGGACGGACGGAGATGACGGCCGAGACGGCCCAGACGTCACCACGACCCATGCGCGCGGACGCGCGGCGCAACTACGAGCGGCTGCTCGCCGAGGCCCGTACGGCCTTCACGGAGCACGGCACGGACGCCTCCCTCGAGGACATCGCCCGCCGCGCGGGTGTGGGCATCGGCACCCTCTACCGGCACTTCCCCAACCGCACGGCCCTGATGAGCGCCGTCTTCCAGGGCGAGCTGGACGGCCTGCTGGCGCGCTCCCGCGAGCTGCTGGCCTCCCCCGAGCCCTGCCGGGCCCTGGTGGCCTGGCTGCGGGCCATCGTGACGCACGCCAGCACCTACCGGGGCCTGTCCCGGGCCCTGATGGCCGCACAGAGCGACAAGGCCTCCGCCCTGTCCCGCTGCAGCCTTCCCCTGCGGGACGCGGGCAGCATGCTGCTGGCGCGGGCCCAGCAGGCCGGAGCGGTGCGCGGCGGCGTGGACATCGCCGACCTGATGCAGCTGACCAACGCCATTTCGCTGGCCGTCGAACAGTCCCCGGACGACCCCGAGTTGGCCGACCGGCTGCTGATGCTGACACTCACGGGCCTGCGCCCGTAGCGCGAAGCGCTCAGGCCCCCGCAACCCGGCCCACTATCTCCTGCGGAGGTCCGCCACCCGTGCCGTCGGCGGCTGGTCGAGGGAGACCGCGCTGCGCAGCTGCGCCCCGGGCGGGCCGCCCTGCCCCGGGGCCTCCGGCCGGCCGGGGCCCAGCGGGAGGCTGCGCCGCTGGCCCGGCAGCGGCGGCACGTCCCGGCGGCGGGCCGGTACGGGCTCGCCGGGCACCCCCGCCGCCGGGCCCGACCCCGCGCCGGGCCCGGCGACCGAGATGTGCACGCCCTGGTCTGCGAGCGCCTGGAGCTCGGTGGCGGCACGGTCGTCGTGGGCGGGCGGCTCGTCGGTGACCAGCCGGGTGATGACGTCGGTCGGCACCGTCTGGAACATCGTGTCGGTGCCGAGCTTGGTGTGGTCGGCGAGCACGACCACCTCGGCCGCGGCCTGCACCAGCGCCCGGTCCACGCTCGCGGAGAGCATGTTGGACGTGGACAGCCCGCGCTCGGCGGTGAGACCGCTCCCGGACAGGAAGGCTCTGCTCACGCGCAGCCCCTGCAGGGACTGCTCGGCTCCGCTGCCCACGAGGGCGTAGTTGGAGCCGCGCAGGGTGCCGCCGGTCATGACGACCTCGACCCGGTTGGCGTGGGCCAGGGCCTGGGCGACGAGCAGGGAGTTGGTGACCACGGTGAGCCCCGGCACCCGGGCGAGCCGGCGGGCCAGCTCCTGGGTGGTGGTGCCGGCGCCGACGACGACGGCCTCGCCCTCCTCGACGAAGCTCGCCGCCAGATCGGCGATGGCCGTCTTCTCGGCGGTCGCTAGATGGGATTTCTGCGGGAAGCCGGACTCCCTGGTGAATCCGCCCGGCAGCACCGCACCGCCGTGCCGGCGGTCGAGCAGTCCTTCGGCCTCCAGAGCCCGCACGTCCCGCCGTACGGTCACTTCGGAGGTCTGGACGACGCGGGCGAGCTCCCGGAGCGAAACCGCTCCGTTGGCCCGCACCATTTCGAGGATCAATTGACGACGTTCTGCAGCGAACACGAAACCGACAGTAACGCCAACGACCATCTGTTTTCAGCAGGTTGCAGCAATTAACGGAAGTTCTCCGCACTGCAACCCGAGAAGTGGTATGGGCCATCACAGGGCCCGGGTCACGCCTCCCGCTGCGTCTTCCGCGTGTGCAGCTGCCGTGCCACCTCGGCGATCGAGCCGGAGAGCGACGGGTAGACGGTGAAGGCGCTGGCGATCTGTTCCACGGTCAGGTTGTTGTCCACCGCGATCGAGATCGGGTGGATCAGCTCGCTGGCCCGCGGGGACACCACGACACCGCCCACCACGATGCCCGTGCCGGGGCGGCAGAACATCTTCACAAAACCGTCCCGAATACCCTGCATCTTCGCTCGCGGATTGCGCAGCAACGGAAGTTTGACGACACGGGCGTCAATCAGTCCGTTGTCGACGTCGGCCTGGGTGTACCCGACCGTCGCAATCTCCGGATCCGTAAATACGTTCGCAGATACCGTCTTGAGATTGAGCGGGGCCACCGCGTCGCCCAGGAAGTGGTACATCGCGATGCGGCCCTGCATGGCCGCCACGGACGCCAGCGCGAAGACCCCGGTGCAGTCGCCGGCCGCGTAGACACCGGGTGCACTGGTCCGCGAGACCTTGTCCGTCCAGATGTGTCCGGACTCCAGGAGCCGGACCCCGGCCTCCTCCAGTCCGATCCCGGCAGTATTCGGGATCGACCCGACGGCCATCAGACAGTGCGTCCCGGTGATGACCCGGCCGTCGGCCAGGGTGACCTCCACCCGGTCCCCCACACGCTTGGCCGAGGCGGCGCGCGAGCGCGCCATCACGTTCATCCCGCGCCGCCGGAAGACGTCCTCCAGCACGGCGGCCGCGTCCGGGTCCTCGCCCGGCAGCACCCGGTCGCGCGACGACACCAGCGTCACCTTCGAGCCCAGCGCCTGGTAGGCGCCCGCGAACTCGGCACCCGTGACACCCGAACCGACCACGATGAGCTCCTCCGGGAGCTCCTCCAGGTCGTACACCTGCGTCCAGTTCAGGATCCGCTCGCCGTCCGGCAGCGCGTCCGGGATCTCCCGCGGGTGGGCACCCGTCGCGATCAGCACCGCGTCCGCGACCAGGCTCTCCTCGGTGCCGTCCGCGGCCCGCACCACGACCGTGCGCGACCCGTCGGGCGCCCGGTCCGGCTCCAGCCGCCCGCGCCCCCGCATCACCCGGCCGCCGGCCCGCGTGACCGACGCCGTGATGTCGTGCGACTGCGCCAGCGCGAGCCGCTTCACACGGCGGTTGACCTTGCCCAGGTCGACGCCGACGACCGTGCCGTCCTCGCCGTCGTCGACGGTGATCCCCAGCTCCTCGTACGAGGAGTCGAAGTTGGTCTTCACCTCGGCCGTCGCGATGAGAGTCTTCGAGGGCACGCAGTCGGTGAGCACCGACGCCCCGCCCAGACCGTCGCAGTCGACGACGGTCACCTCCGCGCCGAGCTGAGCGGCGACGAGCGCCGCCTCGTAGCCGCCGGGTCCGCCACCGATGATCACGATCCGAGTCACGTACTCCATTGTCCCGCACCCATTCGAAGTGACTCCTTCCGGGGCCCGGTTACCGGGCCGCAGCCCGTGTCCGCGCGAGGATCCGTGCGAGGTTCGGCAGAAAATTCCGCACGAACCTCCCTTCGAGACTGCCACCCCAAATGCCGTCCCGCCTCACTCCCGTACCCTCGGAACCATGTCGCTCTACGCCGCGTACGCCGGCAACCTCGATGCGCGGCTGATGACCCGCCGCGCCCCGCACTCGCCGCTGCGCGGCACGGGCTGGCTCAACGGCTGGCGGCTGACGTTCGGCGGGGAACAGATGGGCTGGGAGGGCGCCCTCGCCACCATCGTCGAGGCCCCCCGCTCGCAGGTCTTCGTCGCCCTCTACGACATCGCTCCGATGGACGAGGACTCGATGGACCGTTGGGAGGGTGTCGGACTCGACATCTACCGCCGGATGCGGGTGCGGGTGCACACGCTGGACGGCGAGGAGCCGGCGTGGGTCTACGTGCTCAACGGCTACGAGGGCGGGCTGCCGTCCGCCCGCTACCTGGGGGAGCTCGCGGACGCCGCCGAGTCGGCCGGGGCCCCGCACGACTACGTGATGGAGCTGCGCAAGCGGCCCTGCTGAGCGCACGAGCCGTGGCGCAGGCCTCGTCGCAAGGCACAAAGCAACAATTGGAACTCCGTAAGCGGCGACATCTACGCGCGTAGGCAGAGAACGGTTACCCTCGTCCGCGTGAACGCATCAGTTACCCCCCAGACCGACCCGTACGCCGCGGCCGACGCCGCCGCCGCCCGCCTGCGCGAGCTCACGGGCGCCGAGACCCACGACGTCGCCCTGGTCATGGGCTCCGGATGGGTTCCCGCCACCGAGGCCCTCGGCACCCCCGAGGCCGAGTTCGCCGTCACCGAGCTCCCCGGCTTCTCCGCCGCCGCCGTCGCCGGTCACGCGGGCACCGTGCGCTCGTACAAGGTCAACGACAAGCGCGCGCTCGTCTTTCTCGGCCGCACGCACTACTACGAGGGCCGCGGCGTCGCCTCCGTCGTCCACGGCGTCCGTACCTCCGTCGCCGCCGGCTGCAAGACCGTCGTCCTCACCAACGGCTGCGGCGGCCTCCGCGAGGGCATGCGCCCGGGTCAGCCGGTGCTGATCAGCGACCACATCAACCTCACGGCGACCTCGCCGATCGTCGGCGCCAACTTCGTCGACCTCACCGACCTCTACTCTCCCCGCCTCCGCACGCTGTGCAAGGAGATCGACCCCTCCCTCGAAGAGGGCGTCTACGTCCAGTTCCCCGGCCCGCACTACGAGACCCCGGCCGAGATCAAGATGATCCGCACCCTGGGCGCGGACCTGGTCGGCATGTCCACCACCCTCGAGGCGATCGCCGCCCGCGAGGCCGGCGCCGAGGTCCTGGGCATCTCCCTCGTGACGAACCTCGCCGCGGGCATGACCGGCGAGCCCCTCAACCACGAAGAGGTCCTGCAGGCCGGCCGTGACTCGGCCGTCCAGATGGGCGAGCTCCTCGCGAAGGTTCTCCCCCGTCTCTGAGGCCTGCCGCCTTCCGGCTTCCGGGGCGTGTCCCACCATGGGTGTGGGTCACGCCCCGCTCACGTGAGGGGTGCGGGGCGCGACGGGCCCTGGAGAGGGGCGTAAAGGACTATTTGTGGCTGGTGCCGGGCACCCCCAAGGATGCGCCGAGGCCACAAATAGTTCAGCCCCCGGAAGGGCCCGTCGCGCCCCGCACCCCGCCCCACCACACCGCACCGCAACCCCGTATCGCCCCGCAACCTCCGGAGGAACCCCGTGCAGCGAGACCTCATCGCCCAGGCCAGGACGTGGCTCGCCGAGGACCCCGACCCCGAGACCCGTGACGAGCTCGCCAAGCTCATCGACGGCGAGGACCTCACCGAGCTCGGTGCCCGTTTCGCCGGCACCCTCCAGTTCGGCACCGCCGGCCTCCGCGGCGAACTCGGCGCCGGCCCCATGCGCATGAACCGCTCCGTCGTCATCCGCGCCGCCGCCGGCCTCGCCGCGTACCTCAAGAAGCAGGGCCACGCGAACGGCACCGTCGTCGTCGGCTACGACGCCCGCTACAAGAGCGCCGACTTCGCCCGCGACACCGCCGCCGTCATGGTCGGCGCCGGCCTCAAGGCCGTGATCATGCCGCGCCCGCTCCCCACCCCCGTCCTCGCCTTCGCGATCCGCCACCTCGGCGCCGTCGCCGGCGTCGAGGTCACCGCCAGCCACAACCCGCCCCGGGACAACGGCTACAAGGTCTACCTCGGCGACGGCTCCCAGATCGTGCCCCCGGCCGACGCCGGCATCGCCGCCGAGATCGCGGCGGTCGCGAGCCTGAACGATGTGCCGCGCCCGGACGCCGGCTGGGAGACGCTCCGCGAGGAGGACATCCTCGGCGCCTACCTGGAGCGCACCGACGCCGTCCTCACCGGCGGATCCCCGCGTGACGTCCGCGTCGTCTACACGCCCATGCACGGCGTCGGCCGCGACGTGCTGACCGCCGCCTTCGCCCGGGCCGGCTTCCCCGCCCCGACCGTCGTCGCCGAGCAGGCCGAACCGGACCCGGACTTCCCGACCGTCGCCTTCCCGAACCCCGAGGAGCCGGGCGCGATGGACCTGGCCTTCGCCACCGCCCGCGAGGCGGCGGCCCGCGGCGAGGCCCCGGACATCATCATCGCCAACGACCCCGACGCGGACCGCTGCGCGGTGGCCGTGCCGGCGGACGACACCGTCGAGGGCTGGCGCATGCTGCGCGGCGACGAGGTGGGCGCGCTGCTGGCCGAGCACCTGGTGCACAAGAACGCGGCCGGGACGTTCGCGACGACGATCGTCTCGTCGTCGCTGCTCTCGCGCATCGCCGCCGCGAGCGCCGGCACGCCCTACGAGGAGACCCTGACGGGCTTCAAGTGGCTCGCCCGGGTGGACGGTCTGCGCTACGCGTACGAGGAGGCGCTGGGCTACTGCGTCGACCCGGAGGGCGTGCGCGACAAGGACGGCATCACGGCCGCGCTGCTGGTCGCCGAGCTGACCGCCGAGCTGAAGGAGCACGGCCGGACGCTGAGCGACCTGCTGGACGACCTCGCGGTCGAGCACGGGCTGCACGCCACCGACCAGCTGTCGGTGCGGGTCGAGGACCTGTCGGTCATCGCCTCGGCGATGCGGCGTCTGCGGGAGCAGCCGCCGGCGGTGCTGGCCGGGCTGCACGTGGTGTCGGCCGAGGACCTGAGCAAGGGCACGGAGTCGCTGCCGCCGACGGACGGCCTGCGGTACCACCTGGCCGGTGACGAGGCCGGGCTGGTCTCGGGCGCCCGGGTGATCGTGCGGCCGAGCGGCACGGAGCCGAAGCTGAAGTGCTACCTGGAGGCCGTGGTGCCGGTGGCGGACGCCGCTGCGCTGGCCGGGGCGCGGGTGCGCGGGGCCGAGGTGCTGGCCGCGATCAAGACGGACCTGGCGCGGGCCGCCGGGATCTGAGCCTGTCGGGGGTGGCCGGGGGCGGGGCGGGGGCGGGACGGGTCCTTCCGGGGACTGAACTTTTTGCGACGGTCCGTTACACGCGGGGATGCCCCGCACCATCGCCGCAAAAAGCTTTCACGTCCCTCTCCAGGACCCGTCCCGCCCCCGCCCCACCCCCTCACGTCACGGAAAGGATCACGAAGGCCAGCAGCCCCACGGCTGACGGCACGACGATTTCGTACGCCCAGCGCACCGCAGGGGCACCGCCCCGGTCGGCGAACCTCTCCGCGAGCTCGCGCAGGTCGTCGATGGCCTGGTCGGAAGGCGCCTTGCCGGGCGTCTCCGTCGGCAGGGGGAGCCCCTCCGCGGCACCGCGGGCCGCGCGGCGGCCGGCCCGCTTCCGCTGCCGCAGCGAGACGGGGATCGCCCAGAGCTGGTACTTCTTCCCGGCGGCGAGCACCTCGCTCGAGTACCCGGCACGGATGTGCTCCACGGTCCCCCAGGGCAGGGTGATCGTGCGGAACGGATTCCGCACCAGCAGCCGCTCCTCGCCTGCCCACACCGCCGGGCGCAGGGTGAACGCGACGACCAGCGGCACCACGCACAGCAGCGCGGCGAGCGCGAGCCACGGCGTCCGTCCCGTGCCGCGCAGCAGCGCGTCGCCACCGAGCCAGGCGGCCAGGGCCAGCAGCAGGACGCCACCGGCGATACCGGCGGGCGAGCGGTAGCTCCGGTCCTTCGGGGTACTCGTCATGGCGCCGATTCTGCCTGAGGCCTTTTACGAGCGCGGGCCCGCGGTCAGGTCGGCGTAGACGACGATGTTGTCGGGCCGGTGCCCGTCGCGCAGCGCACCGCCACAGGTGATCAGGCGGAGCTCGGGACGGTCGGTGTTCCCGTAGACCTTGGTGGTCGGAAACTTCTTCTTGTCCACCTGTTCCAGTTCGCGTACGCGGAAGGTGGCAGTGGACCCGTCGGCACGGTCGACAACGACCGGGTCCCCGATCTTGATCTTCTCGACGTCCTTGAGGACTGCGGGCCCCTCCACGGTGTCGAAGTGCCCGATGAGCACGGCGGGCCCGGTCTCACCGGGAGTAACACCCTTGTCGTACCACCCGATGCGCCCGGCCTGAGCGACGGACGGCACCTGAACGGTTCCGTCGTCGGCGAGCCCAAGATCGAGGATGGGCGAGGCATCCACGGAGGCGGCGGGTATCCGCACCCGGACGGGCCTGGAAGCCGCCATCGGGGCAACGCTGTTGGTGGGCCGGGGCGCGGCAGTGGCGACAACTTCGGCACCGGCCTCGGGGACATGAGCATGGGTACTGCTGCAAGCGACCGCCCCGCCTCCCACCACAACAAGGGCGAGCAGTGCAGCGGCACGGGCAGAGGGGCGGATCACGAGAGTAACTCCTGGCGGGCGCACAAGGGTTGAGTGACGTGAGGGGGTGGGGCGGGGGCGGGACGGGTCCTGGAGAGGGACGTAAAAACTTTTTGCGGCGATGGTGCGGGGCATCCCCGCGTGTAACGGACCGTCGCAAAAAGTTCAGTCCCCGGAAGGACCCGTCCCGCCCCCGCCCCACGGATCAGCCGCGGACGCCGACGGCGCGCCGCCGCAGCACGGTGAACGCGATACCGGCAGCACTCACGGCGGCAAACCCACCGATGGCCGCGACGAGCGCCGTGTCGTTCCCCTCACGCACCCCTTCGGCACCGGCGGCAACGCCGCCCTCGGGGATGGCCTTGGTCTGGGCGGCGGCATCGGCAGCCGGCAGAGCCGCCGTGCCGGCGGTCTGTGCATGAGCGCCACCCCGGGCAGCCGAAGTACCCGTGGAGCCGCCGCCGTTGGCGCCCTCGGCGACCTTCGGGAACGGATACGCCTTGCCGTCGACCTTCAGCACGGGGGTGGGACCGTCCGCGCCCTCCAGGCTGAGGTGCAGACCCCCCACCGTGTCGGTGCGGTTCTCGCGGTTGAGCACGGCGGCCACGCGGACGATGTACGGGTCACCGGGCTTCCAGCCCGGGCCGACCTCGCGGATCCACGCCTCGGGGCCGCCGTCGTTCGGGTCGCGCCGCAGCACGGCGACCAGGCCCTTGGCGATGGACACGGGCGTCCCCTCGAAGCGGCCCGGGTCGGAGATGTGCGGGTCCGCATCCTTGCGGTAGGGCTTGGACGGGTGGTCCACGATCCACGAGGACTCCACGGTGCCGTCCGGGTGCAGTGCGACGCGCATGCCGCCCCAGTAGGCGACATCGGTCTCGTCCGAGCTCGACATGATCAGCACGGCATGGCCGTTCTCGACAACCTCGCCCCGGAATTGGTGCGGGTTGTCCTTGCCGACCGCCATTCGGTGACCGTCGACGAGGGTGTACGTGACCGGCCCGTCCCCCTTGTGGCTCTGCGGCTGCCGGTCCTTCCCCTCTGAGGTCCGGCTGTCGTCACCCTTGCCCTCCGCCTTCGGCTGCTCCGCAGGCCGGGCCGACCGGTCCTGCTTGGGGCCGCCCTCGGCCGGCACCGCAGGGGTACCGGCCTCAACTGCCTTGGCAGCAGGGGAAGCAGGGGCGGTAGACGCGGCAGGCGCAGCCGGGGAAGCCGCAGGCGCCACAGGCGCACCCGGCACCGCAGGCGCGTCGGCGAACGCGGCAGCGGCAGGGGCGAGAACCGCGCTCGCCAGCGCGGCAGACGTAACAACAGCGCGCAGTACGGAACGGCGGCGCGGGGACAGAGCAGACATGCAGGACTCCTGGCGGAACTGGGCCTGGACAGACCTAGGAAGGAAAGAGATAGGGATTTCGCATGCCGCTTCCCTCGGATCGGTGGAGACCGGAGAGGTCAGACGGTGTCGCTGAGAAGAACTCTATGGATCACCTGTGATCAAACTTTCCACTCTTTGTCACGGAACATCGACAGGAAATGGAAGATGCCCCGCCACTTCCATATGAAGTCGATCAAATCCGGGCATTCGCCCGACAGAAAAGGGCCACCCGCCCGAGGGGGTGACACGCGCTACGCGCGTAGATATGCTCATCCGGTGACCATGCACCCTCCCCCAAAGTTCTCCTCATCCGGCAACGAAGCCGCGGAGCGACTGGCGTCGATGGCGGACGTGACCGCCTCCGACGGTGCGCTGCGCCGCTTCCTGCACGGCCTGCCGGGCGTCGACCCGGTCGGGCTGGAAGCCCGCGCCGCAGCGCTCGGGACCCGCTCGATCAAGACGACGGCGAAGGCGTACGCCATCGACCTGGCGATCTCCATGATCGATCTGACGACCCTGGAGGGCGCGGACACCCCGGGCAAGGTCCGGGCGCTGTGCGCCAAGGCCCTCCTTCCGGACCCGACCGACCGCGATACGCCCCGTACCGCGGCGGTCTGCGTCTACCCCGACATGGTGGCCACGGCCGCCGCGGCCGTGGCGGGCACGGACGTCAAGGTCGCGTCCGTCGCCACCGCGTTCCCGGCCGGCCGCGCCGCGCTGCCGGTGAAGCTGGCCGACACGGCCGACGCCGTCGCCGCGGGCGCGGACGAGATCGACATGGTGATCGACCGGGGCGCCTTCCTCGCCGGCCGCTACCTGTCGGTCTTCGAGGAGATCAAGGCCGTCAAGGAGACCTGCCGTCGCCCCGACGGAACGGCCGCCCGGCTGAAGGTGATCTTCGAGACCGGCGAGCTGTCGACGTACGACAACATCCGCCGCGCCTCCTGGCTCGGCATGCTGGCGGGCGCCGACTTCATCAAGACCTCCACCGGCAAGGTCGCGGTGAACGCCACCCCGGCGAACACCCTGCTGATGCTGGAGGCCGTGCGCGACTTCCGCGCCGCCACGGGCGTCCAGGTCGGCGTGAAGCCGGCCGGCGGCATCCGCACGACCAAGGACGCGCTGAAGTTCCTCGTCCTCGTCAACGAGACCGTGGGCGAGGAGTGGCTGTCGAACCACTGGTTCCGCTTCGGCGCCTCCAGCCTCCTCAACGACCTGCTGATGCAGCGGCAGAAGCTGAGCACCGGGCGCTACTCCGGTCCCGACTACGTGACGGTGGACTGACCATGGCTTTCGAATACGCACCGGCGCCCGAGTCGCGCGCGGTCGTCGACATCGCCCCGTCCTACGGGCTGTTCGTCGACGGCGAGTTCCGCGAGGCCTCGGACGGCAAGGTCTTCAAGACCCTGAGCCCCTCGACCGAGGAGGTGCTCTCCGAGGTCGCGCAGGCGTCGGCCGAGGACGTGGACGCGGCCGTCAAGGCCGCCCGCAAGGCCTTCGAGAAGTGGTCCGCGCTGCCGGGCTCGGAGCGCGCGAAGTACCTGTTCCGCATCGCGCGGATCATCCAGGAGCGCAGCCGCGAGCTCGCCGTCCTCGAAACCCTCGACAACGGCAAGCCGATCAAGGAGACGCGCGACGCCGATCTCCCCCTCGTCGCCGCGCACTTCTTCTACTACGCGGGCTGGGCCGACAAGCTGGACCACGCCGGCTTCGGGCCGGACCCGAAGCCCCTGGGCGTGGCCGGCCAGGTCATCCCGTGGAACTTCCCGCTGCTGATGCTGGCGTGGAAGATCGCCCCGGCGCTGGCCGCCGGCAACACCGTGGTGCTCAAGCCCGCCGAGACGACGCCGCTCTCGGCGCTGTTCTTCGCGGACATCTGCCGCCAGGCGGGCCTGCCCAAGGGCGTCGTCAACATCCTGACGGGCGACGGTGCGACGGGCGCCGCGCTCGTCGCGCACGAGGGCATCGACAAGGTCGCCTTCACCGGCTCCACGGCCGTCGGCAAGGAGATCGCCCGTACCGTCGCCGGTACGGACAAGAAGCTCACCCTCGAACTGGGCGGCAAGGGCGCCAACATCGTCTTCGACGACGCCCCGATCGACCAGGCCGTCGAGGGGATCGTCAACGGGATCTTCTTCAACCAGGGCCAGGTCTGCTGCGCGGGCTCGCGTCTGATCGTCCAGGAGTCGATCCAGGACGAGCTGCTGGACGCGCTCAAGCGGCGCATGTCCACGCTGCGTGTCGGCGACCCGCTCGACAAGAACACCGACGTCGGTGCGATCAACTCGGCCGAGCAGCTGGCCCGCATCAAGGCGCTGGCCGACAGCGGCGAGGCCGAGGGTGCCGAGCGCTGGGCCCCGGCCTGCGAACTGCCCACGTCCGGCTACTGGTTCGCGCCGACGCTGTTCACGAACGTCACCCAGGCGCACCGGATCGCCCGCGAGGAGATCTTCGGCCCGGTGCTGTCCGTGCTGACCTTCCGCACCCCGGCCGAGGCCGTCGCCAAGGCGAACAACTCGCAGTACGGCCTGTCCGCGGGCATCTGGACGGAGAAGGGTTCGCGGATGCTCGCCGTGGCGGGCAAGCTGCGTGCGGGCGTCGTCTGGGCCAACACGTTCAACAAGTTCGACCCGACCTCGCCGTTCGGCGGCTTCAAGGAGTCGGGCTTCGGCCGCGAGGGCGGCCGCCACGGTCTGGAGGCGTACCTCGATGTCTGATGCACGGCTGAGCGTTCTCAAGACCTACAAGCTGTTCGTCGGGGGCAAGTTCCCCCGGTCCGAGAGCGGGCGGGTGTACGAGGTGACCGACTCGAAGGGCAAGTGGCTCGCCAACGCGCCGCTCTCGTCCCGCAAGGACGCGCGGGACGCGGTCGTCGCGGCCCGCAAGGCGACGGGCGGCTGGGCGGGTGCCACCGCCTACAACCGCGGCCAGATCCTCTACCGCATCGCCGAGATGCTGGAGGGCCGCCGGGACCAGTTCATCGGTGAAGTGGCCGATGCCGAGGGCCTGTCGAAGTCGAAGGCCGCCGCCCAGGTGGACGCGGCGATCGACCGCTGGGTCTGGTACGCGGGCTGGACGGACAAGATCGCCCAGGTCGTGGGCGGCACGAACCCGGTGGCGGGGCCGTTCTTCAACGTCTCCTCGCCGGAGCCGACCGGTGTCGTGGCCGTGGTGGCCCCGCAGGAGTCGTCGTTCCTCGGGCTGGTGTCGGTGATCGCCCCGGTGATCGCCGGCGGCAACGCCGTGATCGTGATCGCCTCGGAGGCGTCGCCGCTGCCGGCGCTGTCGCTGGGCGAGGTGCTGGCCACCTCGGACCTGCCGGGCGGTGTCGTCAACATCCTGTCGGGCAGGGCCGCGGAGATCGCTCCGTCGCTCGCCGCGCACCAGGACGTCAACGCGATCGACCTGGCCGGTGCGGACGCCGAGCTGGCGAAGGCGCTGGAGATCGCCGCGGCGGACAACCTCAAGCGCGTGCTCCGTCCACAGCCTGTGGACTGGTCCGCGGCTCCGGGCACGGACCGCCTGACGGCGTTCCTGGAGACCAAGACCGTCTGGCACCCGACCGGTTCGCTGGGCGCGGGCGGCTCGTCCTACTGACGTCCCCGCACATGCGTGATGGCGGCTCCCCGGACAGGGGAGCCGCCATCGTCGTCCGTACGGACGGGCTCAGACGTACGGACGGGTCTCAGGAGCCGCCGGCCGCCGGCAGCAGGTTGGCCGCCGCGCCGATCACCGGCAGGTCGCCCACGTGACCGCCCTTGGCGAGCGGGTCGGTGGCCAGCGAGGTGCCCACGGGCTTGAAGTCGGCGACCTGGGTGCGGGCGCCGTTGTCCAGCGGGTCGACGCCGGTGTTGGCCAGCGGGTCGGTCGGGAGGTTCTTCAGCACCGGCGTCAGGCCCTCGAGGGACTTCTCCAGGGCGATGTGGGTGCCTTCGACGGCCGCGAGGACGTCGGTACGGCCGAACTGGGCGCGCGCCTGGCCCGCGGCACTGGCGCCGGCCGCGCTGCCGGCGACGAGCGCGGCGCCTGCGGAAACGGTCAGCCCGACGCGCACCAGGTTGCGCGCGTAGGGCGGAGGGGGATGGGGCACGGTACGGGCGTGCCGTGCGTGCCGTGCGTGGGAGGCCATGACCACCTGCCGGGTCGGAGAATTACGTCAGCGATTGGCAACGGAACGTATCGGAATGATGACACTTCGCGCACGCCCCGACCCGGAGGGATCCCCCGTTCGGCCCAATGCGTCACACTGGTGTCCCGTGACCTCCTCCTGCCATCCGCGCGTCGTCCTGCTGACCGGCCCGTCCGGTTCCGGAAAGTCGTCCCTCGCCGCCCGTACCGGGCTGCCCGTGCTCAACCTCGACGACTTCTACAAGGAGGGCGACGACCCCACGCTGCCGCTGCTCGCGGACGGTTCGGCCACCGACTGGGACTCGCCGCGGTCGTGGGACGCGGACGCGGCCGTGGCGGCCATCGAGGAGCTGTGCCGCACGTCCCGGACGGCGGTCCCGGTGTACGACATCTCCACGAGTTCGCGGACGGGCGAGAGCGTCCTGGACATCGGCCGCACGCCGCTGTTCATCGCCGAGGGCATCTTCGCCGCCGACATCATCGGGCGCTGCCGGGAGCTCGGTGTGCTGGCCGACGCGCTGTGCCTGCGCGGCCGTCCGTCGACGACCTTCCGCCGCCGGCTGGTGCGCGACCTGCGCGAGGCCCGCAAGCCCGTGCACGTCCTGATCCGCCGCGGGCTGCGGCTGATGCGCAGCGAACGCGGCATCGTGGCACGGCAGACGGCGCTGGGCGCCTTCGCCTGCGGCGGGGAGACGGCCATGGGCCGGATCGCCGCGGCGGCCGCGGGCCGGCGGGGCCCGGTGCGCGAGGCGGTGCCGGACGCGGTGGCGGACGCAGCGCCCGCCACCACTGTCACCCGGGTGTGAACGCGGAAGCGGGCGGGCAGACCCCCCGGCTGCCCGCCCGCTCCCTTTTCCCTCCCCCGTTTCCCCCCTCTGTGGTTCCCCCCGTGTCCCCCGTGGCCCCCAGGTCTCTCAGGCGACCAGTTCCCCGAAGCACTCCTCGACGGCACGGCCGTTGGCGATGGCCTCGTCGTCGCGCAGCCGGCGCAGCGAGCGCCAGATGCTGCTCTTGACGGTGCCGACGCTGATGTCGAGGATCTCGGCGATCTCCGGGTCCGTGCGGCCCTCGTAGTAGCGCAGGACGAGCATGGTGCGCTGCAGTTCGGGCAGCCGGGCCAGCGCCTGCCAGAGGACGGCGCGCAGTTCGGTGCCGCGCATCGCGTCGTGCTCGGCGGCGGTCTCCGGCAGTTCCTCGGTCGGGTACTCGTTGAGCTTCCGCCGGCGCCAGGCGCTGATGTGCAGGTTGGTCATGGTGCGGCGGAGGTAGCCGCCGACCGCGGCCTTGTCGGTGATCCGGTCCCAGGCGCGGTACGTGGAGAACAGCGCGCTCTGCAGCAGGTCCTCGGCCTCGTACCGGTCGCCGGTCAGGTGGTAGGCAGTCGCGTACAGGGAGGCCCGGCGCTCCTGGACATAGGCGGTGAACTCCGCCTCCGTCCGCGAAGCGGTCTGCCGGCGTCCCCCCGTGATGTCGGTGACATCGGCCGCCGCAGCGGGCTTCTCCCCGTACGCGATGGCGTCGACGGCCACCATGTAAGGCGGCCGGACGCGTCCGGTGCTGCGGGCGCACCCCCGTCCGCCCGTTACCGCACCGGACTTCTCCGAACCCCTGCCGGCGTCGTGCAGGCGCGTGCGAACTGCGCTGGTCGTCGTGGCGTGCAGGGTGTTCATCTCGCGCCCCCCGTCGGTGGAGCCGGCTGGTCCGGTAGTGCTCCCGGACCTTGGTCTTGCCCGGTGCATCACAGCCTGCCGGGCCAGTTTCATCGCGCTGTCCGCCGACTGTCACAGCCCTGCAACAGGCGAAGCCGGGGTCGTGACAGGGTCCGTCTGTCGAACTACCGGCCACTCTTAGGCCAGAATGACCACGTGCCTTTCCTGTTGCTGATCGAGGACGACGACGCCATCCGCACGGCCCTCGAAATGTCCCTGTCGCGCCAAGGTCACCGTGTGGTGACCGCGGCGAGCGGCGAGGACGGTCTGAAGCTGCTGCGCGAGCAGCGGCCGGACCTGATCGTGCTGGACGTCATGCTGCCCGGCATCGACGGCTTCGAGGTGTGCCGCCGTATCCGGCGCACCGACCAGCTGCCGATCATCCTGCTCACCGCGCGCAGCGACGACATCGACGTCGTGGTGGGCCTGGAGTCGGGGGCGGACGACTACGTCGTCAAGCCCGTGCAGGGCCGCGTGCTCGACGCCCGGATCCGGGCCGTGCTGCGCCGCGGCGAGCGGGAGTCCAGCGACTCGGCGACCTTCGGCTCGCTGGTGATCGACCGCTCCGCGATGACGGTCACCAAGAACGGACAGGACCTCCAGCTCACCCCGACCGAGCTGCGGCTGCTGCTGGAGCTCAGCCGCCGGCCGGGGCAGGCGCTGTCCCGGCAGCAGCTGCTGCGCCTGGTCTGGGAGCACGACTACCTGGGCGACTCCCGGCTGGTGGACGCCTGCGTCCAGCGGCTGCGTGCCAAGGTCGAGGACGTGCCGTCCTCCCCCACCCTCATCCGCACGGTCCGCGGCGTCGGCTACCGCCTGGACGCCCCGCAGTGAACGAGAGCGACAAGAGCACACACAAGGGAACTGAGAGCGCACAGTGACGGAGAAGCCCGGTCGGGTACGGGGCTGGGCCGCGGCCAGGAACGTGCTGAAGCTCAGCGTGCGGTGGATCAGCCTGCGGCTGCGGCTGATGCTCGTCTTCGCGCTGGTCGCCCTGGCGGCCGCCGTGTCGGCGTCCGCCATCGCCTACTGGCTCAACCGTGACGCGGTCCTCACCCGGACCCAGAACGCCGCCCTGGACGACTTCCGCAAGTCCCTCCAGGACAACACCGCTTCCCTGCCGCTGCTGCCCACCTGCCCCGAACTGCAGGAGGCCGCGGACCGGATGGCGGCCACCTCGCAGAAGTACGAGGTGCTGCTGGTCGGCAAGGTCAAGGGCGGCGGCGACTGCGCCGCGCCGTCCGACCGCGATCTTTTCCCGCTCAAGGTCGTTCCGCAGACCCTGGTCACCGCGGTCAACCGGGAGCGCCGGGTGGACGAGTCGAACCCGTACCCGTACCACCTGTACTGGCAGCGGATCACGCTCGGCGGGAAGCCCTATCTGGTGGGCGGCGCCAAGGTGATCGGCGGCGGGCCCACCGGGTACCTGCTGAAGTCGCTGGAGAACGAGCGCGCCGACCTCAACTCGCTTGCCTGGTCGCTCGGTATCGCCACCGGCCTGGCCCTGATCGGCTCCGCCCTGCTCGCCCAGGCCGCCGCCTCCACGGTGCTGCGGCCGGTGCAGCGCCTGGGCGAGGCGGCCCGGCGGCTCGGCGAGGGCCAGCTGGACACCCGGCTGCAGGTCTCGGGCACCGACGAACTGGCCGATCTCTCGCGGACGTTCAACCGGACCGCCGAGGCCCTGCAGAAGCGCGTCGAGGAGCTCAGCGCGCGCGAGGCCTCCAGCCGCCGCTTCGTCGCCGACATGTCGCACGAGCTGCGCACCCCGCTGACCGCGATCACCGCGGTGACCGAGGTGCTGGAGGACGAGGCCGACTCCCTCGACCCGATGATCGCGCCCGCCGTGCAGCTCGTGGTCAGCGAGACCCGGCGCCTGAACGACCTGGTGGAGAATCTGATGGAGGTCACCCGCTTCGACGCGGGCACGGCCCGGCTGGTCCTGGACGACGTGGACGTCGCCGACCAGGTCACCGCCTGCATCGACGCCCGTGCCTGGCTGGACGCCGTCGAACTGGACGCCGAGCGCGGCATCATGGCCCGTCTCGACCCGCGCCGCCTGGACGTCATCCTCGCCAACCTCATCGGCAACGCCCTCAAGCACGGCGGCTCCCCGGTGCGCGTCTCGGTGCGGACCGAGGACGACTCGCTGCGCATCGACGTCCGCGACCACGGCCCCGGCATCCCGGAGGACGTGCTGCCGCACGTCTTCGACCGCTTCTACAAGGCGAGCGCCTCCCGGCCGCGTTCCGAGGGCAGCGGGCTGGGCCTGTCGATCGCCCTGGAGAACGCGCACATCCACGGCGGCGAGATCACGGCCGCCAACTCCCCCGACGGCGGTGCCGCCTTCACGCTCACCCTGCCCCGCGACGCCTCCAGCCTCACCGAGGACGGCGAGAACGGCGAGGACGGCGGCAGCACGACGGACGGGGGCGGGCAGTGAGACGACGCCGCACCGCCGCCCGTGCCGCCGCGCTGACGGCCGGGCTCCTGCTCCTCGCCGGCTGCGGCATCCGCGGCACGGCCGTCCCCGTGGACGCGGGCAGCGCCCCGTCGCGCGCGACGTGTGTCGTGCGCCCCGGCGCACAGAACGCGCTGCCCACCGGAAGCGTCACCGTGTCCGTCCAACTGGTCTGCACCTCTCAGCTACTGCCCGTGACGCGCGCGGTGGTGCTCCCCGCCGCCGACGACGCCGTACAGGTCGCCTCCGCGCTCCTGGACGAGCTGCGCCGGCAGCCCTCGCCCGCCGAGGACGAGGCCGGATTCTCCACCTCCGTCCCGGCCCGGCTCGCCGTCGGCGCCCCGCACAAGGGCGACCCGGCCGGCACGCTGCGCCTGAACATCGCCCCCGACCAGCTGCCTCCCGTGGCCCTGGCCCAACTCGTGTGCACCTTCGGGGGCACCGCGGCGGCCGACGGCCGGGGCACCGTGATCCTGGGCGGTCCCGGGGACGAGGGCCCCAAGGGCTACCAGTGCACCGACGAACTGCGCACGCACCCGGAGAGCATCCGCGGAACCGGCACCGCCGCCTCCTGACGCAACGCTGACTCTCCGTGCCCGGCAGGCGGAACCGCACGCCCCGCGCGCGGCGTCCGTAGGGGCGTGCAGCGTCATGGCTATGGCGGTACGCCCGCCCTCCGATACCGCTACCGCGTCGCGGGCTGCGTCCTCCTGGCCGCATACCTCCTCGTGCTCGGCTGGCTCGCCCTGCGCCCGCTGACCGCACCCTGGGTGACCGCCGTGCACCTGGAGCCCCTCGCCACGATCCGTGCCGACCTGGCCATGGACCCGTGGGACGCGGCCTGGGCCATAGGGACGGGGGTCGTGCCGTTCGCTCCGCTGGGCGTGCTGCTGCCGTGGGCGGGCGGGCGGCTCGACGTGTCGCCGCTGGGCTCGCTGACCCGCACGGTCTTCACCTGCGCCATGCTCTCCCTCGCGCTCCAGGTCGTGCAGAGCGGTGTGGCCGGGCAGATCCTCGACGTCGACGGGCTGCTGCTGAACGTGGCGGGGGTGACGCTCGCGCACCTGGCGGTGGTCCCGGCGGTACGGGCGCGGCTGCGCAGGCGGGCGAGGTCCGGCCCGGGCCGCAGGACGGAGCCCGGGGGTGGACTCCGGGCGGACGCGGCCGTCCGCCGCCCCCTCCTCCGGGAGGACCGGGATCGGGGTCTGACCCCTACGCTGCCCAGGGTCGGGATCGCCCCGTAGAGGGACGCTTTGCTCCGGATCGCTCCGTAGCGTGGTGGGTGTCGGGAAACGTTCCCGCACCCTCCCCACCGACGAGGAGTCCGTCATGTCCGCTCCGCTGGTCCGCCCCCGTCAGCACAGGATGATCGCCGGAGTCTGCGCGGGCCTGGCCCGGCGGTTCGGCATCTCCCGCACGACGATGCGGGTGCTGTTCCTGCTGTCCTGCCTGCTGCCCGGCCCGCAGTTCCTGCTCTACCTCGCGCTGTGGATCCTGCTGCCCTCCGAGGGGGACCACAAGGAGTCCACCGCCTGGTGATCCCTGACCGCACACGCACGCGCGGCGGCCGCGCGCCCGGGATACCGGGTGCGCGGCCGCCGCATCGTGCTGCCGGGGTCCGCCGTCAGCGGCCGAGGGAGAGGCCCTTGGACGGGATCACCCCGGGCGGCACCAGGCCGAGCAGGCCCTTGTTGCCCTTGTTGTCCATGGGGTGCAGATTGCGGTCGAGCTTGTTGTCCATGGCCTGGTCCGCCGCACGGCCGACCTGCTTCGGCAGCCCCGAGTTCATCACCTGGTCCGCGCTGCGGACGACCGGGCCGCCCGCGGGCACCAGGTGGCCGACCTGCTCGGCGGGGACGGTCTGCCACGCCGTGACGGCGGTGTCGGCGGCCGACTCGACGACTCCGGTGGCCGCGGACGCGGTACCGGCCCCGGCGGCCGCGGCGAAAAGACCGAGCGCGGCGGCACCGAGAATCTTGAGGGATCCTGGCTTCATCTGAATTCTGTCCTCGCGACGGGGGAACGGGGGGTATGTGCAGCGGCACTGCAACCTAGCCACGAGAACGAGCGGCCCGCAATAGACGACACGGCCGGGACCCGATGAAGTCCCGGCCGTTTCCACGGTATTCGGTTGTCCTGCGCGAACAGCGGCAATTGGCCGCGGAACCACAGGTCAGACGCTTGCCGTCAGCGGCCTAACGGAACAGCCACTCGGCCTTCAACTCGGCATAACCCGGCTTGATCACATCGTTGATCATGGCCAGACGTTCGTCGAATGGGATGAAGGCGCTCTTCATCGCATTGACGGTGAACCACTGCATGTCGTCGAGCGAATAGCCGAACGCCTTGACCAGGTGCTCGAATTCGCGGCTCATGCTGGTACCGCTCATCAGACGATTATCGGTGTTCACCGTGAGCCGGAAGTGCAGCTTGCGGAGCAGACCGATCGGGTGCTCCTCGTACGAAGCGGCCGCCGCCGTCTGGAGGTTGGAGGTCGGGCACATCTCCAGCGGAATGCGCTTGTCCCGCACATACGACGCCAGCCGGCCCAGCTCGGCGCTGCCGTCCTCGGCGATCTCGATGTCGTCGATGATGCGCACGCCGTGGCCGAGCCGGTCGGCGCCGCACCACTGCAGGGCCTGCCAGATCGACGGCAGGCCGAAGGCCTCGCCGGCGTGGATCGTGAAGTGGTTGTTCTCGCGCTTGAGGTACTCGAAGGCGTCCAGGTGGCGGGTGGGGGGGAAGCCCGCCTCGGCGCCCGCGATGTCGAAGCCGACGACGCCGGAGTCCCGGTAGCGGTTGGCCAGTTCGGCGATCTCCAGGGCCCGGGCGGCGTGCCGCATGGCGGTCAGCAGCGCACCGACGCGGATCCGGTGACCGTTGGCCTTGGCGCGGCGTTCGCCCTGCCGGAAGCCCTCGTTGACGGCCTCGACGACCTCTTCGAGGGTGAGCCCGGCCTCCAGGTGCTGCTCGGGGGCGTAGCGGACCTCGGCGTAGACGACGCCGTCCGCGGCGAGGTCCTCGGCGCACTCGGCGGCGACCCGGACCAGCGCGTCCCGGGTCTGCATCACGGCGCAGGTGTGTGCGAACGTCTCCAGGTAGCGCTCCAGCGAACCGGAGTCGGCGGCCTCCCGGAACCAGACGCCCAGCTTGTCCGGATCCGTCTCGGGAAGCTTGTCGTAGCCCGTCTCGCGGGCGAGATCGACGACCGTGCCGGGGCGGAGACCACCGTCGAGGTGGTCGTGGAGCAGCACCTTCGGTGCTCGGCGGATCTGCTCCGGGGTCGGCAGGGCGGTCGGTTGGGAGTGGGTCTCGCTCGTCATTTCCGCACTGTAGCCCCTACGCGCGTAGATGTCGGCGAACGATACGGAACGGTGACCCATCGGCCGGGTGGACATCGTCCGGCCTTCTGCCATCGTTGTCTGCCATGGCTCAGGAAGCGCTGTCGGGAGAACGGGCGGGGGCGCCCCGCCTCGGAAAGCCGCTCGGCGCCGGAGGGTCCGGAACCGCCGAGGACGCCGTGCACGCGGCGGCCCTGCTGCTGCCCGCGGGCCGGGCGGCCGGGGCGCGCCGCCCCTCGCCCCTCGCGCTCGCCGCCCAGCGGCCGTTGGCCCGCCGGCTGGCCCGGGCGGTCGGGCCGGACGGCCTCGTCACCCACGTCGTGCGCTACCGCCGCGCGGGCTGGAACGGGGGCTCCGCGGATCCGGTCCGCGATGTGCAGTGGGCGGCCGAGGAGGTGGTGCGGCGCTACGGGGACGTACCGGTGTGCCTGATCGGTACGGGCATGGGCGCCCGGGCCGCGCTGCGGGCGGCCGGGCATCCGGCCGTGACGGCGGTGCTGGCACTGGCCACGTGGCTGCCGGAGCCGGAGGCGGTGCTGGACCCGGACCCCGTACGGCAGTTGTCCGGGCGGCGGGTGCTGCTGGTGCACGGCACCAACGACACGCGGACGGATCCGGACCTGTCGTTCCGGCTGGCGGAACGGGCGAAGAAGGTGAACCGCGACGTGTGCCGCTTCGAGGTCCACTCGGACGGCCACGCGCTCACGGAGCACCGCCCCGAAGTCCTGGCCCTGGCAGCCGACTTCGTCCGCGGCTCCCTCTTCGGCCACCCGTACGCCCGTCCGGTGGCGGACGCCCTGGCGGCTCCGCCGCCCCTGGGGCTGCGCATGCCGTTGGCCTCCGGCTTCGGGGAGTCGTTGCGGTACTGAGGTGGGCCCTATCGGTGCAGCAACTGCCCCCTGCGCGACAGCAGGAACCGTTTGAACGCGGCCACCGGTGGTGTGTCGGGGTGGCCGTCGAGCCACGCCACCCCGATCTCGCGGACCGCGCGCGGAGCGGTCACCGTCAGTTCCACGATGCCCGGGCGCGGCACGGCCGGCGGGGGGAGCAGGGCGACGCCCAGGCCCGCGGCCACCAGGCCGCGCAGCGTCTCCGGGTCCTCGCCCTCGAACGCCACCTTCGGCGCGAACCCCGCCTCCGCGCACAGCGCGTCCGTGATGCGCCGGAGCCCGTACCCCGGTTCCAGGGTGACGAAGAGTTCGGCCGACGCCTCGGCGAGGCGCACCCGTTTGCGGCCGGCCAGCCGGTGGTCGTCGGGGACGACGAGCCGCAGCTTCTGCTCGTCGAGCCGGCGCGCCACCAGGTCCGGCGCGTCCGGCACCGGCGAGGTCAGGCACAGGTCGAGCCCGCCGTCGCGGAGCCGTTCCAGCATGGCCTCGCCGTAGTTCTGCACGAGTTGGAAGCGCACCCGCGGGTGGTCGGCGCGGAAGGCGCGGATGAGTTCGGGTACGGTCTCGGAACCCATCGTGTGCAGAAAGCCGAAGGCGATCTTGCCGGAGGCGGGGTCCGCGTCCTCCCGGAGGGTCTCGGCGGCGCGGTCGACCTCGTACAGGGCACGCTCGACCGAGGCGAGGAAGGCGCGGCCCGCGGCGGTGAGCGAGACGGTGCGCCCGTGCCGCGCGAACAGCGCGACGCCCAGGTCGTGTTCGAGGCGGGCCATCGAGCGGCTCAGCGTGGACTGCGGCATGTCCAGCTGGTGCGCGGCGCGCGTCACGTGTTCCTGGCGGGCGACGGCGACGAACTGCGCGAGGCGCGGAGTGAGCGTCGCCGCCCACGAGTCGGCCTCGACGTCGACTGTTGCGGGGATGTCTTTTTCGTTGCCGCGCGGTGACAAGGACCGCGCTGACCTGGGCTCATGCAGCACAGCATCGATTATCGCCATTCTGTGCATTGGACGCATGAGATGTGGGGTGCAAATGTTTGGGACATGCCTGCTGCCGATACCGGGGCATCCGCCGCCATAGCGCGTCCGGATGCCTCTGCCCAGCCGTCCCCTGCCGCCGCCTCCCCCACCGACACCCGGCTGACCCCCGGCGGGCCCGGCTACCGCCGGATGAGCTTCTCGCTCTTCGCCGCCGGTGTCGCCACGTTCGCCCTCCTCTACTCCACGCAGGCGCTGCTGCCCGCGATCTCCGACGACCTCGGGGTGACGCCGGATCAGGCGAGCTGGACGGTCTCCGCCGCGACCGGCGGACTGGCCGTCGCCGTCGTCCCGCTGAGCGCGCTCTCCGAGCGCTTCGGGCGGCGCACGACGATGACCGTGGCGCTGTGCGTCGCCGCGCTGGTGGCGCTGCTGGTGCCGTTCGCCCCGAGCCTGGGGTGGCTGGTCGCGCTGCGCGCCGTGCAGGGCGCGGCACTGGCCGGGGTGCCGGCGTCGGCGATGGCGTACCTGGCGGAGGAGGTGCGGCCGAAGGCGCTGGTCGGTGCGATCGGGCTGTTCGTGGCCGGCAACGCGATCGGCGGCATGACCGGCCGCATCCTGGCCGGCTGGGTGACGCAGGCGTGGGGCTGGCGGGCGGGCCTGGCCGCCGTCGGCGCGCTGGCGGTGGTGTGCGCGCTGGCGTTCCGCGTCCTGGTGCCGCGGGCACGGCACTTCACGCCGGCCCCGCTGTCGGTGCGCAACCTGGCCCGTACGCTCGGGACGCACCTGTCCGACCCGCTGCTGTGCCGGCTGTACGCGATCGGCGCGCTCTTCATGACCGTCTTCGGCGCGGTCTACACGGTCGTCGGCTACCGCCTGGCGGCGGCGCCGTTCTCGCTGCCGCAGGGCGTGGTGGGCTCGATCTTCCTGGTCTACCTGGTCGGCACGGCCTCGTCGGCGGCGGCCGGCAAGCTGGTGGGCCGGCTGGGCCGGCGGGGTGCGCTGTATCTGGCCCTGGCCACGACGTCGCTGGGCCTGCTGCTGACGGTGAGCAGTTCGCTGGCGGCGGTGCTGGCCGGGCTGATCCTCATCACGGCGGGCTTCTTCGCGGGCCACGCGGTGGCGAGTTCGTCGGTGAGCCGCACGGCGAAGACGGGCCGCGCGCAGGCGTCGGCCCTGTACCAGACGGCGTACTACGCGGGCAGCTCGGTGGGCGGCACGCTCGGCGCCCTCGCGTTCCGGTCGGCGGGGTGGGACGGCACGGTGGTGCTGGGCCTGCTGGCGATGGTGGGTGCGGCTGCGGTCACGCTGTACGCGACGCGGAAGGCGCTCGTGGAGCGCCGGTTGGCGATGCGGGCGTAGGGCGCCCGCGCGCGTTACGGGGTACCGCGCCCCAAAGGGGCGCGGGGAACTGCGCGAGCAACCACGACGTACCCGCAGCCGACGTGCCGCCTCCTTGCCGGGGCTTCGCCCCGGACCCCAGGTGGTGCGTCGGCTGCGGGCCGCCGGTGGCTGGTCGCGCAGTTCCCCGCGCCCCTTACGGGGCGAAGCCCCTAGGCGATCCGCCCCAGCACGATCGGGTTCGGCGTGAACTCCGTACCGGCGGCGGCGATTTCGACGCCGCCCTCCAGTGCAGCCAGCGCGTACTCGAACTTCTCCGGCGTGTCCGTGTGCAGCGTCATCAGCGGCTGCCCCGCCACGACGGAGTCCCCCGGCTTCGCGTGCATCTCGATGCCCGCACCCGCCTGCACCGGGTCCTCCTTGCGGGCCCGGCCCGCGCCCAGGCGCCAGGCCGAGACGCCCACCGCGTAGGCGTCCAGCTTGGTGAGGACACCCGTGGACTCGGCCTTCACCACGTGCTGCTCCCGGGCCACCGGGAGAACGGCGTCCGGGTCGCCGCCCTGGGCGATGATCATGCGGCGCCAGTGGTCCATGGCGGAGCCGTCGGCCAGGGCCTTGGCCGGGTCGGCGTCCTTCACACCCGCCGCGTCGAGCATCTCGCGCGCCAGGGCGAGGGTCAGCTCGACGACGTCCGCCGGGCCGCCGCCCGCGAGGACCTCGACGGACTCGCGGACCTCGAGCGCGTTGCCCGCGGTGAGGCCGAGCGGGGTGGACATGTCGGTGAGCAGCGCGACCGTCTTGACGCCGTGGTCGGTGCCCAGGCCCACCATCGTGGAGGCGAGCTCGCGCGCGTCCTCCAGGTTCTTCATGAAGGCGCCGGAGCCGACCTTCACGTCCAGGACCAGCGAGCCGGTGCCCTCGGCGATCTTCTTCGACATGATCGAGCTGGCGATCAGCGGGATCGCCTCGACCGTGCCGGTCACGTCGCGCAGCGCGTACAGCTTCTTGTCCGCCGGCGCCAGGCCGTCGCCCGCCGCGCAGATGACGGAGCCGACGTTGCGCAGGACGTCCATCATCTCGTCGTTGGAGAGCAGCGCCCGCCAGCCGGGGATGGACTCGAGCTTGTCGAGCGTGCCGCCGGTGTGGCCGAGGCCGCGGCCGGACAGCTGCGGGACGGCCGCGCCGCACGCGGCGACGAGCGGGGCCAGCGGCAGGGTGATCTTGTCGCCGACGCCGCCGGTCGAGTGCTTGTCGGCGGTGGGCAGCGGCAGCGAGGAGAAGTCCATGCGCTCGCCGCTCTTGATCATCGCAGCGGTCCAGCGGGCGATCTCCGCCCGGTCCATGCCGTTGAGCAGGATGGCCATCGCGAGGGCGGACATCTGCTCGTCGGCGACCACGCCGCGCGTGTACGCGTCGATGATCCAGTCGATCTGCTCGTCGGTCAGGCGGCCGCGATCGCGCTTGGTGCGGATGACGGAAATGGCGTCCATCGGCTGTGCTTCCTTACGTCATGGGTGCTCGAACGCCGAACGGGCTGGTCGTGGTTCCTCCCAGCCCGTCAGACGTTCGATGACATTGTCAGCGATTGAGGTCGGCGGGGCCAAACGCGTCCGGCAGCAGCTCCGCCAGCGGGCGGATGCCGGACGCGGTGTCCACGGCGAGCTCGGGGCCGCCGTGTTCCCACAGCAGCTGGCGGCAGCGGCCGCACGGCATCAGGACGTTGCCGTGGCGGTCGCAGCAGGTGAAGGCCGTGAGCCGGCCGCCGCCCGAGGAGAACAGTGCGGAAACCATTCCGCACTCGGCGCACAGCGCCACGCCGTACGCGGCGTTCTCCACATTGCAGCCGGTGACGACGCGGCCGTCGTCGACGAGGGCCGCGGCCCCCACCGGGAAGTCCGAGTACGGGGCGTAGGCCCGGGACATGGCGTCCCGGGCCTGCGCGCGCAGGGCCTCCCAATCCACGGAGAGGGTCACTTGCCCTGCCCCTTCCGGTACGGCTTGCCGTCGGCCTTCGGCATCCGCAGCCGCTGCGCGGAGACGGAGAGCACCAGCAGCGTCGCCACGTACGGAGTGGCGTCGACGAACTCCAGCGGCACGGTCTTGGTCAGCGCGTACCAGACGGCCAGCGCCACCGCGATGCCCGCGCTGATCAGCGCCGGCTTCTGCTTGCCCTGCTTGAGCCGCCACGCGGCCAGGCCGACCAGCAGCACCGCCAGGAGCAGCAGCAGCGCGTGGACGGTCGGGCCGCCGGAGCGCAGCTGGAGGCTGTCCATGAAGCCGAACAGGCCCGCGCCCATGGCGACACCGCCCGGACGCCAGTTGCCGAAGATCATCGTGGCGAGGCCGATGTAGCCGCGCCCGCCGGTCTGGCCGTCGGAGTACATGTGCGTCCCGATGGCGAGGAACGCACCGCCCAGGCCCGCGAGGGCGCCGGAGACGACCACGGCCGCGTACTTGTACGTGTACACGTTGACGCCGAGGGACTCGGCGGCCACCGGGCTCTCGCCGCAGGACCGCAGCCGCAGGCCGAAGCCCGTGCGCCACAGCACGAAGAACGTGCCGACGAACAGCGCGGCGGCGACGATCGTCAGCCAGGAGACCCCGTCGACGAAGCTGTCGAGGATGCCCGCGAGGTCGGAGACGAGGAACCAGTGGTGCTTCTCGACCGACGTCAGCCAGTCGGACAGGCCGGGGACGGAGAAGTTCCCCATGTTCGGCATGGGCGGCGACTGCTTGTCGTTGCCGCCCGCCTGCTGGGCCGCGCTGCCCTCCGCGCCGAAGAGCGTCTTGGCGGCGTACTGGGTGATGCCGAGGGCCAGGATGTTCATGGCCACACCGGAGATGATGTGGTCCACGCCGAAGGTGACGGTGGCGAGGGCGTGCACGAGGCCGCCGAGCGCACCGCCGACGACACCGGCGAGGGCCGCGGCCCAGGGGCCGTGCTGCCAGCCCATCCAGCCGGCGCAGAAGGTGCCGAGCATCATCATGCCTTCGAGGCCGATGTTGACGACACCGGACCGCTCGGCCCACAGGCCGCCGAGGCCCGCGAGTCCGATCGGCACGGCGGCGGCGAGCGCGCCGCTGAACTGGCCCGCGGAGGTGAGGTCCGTGGCGCCGGTGATCACGCGCAGCGCCGAGAGCAGCACCAGGGCGCCGGCGACGATCAGCAGCACGACGGGGTAGGAGAGCTTGCGCTTCCCGCCGTCGTTGTTGTTGCCCCGCAGCCCCTTGGCGAGCGCGGCGGTGAAGGTCGTACTCACGCGGATACCTCCGCCTTGTCGCTCTTGCGGGCCTGGGCGGCGAGCTCCTCGCCGACCTTCCGCTGCTGGGCCTTGAGTCCGTACCGGCGGACGAGCTCGTATGCGATGACGACGCACAGGACGATGACGCCCTGGATCACGCCGACGATCTCCTGCGCATAGCCCTCGAACTCCAGCTGGGTGCCGGTCCGTTCGAGGAAGCCCCAGAGCAGGGCGGCGAGCGCCATGCCGACGGGGTTGTTACGGCCGAGCAGGGCGATGGCGATGCCGGTGAAGCCGATGCCGGTGGGGAAGTCGGTGCCGTAGTTGTACGAGACGCCGAGCAGGGTCGGCATGCCGACGAGGCCGGCGAGGGCACCGGAGATCAGCATGGAGGTGACCACCATGCGCTTGACGCTCACACCGCTGGCCTGGGCCGCGGTCTCGGACTGGCCCACGGTGCGCAGGTCGAAGCCGAAGCGGGTGCGGTTGAGGAGGAACCAGTAGGCGACGCCGGCGAGGGCGGCGATCACCACGAAGCCGTAGATCGGCTTGGTCTGGGTCGGGATCTCGAAGAAGTGCGCCGAGTCGGGCAGGTAGGGCGTGTGGATCAGGTTGCCCTCCTTCTTCGCCAGCCGGCCGTCCTGCAGGAAGTAGCCGATGACGGAGGCGCCGATGGCGTTCAGCATGATCGTGCTGATGACCTCGTTGACACCGCGGCTGGTCTTCAGCAGACCGGCGATGCCCGCCCAGAGCGCGCCGACCGCCATCGCGACGATGATGATCACCGGGATCTCGATGATGCCCGGCAGCGTCAGCGCACCGCCGACGACGGCGGCGAAGAAGGCCGCGATGCGGTACTGGCCGTCGACGCCGATGTTGAAGAGGTTCATCCGGAAGCCGACGGCCACCGCCAGCGCCGAAAGGTAGTACGGCGTCGCCTTGTTGATGATCCAGACCTGGCTGTCGGCCTTCGAGCCGAACTCGACCATCACCTGGTAGGCGTGGAACGGGTCCTTGCCGGTGACGCCGATGATGATCGAGGTGATGGCGAGGGCGGCCACGATCGCCAGGACCGGGGCGGCGAGGCCCAGGATCAGCCTGTTCTTGTCGATCTTCTTCACTTCGTCACCGCCTCCGCTTCTTCTTGTTCTTCTTGGACTTGTTGCGGTTGGTGTTCCCGGGCTTCTTGGCCTTCGGGGACGTGCCGGCCTTCCGGGGCTCCGAGGACGCGCCCCGCTCCGGCGGCTTCGGCTTCCCCCCGGACCCCTTCTCGCCCTTCTCGCCCTTCGTGCCCTTCTCGTGGTGTTCGAGGTGGCCGCCGGCGGCGCCGGTCATGGCGGAGCCGAGCTCCTCCGGGGTGATCGTGGCCGGGTCGGCGTCGGCGACCAGGCGGCCGCGGAACATCACCCGCAGGGTGTCGGAGAGCCCGATCAGCTCGTCCAGGTCGGCGGAGATCAGCAGCACGGCCAGGCCCTCGTGGCGCGCCTCGCGGATCTGGTCCCAGATCTGCGCCTGCGCACCGACGTCCACGCCCCGGGTGGGGTGGGCGGCGATGAGGAGCTTGGGCAGGTGGCTCATCTCCCGGCCGACGATCAGCTTCTGCTGGTTGCCGCCGGACAGCGAGGCCGCGGTGACCTCGATGCCGGGCGTGCGCACGTCGAACTCGCGCACGATGCGCTCGGTGTCGGCGCGCGCCGCCTTGGTGTCGATCAGGCCGCGCTTGCTGTTGGGCCGCTCGGTGACGTGGCCGAGGATGCGGTTCTCCCACAGCGGGGCCTCCAGCAGCAGGCCGTGGCGGTGGCGGTCCTCGGGGATGTACCCGATGCCGTCCTCGCGGCGCTTGCGCGTGGGGGCCTTGGTGATGTCCTCGCCGTCCAGGGTCACGGTGCCGGCGTCCGGGGAACGCATGCCCATGATGGCCTCGACGAGCTCGGCCTGGCCGTTCCCCTCGACGCCCGCGAGGCCGAGGACCTCGCCCTTGTGGATGGTGAAGGTGATGCCGTCGAGCACCGCGCGCACGACGCCGTCGGAGTCGGTGGCCGACAGGTGCAGGCCTTCGACGGTGAGCATCGGGATGTCGGTGACCGTGGACTCGCGGGTCTCCGGCGAGGGCAGCTCCTCGCCGACCATCAGCTCGGCGAGCTGCTTGGGCGTGGTCCGGCTGGGGATCGCGGTGCCGACGGTGGTGCCGCGCCGGATGACGGTGATGTCGTCGGCGACGGAGAGCACCTCGCCCAGCTTGTGCGAGATGAAGATGACCGTCAGGCCCTCGGACTTGAGCTCGCGCAGGTTGTCGAAGAGCGCGTCGACCTCCTGGGGGACCAGGACGGCCGTGGGCTCGTCGAGGATCAGCGTGCGCGCGCCGCGGTAGAGGACCTTGAGGATCTCCACGCGCTGGCGGTCGGCGACGCCGAGGTCCTCGACGAGGACGTCGGGGCGCACGCCGAGGCCGTAGGCGTCGGAGATCTCCTTGATCTTCGCGCGGGCCTTGCCGCCGATGCCGTGCAGCTTCTCGGCGCCCAGGACCACGTTCTCCAGGACGGTGAGGTTGTCGGCGAGCATGAAGTGCTGGTGCACCATGCCGATGCCGCGCGCGATGGCGTCGGCGGGGCTGTGCAGGGTGACCTGTTCGCCGTCGAGCGTGATGGTGCCCTCGTCCGGCTTCTGCATGCCGTAGAGGATCTTCATCAGGGTGGACTTGCCGGCGCCGTTCTCGCCGCAGAGGGCGTGGACGGTGCCGCGGCGGACGGTCAGGTGGATGTCGTGGTTGGCCACGACGCCGGGGAACCGCTTGGTGATTCCCGCGAGTTCCACTGCCGGGGCGGTACTGCTGGTTTTTTCGGTGGACGCTTTGATGGCGCACTCTCCTCGGGCAAAGGGAGCGGAGGGCAGGGCAGCAAGGGTTGACGCTATACGGGCCAACAGCGCGCTACGCGCGTAGCGTTGACTCGTGTGTGCGGGCCCGGCGGGAATGTTCCCCCGCCGGGCCCGCGGTGTCCATGGACCGGTCGGGACCGGCCCTCAGATCACGGGGAGGTGCGGACCGTGATCTGGCCGTCCACGATCTTCTTCTTCGCGGCCTCGATCTTGTCCTTGATGTCGTCGATGAAGCCGCCGGAGGTGGCCAGCGAAACGCCGTCGTCCTTCAGCAGGTACTTGTGCTCACCGGTGAGCGGCTTGCCGTCCTTGACGCTCTTGATGAGGTCGTAGACCGCGACGTCCACGTTCTTCACCACGGAGGTGAGGATGGAGTTCTTGTACTGCTCCAGACCCGGCTGCTGGTACTGGTCGGAGTCGACGCCGATCGCCCAGGCACCCTTCTGGCCGGCGACGGCCTCGATCGAACCGTTGCCGGAGAGGCCGGCCGCGGTGTAGATCACGTCGATGCCCGAGTCGAGCATGCCCTTGGCCTTGTCCTTGGCGGCCGCCGGGTCGTTGAAGCCCTTGTCGTTGTTCGGGTACAGGTACTGCGAGGTGACCTGGACGCTGGAGTCCGTGTCCTTCACACCCTGCTCGAAGCCCGCCTGGAACTTCTGGATCAGCGCGTTGTTGACGCCGCCGATGAAGCCGACCTTGTGGTTCTTCGACTTCAGCGCGGCGGCGACACCCGCGAGGTAGGAGCCCTCGTGCTCGCCGAAGGTGATGCTGTCGACGTTGTTGCCGGGGACGACCGAGTCGACGATGCCGAAGGTCGTCTTGGGGTAGTCCTTCGCCACCTTCTCGATCGACTTCGCGTAGTTGAAGCCCACGCCGATGACCGGGTTGTAGCCCGCGTCGGCGAGGGAGGTCAGCCGCTGCTCGCGGTCGGCCTCGGTCTCGCCGTTCTTGGCGGTCATCATCTTGTTGTCGATGCCCATGTCCTTCTTCGCCTTGTCCACACCGCGGGCGGCGGACTCGTTGAAGGAGTGGTCGTCACGGCCGCCGACATCGAAGGCGAGGCCCACACCCTTGCCCGAGCCACCGCTGGACTCGGTCGAGGAAGAACCACAGGCGGAAAGAGTGAATGCGAGAGCCGCGGTGCTGATGCCCGCGACAGTGATTGTGGATACCCGGCGCACAGAGGGGCCCCTTCACTACGAAGCGCCTCCATTGGCGCTGGTTCGCGGGCATCGTAACGCGCGTAGATGCAGATAAAAGGGGTGCTGGCAAGCCGTTATCGATTCGTCGCGAACACTTCTCGACGTGAATGCTCACATTCGGTTGCCATCGAGCAAAGCCGCGGCCGTGAAGAGCTCCACCCCCACCTCGATCGCGCCCTCGTCCACATCGAAATCACCGCAATGCAGGTCACGGCGGGTCGTATCCCCCACCGGGCGGACGCCCAACCGGGCCATCGCGCCGGGGACGTGCTCCAGGTACCAGGAGAAGTCCTCGCCGCCCAGACTCTGCTCGGTGTCCTCCACCGCGTAGCGGCCGCGGCGCGCCGTCATGGCGCGCCGCAGCAGGCCGGTGGCCTCCGGGTCGTTCATCACCGGGGGCACCCCGCGGACGTAGCTGATCTCCGACTTGGCGCGGTGCATCCCGGCGACCTCGTCGACGGCGGCGTGCACCATGTCCGGCGCGTCCCGCCAGGCCTGGATGTCCAGGCAGCGGACCGTGCCGGAGAGCCGCGCGTCCTGCGGGATCACGTTGGGGGCGTGGCCCGCCTCCAGCCGGCCCCAGGTGACGGCGAGGCCCATCCGGGTGTCGATGCGGCGGGCGAGCAGGGCCGGCACGTCGGTGGCCACCCGGGCGGCGGCGGTCACCAGGTCGGTGGTGAGGTGCGGGCGGGCGGTGTGGCCGCCGGGGCCGCTGAGGGTGACCTCCAGGCGGTCGCAGGCGGAGGTGATCGGCCCGACCCGCAGCCCGAGCCGGCCCACTTCGACCTTGGGGTCGCAGTGCACCGCGAGGATCCGGCCCACCCCGTCCAGCGCGCCGGACTCGATGGCGTCGAGCGCGCCGCCCGGCAGCACCTCCTCGGCGGGCTGGAAGATCAGCCGGACCGGGTGCGGCAGCAGCCCCTGCTCGGCGAGCCCGGCGAGGACGAGCCCGGCGCCGAGCACGACGGTGGTGTGCACGTCGTGGCCGCAGGCGTGGCACATGCCGGGGATGGTCGAGCGGTAGGGGACGGTCTTGGTGTCCGGGATGGGCAGTGCGTCGAGGTCGGCGCGCAGCGCCAGGACGGGACGGCCGGAGGCGGCGTACGAGGCGCTGTCCCGCCCGATGTCGCAGACGAGTCCGGTGCCGGTGGTGAGGGTGCGTGGTCTGAGGCCTGCTTTTTCGAGCCGCTCCCGTACCGCCGCGGTGGTGCGGAACTCGCGGTTGCCCAGTTCGGGGTGCATGTGCAAGTCCCGGCGGAAGGCGATCAGTTCGGCGCGCAGCCCGGGGGGCAGCGCGCCGGGCAGCTCGCCCTGGGCGGTGTCGGGGTCGGCTTCGCAGGGCATCAGATGATTCACCCTTGGAAGGTTAGAGCCCCGAATGGGGCAACTACCCATCGATCAAGAAAAGTTCAGCCGCATGGATGGGTTTGCCGAGGGGTATGACCCGTATTTACGGCGTACCTTCGGCGACACACCGCGCGGGTACGGGCATCCGCGGCAGCCGGCGTACCTCGCGGGCGGTGCCGGTGACGCCGGAGAGGAAGCCCTCGGCGCGTGGCGAGGCGTGCTCGGTGAGCCAGTCGGGGTCGATGTCGCACACTGCCACGGTCACACCGGTGCCGGCGAGGGCCAGTGGCAGGGTGTGCACGACGGTGGAGGGGAAGCTGAGCACGGTGCGCCCTATGGGGCCGCGGCGGGCGACGAGTTCGAGCGGCAGCTCGGGGCGGACGACCTCCAGGCCGAGGCCGGTGGCTATCCGGCGCAGCTTGTCGGTGCTCTCGCGGCGGTGGGCGAAGTAGCGGGTGGCGCCGTGGGCCGCGGCCAGCGCGGCGACGGCGGACAGATAGTGCTCGGGGTCCACCACGCCGGTCTCGACCAGATTGGTGCCCACGAGGTCGGTGGTGCGGGTGAGACGGGGCGGGCCGAAGGAGGCGCGGGTCCAGGCGAAGTCGTTGGCGGTGACGGTCACTCCGGGCGGGGCCTCGACGGGCATGGAGGTGAAGATCTCCACGTTCCGGCGGTCGTTCGGGGTGAGCCTCCGGCGCGCGGAAGCGGAGACCGGCGCGAAGAGGATGTCACGCGCCCCGCGTTCGCCCCTGCGATGCCACCTCACCAGCCGTTCCCCGCTGGCGAGTTGGGAGACGAACTCCATGGTGGCCGTGCCGTCGTCCACCACCACCAGCTCCCGGGCGCGGGTGAGGGTCAGCAGCAGCTGCACATAGCGCGAGAACGGGTCGCCGATGACGACGCGGTGCGCCCGGCGCAGCGGCCCGGCGAGCGCGCCGACGGTCTGCACGGGCGCCGCCGGGCCGCCCCGGGCCTCCGTCCACTGCACCCGGTGCCCCTGGTCGCGGGCCAGTTCGGCCATGCGGCGCAACTGGCCGCGGGTCATGGGGTCGTGCGGGGCGAGGATGACGACGAGAACGCCGTGCAGGCCGCCCGCCTCCCCGGCGTCCGGGGGCTCCGTCTCGACGTCCCGGGGTCCGGGCTGCCGGGGCACGCCGTCGGTGCGCTCGCCGGGCCGCCGCGGCGGGCGGCGGGGCGCGCCGAGATGCGCCCATTCGAGGACGTTCAGCAGCTGGACGGGGCTCTCGACGAACGCCAGCGTGCGGGCGGGGTCCTGCGCGCTGCGGGGGCCCCGGAGACGGCGGACGGGAGTGGCCGCCGCCTCCGGGGTGGGGCCTCCGGAAGGCCCCGCGGGAGAGGTCACCGTGGCGCGCCCGTCAGACGGCGACGGGTTCGCGGTCGCCGCCCTCGGCGACGACGCCCGCCACCCGGCGCAGCTTGCGCATCGGACCGAGCTCGCTGTCGTACACCCGCTTCACGCCGTCGCCCAGCGACTCCTCGACCACCCGGATGTCGCGCACCAGCCGCTGCAGGCCGCCGGGTTCGACGGAGGCCGCCTGGTCGGAGCCCCACATGGCGCGGTCGAGGGTGATGTGCCGCTCGACGAAGGCGGCGCCGAGGGCGACCGCGGCGAGGGTGGTCTGCAGGCCCGTCTCGTGACCGGAGTAGCCGATGGGGACGTTGGGGTACTCGGCCTGGAGGGTGTGGATGACGCGCAGGTTGAGCTCGGCGGCCTTGGCCGGGTAGGTCGAGGTGGCGTGGCAGAGCACGATGTTGTCGCTGCCGAGGACCTCGACGGCGTGCCGGATCTGCTTCGGGGTGGACATGCCGGTCGACAGGATCACCGTGCGGCCGGTGGCGCGCAGGGTGCGCAGGAGTTCGTCGTCGGTGAGCGAGGCGGAGGCGACCTTGTGGGCGGGCAGGTCGAACTTCTCCAGGAAGGCGACGGATTCGGTGTCCCAGGGCGAGGCGAACCAGGCGATGCCGCGCTCGCGGCAGTACGAGTCGATCCTGCGGTACTCGTCCTCGCCGAACTCCACCCGGTGGCGGTAGTCGATGTACGTCATCCGGCCCCACGGCGTGTCCCTCTCCAGGGCCCACTGGTCGCGCGGGGTGCAGACCTCGGGGGTTCGCTTCTGGAACTTCACCGCGTCGCAGCCGGCATCGGCGGCGGCGTCGATGAGGGCGAACGCCGTGTCCAGGTCGCCGTTGTGGTTGATGCCGATCTCGCCGGTGACGTAGACGGGGTGGCCGGGTCCGACGGGCCGCTCGCCGAGGAGGCGGGTCCGTGCTGCGGTGCTGGCGGGACTCATGGTGAGGCGGTTCCTTAAGGGGAAGGGGCGGGGGTCAGATTCCTGAGCCGAGTTCGGGGCCGAGAAGCCATGAGGCGATCTCCCGGACGGCACCGCTGCCGCCGGGTGCGGAGGTGACCGCGCGGGCTGCCGCCCGTACGGAGCCATGGGCGTCCGCCACTGCGACGGGCCATCCGACGAGGCCGAAGCAGGGCAGGTCGTTGACGTCGTTGCCGGCGTAGAGCACCCGCTCGGGGGCGATGCCGCGCTCCTCGCACCACTGCTTGAGGGCGTGGTCCTTGTGCGCGCTGCCGTGCACGACGGGGATGCCCAGCTTGCGGCCGCGGGCGGCGACGACGGGGTTGGTCTCGGTGGAGAGGATCAGCAGCTCCAGCCCGGCGCGGCGCAGGGCGGCGACGCCGAGCCCGTCGCCGCGGTGGACGGCGACGAGTTCGCGCCCGTCGGCGTCGATCAGGACGCGGTCGTCGGTCTGGGTGCCGTCGAAGTCGAGGACGACGGCGTCGACGTCGGCACGGGCGGGCCGGCTGTCACCGGCGCCGGGGCCGAACAGCGGTGCGAGGGCCCGGGCCCGGTCGAGGTCGTGCGGCTCGTCGATCTCCAGCACCCGCGCGGCGTCGGTCGGTACGAGCTCGGTGCGCCCGAAGAACCGGTGCCGGGCGGCACGGAACCCGGCGGCACGCATGGCGTAGGCGGCACCGGTCTCCAGCCAGTCCTGGGGGCGGTCCTGGCGGCGGGGGCGGTGGGACGCGTCGTGGTTGACGCCGACGGCACCGCCGGGGGCCTCACGGGGCGGGGCGGCGGGCGGGGCGCCACGGAACGGCTCCGCAACCGGGCCGGAGGCCTCCCGCCACACGAAGCCGTGGAACGGTGCCACCGTCAACGCGCTGTCGGCGCCCTGTTCGACGACCGCGGAGGCGACTGCGTCGACGTCCTCGCCGGTGAGGAACGGGCTCGTGCACTGCACCAGCAGAACCGTGTCCACCGGCGTGCCGTGCGCCGCCTCGTACGCGTCCATCGCGTGCAGCACCGCCGCCTCGCTGGTGGCGGTGTCGCCCGCGAGGGCGTCCGGGCGCCGGACCACCTCCGCGCCCGCCGCGCGGGCCGCGGCGGCGATGGCCGGGTCGTCGGTGGAGACGACGACGTCGGTGACCAGGCGTGCCGCGCGGCAGGCCCGTACCGCGCGGGCGACCAGGGGCACGCCGCCGACCGGGGCGAGGTTCTTGGCGGGCACCCCCTTGGAGCCGCCGCGGGCGGGGACGACGGCCAGGACGGCGGGCATGGTGCGCTCCTCGGAGGGGTTCGGGGTCGGTGTCACAGCTCCCCCAGCCGCCGGATGACGGGGGCCACACGCTGCACCCCGTGCCGGTAGGCGCCGCGGGCGGCGTCGCGGAGGGCGTTGCGGGTGACGCGGCGCAGGGCGTTCTCCGGCCGTTCGGGGGCGGCTCGGCCGGGGAGGGGGCGGCCGCGGGGGTCGAAGCCGTGGCGGGCGAGGATGCCGGGGAGGTATCCGGGGGCGGTGCGCGCGGTGTAGTAGGGGGCGAGCGGCGGGAGTTGGGGTTGTGCGCGGAGGTGTGCGACCCGCTGGCGCGCCGTGGCGAAGGCCTGCTCGTAGGGGACGCCCACGGCGACGCCCTGGCGGGCCGTCCACTCGGGGTCGGGTGCGGGCAGCAGGCCGGCGTCGAGCTCGTCCCAGGAGGCGAGGCAGCCGGAGCCGAGGAAGTGGTGGTTGCCGAGGGGTTCGCGGATGCCGAGGTCGGTGAGGACGGCCGTGGGGACGGCCCGGTGCAGGGACTCCAGGGCGGCGGTGGAGCTGACGGTGACGAGGAGGTCGGTGCGGTCCAGGACGTCGCCCATGTGCCCGTACACCAGGCGGACGTTGGGCGGCAGGCCGCCCTTCAACCGGGCGGCCAGCTTCTGGTACGGGTGTTCCTCGATGTGCGTGGTGTGCTCTCCGGGCTTGCTGCGCAGTTTGACGAGGACCTCGCGGTCCGGGTGCAGCCGGGCGTGCCCGACGGTGCGTTCCAGCAGGTACATGCGGTCGGCACGGCTCTCCGGCACCGAGGGCTGGGCGGCGAACACCACGGTGTACGGGCGGACTTGGCGTCCGGTCCCGTAGGGGTCGCCCCCGAGGAACGGCAGGGCGCACTCGGTGACGCTCTCCGCGCCGGCGCCCGCGCCCGCGTACACGGCACGGAAACGCTCCGCGTCCGCCCGGGAGTTGGCCAGGACCACATCCGCCCCATGCCGCAACAGCAGCCCGTCCGCGAGCTTTTCGTACACGACCCCGACGTAGCCGGTGACCACGACGGGCCGCCGCGCCGCCCCGGCCCACGCGTGCCCGAGCCCGTGCAGCACGGCCTGGACGGCGCCGCCGACGCACGCGAGCACGATCACCTCGTACCGGTCCCGGTCCATGGACCGGACGAACTCGACGCCCGTGACCTCACGCAACACGGCGGCCTCGACGCCGACTTCGGCGAGCTGCCGTACCGTGGGCGTGGCCCGCCCCCGCAGCAGGAACCCGTCCGGCCGGGCGCCGGGCACGAGCCGGTGCGCGGTGAGTGCTCCCCATTTCCATCGCGTGTCGGAGTCCGCGAGCACGGCGACCCGCGGCGGGGATTCGGTACGTGTGGGCACGTCGCCGACGATAGGAATGCATTCCGTTTCGTTGCCCAACGCAGGCGCAACAATCGGTAAACAGCACAACGACGATCGGCAAATCGGTTGACGCGCAGGCCGGGTTCATCGTTCCGACCCGCTTCGTTCACCCGCTCTTCCGGCTGCGGTCAGAGTAAATGCCGGAGCGCCGCCTACCGTTCCGTGAGTGGTCAAGCTCTCCGTCATCGTGCCGTTCTTCAACGTGCAGACATATGCTCCGGACGCGCTGCGCAGCCTGCGTGCGAACGCACGCGAGGACTTCGAATTCATTCTCGTCGACGACTGCTCGACGGACGGGACGCCGGGCATCCTGGAGCGGGCGGCACGCGAACTGCCGGGGGCGGTGCTCGTGCGCCACGAGAGGAACGGCGGGCTCGCCACCGCCCGCAACACGGGCCTGGACCACGCCCGGGGCAGGTACCTGACCTTCCTGGACGGCGACGACTGGCTGGCACCGGGCCACTACCCCCGACTGCTCGCCGAGATCGAGGCGTTGGACGTCGACTTCGTGCGCACCGACCACGTCCAGTGCACCGGCCCCGTCCGCACCGTGCACCGGGTGCCGATCGGCCGTCGCGGGGTCGCGCTGCGGCCGCGCGACGCGATACTCCCGGCCGACCGCTCGACGTCCGTCGACTACGCCTACGCCTGGGCCGGCATCTACCACCGCCGCCTGCTGGACCAAGGGCTCCTGCACTTCAAGCACGGACTGCGCACCGCCGAGGACCGCCCGTGGATCTGGCGCCTGCACCGCGAGGCACAGTCCTTCGCGGTGGCCGGATTGCTGGGCGTTTTCTACCGGCGCGGAATCTCCTCGTCGCTCACACAGATCGGCGACGTACGCCAGCTCGATTTCATTCGCGCTTTCGACCAGGTCATCGACGAGACCTCCCGCGATCCCGCCGCGGAAAAGCTCCTGCCCAAGGCCGTGCGGACGTATTGCGCCATCATTTCCCACCACCTCGGCAGCATCGAACGTTTCGAACCGGCCGTGGCCAAAGCTCTGCGTTCGATGAGTGCAGCAGCAATGAAACGCATGCCGCAGGATCTTCTCAAGGACGCCCTGAATTCCATGGACGACGACCGCGCAGCCCGCCTGCGCCGCCTCCGCCGCCGCCCGGCCCCGGCGGAGGTGGCGGCCTGATGACGGCCACGACACCCGGTGCGGTACACCCCGCAGGGCCGACGCCGCAGCGTCGTACTCAACTGCTTCTCGCCTCGACCCTCTACGGAGCCGCCACACTGGCGGCCGCCCTCGACGCCGGCATGCTCGCGCCCGCCGACCGCCGCCTGTTGGTGGTCTCCAACACGGCTGCCGTACCCGAGACATCTCCCTCTCTGGAAGAGGCCCCCGGCTTCGAGCGGCTGCGCACCCGCTTCGACGCCGTCGTGTCCTGGAACGAGACGATCAGCCCCTTCCACCCCACCGGCTGGTCGCCGCGCCCCGACGACACCCCCCTCTGGGAGCGCCATCTGCGGCTGCTGTGGGGGCTCGGCACCGACGAGGTGACGATCGTCCTGGAGTCGCTCCAGGTCAACCCGGCCATGGCGCTTGCCCAGATGTTCCCCGGCGCCCCGCTCGACGTCTACGCCGACGGCCTGATGAGCTACGGTCCCACGCGCAGCAAGCTCGACCCGCTCATCGGCACCCGCGTGCGCCGCCTGCTGCACCTGGACCTCGTGCCCGGGCTGAAGCCGCTGCTGCTCACGGAGTTCGGCGTCGAGCCGGAGATCGTCCCGGGCGAGGTCTTCGCCAAGGTGCTGGCCGAACTCGCCGACGCGGCCGAGCTGCCGGACGACGCCCCCGAGGGCGCCGCCCTGCTGCTCGGCCAGTACCTGTCGGCGCTCGGCATCCTCACCCCCGAGGAGGAGGAGCGGCTGCACGTGCGGATGCTGCGCGGCGCGGTGCGCCGCGGGCACCGGACGGTGCTCTTCAAGCCCCACCCGTCGGCACCCGCCCGCTGGTCGCGGCTGCTGGAGGAGGAGGCGGACCGGCTCGGCACGCAGCTGACCGTGCTGGACACCCCCGTCCTGGCCGAGACGGTGTACCAGCGGCTGCGGCCGGCGCTGGTCGTCGCCTGCTTCTCGACGGCGCTGTTCACGGCACGGGCCTTCCACGGCCTGCCGGTCGCCCGGTCGGGCACCGAGATGCTGCTGGAGCGGCTCACGCCGTACCAGAACAGCAACCGGGTGCCGGTGACGATCGTCGACGCGCTGCTGCCGGACGTGGACGACGAGACGCCGCCCGTCCCGGACACCGGGGACCTCAACGGGCTGCTGGCGGCAGTC
The DNA here is from genome assembly GCF_013030945.1 of Streptomyces morookaense. Classification (GTDB taxonomy): domain Bacteria; phylum Actinomycetota; class Actinomycetes; order Streptomycetales; family Streptomycetaceae; genus Streptomyces; species Streptomyces morookaensis. The sequence continues at coordinate 11,683 of NZ_JABBXF010000018.1, read as the reverse complement.
GGTTACTCGATGCAGCCGCAGATCCTCCCCGACCTCCGCCCCGCCGCCGAACGCTATCTCGCGGCCCACCTGACACCCCGCACCCGGCGCTACTTCAAACGGCGCCGCCTCACATCGCTGGGCCTGCCCGGCGCGGTCCCCTCCTCACTCTCCTTCCTGCCGCGCAATCCGACGCTCCGGCGCATGGCACGTCGCGCCCGGGCCGTGAAGCGGCGGCTGACCAAGAAGACGGCGGTGCCCTCCTCATGACAGCCCCCACCGTGCCCGGCCCCCGCCTCACCGAGGCCCAGGCGCCTGCCGCCGGCGCACAGCACGGCAGCGGCGGCGCGGCGGGCCGGCTGCGCGCCCTGGACGGCCTGCGGCTGATCGCCGCGCTCATGGTCGCGCTGTACCACTACGGCGGCCGGGACGGCGAGATCGGTCAGGCGTGGGGCAGGTCGCCGCGCCACGAATTCCCGCACCTGTCGGGCGCGTTCGCCTACGGCTGCCTCGGGGTGCAGATCTTCTTCGTCATCAGCGGCTTCGTCATCTGCATGAGCGGCTGGGGCCGCCCGCTGCGCTCCTTCTTCGCCTCCCGCGTGGCCCGGCTCTACCCCGCCTACTGGGTGGCCATCGCGCTGGTGACGCTCGTGTTCGCGCTGCCGTGGGTGACGTACAAGACGGTCTCGCCCAGCGACACGCTCGTCAACCTGACCATGCTGCAACAGCCGGTCGGCGCCACGCGGGTGCTCGGCGTGTGCTGGACGCTCTGGGCCGAACTGCGCTTCTACGCGCTCTTCGCCCTGTGCGTCGTCCTGCCCGGGGCCACGCGCCACCGGGTCGTGCTGTTCTGCGCCGGGTGGACCCTGGCGACGGTGATCACCACGGCCTCCCATCTGGAGGTGCTGCGCGTGGTGTTCATGCCGGAGTACTCGGCGTACTTCATCGGCGGCATCGGCCTGTACCTCGTCCACCGCTTCGGGCACGACGCGCTGGCCTGGGGCATCGTCGCGATGAGCTTCCTGGTCGGGCAGCACTACGCGGTGGCGGGGCTGTGGCACCCGCCGAACCCGCACTATTTCTCGTACCGTTCGGCCTACGTCATCATCGCCGTGCTGGCGCTGGGCTACGCGGCCGTGGCACTGATCGCCCTGGGCAAGGTGCGCTGGGCGAACTGGAGCTGGCTGCCGTTCGCGGGGGCGCTGACCTATCCGTTCTACCTGGTGCACGAGCACCTGGGGTGGGTGGTGATCGGCGTACTGCACCGCAGGCTCGGCCTGCCGTCGGCGGCGGTGTTCGTGATGACGATCGGGGTGATGCTGGTACTGGCGTGGCTGATGCACCGCGTGGTGGAGCGCCGGCTGACACCGCTGCTGCGCAGGGCCCTGGCTCCGTAAGGGGGGCGCCCCGTAAGGGGCGTGGGAAACTGCGCGAACAACCCCCACCGGCCCGCATCCGAAAATCCGCCCTACACCAGGGTGGCCTCAACCCCCGCTATGACGGCAGTCAGCCCGGCTTCGAACCCCGCATCCAGGTCGCCGAACAGCTCCTCCCCCGCCTCGAACGACAACGGGTGCCGCCCGTCCAGCCGCTTGGCCCGCTGTTCGGGCTCGAACTCCGGATCCCGCGGCCCGCCGGGCACGGGGTGCACGGACTGCTCCTCCATCACGTATCCCATGGTGTACGTCTGCACCGTGAACCAGGCGCGGGCCGCGGCCTGCGTCGAGAAGCCCGCGTCGACGAGGGTGCGCAGGGTGCCCTCCAGCGGGCCGGCGTAGGTGCCGTCGGTGAAACGGGTGCCGCCGAACACCTTGGCGCCGTCGCGGTAGCGGAGCAGGAAGCGCCGCATCTCGCGGGCACCGACGGCCACGCACTCCTGCCAGGTGCCGCCGTCACCGGAGCGCATGGGCCCGGCCATGCGGCGCATCATCTCCGTCGCCACCTCGTCGAGCAGCTCCTGCTTGTTCTTGAAGTGCCAGTACAGGGCGGGTGCCTGGACGTCGAGCTCCTTGGCGATCCGGCGCAGGGTGAGACCTTCGAGACCCACGTCGTTCAGCAACCGGAGTGCGGTGTCGGCCACTTGGGCCCGGTCGATTCGCGTTGCCACCTTGACAGCTTAACGCTGTTCAGTTCAGTCTGATAGTGCAGCGAACTTAACATCGTTAAGGGGGGTTTCCGTGACGAACACGGACGTCGAGGTGTTGATCGCGGGCGCAGGCCCGACCGGCCTGGTCCTGGCCATCGAACTGCAGCGGCGCGGCATCCGGCACCGGCTGGTGGAGCGCGCCGAGCGCGGATTCCCGGGCTCGCGCGGGATGGGCATCCAGCCGCGCACGCAGGAGGTGTTCGACGACCTGGGGGTGATCGGCGCCATCACGGCCGCGGGCGGGCCGTGCCCGCCGGTGCAGACCTGGGAGGGGCCGGAGCGGATCCGCACATGGGATCTGGTGGAACGGGCCGAGCCCTCACCGGCCGTCCCGTACCCCGAGATCCTGATGGTGCCGCAGTGGCGGACGGTGGAGGAGCTGTACGCGCGGCTCGAAGAGCTGGGCGGCACGGCCGACTTCAGCACCGGGCTGGCGGACTTCACGCAGGACGCGGACGGTGTGACGGCGACACTGCTCGGTGCCGACGGTTCGGCGGAGACGGTCCGCGCGGCATATCTGGTCGGTACGGACGGCGGCCGCAGCACGGTGCGCAGGGCGCTGGGCACGGCCTTCGCCGGCGAGCAGGTCGACGAAACGGCCGCGCTGATCGTGGACTTGACGCTGGAGGGCGAGCTCGACCGCGACCACTGGCACATGTGGCCGGCGGCGGAGGACGGCTTCATCGCCCTGCGGGGCCTGGAGGGCACGGAGGCGTTCCAGCTCCTCATCCGTTTCAAGGACCCGGCCTTCGACCCCGACGTGGCGCGCGACGCCACGCCGGAGGCCCTGACCCGCACGATCGCCCGCCGCACGGGCCTGCCGGACCTGCGGGTGACCGAAGTGAGCTGGGCCTCGGTCTACCGGCCGCGGGCCGCCATGGCGGAGCGCTTCCGCACCGGCCGCGTCTTCCTCGCGGGGGACGCCGCCCACATCCACTCCCCCGCGGGCGGCCAGGGCCTCAACACCAGTGTCCAGGACGCGTACAACCTGGGCTGGAAGCTGGCCGCGGTGCTGCGGGGAGGCGCACCGGACGCCCTGCTCGACACCTATGACGAGGAGCGGGCGCGGGTGGCGGCGGACGTCCTGGGCCTGAGCACGCGCCAGCACCACAAGGACCGCTCCACGACCGCCGACGGCCTCAGCCGCCGCGGCAGCGAGATGCACCAACTGGACCTGAACTACCGGGAGAGCGCGCTGTCCCGGGAGCACCGCGACGCCGTCCCGGACGACGCCCTCCATGCCGGCGACCGCGCTCCCGACGCCCCCTGCCGCAACGGCTCGGGCGAGGTCTTCCGCCTCTTCGACGCCTTCAGGGGCCCGCACTTCACACTGCTGGACCTGTCGGGAACGGGGGCGATACCGGCTGCCGCCGAGGTGCCCGGCGTCCGCATCTACCGCATAGGCGGCCCGGCCCCGGACCTCTTCGACCGGGAGGGCCACGCCAAGTCGGCTTACGGCTCGGGGCTGTTTCTGATCCGCCCGGACGGGTATGTCGCGGTCGCGACGGACGAACCGGCGGACGTGGAGCGGTACTTGGCGGAGGTGATGGGGTAACGGCAGCGGGGCCCCGGACGGGGCCCCACACCTCCTGTGCCACCGGGGCCCGGCCCCTACACCACCACCGACAGCAGCATCACGAACCCCAGCCCCACCACCGAGATCAGCGTTTCCATCAGCGACCACGTCTTGAGCGTCTGTCCCACGCTCATGCCGAAGTATTCCTTCACCATCCAGAACCCCGCGTCGTTGACGTGGGAGAAGAACAGCGACCCGGCGCCGACGGCCAGGACCAGCAGGGCCGTGTGCGTGGTGCTCATATCGGCGGCCAGCGGGGCGACCAGGCCGGCGGCCGAGATGGTGGCCACCGTGGCCGAGCCGGTCGCCAGCCGGATGCCGACCGCGATCAGCCAGGCCAGCAGGAGGGCCGACACCGACCAGTCCTTGGAGAAGTCCAGGATCATCCGTCCGACACCGACGTCGATCAGCGTCTGCTTGAAGCCGCCTCCCGCACCCACGATCAGGAGGATCCCCGCAATGGGCCCGAGGGACTTCTCCACGGTCCCGGCGATCCGGTCGCGCCCGAAGCCGGCGGCGCGGCCCAGCGTGACCATGCCGACCAGCACGGCCGCGAGCAGGGCGATCAGCGGCGAGCCGACGACGTCCGCGACGCGCTGCACATGGTTCTTGGGGTCGTCCACGACGACGTCCACCAGGGCCTTGCCCAGCATCAGCGCCACGGGCAGCAGCACCGTCCCGACGGTGACCGCGAACCCGGGGCGCCGCTCCAGGTCCTCGGAGGGGCGCTGCGGGATCAGCTTCTCCGGCGGGGCGATGTCGACCCACCGGGCCGCGTACCGGGAGAACAGCGGCCCCGCGATCACGGCCGTGGGCACCGCGATCAGCGCGCCCAGGGCCAGGGTCACACCGAGGTCGGCGTGGATGGCGTCGACGGCGGCCAGCGGCCCGGGATGCGGGGGCACCAGCCCGTGCATCACGGAGAGGCCCGCCAGTGCGGGGATCCCGACCCGCATCAGCGAGTGCCCGCCCCGCTTGGCGACCAGCAGCACCACGGGGATCAGCAGCACGATGCCGACCTCGAAGAACAGCGGCAGGCCGATGACCCCGGCGATCAGCACGATCGCCCAGGGCATCGAACTCCGGCTCGCGCGGCCGAGGATGGTGTCCACGATCTGGTCCGCGCCGCCGGAGTCGGCGAGCAGCCGGCCGAGTATCGCGCCCAGCGCGATGAGCACGCCGACACCGGCGACGGTGGAGCCGAGCCCGGCCGAGAAGCTGGCGATGGCCTTGTCCAGCGGGGCACCCGCCACCGCGCCGAGGACGAGCGAACCGATCGTCAGCGACAGGAAGGCGTGCAGTTTGAGGCGGCTGATGAGAAGGACGATGACGGCGATGCCGACGAGAACGGCGATGCCCAGCTGTGCGTGTCCCGCCGAGGTGATCGGGGCGGGTGCGTCCGCGGCCAGCATCTCGACGCTGAGAGTGCTCACGGGGCTTTCCTAGGGGGGAAGTTGAGGGGGATGGAGGGGGGGTGGAAGGTACGGTCAGAGGCGCCGCAGGGCGGCGGCCGCCCGCTCGGCGATGACGGCCGCTTCGGGCGCGACATCAACGGTGATGCCTGCCTCGTCGGCCCCGAGCGGTTCGAGGGTGGCGAACTGGGAGTCCAGCAGCCGGGTGGTCATGAAGTGGCCCTTGCGGGCGGCCATCCGGCCGGCGATCAGCTCGCGGTCGCCGGCGAGGTGGAGGAAGACGAGCCCGGGGGCCGCGGCCCGCAGCCGGTCGCGGTACGCGCGCTTGAGCGCCGAGCAGCTGACCACGCCGCCCAGCCCGGCCCGCCCGCGCGCCCAGTCGCCGATGGCGTCGAGCCAGGGGGCGCGGTCGGTGTCGTCCAGCGGAATCCCGGCCGACATCTTGGCGATGTTGGCGGCCGGGTGGAAGTCGTCGCCCTCGGCATAGGGCACACCGAGTGCCTCCGCCACGAGGGGCCCGACCGTGGTCTTGCCCGTTCCTGCCACGCCCATCACCACGATGACGCGGGGTTCCGTCCGGGGTTCCGTCTCCGTCGACATGGAGGACACTGAACTTTATGAGTACGACGTATTCAAGACACTGTGACGTAAACGTCATACTTAATCGTCCGGGAGCCCGGCCCGTAGGCTGATCCCATGAGCAAGCAGGGACAGGGAGGCCAGGGACTGCACGCGCGCGTGCTGGACTCCCTCGGACCCGCGATCACGGCGGGCGACTACCCGCCGGGCACGGTGCTGCGCACGGACGAGCTGGAGAGGCGGTTCGACGTCTCGCGCACGGTGGTGCGCGAGGTGATACGCGTCCTGGAGTCCATGAGCCTGGTCGCCTCCCGGCGCCGGGTCGGCGTGACCGTCCTGCCGGCCGACGAGTGGAACGTCTACGACCCCCAGGTGATCCGCTGGCGGCTGGCCGGCCCCGACCGCCCCCGCCAGCTCCGCTCCCTCACCGTGCTGCGCTCGGCCGTCGAACCGGTGGCCGCGGGCCTCGCGGCCCGTCTCGCCACGCCCGGGCAGTGCGCCGAACTCACCGAGCACGCCCTCGGGATGGTCGCCACCTCGCGCGGCCAGCAGCTGGAGCGCTACCTGGTGCACGACATCGCCTTCCACCGCGTGATCCTCCGCGCCTCCGGCAACGAGATGTTCGCGCGCCTGGGCGACGTGGTGGCCGAGGTCCTCACGGGCCGCACCCACCACCATGTGATGTTCACGGACCCCGACCCGGCGGCGGTCACCCTGCACGTCAGGGTGGCGGAGGCAGTACGGGAACGGGACGCGGAGGCCGCGGAGCGGCTGACGCGGGAGATTGCGACGGGCGCGATGGCGGAGCTGGACGTCCTGGCGCCATAGCGGGGCCGGACGGGGTCACTTGCCCCATCCGGCCCACGTCACCCACGCACCGCCAACCCCCCATCCGTACCCTCAGTCCCATGCGCCACCAGAACCGCTTCACGCGCCCTGCGCGCCCCGCGCGCCAGCGCTACGGCAAACGCTGGGTGTACCACCGCAGCAACCCCAAGGGTCTCGCCCTCGTGATCCTCATCCCGCTCGCCGCCGTCGCGGCCCTGCTGCTGATCTCAAGCGGCGCGCCCCGCTGAGACCGGGTCCGCGGCCCGCCCGGCACCGCCGGGCCACCGCTCGTCCCACCGCTGCTCCGCCTCCAACTGCGCCGCCAGCGACACCAGCACCGGTTCCCCGCCCGCCGGACCGAGCAGCTGGGCGCCCATCGGCAGCCCGCCCTCCGTGAACCCCGACGGCACGCTCACCCCCGGCCACCCCAGCACGTTCCACGGCCAGGCGTACGGACACGCCGCGGTCATCGCGGCATCCGTGTCACGGGTGTTGAGCCCCGCGAGATCGCCGGTGCGCAGCGGCGGCACCGCCGTCGTCGGCGTGAGCAGGACGTCGTACCGCCCGAACATCTCCCCCACCCGGCGCCGCAGCGGCGCCTCGGCCGCCCGCGCCAGCCGCAGCAGCCCGGCCGCGTCCAGCAGCCGGCCGCTCCGCGCGGTGGCCCGTGTCCGGGGGTCGAGCAGCGCCGGATCGGGCACCTGCAGCGCCAGGTCCCGCACTCCCGCCATGGCCCGCGGCAGGAAGGTCAGTCCGATCGGCCCGTAGGCGATCTCCTCCTCCACCACCTCGTGCCCCAGCGCCTCCAGCCGTTCGGCCGTGCGCACCGTCGCCTCGCGCACGGCGGGCGAGAGCCAGTGCCGCACGGCGGCGAAGGCGGGCCGCAGGGAGAGCGCGATCCGCAGCCGCCCCGGCTCGCGCCGGGCGGCCGCCTCGACGTCGACGGCCCGCGGCCGGTGCACGTCCCCGGCGTGCGAGCCGCTCACCGCCTGCAGCAGCAGCGCCGCATCGGCGACCGTCCGCGCCAGCGGCCCGTGCACGGTGATGCCGTGGAACGCCTCGCGCTCGGGCCAGGTGGAGATCCGCCCCCGCTGCGGCTTGATCCCGACGAGGTGCGTCCACGCGGCCGGGATCCGGACCGAGCCGGCTCCGTCCGACCCCAGCGCCCCCGCGACGAGCCCGGCGGCGACGGCCGCGGCCGACCCTCCGGAGGACCCGCCGGGCGTGTGCTCCGGGCTCCACGGGTTGCGCGTGACCCCGAACGCGGGCCCGTCGGTGACGGGCCACTGCCCCAGTTCGGGGGTATTGGTCTTGCCGACGATCACGGCCCCCGCGGCCCGCAGCCGGCGCACGGCCTCGCTGTCGGCGTGCTGCGGCGGAAAGTCGCCCGGACACCCGAAGGCGGTCGGCTCCCCGGCCACGTCCATGTCGTCCTTGACGGCGACGGGCACCCCCAGCAGCGGTCTGCGCTCCCCCGCCGCCAGCAGCCGGTCGGCCTCGTCGGCCTCCTCCAGTGCGGCCTCCGCCCGCACGCGCCGGAACGCGTTGAGCGTCGGCTGCGTCGCCGCGATCCGGCGCAACGAGCGCTCGACGAGCTCGCGGGAGGTGACGTCGCCGGAGGCGAGGGCACGCACCTGGTCGCCGAGCCTGTCGAGTCCGTCGAGTCCGTCCGGCCTCTCTGCCTTCAACCCTGTCTCACGAATCACACGATCCCCCTTCGTGTTCTCGAACACAGGTTACTGGTACGGCAGTTGACGAGGTAACGGTGAAAACGGCCAGGTACGGCCCCGCGCGGCCCGTCAGCCGCAGTCGCTCACCATCGAGCCGACCGGTGCGCCGCTCAGCTCCTTCGCCCCGAAGCCGTCGATCTCCTGCTCGGAACCGGCGAAGTGTGTCCGGTCGTTGAGGCGCACGATGCAGCCGAAGTCGTCCGGGATGGGGTTGTACGCCGAGCGGGGCGTGATCACGGGGTCGAGGGCGTCGACCTCGGGGAAGGTGAAACCGTTCTTGGTGACCTTGGCGTCGACCCGGTAGAGGATCTTCCCGGTCTGGTGCGCGCCGCTGAAGAGGCAGAACTCGCCCTTGTGGCACGTGGTTGCCGTCGATTCGGCAGCGGTGGCGGCGGGGGCCGCGGAGGCGGTGAGGCCTATGGCCGTCATGGCGGCCAGACCGAGGCGTAACGCGCGTCGCGACATGGTGACTCCTTGGATCGGAAACGGATGGTCACATTCTGCACCCGGCCCCCTACTCAAGATCAACACCCGGCCGGCCATCTTGACGGTTTCAAGTCGTTCGGATCGGGGGGGCTGTCCCCGCCCTCAGGGAAAAGGTCTGCCGGATGGGCAAGTGCCCACCGCGCCGTCAGCCGGTTCCTGGCGGACGGGGAGCGGCCGGCCGGTGACGTCCTCTGTCCCAAGAGCCGGCCCCAAACAGTCAGAACAGTTGCTGCTGTCCTGCCATCGGCGGTTCCTCCGGGTCGAACAGCCTCGGTTCCGTCGACAGCAGCGGGGCCGAGCGGCGCGAGCCGGGGCAGGAGGTCAGTTCGTAGGAGACGACACGGCGGCCGGGCGGGTCGTGACGGGCGAAGCGGCCGCCGACGACGGCGATCTCGCGGGTGCAAACGGGGCAGGCCCGGCGGGGAGAGGACATCTCACCAGTGTGACCCACCCGCGGAAGGCCCGGGACCGCGGGCGTCAGACCGACTCGCCCGGGGTGTACGCACCCCACACCTCGCGCAGCGCCCCGCACACCTCGCCGACGGTGGCGCGGGCGCGCAGGGCGTCCTTCATGGGGTGGAGGACATTCGGCTTCGGCTGCTTCCCCTTTCCCTTCCCCTCCGCCGCCTTGCGCAGCTCGCCCAGCGCCGTGGTCACCGCCTTGCCGTCCCGTTCCGCGCGCAGCCGCTCCAGGCCCTCGCGCTGCCGGGCCTCGATCGCCGGGTCCACGCGCAGCGGGACGTACGGTTCCTCCTCGTCCAGGCGGAACCGGTTGACGCCCACGACCACCCGGTCTCCGCTGTCCGTCTGCTGCGCGATCCGGTACGCGTTGCGCTCGATCTCGTTCTTCTGGAATCCGCGCTCGATCGCGGCGACGGCGCCGCCGAGCGACTCCACCTCGTCCATGAGTTCCAGGGCCGCGCTCTCGATGTCGTCCGTCATCGACTCGATCGCGTACGAACCGGCGAACGGGTCGACGGTCGCCGTCACATCGGTCTCGTGGGCCAGCACCTGCTGCGTGCGCAGGGCGAGCCGGGCGGCCTTGGCCGTGGGCAGGGCGATGGCCTCGTCGAAGGAGTTGGTGTGCAGGGACTGCGTGCCGCCGAGCACCGCGGCCAGGGCCTGGACGGTGACGCGGACCAGGTTCGTCTCCGGCTGCTGCGCGGTCAGCTGCACGCCCGCCGTCTGTGTGTGGAAGCGCAGCATCTGCGACTTGGGGTTCCTCGCCCCGAACTCCTCGCGCATCAGCCGGGCCCACATGCGGCGCGCCGCACGGAACTTGGCGACCTCCTCCAGCAGCGTGGTGCGCGCGACGAAGAAGAAGGACAGGCGCGGGGCGAAGTCGTCGACGTCCATGCCGGCCGCCACGGCCGCGCGGACGTACTCGACGCCGTCGGCGAGGGTGAAGGCGATTTCCTGCACGGGCGAGGCACCGGCCTCGGCCATGTGGTAGCCGGATACGGAGATGCTGTTCCAACGGGGCAGCTCCGCCTGGCAGTAGCGGAAGATGTCGGCGGTCAGGCGCAGCGAGGGGGCGGGCGGGAAGATATAGGTGCCGCGGGCGATGTACTCCTTGAGGACATCGTTCTGGACGGTGCCGGTGAGGCGGTCGCCGGGGACGCCCTGCTCCTCGGCGACGAGCTGGTAGAGCAACAGCAGCAGCGCGGCAGGGGCGTTGATGGTCATCGACGTCGACACCTCGCCGAGCGGGATGCCGTCGAAGAGGACGCGCATGTCGTCGACGGAGTCGACGGCCACGCCCACCCGGCCCACTTCGCCGCGGGCGAGCGGCGCGTCCGAGTCGTACCCCATCTGCGTCGGCAGGTCGAAGGCGACGGACAGTCCGGTGGTGCCGTGGGCGATGAGCTGCCGGTAGCGGGCGTTGGACTCGGCGGCGGTGCCGAAGCCGGCGTACTGGCGCATGGTCCAGGGGCGGCCGGTGTACATGGTGCGGTGGACGCCGCGGGTGTAGGGGTACGCGCCGGGTTCGCCCAACTGCTTCCCGGGGTCCCAGGACGCGAGGTCCTGCGGGCCGTAGACCGGCTCGACCGGCAGTCCGGACTCGCTCAGGCGGGACGTGTCCTCGACCGACTCGAGCGCCGACTCGGATTCGTGTGCCATGGCTTCACTCCTCCCACAGCCACTGTAGGCGCGGGCGTCCCGTGCGGCGCCGGGACACGAGGACATGCGAAGGGGAGGAGGGGGGGCGCGGGCAGGACCGGGGGAAGAGTCCCGCCCGCGCCACATGCGCGGAGCCGACGGTATGGGGGGAACTCCGGCTCCTGCGCTCTGCCGATGACCAGTCGGCTCATTCTCTACAGCGCCAGGGGCTCCGAAAACGTCACACCCGGCGTCCGGGAGAGGTCCGGGAGCCCGACGAGCGGGTGCGGGACGGAGCGCAGGGGGTTGTGCAGGCCGCTGTTCCCCTGGGTGTCCTCGCCCTGGTCGTCGGAGCCGCCACCACTGGTGGAGGTGCCCAGCACGTGGTCGCAGTAGGCACGCACGGCGGCGCCGCCCGCGGCGCGCTCCAGGGCGCTCAGGGTGTCGTTGTCGACGCCCTTGCCGCTGTTGCGCCGGGTGGCGTCCACGTAGTCGCGGCACAGCTTGGCGATCACGGCCGGGTGGCCGTCGTCGCCCTTGCGGCCGTCGTCCTTGCCGGGATCCCGGTCCTGTGCCGGGGGCGTGGGCGTCGGGGTGACGGTGCCGGGCGCGGCGTCGGGCGCGGTGCTGCCCGTACCGGGGACGGGCGTGGCGCTGCCGGGGGCCGACGGTGCCGTGCTGCGGCCGTGCCCGTCGCCGGCGGTGCCGTGCGACGGGCCGGTGCGGGGTGCGCCGGTGGCGGGGGCGCCGGTCTCGGTGTCGCTGTCGGCCACCACGCTCGTGGCGGGCGCCGGTTCGCGGCCGCCGCGCCCGAAGGGGGCGGGCAGGACGCCGGTGCCGGCCGCCA
>NZ_JABBXF010000179.1 GCF_013030945.1 Streptomyces morookaense | reverse complement strand
GCAGTGATGCCCCTTGCGGCGAAGGTTCTCAAACGGGTGAAGTTCATACCACAGGGAATACAGCAGCAGGTTCCCGCGAAACGTCAAAACCGCGGCTCCCGAAACTCAACGGGTGATGTTCTTTAAAAATCAGGATTTATTTCAGGCTCCGGCAATACGCATTTATTTGTTCTGTCAGTCATCCGGCTGGCAGGTAATGAGAACGCAGGAACAGAAGGAGGAAAACACCGGAGAACGTCAGACGCAGATATGAAAAAAGCAGGCCGGGGAGGACCTGCTTAATCCACACCGCAAAAACTGTTCGAGCAGTTTCTGCGGTTCCATTCAACAGTCATAAGGAGTTTCATTTATGACGGTAAGTATTGTTTCACCTTCCGCAGCGGCTGTAAAGCCCCGCCGTCATCCCCGTTTCAGACGCGAAGACATCCCCGCGCCGGAAATTGACCCCGTGCTGAAAGCCTTCGGGCGACACATTGCCCGGAGTTTTCACCGGGGACGTGGTGTACACATCCCCGCCATGAAAAATACGGCTTTCGGGCAGGTGCTCCGCACACTCGAACTGAAACGCGCTTTTAACTGATGAGGTGAGCCGCCCCGCGAGGGGCGGCAACAGACGGAAGGAGAACATTTTATGACATTAGCTGCAATCACCATGACCGCCCCGGAAGCCGCCAGCCCTGTGCAGATGTACCGCGCGACCTACTCACCGGATGACAACAAACTGCGCCTGTATGCCGCGTCACGTCTTGACCCGGAGACGTATAAAAAAGTGCATGATGCCGGTTTCCGCTGGGCACCCAGACAGGCGCTGTTTGTCGCGCCAGCCTGGACACCGGGCCGGGAAGACGTGCTCCTCTCACTTGCCGGAGAGATTGAGGATGAAGACAGCACGCTCGCTGAACGTCAGGAAGCACGGGCGGAGCGGTTTACCGGATACAGCGGAAAGCGGGCCAGTGAATCCGCACAGGCACTTGATGAAGTGGAAAGACTGGCCGCGATGATCCCGCCCGGTCAGCCCATTCTTGTGGGGCATCACAGCGAACGCCGCGCCCGTCGTGATGCGCAGCGTATTGAAAACGGCATGAAACGTGCCGTGATGCTCTTTGAACGTGCGGAATACTGGGAAGAACGGGCGCGGTCGGCACTGCTTCACGCGAAGTATAAAGAACGCCCGGACGTTCGCTGGCGTCGTATCAAAAAAATCGAAGCTGATTTGCGCAAGGCTGAAAAGACCATCGCACAGTCGCAGAAATATCTGACGATGTGGCGGGCTGAATCGCTGGATCTGAATATGGCAAAACTCATCAGCAGTCATGACCATATCAGCGCCTGTTTCCCGCTGGATACGTATCCGCGCCCGGCAGAAAAAAGCCAGTATGAAGGGAGCCGGTCGTTATGGTCGGCCCTGGATGATGACATCATCACCACGGAGCAGGCCCGCGAAATTGCGATCCGCTGTCATGAACGGCAGATTCAGCATCAGCAACGCTGGGTTAACCACTATCAGAACCGCCTGATCTATGAGCGTGCCATGCTGGACGAAAGCGGCGGCGTGGTTACCCGGACACAGGATTTTGAGCCGGGCGGACAGGTTTTCAGCCGGGGCGAGTGGCTGACTATCATCCGCGTGAACAAAAGCAACGGGGCGGTGAGTTCAGTCACAACGCCAAATTACAGTTTTCTCGGGTACAGCGGCACGATGAAAGTGACGCCCGATCGCATCACGGACTACAAAGCACCATCGGCAGAAGAGGCTGCCGTCGCCAGTCAGGCCGCGAAGCGTCCGCCGGTAGTCAACTATCCGGGGGAAGGTTTCCGGGAAATGACAAAGGCGCAGTGGGCCGCCCTGCCCCGGGACTGTAAGGCCGTGCGCAGTGTGGAAGAAGCAGAAGACCACGGGGCATACCGCTACCGCCGCACAATGGACAATAATTTCCGTCTGGTGAATGTGTATATCACCGACATGAAAATCACGGAAATCCCACAGAAATAAGGTATATCCCCCCGGGAAATCCCCGGGGGATGACGGAGATAATGATATGCACAGTCAGTTAAGAGAACGTATCCGGCTGATGCGCGCAAGGCTGGATAACGCCGCGCCGGTTGCTGAAATCCGGGCTGAATCTCAGCTTTTTGTGAGTCCTGCCCCGATCTGTGATCGCCTGGTGACGCTGGCGGAAATCAGCAACCGTGATCACATTCTGGAACCCTCTGCCGGCACCGGGGCCATACTGCGGGCGATTCGGGATACCGCGCCGGAGGCCATGTGTGATGCGGTGGAGATTAACAGCGGGCTGGTCCGGTATCTGCGGGAAAATTTTAACGGTGTCAGGGTACAGTGTGGCGACTTCATGGAATGGCAGCCGGTGCAGTATTACAGCCGGATCATTATGAATCCGCCGTTCAGTCACGGGCAGGATATCCGGCATATCCTGCGGGCTTTTTCCCTGTTGCGTCCGGGGGGCGTTCTGGTTGCCGTCTGTCTCAACGGGCCACGCCAGCAGGAGAAGCTGTTACCGTTTTCTGACGTCCGCGAGGAGCTGCCGCGCGGCACGTTTGCTTATACCGATGTCCCGACGATGATTATTCGTTTGCGTGCCTGATGACACAGGGCTGGCGGGAGGATAAATGCCCGTCTGTCCGCGCCGGGAAAAAACCGCGCGCCGGTGGCGCTGAAAGGGGCCGCGCTCACGCGCCGCCCCTTTCATTACGCGGACGTTCTGATGGGGGCTTCTGTCTTTTCAGACCTGTCATTTGTCTGTTACTGATGATGTTGTTGTTC
>NZ_JABBXF010000178.1 GCF_013030945.1 Streptomyces morookaense | reverse complement strand
GCGCCTGCGGCGCCCGTTCTTTTCCCCCGCCTTCTCTGTTTATGACTTACCAGAAATCACATCACCTTCCCTTTGATTATTCTCTTTTTCCTCCTGCTCTGACTCTGATTACTGCTCTGACTCTGATTACTGCTGCCCTGATTATTGTCTGTTTTGTTGTTCTCCTGCTTATGCCTTTTCCGGGCGTCCCCCTGGCGGGGCGGGCTGTCGTGAACGGAGCCAGCGAAGCTGTCTCCGCCCTGGCGGGCTTCCATCCCTGACGCAAAAACCCGGGTTTGCAGCGACCGGAACGGTCGCGCCACCCTTGTCGCGCCGTGGCCTGCGCTCCCGGC